>SIAR01000009.1 GCA_009691705.1 Phycisphaerales bacterium
GGGGGCTGGATTTGAACCAACGACCTCCGGGTTATGAGCCCGACGAGCTACCAGGCTGCTCTACCCCGCAGTCAGGGCGGCAACTATAGCAGCAGGCGGCGGCGCGTCAACAGTGCGAACATCTATGCTCGCCTTTCGTCAATCACTTCAACCGTACCCACTGGACCTCACTATGACACCTGAAACCGCCGCTGCATTCAAACAACTTCATCACGCAGCGCTCGCCGCGAACGTGCTCGACACTAAGACGAAAGAGCTCATCGCAGTCGCCTGCGGCATCTCGCGGCTCTGCGAAAATTGCATCATCCATCATGTGAAAGCCGCCAAGACTGCTGGCGCCACACTTCAAGAACTGCACGAAACACTTGACGTCTGCACGCTGATGAATGGTGGACCAGCAACCGTGTATGGCAAGAAGGCGATCGAGGCCTACGGCGCGTGATCGTGCCGCGCGCGCGACTGAGAACGACTTGTCTTTCGACGACTTGTCTTTTCTGGATCACCACACTCGCGATCTTTCTCGCGTGGTCACTGGGCACGCTTGCGACCCAAGGAAACCTTCCACTCGATCACATTGACATTCTCGCGTGGGGCCCGAGTTGGCAACTTTGTTACTGGAAGCATCCACCACTTCCTGCATGGATCGCAGAAGCACTGAGCGTCGCAACCGATCGCGCGATTTGGCCCCAGTTCTTTCTCGGCCCCGCGATGACAGCGATCGCCACTTGGATCGTCTGGCGCGCTGCGCTTGAAGTTGTCGGTCCGTGGCGCGCACTCATCGCCGCGCTCTTCGTGCAAGGATGCATCTTCTATAACCAAGGTTGCGATGTCTTCAATCACAACTCGGTGCAGTTGCCATTTCTGGCCGCGGCAATGTGGGCTGGATGGCGCGCGATCAATGGATCCCTTCTTGGCTGGATCGCCTTTGGATTCTTCAGTGCCGTGGCGGTGTATGGAAAGTATTCCGCTGCACTTCCTGCGGGAGCGGTGGTGCTCTTCACACTCACGAGCCGCGAACGCCGCGCCCTCTGGAAGGGGGCGGGACCGTGGCTTGCGATCCTGGTAGGGCTCGTCACGATCGCTCCCCACGTGTATGGCATGTGGCAGATCGACTTCTCACCTCTGCGAACTCCCTTTGCGCGGCAACACGAGCCCGAACCTTGGTGGGGACGCTTCACCTCTCCGCTGGAGTTTCTCATCGCAACCATCGGCGCACTCTGCGGCGTGTGGCTCTTCCTCTTTGTGCTCTTTTCTGGCGCGCCGAACAAACGCGGTGATGCGACCATCGAAGCGGGGCCCATGACACGGGCGAGTGCGGGTGCGGGTGGGTACTACGCGTTCGTGATCATCGTTCCCGTGGCGATTGCGATGGCGCTCTCTGCGCTACTCAACTTGCGCTTGCTGGGACTTTGGGCTCTGCCGTGGTTTCCGTTCATTGGACTCGCCGGCGTGCTCTTCATCACCCGTCCGATCCTCGCTGGCGGACTTCGCGCGATGTGGATTACTTGGATTCTCTTCGCGGGTGGAATGTTGCTCTTTGCGATGAGCCGCAACATAGTGCGCCCATACATCAGCGGCTACATCGCGAATGTGAAGCATCCGGGAGAAGCGCTGGCTCGCGCGGCTGAAGACTTTTGGATAGCAAACGCGGGGGTGACTGCGGGTGGCAATCCTGCCCCGCTCACGATTGTCATCGGCGACATGTTTAGCGCAGGAAACATCGCCGTTTATGGAAATTTCCATCCCGATGTCTTGGTCGATGGAATCCCGGCGCGTTCACCTTGGATAGACCTGGCACGAATCAAGAGTGAAGGTGCGCTGCTCGTCTGGCGCGGAAAGGGCGGCGCGCCCACTAATCTTGCCAAACTCGGAGTGGTCACGGCAACCAAGTCCATCGCACTGCCGCCACGGACGGCCGCCCCGGTGCCAGCCATGGATTATGGGCTCGCAGTTATCTCGCCAAAAATCGCCGAATGAACGAAACCAATTGCGAATCGGTGCGAATATGATGGGGTCAGTCACTCGCACCCCCTAAGAGAACCGATGATCAAAGACGTTATTCGCATTCGTAAGTACCCAAATCGCCGTCTCTATGACACCAGTCGCAGTGCGTTCATAACCGCCTCCGAACTGCACGAAACCGTTCGCAGTGGACGGCATGTCGAAGTCGTTGATAGCGCCACAGGCGTCGATATCACGAACATTATTCTCCTCAATTCGATCATTGAGCGTGACCCGGCTCGCATATTGGCGATCCCATCAGCTGTCTTTCACGCGATGATCAATGGAGACGAGGCGACCGTTCAAGCGTGCTGCGGTGCCCGCGAATGCGCGGCCTCGACCAACAACCACTGAGTCTTCGAGTCACTGATCACGTCGTCTGATCGGGCTCTTGCTGCACCATCGTTCGTAGTTTTCTGATCTCTGGAAATAGACCAGCGATCGATCCAACCACGATGAGTGTGCCGATGCCGCCACTAACAACGCTCACGACTGGTCCAAAGAATCGCGCAACGAGTCCGCTCTCGAATGCTCCGAGTTCGTTGCTGCACTCAATGAAGAGCGAGTTGACCGCGCTCACCCGTCCTCGCAACTCATTTGGAGTGCGTGTCTGCACGAGTGTGTGACGGATGATCACGCTGACGTTGTCGACTGCGCCTGAGATGAAGAGCGCGAGCATGCTCACCCAAATCGATGTCGAGAGTCCAAAGACAATCATGCACGCGCCGAAGACTCCCACGCTGAGCAGCAGTGCCGGACCCGCGTAACGCATGCGCGGCCGCGCGGCGATCCAAACTGCCATCAGGAATGCGCCGATGTACGGTGATGCTTTGAGCCAGCCAAGAAGCATTGGACCGCCCCCAAGTATCTCATCCGCGTAGATCGGTAGTAGCGCAGTTGCCCCGCCCAGGAGTACCCCAAACAGATCGAGCGTGAGCGTTGCCAAGATCGCGCGCTCTTTATAAATGTGACTCATGCCAGCGAGCAGCGAGCGCACTGTGAGCGTGGCATTCGCACGCGCCTCTTCGCGCGGATTCAGTTGCAGCGCGAGCACTCCCATCACTGCGATGAGCGCGCCGCAGATAAGAAAGATCACCCAACTTGGGACTCCCAAACCGAGAAGTGCACCCGCCGTGACAGGACCAAGCACCGCCGCCGCTTGAAAGATGCCGCTATTCCAGGTGACCGCATTCTCGAAGTTTTCAGGTCGCACGAGCAGAGGCAAGAGCGAACTGCGGCTAGGACCGTTGAAACTGCGCACGCATCCCGAGGTGACTAGCAGCGCGTACCAAACCCACATCGGTGCCTGCATCGAACTTGCCAACGCAAAGGCACCGCAGACGACGACGAATCCAGCTTGTGTGAGCGCGATGATGCGCTTGCGACTGTGGCGGTCGGCTACATGACCCGAGACGAGGGCAAGCACAACAACCGGAAGTGCGCGGGCGAGTCCCGCCATCCCAAGCACCAACGCATCGTGCGTGCGCAGCCAGAGATCCCACAGGATGACAGTCGTGAGCATTTGCAGACCGAATCCCGAAAAGGCGAAGCCGACCGCGAATATCGCATAGTTGCGTTCGCGTATCGCGCGGGTCATCTGAGAGCTCTGCACGTCCTATCTCTACAACAAATTCGCTCAGCGCGATTATCGGTGCGCGGCGGTTACCTTTCGCGCCATGGCAACAGCAGCAGATCGCAGGATGGCAGCGCGCCTTTTGTGCGTGGGTTTTGACGGGCCGGTCGTCAACGATGCAGCGCGCGAGATGATTCACGCGGGTGTGAGCGGCGTGATTCTCTTTGCGCGCAATGCAACGAGCCACGCTGCACTGGCAACGATTGCGGCCGCGGTCAAGGAGTGCGCGCGCGAGGTCGCAGGCGGCAAGATATTCGTCTCAATCGATCACGAAGGTGGACGGGTGGTGCGGTTGCGAGAAGGGATGACTTCGGTCGCAGCGATGCGGGAGATTGGATCGGCCGGCGCTGCCGAGGCCGCGCGCGTTGGTGGCGTGTTCGCGCGCGAGTTGCGCAGCGCGAACATCGATCTTGACTTTGCACCGGTTGTTGATGTCGATAGCAATCCAGCAAATCCAGTTATTGGAGAACGGTCGTTCAGTCGCGATTCTTCGGTGGTCGCCCAGTGCGCGGTCGCGTTCATCAGCGCGCTGCAGGCGGGTTCAGTTGCGGCGTGCGCGAAACACTTTCCTGGTCACGGCGATACAGATGTTGACAGCCATCTGGCGCTTCCTAGGCTCTCTCATGCGATTGAACGTCTGCGCGCCATCGAGTTGCCGCCTTTCATCGCTGCGACGCGCGCGCAGGTCGCCTCGATCATGACCGCCCACGTCGTCTTTGAGGCGATTGATGCCGGTGTTCCCGCAACCATGAGTCGCAAGGTCATCGAGGGAGTGCTGCGCGAAGAGCTCGGCTTCGAAGGGGTCGTCTTCAGCGACTGTCTCGAGATGGAAGCAATCGCCGGAACGATGGGTACCGGCGAAGCGGCGGTGCGGGCGATCGAAGCTGGAGTCGACTGCCTCTTGATCTGCCACCGACTCGATCGACAGCGCGATGCGATTGAGGCGTTGGCGATGGCGCTCGCCAGTGGACGGTTACCGCGCGCGCGGGTGCTGCAGGCAACTGCGCGAATCGACGTGATGATGCAGAAGTTCGGGCGCTAGGCGCGGGCGAGAAAGCGGCGCATCGCGCGCAGGGTCGTCGCGCTTGTGTGGTGTTCGATTCCCTCGGCATCGCGCAGAGCCTGCGTTAGCGGCACCCCGATGGCTTGCAGAATCGCAAGCACGGTCGCATGGCGCGCTCGGGCGGCGCGAGCGAGGCGGATGCCAGCGGGGGTGAGTGTGATTGGGCCGTGGCGATCCTTTATCGCGAAGCCTTCCGTGACGAGTCTGCGCACGATGCGCACCACCGTGACGTGCGAAACGCGCATGAACAGCGCCAAATCGCGCACGCGGCAAGTGCCAGACTTGCCGCATATCTCGTCGACCGCCTCGGTGTAGTCATCGAAGGTCTCGGTCGCATGATCGCTGCGGGTCTTGATGAATCGCTCTCTTGCTGCTGTGGTTGGCATTGGATTGCGCGCCATTGTTGCAGAGATCGTGCGACATGCCTAGGATGTAGCCATGGCTACATTTGCCAATGGGCGCGCTTGGGTGACGGCAGCGTTGGCACTGCTGATCCTGATCGCACAGCTCGGATGGCAGCAGAGCGCTGCGAAACTTCAGATCGTGGCAACCACCGGAATGATCGGCGACATGGTGCAGCGCATCGTGGGTGACCGCGCCGATGTCACGACACTGATGGGCGAGGGGGTCGATCCCCATCTTTACAAAGTGACTGTTTCTGATGTTCGCGCGCTCGCCGATGCCGACGTGGTGATTGCCAACGGACTCATGCTTGAAGGACGCATGGGCGACGTCTTTGCAAAGTTGCGCAGACGAGGTCGACTTGTGATCGAAGCGGGGGCAAGTCTCACCCAGACGCAGCTGTTGCACAGCGACGGCTCGCACGGTCATCCCGATCCACACATCTGGATGGATCCCACAATCTGGTCGCAGTGCGCGGCGCATGTTGCAGACGAACTCTCGGTGCGCGATCCTGCAAATGCATCGCTCTATCGGGCCAATGTCGCGGCTCTCGGGCGCGAGTGGATCGATGCTGACCGAGCGATCGCGCAGGCGATTGCCTCGGTTGAACCAAAGCGCCGCGTGCTCGTGACGGCTCACGATGCGTTTGCCTACTTCGGTCGCCGCTACGGCGTCGAAGTCACTGGAATCCAAGGCATTTCGACCGAAAGCGAGTCTGGTCTTGATGACATACGTCGTTTGATCGATCTGCTCGTGACGCGAAATGTGCCTGCAGTCTTTGTTGAGACGAGCGTCTCAGACAAGAATGTGCTGGCCCTGGTCGAAGGG
Organism: Phycisphaerales bacterium; assembly: GCA_009691705.1. Classification (GTDB taxonomy): domain Bacteria; phylum Planctomycetota; class Phycisphaerae; order Phycisphaerales; family SM1A02; genus F1-60-MAGs104. Next base: position 5,928 of record SIAR01000009.1, read on the forward strand.
GCGCGGGCCCGCGATCACACGATCATCATTGGGGGATCGCTCTACTCAGATGCGATGGGTGAAGCTGGCACTCCCCAAGGCACGTACACGGGCATGATCAAGAAGAATGCCCACACGATCGTTGCCGCGCTTGGCGGCGATGCACACAGACTTACAACATCGCCAGCCGAATCGGAAGGGAACACCAAATGACCACCGCAGATCAGCCAGCGTCCGCCCACCCAACTGGGTGTGAACACTCGAGCACGAGTCCGCTCTCGATTCATGCGTTGACTGTGGCATATCACCGCCGACCAGTGTTGTGGGATGTCGACCTCGACGTACCAGCGCAATCAATCGTTGGCGTGATTGGTCCAAACGGCGCTGGCAAGAGCACACTCTTGAAAGCCTGTCTCGGACTCATTCCAATCTCGTCGGGCAAAGTGCGCGTCTATGGCAAGCCTTACGAAGAGCAGCGTGCGCTGGTTGGGTATGTGCCACAGCGCGAGAGTGTCGACTGGGACTTTCCTGTCACCGCGTTGGAGGTCGTCATGATGGGAACATTCGGTCGCCTTGGATGGTTTCACCGCGCAGGCAAGCAAGAGCGCGCGAAGGCACGCGAAGCGCTCGACAGTGTTGGACTCGCAGATGAATCGCATCAGCAGATCGGACAGCTCTCTGGTGGACAGCAACAGCGCGTCTTTCTGGCGCGCGCGCTGGCCCAATCGGCGCAGCTATATCTGATGGACGAACCTTTCGCATCAGTCGATGCCGCCACCGAGCAAGCGATCATTGCTGTGCTGCGACGCATGCGCGGTGAGGGACGCACCGTGATAGTTGTGCATCACGACCTCGAAACTGCGCGCGAGTATTTCGATTGGGTGATCCTGTTGAACACGCGCGTGGTTGCCAGTGGACCGACCGCAACGACGATGACCCATGAACGACTGCGCCAAACGTATGGCGGCCGCCTCACACTGCTCGACGAAGCTGCGCAGCGCATGCAGAAGGCGCAACTGGGATGATCGGGTTGGATTACAACACGCAAGTCGTCGCTGCCGCAACGGCACTGCTCGGCGGCGCAGCGGGAGTCGCTGGATGTCTGCTTCTCTTGCGTCGCCGCGCACTCATGGGCGATGCACTGGGACACGCCACACTTCCTGGAATTGCTGCGGCATATCTGGTCTCTGTTGCGATGGGTGGAACAGGCAAAGAACCGTGGATCTTGCTGGCCGGCGCCGCAGTTGGCGCGATTGCCGGAGTCATCGCAGTGCTTGTGATTCGGCGCGGCGCGCGGGTGAGCGACGAGACGGCGATGGCAATCGTGCTTGGCGCATTCTTCGGTCTCGGCACGGCGCTGCTGACGGTGATTCAAGCCTCGCCCAAAGGACACCAAGCGGGGCTCTCGAGTTTCATTCTCGGTCACGCCGCATCAATGGTGGCGAGCGACCTGCGCGCAGCGTCGATTGTGGCGCTTGCCTGCGTCGCGCTCGTGGTGTTGCTCACCAAAGAGTTGCGGTTGCTTTGCTTCGACGAATCGTTCGCCCGCACGATTGGCCGTCCTGTGCGCTGGCTTGATGCACTCGTGCTGCTGATTGTCACAGCAGTTGTGATTGCAGGATTGCAAGCGGTCGGGCTGATACTGATTCTTGCGCTCCTCATCTTGCCCGCAACTGCAGCGCGCCTATGCACCGATCGATTCGCCACGTTGCTGCCACTCGCAGCAGCGCTGGGTGCAGTCAGCGGCGTCGGAGGCACACTCGTGAGCTCGTCCGCGCCAAACCTTCCCACTGGTCCATGCATTGTGCTCTTCGCCGCGGCACTCTTCGCGGTCGCGCTGATCTTCGCTCCGCGCCGCGGGTTGCTAGCGCGGGCAAGCGCGTCGCGCGTTCGAGGGTCACCCTCATGAACGCATGGACATGGGCAGTCGATGGATGGATCATCGCCATCGGTGCGCTCAGTGCAATTGCGTGCGCTGTGCCAGGCGCATTTCTTGTGGTACGGCGCACATCGATGGTCGCCGATGCGATCTCGCACGCGGTCTTGCCCGGAATCGCAATTGCATTTCTGCTCTCGGGGACACGCGATCCACTCTTCATGTTCCTGGGTGCGGCCGCGGCAGGAGTGTTCGCGACACTTGCCTCGGCGTCGCTCGCGCGTTTTGCCCGCATCGACTCTGGCGCGGCACTCGGCATCGTCTTCACCACGATGTTCGCCCTCGGACTCCTCTTGATCGTGCAGGTCGCCGACCGCGTCGACCTTGATCCATCGTGCGTGCTCTATGGTGCGGTCGAGTTAGCGCCACTCGACTCGATACTGATTGCGGGTAGCGAGATACCGCGGGCCGCGCTCGTGCTTGGCGCAGTCACGCTGCTCAACATCGCCTTGGCGTTCATCTTCTGGAAGGAACTCAAGTTGATGGCGTTCGACCCCGCGCTCGCGCGCACACTCGGTTGCCGTCCCAAGTTGATGGAGTCGATAGTTCTTGGGATGGCCGCCGCGACGTGCGTCGCAGCGTTCGAGTCGGTGGGCAGCATTCTCGTTGTGGCGATGATGATCATTCCAGCGGCTGCGGCACGACTTTTCAGCGACCGACTCGCGGGAGTCATCGTGGGCGCGATGATCGTCGGCATTGTTGGCGCGGTGCTCGGGCACTGGGTTGCCACATCACTCGCCCCGGGACTAGTGACGGGTGGTCGTGATGCATCAAGCGCTGGATCAATCGCCGCAACTCTTGGCGCGCTGCTTGTGGTGTGCATCATCATCTCGCCGCGCCGAGGAATCGTGGTGCGTCTCGCGCATCGGTGGCTGCTCACGCTGCGCATCGCACGAGAAGACGCCCTTGGATTGCTCTGGCGGCTTGATGAAGATGGTCGGGCAGTCGATGTGGCGCAACTGCGCGGATTGCTCGTGCGGGGCAGTGCGATTCCAAACTGGTTGGCGCGCGCGGCGATCGCCCGCCTCGTGCGGGATGGCCGCGTCGAGTGTGCCGGAAATGTTGCGCGACTCACCGCGCATGGCCGAGTCGAGGGAGCATCGCTGGTGCGGTCCCACCGACTATGGGAGATCTATCTCATGCAGCGCCTCGCCATCGCGAAAGATCACGTGCATTCCACTGCGATGGTGCTCGAACATATCACCGACTCTGCGATGCGCGACAAACTTGCGCGTGAAGAGGGCGGTGTTGGCGATCACTCGCAACCGCTTGCAGATCCGCATGGCCGCGCAGTGCCAGAAGCGCCGGGCGAAAAGTAGCGGGTCAGTGGTCAACCGCTGGCACCGCTGGCACCGCTGGCACCACCTCAACTCGCGCCGTAAATGGGGCTTTCGACAAGTTGAGCGCGGCAAGTGCGACGAGTTGCGCGGTCTCGGCGGCGAGGGCTGGATCGATTTTCGCAACCTCATCTGAGACCTTGTGATAGTCAGCGTGATCTTCGACAGAGAAGAGCACGGCCGGCACCTTCTTTGCCAGGAACGGCCCTTGATCGCTGCGATCAAGCCAATCTGGATGTTCATTTAAACGAAGTTTCATGCCAATGGTTTCGTTGGCAACTTTCAGTGCCTCGACCACTGGTGCGCCAATGGGTCCACCATCGATGAAAATCTCGCGAGGGGGTCCGCGTGAAATCATGTCCATATTGAATACCCCGCGAATCTCGCCCAGCGGCACGGTGGGCGACTTCACAAAGGCGCGCGATCCCAGAAGCCCTGCCTCTTCGCCGTTGAAGGCGACAAACAGAATTGTGCACGATGGCGCCTCACCTTTGGCGATGAGTTCTTTCAGCGCCTGTGCAACTGCGAGCATTCCACAAACACCCGAGGCGTTGTCATCGGCTCCGTTGTAAATGCGATCTTCGCCGGTGCGCTTGGGGCGCAAGTGGTCATAGTGCGCGCTCACGATGATGTATCCCGTGCCGCTACCGGCCAGGGTCGCAATGAGATTTGGACCGCTCTCAACATTCTTGTCGATCGCTTGCCGATAGCTCTCTTTCGTCGCACCCTTTGCCAGTGCCAGAGCATCGAATCGCGCCTCGATCCACTTCGCTGCTTTTTCGGCGAATGGACTGCGGTAGAAGCGTCCACCCATTTCGTCGCTCGATAGTTCTGCGACGGCGGCGCGCATGGCATCAGCGGTAATCACGGCGCGAATGATTTCAATGGGCTTGGGCGCATCGCCGCACGGCGCGGCAAATGCGGCGAGACTCAGCAGAACGAGCCCTGTTTTCACTTGGACTCCCTGTACAACAACAGGCGAAGCGCATTGAACGCGACGACCACTGTGCTGCCTTCGTGCAAGACGACAGCCAAACTCAGCGGCACGACCCCGAACAACGCACACGGAATCAACACCGCCACCACTCCAAGCGAAATGGTGACATTCTGCATGATCGTGCGCCGCGCGGCGCGACTCAGACCAACGGCAAAGGGCAGTTTCGACAGGTCATCTGCCATCAACGCGATATCTGCCGCTTCAAGGGCAACGTCAGTGCCCGACGCTCCCATCGCGATGCCAACCGTTGCAGAGGCCAACGCCGGCGCGTCGTTGACGCCATCGCCGACCATGGCGACCGCCCCCCATGTCTTTATCAGCATCTGCACTTCAGCAATCTTGTGCTCAGGAAGCAATCCCGCTTTCACTTCATCGATGCCAAGCGGTGCGGCGACTGCCTGCGCAACCTTGGCGTTGTCACCAGTGAGCATGACGAGATGTCGAATGCCAAGAGACTTGAGTCGCGCGAAAATCTGCGCGACGTCAGGCCGCACTTGATCTGCCATCGCGATAGCCCCCACGCACTGGTCGCCCAACGCAACCACTGAAACTGTGCGCGCCCGATCTTCAAGAAGATCGATCTGCGTCTGAAGCTGCCCTGAAATCGTGGCGGTTTCGCCCTTCGAAAATGCGCGGGGGCCAGCGATCAGGGCGCGGGAATCACCGATTACGCCTTCAACGCCGCGCCCAGGAATCGCGCGAATGTCGCGTATCTCACGCGCACTCACTCCATCGCGTTTCGCACGCCGCACCACGGCAAGGGCAAGTGGATGCGATGAGTGTTGATCGAGCGCGAGCGCGATGGCAATCACATCGCGCGGGGTGAATCCATCCGCGGCAACAACATCGGTCACATCAGGACGCCCTTGCGTCACGGTGCCAGTCTTGTCGATGGCAATCGCCCGCACAATGCCGAGCGCTTCGAGATGCATTCCACCCTTGATGAGCACGCCACTGCGCGCGGCCTGCGCCACGCCAGCGAGCACCGCGCTTGGCGTTGAAATCACCAGCGCACAAGGGGATGCCCCCACCAGCACAGCCATCGCGCGCAGAAATGCATCAGCGAACGTCATGCCGAAGAATGATGTCAATACAGCGATGATCATCGGCACGCTCACTAGCACGATGGGGGTGTAGATGCGCGTAAATCGTTCGGTGAGCCGCTGCGTGCGTCCCTTGTTTACTTGGCTCTCTTCGACGAGCTTCACCATGCGCGCCATCGTTGATTGCGATGCCAATCTGGTGGTGGCGACGAGCAGCAATCCATCGCCGTTGACTGTGCCGGCAAAGACATCGTCACCAACTTCTTTCACAATCGGCACGCTCTCGCCAGTGATGGGACTCTGATCGACCGCGCTGGTTCCCTCGCGCACATCACCGTCAACGGCAATGCGCTCGCCCGCCATCACGCGCACGAGATCGCCGACGGCGAGTTCTTCGACGGCAAGTTCAATATCGCGCCCATTTCGTACTACTCGGGCGACCTTTGGAGTCAACGTGCCCAGCGCGCGAATCGCGTTGCGCGCGCGATCGGTGGCGAGACCTTCGAGTCCATGTCCCAGTGAGAAGAGCAAGAGCAGGATCGCCGACTCTTCGAGTCGACCAATCAGTCCCGCCCCGATTGCGGCAACGAGCATCAGCAAGTCGACGTCGAACTGAAATCGCGCGAGTTGCGTCAGCGATCGAATGGTGACGTGCCATCCACCTGCTGCGCACGAGGCGAGCAGCAGTTGAGTCTCAACACTCGCTGGGGCACCATTGAAGTGCGCGAGCAATCCACCGCCGAGCAGTGCGCCACACGCCACCGCCGAGAGCAGATCGGCATTGCACAGTGGATGGGTCGAACCAGATGTGGGTTTCGAGTGGTTGTGATTACACGACATCGTGATCTGTCTTGGTCGGCGCTTTACACCGAAGTGTTGACCCCCAGCGCACGAACGACGCACCATCCGAGCGCCCCTTCGAGAATCAAAAACATTCCAAGAAACACAGCGCCGCCGCCGACAAACCATGGCCAGTCGCCCGAGAGAAAATCAGTGAATCGAAGCGCAAGCACGATCCATCCCGGGCCCTCAATGAGTACGCCGGCGATGAGTCGAAGCATCCGTCCACGTTGATTAATATTGCATTGGATAGCCATGTGTTGCTCGCTTCACGGCTCTCTCAGCCGGGAGGTGGACGCAAGCGCATCTGCTCTGAGACGATGAAGTCCATCGTGATGAGTTCGTCTTGCGACCATGTCTTTCCAGAGACGTAGCTATCCATTCTGTCGCCGACCTTGCCGATTTGTTGCTGGACGGCGGCAACTGCAGCTTGCTGCGCGTCGGTGGCGACGACTCCCCGCATTTCGAGGCGAAGTTGTGAAGCGCGCAATTGCAGAGTGTGTCGCTCGGCGGCAAGCGCGGTGAACTCGCGAAACTTTGGAGTTGCCGCCAGCGCTGCGTACTTTTGTAACTCAGGTGGAACATCCGAAGCAGGGGCGGTTACAACAACAGGCTCAGCAACAGGATTTGGTTCTGGCTCGACCGTTTTGGCAACCGCGGGCTTCCTCTTCGAAGGCTTGGCGGGCTTAGCCGGCGCAACTGTGTTGTCGATCGCAACGGGTGTGGTTGCATCGGGCTCTTTGGCGACCGATGATGTGCCGGTCGCGGGCGCACCTGATTTCTCAGGCGTTTTTACAGCTGGCGGCTTTGCAACAGTCGTGGTGACGACGGGCGTAGTGGCAACTGGCGTAGTGGCAACTGGCGTAGTGGCAGCAGGAACTTTCTCAGTCGCCTGAGGCTGCGATGGTGGTGGGGCTTGTGCAGCAGGTTGCGAGTCGTCGCAGGCCACGAGCACAGCGCACGAAACAAGAATGGTCAGGAGTTTTTTCATGGTGTCGAGGATACCCTCTTGCAACGATGAATCGCCCAGCGGTTGCTTTCAGAGGTCGTTCACAGGCGCACCTGCGTGGGTTCACCGTCACCGAACTTCTCGTGGTCGTGGCGATCATCGCCTTGCTCATTGCGCTTCTCATCGTCGGGCTCGACAAGGCGCGAATGATGGCGAGAACTGCCTCTTGCCTCTCAAATCAGCGGCAGATTTCGCTCGGACAGACGAGTTACGCCACCGATAACGGCGGCGCATACGCCAGCAATCGAACCTCCAATGGCCCCTTCTCGTTCACGCTCACCAATACATGTGGATCGTTTCCCATCCTAATCAACAAGGGAAACACTGTGCCTGAGTCGTACCACAGTTGGACATCTTCCTACGGCGCGAACATGAATGGCGCGTCCGAACTCGAGGGCGCAGTCACCAAGGGAAGGCTCTTTCCATACGTTGGATCGACTCCCGTCTACAAATCTCCGCTCGATCCAACGAGCCGCCTTCGCAGCTACTCGCTCAGCGGATTTGTTGGAGGAACGGTTCCTGAAGATTCAGAAGAGTGGGCAAACAAGTGGGATGACTGGTTCTGCACGCAATCCGTGACACCGCGCGAGTGGGTGACGACCCATGTGAACCATCACAAGTTTCCATCGCAGACAATCATGTCGATCGTTGAAGATGACAACGACGGTTTCAACTTCAACAATCAGGGATGGGTCATCGATCCGCGGCCGCCGCTCGGTTCGCCGCCACCTCCAGGCACGCCAACTCCAGGGTCGTGGGCCAACTCTGGTGGATGGGAAGGGTGGATCGATTGGCCTGCGTTTTGGCATCCATCGGCGATCACATACAGCTATGTCGATGGGTCGACTGAGTCGTATTCTATGCAGAACGAAAAGATTGTCAGTGCGATTCAGGGTCCTCCAGGAGTCGGTCTCGGACATCGCTACGCACAACCAGCGGACAATCTTGCGACCGGACCTTGGCGTCGCGACTGGATGCACATTCGCGACCGCATGCTGCCGGGAGTCATCCCACCGATGACGCCGCGCTATCAAGGCCAATGAAAACTAGAATTAATTATCGTCGTGGCTTCACCGTTACCGAACTCTTGGTGGTCATCGCAATCATCGCGCTGCTCATCGCACTGCTCATCGTTGGAATCTCGAAGGCACGGTTGCTCGCGCAGGTCGCGTCATGTCTCTCGAATCAGCGCCAGATCGCACTCGCGCAGGTGACATACTCGGTTGACAATGGCGGGGCTATGGCGAGTCCTCGCACGTCGATTCCTGGCGATCTCTATCACGTCTACAACCTTCCCTGTGGAAGTTTTCCAATCTCGATCAACAATGGAAACACGGTCGAGACGTCCTATCACTCATGGGTTGCTTCCTACGGCGCAGGGCTCGTGGGTGGCGTCGAGTACCAGTATGGCGTCAACAGCACGGTTGTGAATGCGAAGGCTCTTTCAGGTGGACGGCTCTACCCATACATGGGATCGGCTCAGCTCTACAGGTCGCCACTTGATCCAACGACTCGCATTCGCAGTTACTCGCTGAGCGCATTCGTCGGCGTCATGACACCACACGACAATTTCGGTTTCGGTCAAACGTGGGCGCCGTGGTTCTGCGCGCAAGGAGTCACGCCGCGCGAAATGATCACCTCGCACACCAAGCACATCAAACAACCATCGCAGACGCTGCTATCGATTGTTGAATCGGATGGCACCACCGGACTCAACTACAACCAGCAACCATGGGTCATCGATCCGCGTCCTCCTGTTGGGACGCCGGCACCCGCGGGTGCTCCCAATCCTGCCGCGTGGGGCACCACTGGCGGATGGCAAGGATGGATCGACACTCCCGCATTCTGGGAGCCCAACTACATCACCTACAGCTACGTCGACGGGTCGACTGAGAGTTACTCGCTGCAGAACTCGCGCCTTGTCGCGCTGGTCGAGGGTCCGCCAGGCGGCGGCTACGGTCCCTTTTACGCGCAGCCCGCCGACAACCTCACAACTGGCTCGTGGCGGCGCGATTTCATGCACTTTCGAGATCGACTCTTGCCTGGCATCTTTCCGCCAATGATGCCACGCAATCAGCAGTGAGCTGCTGGGCGCGCGTTCAGAACTCGCAACTCTTTGGCGTGCGGGCAAACGGGATGACATCACGCACATTCGCCATGCCGGTCGCGTAGACGATCGTGCGCTCAAATCCAAGTCCGAAGCCCGCATGCGGAACGGTGCCATACCGACGCAGGTCGCGGTACCAACTGTATGCATTGCGATCGAGCTTCATCTCGTCGATGCGCTTGTCGAGCATGTCGAGTCGTTCTTCGCGTTGACTGCCGCCGACGATCTCACCAATTCCGGGTGCGAGAATGTCCATCGCCGCCACCGTCTTGCCATCATCGTTCATGCGCATGTAAAAGGCTTTGATGTCTTTGGGGTAGTTCATCAAGATCACAGGACGCCCCACGAGTTGCTCAGTTAGATATCGCTCATGCTCGCTCTGCAAGTCTGTCCCCCACGAAACTGGATACTCAAACTTGTGACCCTTGGCGATGGCGGCTTCGAGATGACGAATTCCGTCGGTGTAATCCATCCGCTCGAATGGGGCCTCGACCAATTTCTGCACGCGTGTGATGCACTCCTTGTCGATGCGTTCGGCGAAGAACTTCATGTCGTCGCCGCGTTCGTTTAGCAGCGCAGACAGCATGTATTTCAGCAAGTTTTCAGCGAGTTGGGCATCTTCATTGAGAGTCGCAAAGGCGATCTCAGGTTCGATCATCCAGAACTCGCTCAAGTGACGACTGGTATTCGAATTCTCGGCGCGAAATGTTGGGCCAAAGGTGTAGACCTTGCTCAGCGCGGCGCACCAAGTCTCGACGTTGAGCTGTCCTGAGACTGTGAGATGGGTCTCTTTTCCGAAAAAGTCTTGTGAGAAATCAACCTTGCCATCCGGGGTGCGCGGAAGGTTCGCAAGATCAAGCGTCGAAACGCGAAACATCTGTCCGGCTCCTTCACAGTCACTGCCGGTGATGATTGGTGTGTGGATCCAATAGAACCCTTGATCACTGAAGAAACGATGCACCGCCATGGCGAGGCAGTGGCGTACGCGACCAATTGCGCCAAAGGTGTTGGTGCGGGGACGCAAATGCGCGACCTCGCGCAGATACTCAAACGAGTGCGGCTTGGGTTGAATCGGATAGGTGTCTGGATCTTCGACCCATCCCACCACTTCGACGCTCGTCGCTTGCATCTCGACTGACTGTCCCTTGCCTTGGCTCGCGACGATCTCGCCAATGGCGATGATCGAGCAACTTGCTGTGAGCTTCTGAATCTCACTCGCATAGTTAGGCATCGAGTTTGCCACGACCACTTGCGCGCTGTCGAAGCACGACCCATCGCTCAGCTGAATAAACGAGATGCCAGCCTTCGAGTCGCGCCGGGTGCGCACCCATCCTTTGAGGCGAACGTTCTTGCCTAGGTAGGTCGCAGAGTCACGAAAGAGTTGGCTGACTGAAACGTCGATCATTCTGCCAAGGTATATGGGGCGGTCGCGATCGGCGGGGTACCGCCAATTTGGCAGATTTCACCCCAAAACCTCTCTTAAGGCATGGTGGATGGGTATGAGGGCGGGGGGGTCCGTTTCTGGGATGGCACGCGGTTTGCTCTACGGTGCCGCTCATGGTTGCGTCTTTGCACCAACATCTCGATTCGCAGGCCGCCGCGGCATCGCTAGGCGCAGGTGGATCGCATCGCCTGAACCTGCTTTTGGCGTATGCGGGATGGCGCGAAGACTCATTCGCTGACCAGTTGCCGCCACTGCTGCAACCAATGGGCATCCGCTGCATCCGCAGCCGCACTGCGCAAGAGGCGCGAAGTGTCATCCTGCACAACCGCGTTCATATCGCCGTGATCGATCTTTCGACCCCAGCGGATGATTCCGAGGTTGCGCAGAACGAAAAGCTCGGCGGGCGCGTCTTGCATTTGCTTCGGGCGATGAGTCCAGTGCCACCGATGGTGGTGGTGCGACCGCGCCAAGTCTCTGCGCGCGAGTCTGAGCGCGGTCTTGCTGAGGCACTGCGCGAAGGCGCATTTTCAGTTCTTGAGCGTCCCGTCCCGCTGGAGTCCATGTTGGAAACTCTCCGGCGGGTCGTTCAACGTCACTACGCGGGTCATTGGCCAGCGTATTGAGTCCAGTTTCTGACAGCAGTTTTTTAAGAAAGGCACACACATGAAAGTTCGACCACTCGGAGACAAGATCATCGTCAAGCGCAATGAGGCGCAGACCAAGACCGATTCAGGCATCTTCCTTCCAGAGACCGCCAAAGACAAGCCAAAGCAGGGCAAGATCGTGGCACTCGGATCGGGAATCCTCAACAAAGACACTGGCAAATACATGCCGTTTTCAGTGAAGAAGGGCGACACCGTGATCTTCACTAATTACTCCGGCACCGAAATCAAGATCGACGGCGAGACACTGCTCATCATGACCGAAGAGGATGTCCTGGGCGTCATCGACTAAATCTGTGCACTAAGCCTTAATCAAGTTCAACTCACCAAACTCACTCACTCACACATCAATCCATATTGGAGTCATCAATGACCGCAAAACAAATTAGTTATGACAATGACGCGCGCGAGCGCATTCTTCGGGGCGTGCAGAAGCTCGCCAAGGCCGTCAAGGTCACGCTCGGACCATCTGGTCGCGTCGTGATTCTTGAGAAGTCGTTTGGTGCACCAACCGTCACAAAGGACGGCGTCACTGTTGCCAAAGAAGTCGAACTCGAAGATGCCTATGAAAACATGGGCGCCCAGATGGTGAAAGAAGTCGCCAGCAAGGCCAGCAAAGATGCTGGCGACGGCACCACCACCGCCACGATCTACGCCGAAGCGATTTTTGCGGAAGGTCTCAAGAACATCACCGCAGGTGCCAACGCGAACATGGTTCGGCGGGGCATCGAAGCGGCTGTTCGTGAAGTCGTTGCTGAACTGCAGCGCCTTTCTAAGCCGGTGAAGAACTCGAAAGAGATTTCACAGGTCGGAACCTGCTCGGCTAACCATGACGTGCAAATCGGCGCGATCATTGCCGAGGCGATGGACAAGGTCGGCAAAGATGGCGTCATCACCGTTGAAGAAGGCAAGAGCCTCGAGACCGAAGTCGAATTGCTCGAAGGAATGCAGTTTGACAAGGGCTATCTCAGCCCTCACTTCGTGACGAATCCCGCCGCGATGGAGTGTGTGCTTGAAGACGCAGTCGTGCTCGTGTACGAGAAGAAGATGTCGTCGGCCAAAGATCTCTTGCCAATTCTGGGCAAGGTCGCTGAAGCTGGACGTCCACTGCTCATCGTTGCCGAAGACATCGACGGTGAAGCACTCGCGATGCTCGTGGTGAACAAGTTGCGTGGAGTTCTCAAGGTCTGTGCAGTCAAGGCTCCCGGATTTGGCGATCGCCGCAAGTCGATGCTCGAAGACATCTCGGTGCTCACTGGCGGCAAGCCAATCATGGAAGAACTCGGCATGCAGCTCGAAAACGTCACAATCGCCGATCTCGGTCGCGCGAAGAAGATCACAGTCGACAAGGATAATTGCACAATCGTCGAAGGCGGCGGCAAGACCAAGGACATCCAAGGTCGCATTGAGCAACTCAAGAGTCAGATCGAAGCCGCAAGCAGCGACTATGACCGTGAGAAGATTCAAGAACGTCTCGCGAAGCTCGCTGGCGGAGTAGCGCAGATCAACGTCGGCGCAGCGACCGAAGTCGAGATGAAAGAGAAGAAGGCACGCGTCGAAGATGCATTGCACGCTTGCCGTGCCGCAGTCGAAGAAGGCATTCTTCCCGGCGGCGGCGTTGCAGTACTTCGCACGCGCAAGGCTCTCGAGAAGTTGAAGAAGACACTCACCGGCGACGAACAGGTCGGCGTCGACATCGTTCTGCGGGCACTCTCTGCCCCAATCAAGCAGATCGCTGCAAACTGCGGACTCGATGGATCGATCGTCGCACAGAAGGTCGAAGAGTCGAGCGACCCTTCGTTCGGATTCAACGCATCGACGGGCGTCTACCAAGACCTCGTCAAGGCCGGCGTGATCGTCCCAACAAAAGTTGAGCGCGTGGCTCTGCAGAATGCGGCGAGCATCGCTGGATTGCTGCTGACCACCGATTGCGCGATCACTGACATCAAGGAAAAGAAGTCGAAGGCGCCAGCAGCTGGCGGCGAAGACGATATGGATTATTGATCGATTCGACTCTGTTTGCGGCACAGGGGCGTCTCCCTTACTGCCGCAATGGGTCGACTTGCAAGACCCCACCCAGAAACGGGTGGGGTCTTTTCTTTTGTCATCGCACCGATTCCATCCGTACGATCAGGTGCATGAGCGCAGAGCGAACAACAGCGAACATCGCAACCATCGCGGGTGCCGCGCTCGGGCTGGCGCTCGCCTGCACGAACTTTGTGGGGGCACAGCAGAGTGATCCGGCGAAGAAGAAGTCGCCGTCGAGTTGGAAGTTTGTGCCATCCAAGTCAGCCCCTGCCGAGGGCGGCGAAGGCGACTCGCCGGTGCAGGGCGCAACAGAGGTTCAATCTGATGCCGATGCTGCGGCAGCGGTTGCGATGGAGCACGCCACGCGCGTTGATTCGGCACGACGTGGAACTGTCGGCGCATGGTCTGACTCGGTGCAGCTCTATTACACGCAATCGACAGAACTATTCGCGCCATCTGTTTTTGTGGGCGCCTCATCGCCAACACTCGTCGCACTCGCCCCCGACTTGATCGTGATGTTCGTGCGGCAATTCCCAGTGAACGATCCACCAGCATTCGGTTCGATCGCCCGCGCAACTAGCGCAGATGGTGGAGTGAACTGGAGCGAACTTCAAACCTGCCAGATGCAAGGATTGCCCGCGACGATGGATGGCCCGGATCATCCCTGTGTCTGCACCACGGCAGCAGGCGAGCTGCGCATGTACTTCATCGCCCGTGACTTCACGGCAGTTGATAAGCCGCGCAGTCTGATGTCTGCACTCTCAACCGATCAAGGATTGACATGGCGCGTTGAGCCAGAGAAGAAGATGCCACTCGATGCGCGTGTTACAAACGAGACAGAGGTGATCGATCTGTCGGCGGCGAGTATCGGCGCGACGGCGCACATTCTGCTGGCACTATCGAGCGAAACCGAGCCAGTCATTCATGCAGCAGCGATCGCCGATGGCACTGCGGTCATGCGCCCGAAGTTCACCGCGACCGCAGGTGGATCGTGGCGCGGATCTGCCTCGGGCGACAAGAACCAGATCGTCTTTACTGGAATGGCTACAAAACAAGCCGAATTCGTGCGCGCCAGCAGTCACGCTGGACGGGAGTGGAAATCGCAACTCATTGAGGCGAGCGCACGACCACCTGCCGATGGTGCGATTGACGTGGCGTGCTTTGTCAGTGCTGCCCTAGGTCGCCAGCTTTATGCAGTTGTCACGCGCGACGAAAATCCGCTTGCCCAGAGTCCTCTGGCAACTTCTCCGGCGGCATCTCCCGACGCTCCGCTAGTGACACCCGATGCCGTCGGCCCAGAGATCGCGCCGACAGGCCGTCAAAGGGTCGATCCTGTTGCCGCGCCAACCGCTCCAAACGTTCTTCCTCTGGGAGGAAAGAAGTCATCACCGGTTGGAGCGCAAAAAGGTCCCACCACTCCTGGCCTAGGTAGTCCGTAGGGCGGTTCCTAAAAAAGCGTTACTTCGCCCCCACAACGTCGCGACCTTGAATGCCATCAGTCGTGAGCACGTGAAACGCAGTGTTTACAAGTTGGTCGTACGCCTGCGCCGTGTAGTAGGCGTTGAAGTTGCCGCCCAGTGGCGTACCGCGATGCCAGAGACCTTTTCCAGTCGCTGAGATGTTTGTATTAGATGCGTTCTGACCAGAGACGCGCGCGTCTGCTTCCATCGCATCAGCAACTCCAGTCATCTGAACGTGTCCGTCGAAAAACATACAGACTGGAGCGGAGTTGTATCCCTGGTTGTAGAGCCACGGAGATTGCGGACTGAATGCGTTGCAGTACTCGCCTCCTTCGCGGTTTTGCAGCCAAATGCGCTCAATCATGCGCGTCTTGAGATCGGGGTAGGTCGCCATTCCTGCACCGGGCGCTCGGTAGGCACCGGGACCGCACTGATTTGGCTTTCCTGCATTTGGTGAGTCGGCAATCGTTGACGAGATCACGTCAGGCGCCCACAGCGCTGCGGGACTCCATACATACGTCGAACGAATCGAACTTCCACCTGTCGATCCTGGCGGACAAAACTCTCCTGGATAGGCGAGGGCGGGGGCGGCACTCTCGAGATTGATGCGATCTTTTGGCGCCCAAAAAACTCGATCGTAGTACTTGCCGTTGAGGTAGTCGTTGAAGGCCTTGTAGTTGCAGAGGCGCCACGATCCGAAGACTCCGTTGGCGTAACTCCACTCGTTGGCTATGTAGACCGGGATGTTGCCGCAGTTGCCAGGAAATCCAGCGGGGCAGAGGCTTCCCGCAATCCAGAATCCCCAGAGACCGCCCGTCGCATCCCAACCAGCAATCATCTGTGGAAGGCATGCGACCTGTGACTGATAGATCGCGCAGTTTCCGTTTGCTGGCGGCGAACCGAAATCATCAGGAATCGCAGTGAACTGTCGGTCTTGCCAATCTGCGCCGTAGGTGGCATTCGCCTTCGCGAGATTGTTCAGGTTTGCCGCGCTCTGCGTGACGAGCGCCGCTTCTTTGGCCTTGCCAATCGCTGGCAAGAGAATCGCGATGAGCAATGAGATGATCGCAACCACTACCAACAACTCCACGATTGTGAATGCGCACCGAAGTGCGGGTGTCGCTGCATGCTTCATTCAAGGAAGGCTACAAACTAGCCCCTCGTTTCTGCGCGCATTCGCTAAAAAAAGGCGGACGCCGCAGGGCGCCCGCCTTTAGATCATGAAAGAAACTGGTCTTTACTTGGCGCCAGTGACGTCGCGTCCCTGAATACCGTCGGTTGTCAGGATGTGGTAGTTGGTCGAAACCAACATGTCATACCCGATGTTGCTGTAATACCCCGTGCTACCCATTGGTGTACCAGTGTGCCACAGGCCCTTCGCAGCCGCGCACATGTTCGAATTTGCAGCATTCTGCCCCTTCGCTCGGGCGTTCGCTTCCATCGCGTCAGAAACGCCGGCGATTGTGACGTGACCGTCGAAGTAGAGGGTTGCAGGAGCCGAGTTGTATCCCTGATTGAAGATCCAAGGAACTTGGCCGGCGAATCCTGGGTTGTACTCGCCGCCTTCCTTGTTCTGCAGCCACTGATGCTCGATCATGCGCGTCTTGAGATCAGGGTAAGACGCCTGACTCGACGCTGGGGAGCGCCATGCTCCTGGTCCGCACTGTTGTGGCTTTCCGGCATTTGGGCAGTCAAGAGTCGTTGAACTCAAGACGTCCATTGCCCACATCGCAGCGGGGCTCCAGCAATACGTTGAGTAGATCGGAGGATTCGGTGGAACTGAAAACTCGCCAGGATTTGCAAACGCATCGGCAGCCTTTTCGAGATAGACCTTGTCCTTGGGAGCCCAGTAGACCTTGTCGTAGAACTTGCCATTGACGTAGTCGTTGAACGCCTTGACGTTTGGCATGCGCCATGCGCCGAAGAATCCATTTGTAGAGGCCCATTCCTGCGGCCAGTAGACGATCCAATTGCCGCAGTTTCCTGGGTAGTTTCCTGGACAGAGACCTCCACCAAGCCAGTATCCCCACAGACCGCCGCTGGAATCCCAGCCGAGAATCTGCTGCGCTGGACAAGCCACTGAGGTGGTGTACGTCGCGCAATTACCGGCGACGGCCCCGAAGTCATCGGCGCATGCGGTGAACTGGCGATCTTGCCAATCGGCACCATATGTGGCATTGGCCTTGCCCAAGTTGTTCAGGTTGGCGATGCTCTGTGTGACGAGCGCTCCATCTTTCGCCTTTCCGATGGCAGGCAAGAGGATGGCGATCAGAAGCGAAATGATCGCGACAACGACGAGCAACTCGACGATTGTAAATGCACGGTGTGTGAGACTCTTCATATGGTGGTGACCTTGGGAAAGACTGTGAAAACCGTCTAGTGAAAACCGTTGATCTGGAACGCTGAACCGACACCCCTAAGAACCTGATCCTGAATACTACTCAAAACTTCGGCTGAAATGCAACCAACTGCTGATAGGCAATCACGCAACTGCGGATAGGCAATCACGCAACTGCGGATAGGCAATCACGCAACTGCTGATAGGCAATCACGCAACTGCTGATAGGCAATCACGACGCAACATCTTGCATTCATGATAAGGAACTCGCGGGCGGGGAATCGCGCGGGGAATTCGCTCATGAAGCAGAGACAGATACGCATCCCCGGCCTGTTCGGCAACGGGTTTCTGATCTTTTTGTGCAAGAGGATCGACGGGTTGCCTAGCGACTACGCTCCATTCGATCTATGGCAGCGCTTCCCCCGATGATGCTCGCAACCTGGAGTTTTTCGACGCGTGGGTGCGTCGCGGCGTGGCCCGCCTTGGCAGGTGGTGGGTCGTCACTTGATGCCGTCTGCGCGGCCGCGCGCGAGGCGGAAGCAGATCCGACTGTAGATTCCGTCGGTTTTGGGGGGTTTCCTGACGATTCCGGAACGATCAGCCTCGATGCGTGCGTGATGTTGGCGCCAGAAAGATGTGGATCGGTCTGCGCAGTAACGCGCCATTTGCACGTGACCGATCTTGCGCGGCTCGTGATGGAGCGCACCAACCATGTAATGATCGCTGGTGAAGGAGCAGACGGTTTCGCAGATGCTTCGGGGATGGCGCCAGCGGAGTTGCTTTCGGCTGATGCACAAGCAGCATGGCAAAAATGGAAGTCCGGCGAGGTTGCGGCAGCGCCGGCTCGGGTTGCGGCAGCGCTCGGTGAGATTCACGTGCCCCACGACACAATTGGAGTGCTAGCGATCGACGCCAAGGGAGTGATGGCAGGGGCGTGCTCGACGAGCGGGCTTCCATACAAGATGGTTGGACGGGTTGGCGATTCACCGATTCCTGGTCACGGGCTGTACGTCGATCCTGAAGTAGGTGGTGCCGTCGCGACGGGCAATGGCGAACTCATCATGGGAGTGAGTGGATCGTTCCTCGCAGTCGAGTGCCTGCGCCGCGGCGCGACACCCATCGAAGCAGTGCGCGAAGTGCTCGAACGCATCGAGCGCCGGTTTCATCCGAGTGCCAACCAGCAGATCGGAGTGATCGCGCTCTCAAAGTGCGGCGCGTGGAGTGCCGGGGCGCTTCGCAAGGGATTCGTCGTCGCGGTGGCCGATGCCGCTGGTACTCGGGCGGTCACACCAGAATTCATTATGCACAAAGAAGAGGAAACGACCACATGAAGCTCTACACCAAGACTGGTGACGATGGATCAACGGGACTCTATGGATCGGGTCGCGTGATGAAGCATCATCCGCGCATCGAAGCGTATGGAACCGTGGATGAGTTGAACGCGTGGCTCGGAATGTGTGTGATTGCGGGCGCGGGCGAGAATGAAGTTGAGAGTCGAATGCGCGCAATACTGATTCACTTGCAGTCGCGACTCTTTGATCTGGGTGCAGATCTCGCGACTCCGGCAGGGTCGGCAGGCGCCGCGAAGGTGGCGCGGATTGCGGCGCGCCACGTGGCAGAGGTTGAGGCCTATATCGATGAGATTGACGGCGCAAACGAGCCCATTCGGGTGTTTGTGCTGCCCGGTGGCACGACGCTCGCGGCGCACTTGCACGTCGCGCGCACAGTCTGTCGGCGCGCCGAGCGACTGCTGGTCGCATTCAATGAGAGCGAGCCCATTGGCGGAGAGAGCATCCAATTCTTGAATCGATTGAGCGATTTGTTTTTCGCGATGGCACGGCGGGCCAATGGCGCGCGCGGCATCGCGGATGTCGCGTGGCAGAAGGATGCGTGAGAGCGCGGCGCGGCGGCGTTCTCGGCTAGCACGATTAGCCAGTGCCGTAGCAACGATCGCCAGCATCGCCCAGACCAGGGCGAATGTATTTGTTGCTGTCTAGTTCGCGGTCAAGCGCCGCGGCGTAGATGCGCACAGTTGGATGGTCGCGGGTGAGGCGCGCGACTCCCTCAGGTGCAGCGACGAGGCAAACGACACGAACATCGCAGCACTTCGCTTCGCGCAAGAGCGTGATTGCGTGGGCGCATGACCCGCCCGTGGCGAGCATTGGATCGACGAGAATCACAGGACCCGCCGCAATGTCTGCCGGAAGTTTGGTGTAGTAGCCGATGGGAAGCGCCGTCGATTCGTCGCGGCGGATGCCGATATGCCCCACGCGCGCTTCGGGAAGCAGTTCGAGCACTCCGCGTGTCATCCCAAGACCCGCCCGCAGAACTGGCACGAGCGTGATCGGCGCGGCGAGTCGCCGCACAGTGGTTCGCTCGAGTGGAGTATCGACCTCCGCTGAGACCGTCGCAAACTCGCGGCAGACTTCGTAAGTCATCAGCGTGGCGATTTCAGAAAGCAGGCGGCGAAAGTCGCGCGTGTTTGTCTGACGATCGCGAATGTACGAGAGCTTGTGGTGAATGAGCGGATGATCGAAGATGTGCAGATTCGCTGGCGTCGTGACGTTGTTCATAGTTCACATCCGGGATGGGGCGGTAATCGCCATGATTGAAAGCGCATCGGCCAGCACGCGCCGGGTGAGATCGCACAGGTGCAGTCTTGATGCGCGCGTCGACTCGTCGGCGCCGCGAAGAACCGGGCAGGCTTGGTAGAACGCATTGAAGGTGTTGGCGAGTTCGAATATGAACGCGGCAATCCTGTTTGGTGCGAGTTGCGACGCGGCATCCTCGATTGCGCCGGGGTAGCGCAGCAAGTTGAGTGCGAGTGAACGCTCTTGGGGAGTCGCGATCACGAGCGCCCCCGCGGCGGCCCCTTGCGCTGATGCTTTGGCGAGTATCCCAGCAATGCGGGCGTGCGCGTACTGCGCATACGGACCAGTGTCGCCTTCGAACGAAACCATCCGGTCGAGATCGAACACGTAATCGCGACTTACATCGCTCGAGAGATCGGCGTACTTGATCGCGGCGATGCCGACGGCCTGTCCAATCGCATCGAGCTCAGCGGGCGAGAGTGCGGCCGTTGGTGCGTCGGGCGATGCGGCGCGGGCGTGCACCTCGCGACGACCCCGTGCAATCGCCTCGTCGAGTAGCGCCTTGAGCGTGAAGTTTTCGCCGCTGCGCGTTTTTAGTGGCCGTTTGTCGCTGCCGAGTACCGCACCAAATGGAACATGCACGAGCGATGCTTCACGGCCGTCGGCGCGTTTGGTCCATCCGATGAGTGCGACCGCGTCAAAGACGTCATTGAAGTGATCGCGTTGTCGCGCATCAACGCAATAGACGACGAGTTCACTGCCAAGGTCTTGAATGCGGTATCGCGCTGCGGCGAGATCGGTCGTTGCGTAGAGCGACGTGCCATCAGACTTCTGAATCAGCAGGGGACGCTCCCGACCTTCGAAACGCACTACGAGTGCGCCAGCATCGCGCACAGCGAGGTTGGCGGCGACGAACGCGTCGACCGTCGGGGTGAGGCGATCCCGAAAGAAACTCTCGCCACGATTGTGTTCGGGCTTGAGATCAACGCCGAGCAGTTGCGCTGTTTCGTAGACCTCGTGCATTGTGACATCGATGAGTTTCTGCCAGTCGGCCACAACGGCAGCGTCGCCCGACTGCAACCGCCGAAGGGTGTCGTGGGCATCGGCCAGCGCGGCAGCGGCCCCCTCGTGTTGCGCTTCAAGTTCAGCTATGCGGTGAGGTCCCACAGCAGTTGCGTGTGCGGCAGCGAGGCCAGCCTCGTCGTCGCGACCCTCCGCTTGCGCGCGGCGATACGCCCTGTTGAGGTCGTCGAGCGTTACACGGGCGATATCAACCTTTGCTCGGCGCAGTGCCGCGAGAGTCATCGCGATGGGGAGTCCCCAGTCGCCGAGATGATTCTGTCGGTGCACATTCCATCCGAGGCGTTCGAAAAGTCGCGCGATGGTGTCGCCGATGATTGTTGCGCGCAGATGGCCGACGTGCATTTGCTTTGCGACGTTGACTCCGCAGAGGTCGACGGCGACCGTGTGTGTCTTGTTGTCGTTAGAGACGCCGAGCGTCGCGCTGTCCATCGCGGTCAGTGCGTTGGCGATGCTCTCAGGACGCAGGCGAATGTTCACGAAGCCCGGTCCTGCTATCTCAAATGGTTCGCAGAGATCGCGCAGTGACGGCGGTGCAGCGTCGACGACTTGTTGCGCAACTTCGCGCGGATTCTTGCCAAGCGACTTTGCAAGGCTCATAGCAAAGTTGGCTTGAAAGTCGCCAAATTTTGGATTCGCAGCGGCCTTGATAAGGGGATCGATCGGCGCACTGTTCACACTTGCGTAGTCGCTGAGAGCTGCCGCAATCGCGGTGCGAAATCCCGCATCGATGCGCGATGCAAGGTCGTTGGTTCGTGAAGTACGCGCGTGGTTCTGCGACATGAGGGGAGGATGATCGTAGAGAGTTGCGCCTTAGCCGCCCAGCACCTGCGAAGTGCGCTCGTAGAGATCTTCCATGAGTGCGAAGTGAGTTGGACGGGCAGGCTTTGTTTTCGAGGTCGTCGAGGCTGCCTTGGCGAGCGCGAGCGTCGCTACCAGCAGCATCTCGATGAGCGCGTGAAAGTCACTAACTGCAACGAACTCACAGTCGATGACCGCGGGGCGTTTGCCCGCCGCAACGCCGTCGATGTCTTTCATGTTGTGATAGTTGCCCAGTGGAAGGCAGAGGCAGGTCGACTCGAATCCGTAGGCGGCGAATGCCGTCGCTTCGCACGCGCCTCCCGCCATCAGTTTGCGTTGCCACTGGAAAGCGGGAGTCTTCTTCGCGTGCGCTGTGAAGCACTTCGAGAGCTCGTTTGTGAGAGTCGGAGTGAAAACGCTCAGGCGATCTCCTACACGCATGATCGCGCCAGCGCCGATGGGCGAATCGTTTGGAAAACTGCGCGAGTTTTCGAGGCAAATGAGTCGGGCATTCTTGGGGATGAACTTGCTGCGCGCCGCATGAATTGCGCCGATGAATCCAACTTCTTCTGCGACCGTGAAGAGCAACCCGAGATTGGCGGCGGCTTTGTTCTTGAGCAGGCGATCAAATGCCGCGCAGGCTGCGGCGACTGCGGCGAGATCATCGCAGGCGTGCGTTTCGATGACGCGTGTGAGTCGGTTGGCACCCGCGGTGGCGAGTGGAGGAAGTTCGCGCATCGCAATGCGCACCGCTGGCAGCAGCCAGCGACCAATGTCGCCAACTGCAATCGTGTTTGGCGCGGGAGGTGCGTCGAATCGCACGGTGACGCGTTTGAAAGGCTTGGCGGCCGCGTCGAGAGTCGTGATTGTTGCCGCGTGGCGCGATCCCGAATAGTCGATGACTTCGATGCGCGCCTTGACGAAGTATGGGTCGTTCACCCCACCGCGAAACTCGAGTTGCGCGGTGCGGCGAGCTGCTGCGCTGCCGATAGTTGATGGGGCGGTCACCACGACAAACGCGGGGTGATCCAAATGGGCAGTGAAGATGATCGGTTGAGCGGTGCGCGAGCGATCTTTGCGTTGAATCAGAAAATTGCCCGCATCATCACGTCGAATATCGAGGCGCGCGCGGCGCGGCGCGAGCCACTGGTCGATCCAAACCATCACCCGTTCTTCGCGGCCGGCGGCGGTCGGAGTGCTGGTGAGTTCGAGAAGCCAGAGTTCGTCGCGGCGGGTGGTGCGGTCAGCGGGAGATCGTCGTGGTGCGGGAGGCATGGTTGAAGGATAAAGTGAACCATCCATGATGAACTTCTCGCCTATTCCTGAGATTCTTGATGCGCTTCGCACTGGAGGCACGATTGTGCTGGTCGATGATGAACAGCGTGAAAACGAGGGAGATTTGGTCTGTTGCGCAGAATCAGTGACGCCAGAAATGGTGAACTTTCTCACGCGCGTCGCGGCCGGATATCTGTGCGTCGCGCTCGATGGCGAGACGTGCGACCGACTTGCGCTTGCGCCGCAGGTTGGGGCAAACTCGAGTCTGCGCGGCACAGCGTTCACGGTGTCTGTCGACGGTCATCCCCGTCATGGAGTCGGAACTGGAATCAGTGCCCGTGATCGGGCAACAACGATTCGCCTGCTGGCGGATGGCGCGACGCGTCCCGACGATCTTGTGCGACCAGGGCATATCAATCCACTGCGGGCTCGGGATGGCGGCGTTCTTGTGCGCACTGGACAAACCGAGGGCTCGGTTGATCTCTGTCGGCTTGCTGGGATGAAACCCGCGGCGTGCATTATTGAAGTCGTGCGCGAAGATGGCGAAATGGCGCGCATGGATGATCTGAACGTGCTTTGCGCAAAGCACTCCCTGAAGATGTGTTCGGTTGAGCAGATCATCGAGTATCGCCTGCGACAAGAGACGCTTGTCACGCGCATCGAACCCCTCGCGGGCGTGCCGATCGAAACGCCAGAGGGCATGTTCACGCTTTACGCGTGGCACAGTTCGCTCGATCCTCAGCCGCATTTGGCGCTGTGCTTGGGTGGAATTGGCGCGCTGCACTCTAATGGGTCGCCCATCGCGCAGAACGAGGCGGTGCTCGTGCGCATGCACAGACGCGACATCTTGGGCGACATCTTCGCGACAACGCGCACTGCTGGCGAGCGCACCGGGCAAGAGACTGTGCGCGCATCGCTACGCGCGATTCGCAAAGCGGGTCGGGGAGCGCTCGTGTATCTGCGCAGCGAGCCAGAGGGTGGCGCACTAACCGACCTGATTCACCAAGTGCGGCGGGGCGGCAGCGATGATGTGAATGCTCCGGATCTCACGCGGCCCGGTGGCATTGGCGCGCGCGCGCAGCCGATGGACCAACGAGAGTTTGGAATTGGCGGACAGATTCTGCGCGATCTTGGATTGACTCGTCTCATCGTGTTGACCGATCGACCCAAGGCGCTGCCGGGCTTGCACGGATTCGGTCTCGAGATCGTCGATCAAGTGCCAATAGAATGAACAGGAAAGCAGACCGGCGAATGAACACACTTATCTTGCTGCTGTTGATTGGATGCCAAAGCGCGCCACCAGTTTCGCCGGCAGTTTCGCCGGCAGTTTCGCCACCAGTTTCGCCGGCAGTTTCGCCGGCAGTTTCGCCACCAGTTTCGCCGGCAGTTTCGCCGGCAGTTTCGCCGGCAGTTTCGCCGGCAGCACCAACGGCGGACGTCGAGAAAGTCTTGAATCAACTCGAAGAGCAGGGGCGCACGCTGCGAGACTTTACGGCATCGGCGACGATGGAGAAATTTGAAGCGCTCACTGAAGAACGCGAGATTCGACGGGGTCGCGTTGTTGTGGTTGGTTCATCCGGCGCAGAGCGACAGATAGCGATCATCTTCGACGAGACGATTGACAGTACGGGCCGTGGTTCGACTGATTCGCGCCGTTTCATTTTTTCTGCGGGATGGTTGAGCGAATTCGATGTCGAGCGCAAACAGTTGATTCGCAGGCAGCTCGCGCGGGCTGGAGAGGCGTTCGATCCGCTGCGGGTTGGCGAGGGGGCGTTTCCGGTGCCACTAGGTCAGCCCAAAGCCGATGTGCTGCGCGAATTCGCGGTGACCAATGCGGCGGTTCCTAGTGCGCCGTTCTTCAAGTCGTTGCATGCGATTGCGAGCGGCGCTGAGGGTGCAAGACCTGCGGCTGAAGGCGCACTCGTCGCGCTGCGTCTTGTGCCGCGCCCTGGCACTGCGATGGCGCGCGACACCGCGGCGATTGTGATAGTGCTCGACAATGGGTCGCTTGCGCCTAGAGCGGTCGAAGTTGAAGCAGTCAATGGCGATCGCACGCGCGTGCTCTTGCGAAATGGCAAACTGAATGTTGGACTCGACAGTGCTGCCCAAGGGCTTCTCGCGGCGCCATCCACGGATGGATGGAAGATCGATATCAGACCGCTGGGATGACCTCGATTTGGCGAGTGTGATTTGGCGAGGCTAGGTGTGACTGCGGCGCGTACCGCACGCGCAGCCGCGACCCAACGACAAACATGAACTCACCCGCCGCTCAGTCTGGCGCGAATCGCTAGCGGAATCGGGATGCTCCGCATCGTGCCTTCAACAAGCGTGCAGCATGCGATGGTCATCGAACCGCGCGCGATCAGTTCGCCATGCACGGTGAAGGTCACTTCGTGCGTGATCGATCCTTCGCCGATGCGTTGCACGGCGAGTTCGCAGCGCACCTCGTCCTCAAATCGCGCGGGATGCATGAAGTCGCACGTCGCGTTCACGCGGGGCCATCCAATGGTTGCTCCGTTGTGTGTTATGGAAACGCCCACTCCAACGCTGCGCAAGAACGCGTGTTCGGTCTCTTCCATCCACCGAAAAAAGTTCGAGAAGTGTGCGACTCCAGCCATGTCGGTTTCGCTGAATTGCACTCGATGTGTGACAGAAAACGTGCTGGTCATGGCTGTTCGCTGAGGGTAAACGATATCGTCTATGGGATGGCGCACGCGCTTGGTGTGATTGGGCGAGTCGGTTTCGCCCGCCCCGTCGGACGCAGCGAGGCTCGCTTGTCATGCGACGATGTCTGAGAAACTGCCAACCGCATCCCGCTACGCTCGTCGCATGAACCCAAGCGGTCGCAGAAAGATCTGGCAAGTCAGTGGGGCATCTTCTGTTGGCACCATGTTCGAGTGGTGCGACCTCTACATCTTTCGATGCCGCGCAATCATCATCGCACTGGCGATCGGTGTTGGGTGCGTCAACGCGAACGCGCATTTGCCGCAGGGATCGGCTGTCCCACAGTCAGTTCAGCCATCCGCTGCTGCGACTACCTCAGTCAACGCAGCATGGCGAAGCGAAGCAGACCGCGCCAATGCCCGCGTGCAGCATGGGCAGTGGACCTCGGCAGATCTCAGCGATCCTGCGCGCCGGGCTCGCGCTGCGATTGACGCAGGCATTCCAAATGCGGTCACGACGACAGCAATGGTTCCGGCGGGGGTGCCTGCGCTACTCGCCGCTGAGGCGCTGCTTGATCAAGGTCAATGCGTCGCTGCGCTCCAAGTGCTCACCGATTTGCCAGGAGCATCCGCCGCATCGCTGCGGGCCGCGGCGTTCGAAGCACTCGGTCAACTCGACGAGGCAGCCATGGCGGCCGCAGAGTCGGTGCGCGATCTCGCCGATGGAAAGGCCATTGCAGTCGCCGATCTCGTCATGGTCGCGCAGGCAATGCAAGTACTCGCTCGGGTGCGCGCGGCCGATGCGGCGGCATGCGATGCGATTATGAAAACGCTTGCTGACGCACGCGAACTCGACCGACTCGACTGGCGAGGACGAGTCGCCGAAGCACGTTTTCTCATCGAGAAGCACAACGCAGAAGAAGCGGTGGCAGCGCTGCGCGAGGCGCTCGCGCTAAACCCTCGTGCCGCTGATGCGTGGCAGTTGCTCGGCAAAGTCGCCCTGATGGGATTTGATTTTGACGGCGCCGAGCGCGCAGCTCAGCAGATTCAGTTGGCGGCAGACACCGTGGATGGCATCGAACCCTGCGCGCCCGCGGCGTTGCTGCGCGCCGAAGCGGCGTGTTTTCGCTTCGATGCCGACGAGGCACTCGCAATTCTCGCGCCGATTCGAACGGCGTTTCCCGCGCTTCCTGAAGCGATCGCGCTCGAAGCTTCGGCGTATGGATTGAAGTACGACTTTGATGCGATGCGCGCCGCGCTTGCCGTGGCCGACGCCCGCGCACCTATGAGCGGTCGCGCGCACTGGCAGGCTGGACGTTTTCTGGCGCTCGCGCGGCAGTATGCCGATGCCGCAGTCTTGTTGGGTGAAGCGGCGAAACGCGAACCCAACTGGAGCGTTCCTCGCAACGAACTCGGCCTCTTGCAGATGCAAGCCGGCAACGATGCCGAAGCACTCGCCGCGCTTACCGAGGCGGCGCGACTCGATCCATATGACAAGCGCGTTGCCTTCAGCAAGTACCTCCTCGAAGAAATGGCGGGATGGAAAGTATTCACAAGCGCGCACTTTCGCGTGCGATGCCGCGCTGGCGTCGATGAGATTCTCGCCGCGAGCATGCCCGCACAACTCGAGGTGATGTACCGCGAGGTCTGCGATCACTATCGACACGAGCCCAAAGCGATCACGACCATCGAGTTGATGCCCGACCACAAACATTTCGCGGTGCGCGTGACGGGAATGCCGCAGATTCACACGGTTGCCGCGAGCACTGGTCCTGTGATCGCGCTCGAGCCTCCGCGCGATGGCGCGTCGAGCAAGTCGTTGGGGCGATTCGACTGGCTCGACACGATTCGCCATGAATTCGTGCACACCGTTACGCTCGATCGCACGAGCAACCGCATTCCGCACTGGTTTACAGAGGCTGCGGCTGTTGACATGGAGCACCGGGCGCGCGACTGGGAGACCTATCAACTGCTCGCCCGCACGCTGCAGAAAGATGAGCTCTTCGATCTCGATGGCATTAAGTGGGCGTTTGTGCGTCCCAAGAAAAAACAAGATCGCGCGCTTGCCTATGCGCAGGGGCATTGGATGGTGCAGTTCATGCGCGAGTCCTACGGCAAGGGTGCGGTGGTGAACTTGCTCGATCACTACGCGCGTGGCGAGACAGAAGTGAAGGCATTCACCGCAGTGCTCGGGATTTCGCGCGAGCAATTCATGAGCGAGTTCAAGGCGTGGGCAACGGCACAGGTTGCGCAGTGGGGGCTCGCGGCTGTGCCGTCGATTGAGTCAATCATTGAAGGGGCACGATCGAAGGATGATCCAGAAGCGCCGCTGAGCGAGGCGACGATCGCGGCGCTGCTCGTTGCGCATTCGACCCATCCCGATGTGCTTGAATTGGCCGCCCGGCGCAGTGTCGCGCGCAGTTCTGCGCTCGATGCCGCCGCCGCGCCTGGCGGAATCGACGACCCAACCGCGCAGTTGCTCACCCGTTATTCGGCGAGCCGTCCACTCGATCCTTGGCCGCATCAGCGGATGGCTGCTCGCGCCCTCGCGCTGGGCGATGCCGCCGCGGCGGTCGTTAACCTAAAGTTTCTCGACGCGCGCGCAGATAACGATCCGACGTTTGCGCTCGCCATCGCGCGCAGCACACGCGCGCTCAAGGATGCCCCAACCGCTCTTGTTGCGGCAGAGCGGGCGGCGCGAATCGATCCGTATGACGCTGCGACGCGTGAACTCGCCGCAGCGTGTGCGATCGAAGCGGGGAATCTCGCAGCGGCGCGGGATCACATCTTGGCGTTGACGCTCATCGAGCCCGAGCGCGAGCAACACAAGCGTCGACTCGAGCGCATCGACGCGCTCATCGCCGAGCGAGTGCCTGCCGCTTCGTCGCCGTAACGCGGCCGCGTCAACTCTCGCAGTAATCCAAGTCGCGTCCGTAGGTCTCGCTCAGCGTGCTCAGGGCAATCGCCGCGAGGCCGAAGCAACTCGCACCTGTGATCGCTGCTGCCCAGACGCCGCCGGTCGATCCTGTGAGTGAAGTGAACAGAATCGTCACTGGCACCGCGCTCACGCGAATCAAGTTTGGAACCATCGTCGTCACAGTGGCGCGAACGTTGGTTCCAAAGAGTTCGCTCGCAGTTGTGATAACGACAATCCAGTAGCCGCTGAAGAATCCCATCACGATGGTTGCAACTCCGTACCAGTAGGCGCCATGGGCGCCGAGCGTGAGCACGAGGACGCATCCCACGGCCGTGCCCGCCATAAACACGCCCATTGCACGTCGGCGCGACTTCAGCCACTGCGAGAGAAATCCGCTTGCGAGATCGCCAAAGAGTGCGCCGCCGTAGTAGAGCGCGACGAGCGTGCCAGTTTTCGGCGTGGGAGAAACACCCATCGCCTGGGCGATTGTGGGAGCGAGTCCAACCAACACTGAGAGTGTGAACCAGATCGGCATGCCGACGACAACGATCATGAGCAATCTCAGTGCGAGCGCGGGCGAGCGAGCAATCGGGATGAGCCCGCGCGCAACTCCGGCAGACTCGCGCTTGAGTGCATTGAACATTCCGCTTTCGACCACGCCAATTCGTAGCGCAAGAAGCGCGAGCCCCATGACGCCGCCGAGCGCGTACGCCATGCGCCATCCCGCAAACTCGCCGACGAATCCAGCAACAACTGCGCCAACAACTCCCACCGCGCCGATGATCGTGACGGCGATGCCGCGCCCCTGACGCGAGGTCAGTTCTGCCACGAGCGTCACGCCGGCGCCTAGTTCGCCAGCGAGTCCAACGCCAGCAATAAATCGCAAGACCACGTAGGCCGTGATCGCATCGAACGAACTCATGAATGCAAGTGGACCGCTCGTGGCGCCGACTCCCGCGTTCAGGAGATTCGCGACCGAGTACAGGATGATCGATCCAAAGAGCACCGAGAGTCGGCCGCGCAGGTCACCGAGCACTCCCCACACCACGCCGCCCACGAGCATTCCGATGAGTTGGATATTCAATAGCCAAACGCCAGTGGTTGTCGCGGCGGATTTGTCGAGTCCGAGATCTGCGAGGCTCTCCCCGCGCACGACGCTGAAGAGGATTATGTCGTAGACGTCAACGAAGTACCCAAGTGCGGCCACCGCGATTGCAAGGCGCGTTACTGTCGTCATTGGCGTTGCGGCGTTCATTCAGTGTCCAATCTTCGACTGCGTTTGCGTCACGAGTTGGCGCCAAAGAGTTCCACCAACAATTGCGGGTCAATATTGCCACCACACAGCACAACACCTGCGCGGTGAAAATCGCTGCGGTTTCGCAGAGAACCGAGCGCCGCGGCGACTCCAACGGCAGCACTTGGTTCGATCACAATCTTCATCCGTTCGTACACGAGTCGAAGCGCACGCTTGATCTCATCTTCTGAGACTGTCACCACAGAGTCGACAAGATCGCGCACAACGGGCCACGTCAGATCTCCAAGCGACGTGCGCAGTCCATCGGCGATGGTGACGGCGCCGGTCGCTGCTTGTCGCGCGCCCATCCGCTTCGACTCTGCAGCATCGCCGACGGAGGTTGGTTCGACACCGATGATGCGAATGTCAGGACGCAGCGCGCGCGCCGCGATCGTAATGCCAGAGATCATTCCGCCGCCGCCAACTGGAACAATGATCGCATCGAGGTCGGTGACTTGCGCGAGCAACTCGAGTGCGATCGTTCCCTGTCCGGCGATGACATCAGGATGGTCGTAGGGAGCGATAAACGTCGCGCCGGTCTCTTGGCAGACGCGTGCCGCAGTCGTCGCGCGTGATGCGAGGTTTGGTTCGCAGTCGATTACCCGTCCTCCATAACTTTCGACAGCGCTGCGCTTTGATTGCGCCGAATCTGTTGGCATCACAACATGCGCTGGAATGCCACGAAGACGCGCCGCACATGCCAGTGCCTGCGCATGGTTTCCAGACGAGTGCGTGGCAACGCCGCGTGCCGCCTGTGCATCAGTGAGAGCCCAAACAGCGTTGGATGCCCCGCGAAACTTGAACGATCCCGTGCGTTGAAACATCTCGCACTTGAAGTGCAGTGGGCGATTCGCCAACTTGTCGAAGTGACTACAGCGCATAATCGGCGTTGTGTGGATGTATGGTGCTATGCGCGCCGCTGCCGACCGAATGTCGCTGAGAGTTGCCGCGAATTGCGCCATGCGCCGAGAATAGTCAAGTCTCACCCCAAATCTTGCACCAAGTCTCGCTCAGCAGGCGAGATTCACAGGTCTGTGTCGCTCGACCAGTTGAATGTCTGCTTGTAGACCGCTGAGAATGGCCGCGATGAAACTGAGAGGACATCGGCAATCTTGTTTATCTCGCGCTGCCAACGAAAGAGTTCATCCTCGCCACCAACGGAAGCCTCGACGACAATCTGGTCGCCCTGCAGGCAGAGAAAAATCCAGTCGGGGTTTAGCGTCTTGGCGACTGTCTGCGCCACCTTTTCGATGCTGTTGCGAACTTGAATGCTGAGCTGCACACTGAGTGACCGCCCCAGAAAACGCGGATCTACAACCACGATGTGATGAATGATGCCCTCAGCGATCATCTCTTGCAAGGTCGCAGATGCGGCCGGAGCAGATAGATCGGCCGCCTCACTCAACGCCGAAAATGTCGCCCGAAAATCACTCTGCAAGGCTCGGATGAGTTTCTGTTCTATCTGCTGTTGACGTGGCGTGAGCGCGCTCTTGCGCGGCACGCCAACCTGCGCGCGGGCTTGACGCGCTTCGCATGGGGGAATGATCGCCAATACCGCGCTGGCGCTCTCAACATGCGCCGATCCCGCTGCGGCCAGCACCGCGTCGATTTCTGCAAGCAGTTGCCCGTTGTCGCGCGCGACGACGAGTGCAACGACTTCGCTTCGGCCCGCCACGGTTGCGACTCGATGAAAGAGGGGGCGCTGCGCGAGAAGTGTTGCGAACGCTGCGGGGGCATCTTCGGTCGAGAAGCGAATCATTGACATGGCGTGACAGCCACACGCGAGTGGATCGCGGTATCCGCAGACCCGCACCAGCGCCGCCGCTTCAAGCGCGCAAAGGCGCCTGCTGACCGTGGCTTCGGAGAGATCAGTGGCCGCTGCGAAAACGCGACCAATGGCGCGCCCGTTGTCTTGTAGAATCGCCATGATCTTGCGATCAGAATCGCTCGCAGTTCGATCGACTGAAGCACGGCCAGCAATTTGTGTCTTGATCAAGTACGGGACCTCGTGCGAACTAAAAAAATTGCCGACGAGGGTGGGAAAAGGCGGGACCCCCAGCTCCTGCGGAGTTTCACTCACTCGCGAGCAGCCAGACCAACGCAGTCCCGGATATCAGTGAATGAGCGATCCTAGCAAGTTCTCAAGCACGGTGCGCCTATACTTTCGCCCCGTCGCTCGTGGCAGGACCACCCTCACCAGTGCAGCGAATGTTTCAATAGAAGGAGAACAACCATGAGCACATTCGTTCCGCCAGCTCCATCGTCGAATTGCACGAATCCAGGCAGTTTCGCCAACGCGCCGCAAATCGGGGGCCCACTTGCATTTAGTTCTCCTGATACGCCGGGGATGCCACAGCCAAGTTCAAAAACAGCGTGGGATTTTCTACCAGTGGGCTGGTCCATCGCCTCTGCCGACTCGCCCGCCTCTGGTTGCGCCGGGCACGGTACGAGTGTGAACGGAGAGTTCATTCGATGCATCGCCCCCGCCGGATTTGCGCCGATCACGCAACTTGAACACGCGCGCCTCGGAGTGGTCACCCCCCAGATGCAGCGCGTCGCCGACCGCGAGGGCCACTTGTCGGCGTGGCAGGTTCGCGACGAGGTCGCGGCTGGACGCATGGTGATTCCTGCCAATCGAGTGCACTTGAAGTATCGACTCGATCCGATGGCGATTGGTCGCGCGTCGAAGACGAAGATCAATGCCAACATGGGGGCGAGTCCAGTGAGTTCGGGCACCGCGGAAGAAGTCGAGAAACTTCAGTGGGCAGAGCGGTGGGGCGCTGACACCGTCATGGATCTCTCGACTGGTGGCGACCTCGATGCGTGTCGTGACGCGATCGTGCGCAACAGCACGGTGCCGATTGGAACAGTGCCGATCTACTCGATGATCATTGGCCGCAAACTCGAAGAACTAGATGAGCAAATCGTGCTCGAGACGCTCGTGCATCAAGCCCAGCAAGGGGTCGACTATTTCACTATTCACGCGGGCGTTCTCAAGGAACACCTGCCGCTCATTCGCAAGCGCCTGATCGGCATCGTGAGCCGTGGCGGAAGTCTGCTCGCGAAGTGGATGCTCGTGAACAACCAACAGAATCTCATGTACACGGGGTGGGAGCGCATCTGCGATGTGATGCGCGAATACGACGTGACCTTTTCAATTGGTGATGGACTGCGCCCCGGCGGTCTCGCCGATGCAACCGACGCTGCCCAACTCGCCGAGCTCACCACATTGGGCGAACTCACCGAACGCGCTTGGAGAAAGGGTGTGCAGGTGATGGTCGAAGGCCCTGGTCATGTGCCATTCGATCAGATTGAATACAACATGAAACTGCAGCGCACGCTTTGCCACGGCGCACCGTTTTATGTCCTTGGACCGCTGGTCACAGACATCTTTCCGGGCTACGACCACATCACGAGCTGCATTGGCGCAACTGCGGCGGGTTATCACGGCGCAAGCATGTTGTGCTACGTCACTCCCAAAGAGCATCTCGGGCTTCCAAAGAAGGATGACGTCAAGCAGGGGTGCATCGCTTACAAGATCGCGGCGCATGCGGCTGATATCGCCCTGGGAATTCCCGGCTCGCGCGACCGCGATGATGAACTCACCAAGGCGCGCGCTGCGCTCAACTGGGAGAAGCATTTCGAATTGTCATTCGATCCAGACACTGCCCGGGCGTATCACGATGAAGATC
Organism: Phycisphaerales bacterium; assembly: GCA_009691705.1. GTDB lineage: Bacteria > Planctomycetota > Phycisphaerae > Phycisphaerales > SM1A02 > F1-60-MAGs104. The sequence continues at coordinate 39,421 of SIAR01000009.1, forward strand.
TCGACGTCGACACAGACTTCTGTGCGATGTGTGGTCACGACTGGTGCAGTGTGCGCATCAGCAAAGAGATTCAAGAGTTTGCCAGCGGAAAGGAAGAGGAGTATCAGCGCGGAAAGCCCGCCCGCAGTGCCGCGCTCACCGCCGAGCAGCAAGAGATTCTTTCGAAGCGGGGCGTGCTCTCGCCCGACGAGATTCATCGCTTGGCCTCAAAGACCAAGGCAACTGTTGAATCTAAAGATGGCAAGTCAACCTGTCACAGTGACTATGTAGATCCGAGTGCGGCGCGGGCGATTCAGGGTGGCAAACTTATGCAACTGAACACCGCTCCCGCGCACAATGTGCCGTCCCATGATTCGGTGATCTGAGATTCGTATCATCGATGGTCATGATGAGAGAGACAGAGCCCGACCAGCGAAAGGCGGCGGTGAATCAAGATTCACCCGCGACTCACCCGCGGCTTGTTCCGGCTCCGCGCCCACGGTTCTTGGGCTGTCCAGCGCTGCGATATCAGGACGAGTATGTGTGGTTCATCTTCTTTGCGGCGATGGACATCATGCTGACGTGGTACATCTTGGAACGCCGCGGTGGTGAAGAGGTGAACCCCGTCGCGGACGCGGTGATCGCCTCGTGGGGATTGTGGGGAGCGATCGGATTCAAGTTCAGTCTTGTGCTTTTCGTGATCATCGCCTGCGAATGGATCTCGCGCGACCGCCCCGTTGTCGCGCATCGCCTTGTGTGGACGGGAATCGCGATTTCAGCGGTGCCAGTGTTCTATTCGTTGTCACTCTTGCTCTATCACTGGCAGTATCCGATCAATTCATAGCGCGCCGAGCAGCGCAGTCATTTGGGGATCGCAGCGGTCAGCACTTTGGGGGCGCCGCGGGTGACAAGAATGTCATCCTCGATGCGCACTCCCAGCGACTCTTGCGGAATGTAAATGCCAGGCTCAACAGTGATCACCATGCCCGCTTGCAGCGGCGTGGCGGGATCTGCGTCGTGCACCTCGAGACCGAGGTGGTGTCCGATACCGTGGATGAAGTAGTCGCCGAATCCGGCCGCGGTGATTACTTTGCGTGCGGCGCTGTCGACATCGTTCATGGTTGCTCCGACCCGGCATGCCTTGATCGCCGCGAGTTGCGCCTTGAGCACGGTGGAGTAGACCAACTGTTGTCGGGCAGTGAATCGACCCGCAACCGCGAACGTGCGCGTTACATCGGCGGCGTACCCAGCGAAACTAGCCCCCGAGTCGAGCACTAGCAACTCACCCGCTGCAATGGGATTCTTGTTCGCGTGGTAGTGCAACACGGTCGCGTTGAATCCGCTGCCGGCAATTGTGCGGTATGCCGTCTCGCGCGCTCCGGCGGACTTGTACGCATGCTCGACTGCCTCTTGCACGTCGAACTCAGTTTGCCCAGGTCGGGCTGCGCGCAGTGCCGCGGCAAATCCCAGCGCGGTGATGTCTGCGGCGCGTTGCATCTGCGCGATCTCAGCGGCGCTTTTCACGGACCGCATTGCGGGCAAGAGATGGGTGAGATCAGTGATCGTCGCGCCAGGAATGCGCAGCGCGCTCTCGCGAAAAATAGCGAGATCAGCAGATATCGGCGCGGTGTGCGCCGCAAGAGCGTGCAAGCACGCAAATCGCTTGGCACGCTTGGCACTCTCGAGCAACGCGCGCGCGAAGCCGGTGTTACGCAGGATCGTCGCGATGCCATACTGCCCCTTGAGTGCGGTCGAGACTTGCGCGCGAAAGCCATCCCACTTTTCTAGTTCGGGATTCAGTGGGCGCAGAAACAACTGCACGCGCTTTGATTTCACTGGATGGGCTGGATCGAGCAAAAGGATCGCACTCGCCTCATCAGTGATCCCAGTGAGGTATTCAAAGTTCGGGTTCGGTCGCCAACTGTGCGAGAGTGAAGCGTCGGCATCACCCGCCAAAATGAGACCGATCGCGTTGCCATCGCGTTTGAGTTGCGCCAGCAACCGGGCGCGTCGAGCCGCGAACTCAGCAAGAGAAATGGCGGGGGCGGGGTTCGCCATCGTCACGCGCCTACCGCCACATTGCCATTGAGAAGGCGAAGTGCATAGGTGTTCATTGCATCGCGCAATTGATCGAAGCTCTCAAGCACGTAGAGAATCGGCTGATAGTGATCGATTTCGAACGAAGTCGCACAGACCGTTTCGAGATCGAATGGTCGACGCTCGACATCTTTGCTCTCGAGCGCGTGACGACTCTCGCCAGGGCTAGAAATGAGTCCCGATCCGTACAACTTGATCGTTCCACCTTCGCGAATCAATCCAAACTCGACAGTGAACCAGAAGAGTCGCGCGAGTCGTTCGACGTGTGAGTCGTCGTTGGTTGTCGAAGCAGCGCGCCCATAGGTTTGCAAGAAGTCTGCAAAGACTGGATCGGCGTGCAGTGGCACATGGCCAAAGACATCGTGAAAAATGTCAGGTTCAGGCAAGTAGTCGAGCGATTCCTTAGGACGAATCACGACGGTCGTTGGAAACTCGCGCCGCGCGAGGCAGGCGAAAAAAGCTTTGGCGGGCAGGTAGCCAGGAACCGCGCAGCTTTGCCATCCCGTGAGTCGCTTGAGATATGTGTTGATTGACTGGGGGCCTTCGAGATAGGGAATGTGATCCCGAACAAGTCGGATGGACCGCGCCCCCGATAGGTACACCTCTGATGCGCATGCTTCGAGATACGCCATCTGACGGTCGTAGAGAGTCTGCCAGCACTCTTGATTTTCGGCTGAGTATCCCTCGTAGTGCTGCGCGACATAGATGTGCGCGGTATCGCAATATCCGGGCTCGCCAAAGCGATTGGCGTACTGCTGCGCCGCGACCCCCTCGGGACCATCGATCATTGCGCTGTTCAAACTGCCTGCGAACTTTTGTTTGCCGTCGTGTTGTGCCATGGTGTTCCTTAGAATTGCTAACTATTAGCCAGCGATTCGAGTGCTTTTAGTGCCGATGCCTCATCCGACACCACGCCATCGGTCGGAGTGCGAAGTCGCAAGATATCAAACTGTCGGCGCACGTCAAAACCGTCTGCGTCGACCCCGACAACGAGCGGATCTTCGGCGTCGGCGCGAAACTGCTGAAAAATCGCCGTGCGCACCAGATCGCGTTTCGTTCGGTTGATCGCGCGGCATATTGGTGACTCTTGCGTCCCCAGCGCGTTTGGTCGCACGAACACTTCACCGTCGATGAAGTGTCCATGAAACTTGACCGCGTCGATCGTGATACGTGCCCAGTTCACATCTGGCGGATCACCGTGGTAGGTGCGCCAGCGATCTGCGCAGCCACTGGTGTCGTCGCGTTCATCGAACTTCTCGAGCGAGACCATCAAATGCAGGTCATCTTCGCCATCATCTGGAAGTTCGAGGACGGTGTCTGCCGCCATGAGCATCGCGACCATCACAGGGGCGACAAATGTTCCATCGGCCATCGGTGCGATCTTGATCGCGATGCGCTCCCCGTCGAATCGCAGAAATCCCCCCAAATGTCCCCGCAACCACTGGTACGCATCCTGTTCGATCACGATGTCGTTGTCCATTCTCCGATGCTATCGACGGGGTCGCGGCGCGCTGACATGATTAGCGTCGCTGCGTACTCTTTGCAGCGTGACGTTCATTGCGATTGCAATTCCAGTCGCGCGAACCGATGCGGTGAGCAGGGCGCTCGATTGTGCGCGACTCGCCAAGTCGCACGGCGCTGACATTGTTGAATGGAGAGTCGATACTCTTGCGCAAGACGCTGGCGGTCCTGCTGCAGTGGCACGACTCGTAGCCGAATCGCCGCTGGCGTGCATCGTGACTGTGCGCGATGAAAACGAAGGCGGGTCATTCGCAGGAAGCGATGACGAGCGCATTGCCGCGTGGCAGGCAGCCAGCGCGGCATTGCCAGCATGCGCATACATCGATGTCGAGCTGTCGACCTATCACCTGCGCCAGCCCATCCAAGATGCAGTGAAGAGGATTGCCCATGCGGGTGAGCGAACCGCCCAAGAGCGTCCGCGGGTGATCCTCTCGTTTCATGATTTTCGAGGGCGCCCCGCAGGGCTTTCGGCGCGGGTCGCAGAGATGTGGGCAGATCCGGGAAGCGCGATCGCCAAAGTTGTCTGGACCGCTCGAACCGTGCGCGACAATCTTGAGGCATTCGAACTGCTCAAGATGCGCGCGAAGCCGACGATCGCGCTTTGCATGGGCGAACATGGACTGATGAGCCGGGTGCTTTCCGCTAAATTTGGCGGGTTTCTCACCTACGCGCGCGCCGATGAGCATGGCACGGCTCCAGGACAGCCGACCATTCACGAACTCATTGAAGAGTGGAATTTTCGTGCGATCAACTCACGAACGAAGGTGTATGGCGTGGTGGGTTATCCCATCTCGCAGGCCCGCTCGCCCGCGGTGCACAACGCCTGGTTTCGCGCCGCGAATATTGACGCCCGCATGTTCGCACTCAGTGTTGCACCCATGTGGGAGGCGTTCAAGGCGACACTCGCAGAGATGTTTGGATCGCCACTGCTCGACTTCTACGGCGCAGCGGTGACCATGCCGCACAAGGAAAACGCGATTCGATTTGTCGAAGAGGGAGGCGGAAGCGTCGAGGCCAGTGCGAAGCGCATCGGCGCGGCAAACACAATAGGTCGGGCAGCCGACGGCACGCTCTTCGCCGCGAACACAGATGCTGACGCCATTGTTGTCGCGCTCGGCGGTTCCACGGTTGCTGGAAAGCGCATCATCGTGCTCGGGGCCGGAGGCGCGGCTCGCGCGGCGGCGTGCGGTCTCGCAAGTGCCGGTGCATCGGTCGTGATCGCAAATCGCACGGTGGCGCGAGCGAAACGCATCGCCGAAGAATTCGCAAAGGCGGATGGCGAATCGCCCGCGCTCGATGTGCGGGCAATGTCTCTCAGCGCCCTCGCCAAGCACAGCTTCGACGTCGTCGTGAACTGCACGAGTGTTGGGATGCAAGGGGGAGAGGCACCTGATGACGATCCGCTGCCAGATGCGGTAAAGCTCGACGATCAATCAATCGTCTTCGACGCAGTTCACACCCCCGCGCAGACGCCACTCTTGCGCCGCGCCGCACAGGGTGGATCGCGCTGCATCGGTGGCAGTGAGATGTTTCAGGCGCAAGCGCGCCTGCAGTTCAAACTATGGACGGGTTCGCTGCCTCCGTCATCTCTCTAGCATCGCCCCGATGTCACAACTGACCTACCGAACCGCTGGCGAATCGCATGGACCCGCGCTGATTTCGCTTATCGAAGGAATGCCATCTGGCGTCACGATTGACGCAACGTTTGTTGACGCCGAACTGCATCGTCGTCAAGGTGGATATGGCCGCGGGGCACGGCAGCGCATTGAAAGTGACCGCGCAACATTTCTCTCGGGTCTGCGCCACGGCGAGACAATTGGATCGCCCATCGCAGTGCAGATTGCCAACGCTGATTCGCGCTTGGACGACAATGAGAAGACGCCGCCGGTCTTTCGCCCTCGGCCTGGCCACGCCGATCTGGCGGGAAGCATCAAATGGTTGACGACCGACTGCCGCGCGACTCTCGAGCGCGCGAGCGCACGCGAGACTGCGGCGCGCACAGCGGCCGGTGCGATTGCGCAGTGCCTGCTGCGTGCCTTTGGAATCGAGTGCTTCGGATTCGTGCGCGGCGCACTCGCCGCGACGAGTTCCGTCGCACCGACCCACGCGACACTCTCACAGTTGCGCATCGCCCGCGATGCGAGTGAGGTGTATTGCCCCGATGTGGCGGCATCCACTGCGATTGTGCAGTCGATTCATCAAGCAAAGATCGACAAAGACACTGTGGGTGGAGTGTGTGAAGTGCATGTGTTTGGCGTGATTCCAGGACTCGGCTCGTGCGCTAGCAGCGACCTGCGGCTCGACGCGCGACTCGCAGGCGCGGTGATGGGAATCCAAGCCTTCAAGTCGGTCGAAATTGGACTCGGTCACGAAGTCGCACGACGCACGGGTAGTCAGGTGCACGATGCGATTCACTTCGACGGCGCGAGAACTGGCGAGTCGCACCTCGGATTTGTTCGTCCAACGAATAATGCCGGAGGACTCGAAGGCGGTATGACCAACGGCATGCCCATTGTCGTGCGCGGCGCGATGAAGCCAATTTCAACTCTCTTGCGCGCACTACCCAGCGTCGACTTGCGCACCCACGAACCAACGCAGAGTCAGTACGAACGGTCAGACATCAGCGCCATCGGCGCAGCAAGCGTGGTGATGCAGAGTGTCGTCGCGTTCGAAGTCGCGCGCGCCCTCCGCGAAAAGTTTGGCGGAGACTCGCTTGGTGAGATGCGCGCTAACTACGAGGCGTTTCTCACTGCGGCCCGCGCGCTAGGCGCACCAAGGTAAGCGTCAGGGAATCAGTTTCTTCCAGGCAGCGTCATCGAGGGTTATGATGAGTCGGTCCTCAGCCTGCACCATCGTTAGCGCCGCGGCCATGTCGCTGAATGTCTTTGGATCGATTGCCTTCTCGCCCTTGACGTTTCCTGCCGCCATCATTCCAACCATCGAAAACACACTGCGCGTTGTGGTCGCCCACGCTTGATTGAACTCGCCGGCCGACTCTTTGGTTGCGAACGTCATCGCCATGCGAACGGTTGGGTTGGGTCCAAAGTTAACGGCAGCCGAAACTGTTGTGAGTTGCTCGAGCGGCTCCATGAATCCGCCCAGAAACATAGCCATTCCCGAAGTGTCACTGTCAAATGCGGTGGCGCAAGCCGCCTTGATTTCAGTCGTGACGCGCATACCGAAAGAGACCGCTGAGCCAGAAAGTGCGTTGAGGGCACCGTCGAGTTTCTGCGCGCCGATCAGATCAGGAACAGCAGGAAGTTTCTCATCTGGATTCGCCTTCAGCCAATACCAACCCTGTCCGAGACTCTCAACGATCACCGCGACGTCGAACGCCTTGGCGACCACACTTTGAATGTCCCCCTGCGAACTGGCGCTTGTGGTCTGCACGAGAATCATGATGCCATCCTGTTCAATAGGAAGCACGGTGTATGACTCGAGCATCTGCTCTGCCGCGGTGCCATCGACAATCACATAGATGGCCTTGGCATTGATCTGTCGCAGCGACGCCATCGTCTCGTCGAGTCGTCGCATGTCTTGGTTGTTGGCTGGTTCAAGTTTTGCCGCTTGCTCGTTGAGGACCTCTGTACCCTGCGCCAATGCCGAAATTGTCGACTGCGACAACATTGTGGCGAACGCCTTGGTCGTCTGTCGCAGCGATTCGCTGCTGAGTCCGCTCGTCGAGATGCGTACAACTCCGGCAGTTGTCGCGCTCACGGCCGCCACGGGGAAATTGTCAGATACTCCGCACGCCGTCAGCGCAAGAAGAGTGATCGAGGTCAGCAGCGCACGGATGGGTGAGATGTGCATCGACCAAGTCTAGCGTTGCGCAGGCGCGAGCGACTCGTATGCTTCTTGTATGTGCGGCATTGCGGGCTTCATCGACCGAAGCGGTCTCTCTCGCGATGCGGGTTTGATACTGCGCGCAATGGGTGGGCAATTGGCGCACCGCGGTCCTGATGATTCTGGGTTCTGGTGGGACGAGAAGGCGCGCATCGGTTTCGCCCACCGCCGACTATCGATTGTCGACCTCACTGCGGCGGGCCATCAACCGATGGCGAGTGCCTCTGGCCGTTTCATGCTCGTGACCAACGGCGAGATCTACAACGCCCCGCAACTTCGCGCAGAACTTGCGAATCGCGGCGCGCACGCGTGGCGCGGTCACAGTGATACCGAAGTCATGCTCGCAGCCTTCGACGCGTGGGGAGTCGTCGATGCAACCAAACGTTTCGAAGGAATGTTCGCGTTCGCGGTCTACGACTTTGCAGAGCAAGTACTGCAGTTGGTGCGCGATCGCATTGGAGAGAAGCCGCTCTACTACGGATGGATCGAAGGCAACTTTGTCTTCGCAAGCGAAATCGATTCATTGCGGGCTGGGTCGACGGCGCACCTCGAGATCGACCGTGACGCGGCCGCAGCGATGCTGCGATTTGGACATGTGCCGGCACCACTCTCGATTTACCGTGGCATCTCGAAGTTGCTGCCGGGTCACATTGCAACCTGGCGCGTCACTCCGGCGCTGGTGCGTTCAACACCGCCGACCCTCGAGCAGTATTGGAGCGCAGCAGCAGTCGCTGAGTTCGGGTGTGCGAATCCGCTTTCAGATTCGATTGATTCGCTCGTCGATCAGTTCGAGGTGCGCCTTGAGCGCGCTGTGCGCGCGCGCATGATCTGCGACGTTCCACTCGGCGCGTTTCTCTCAGGTGGAATCGATAGCGCGCTCGTCGTCTCGATGATGGCGCGCATGAGCAAGTCGCCACTCGAGACGTTCACCATTGGATTCGAAGACGAGGCCTACGACGAGAGTGCGGGAGCACTCGAGGTCGCTCGTGCGCTCGGCACAAAGCACCACAGACTGCGGGCAACGGCGCGTGATGCCGTGGCGATCGTGCCAACTCTCAGTCAGATCTACGACGAGCCATTCGCCGATAGCAGTCAGATTCCCACGGCGATGTTGAGTGTGCTCGCGCGATCGCGCGTCACCGTCGCACTCTCAGGGGATGGCGGCGACGAGGTCTTTGGCGGATACGACCGCCACGTCTTCGCTCCCCAGATTTGGAAAGCCACCCACCGCCTGCCGCGCTTTGCGCGAAAGCTCTTAGCGCTGCTCTTGCGCGAGCGTAGTGGTCTCGAAAGAGTCTCGCGCATGGCATCCATTCTTGAAGCATCAAACTTCGCTGAGGTCTGCCGGGCGCTGGCAGCGACCAGCTACCGCTGCGATGGGCTCGTGATTGGCGCAGGACACCCGCCGCACTGCGCGGGCAACGCACTCTTCAGCGCGGGTCTCACCGACCTCACAGCACAGATGATGCAGGGCGATCTTGTTTCCTATCTCGTCGATGACGTCTTGGTCAAAGTCGACCGCGCCTCGATGGCCGTGGGACTCGAGGTGCGCTGTCCAATGCTTGATCACCAACTCATCGAATGGGCGTGGCGCGTGCCGATGCGAGCAAAGGTCGGCAAGCTGCAAGGCAAACTGATTTCGCGCCGACTCGCGGCTCGGCTCTGCCCACAAACCACTTCAACTCGTCCAAAGCAGGGCTTTGGCGTTCCACTCGCGCAGTGGATGTGCAACGAACTGCGACCGTGGATCGAAGACCTGCTTGCCCCCGACCGGATCGCGCGCGATGGGCTTCTCGATCCCAAGCGGGTGCGCGCGTTGTGGGAGGCATTCCTCGCCGAAGACAACAGCGATCGCCACTTGATTTGGGCGATCGTGATGTTTCAGAGTTGGCTCGACCAGACGCGCGCGCCGCGCACCTAAGCCAGCGCATCGGGCGGCTGATGATCGTCGTTGATCACGAGCAGTTTGCAGACAATGCGACGTGCTTTGACAGGCAGCAAAAAGAGCAGCGCTTTCAAATTATTGATGTAAGCAAATCGCAAAAGTGTGAGGCTGATGAGGCTATAGATGAGCACCGACATCACAAGTTCAACTCCCGCGCTGGTTGTTAGCGAGCCCGCGATGCTTGAAGTCACCCCATGTGTTGCGACGACCGCAAGAATGGCGTAGAGCGGCGTCGCCCACAACTCGTAGTGAACAACATCACGGTCAGCCCCAGACTGCAGCATGAGCTTGCGTGTTTGGATGTACGCAGAAATCGAACTGGTCGCTCCGACGCCGACCACCAACGCGATTGCAATTGTGGGACCGGTGAGCGCGAATGCGTTCACCGCAATGATTGCGAGAAACGCGCCGATGACTTTCGCTGCAGTGCGCCAACTGAGCAGTTCGAGGTAGCGCGCCCAGCGGCGCATGCCAAGCACCGGTCCTTCGACCACCCCCTGCACCGTCGGATAGGCCAAGAAAACGGCGCTCAACATGACAGGCCAAATGCTGTGCTGCCACTTCTCTCCCCAGACCAGCCGCTCGAGGCTGGGGTAGAACGCCGCAATTGAGAGCACAAACAGTGGTGCGAAGATGATGCCGGCGTTGAACGCTGCGGCGAGGTTGGCATCTTCTAGCTTCTTGTTGCCGCGCGCGAGCGCGCCGTAGGGGGCGAGCACTCCTGCGATCGTGCCAGTCAGCATCCGCATCGGTTGCGTCACCATTTGAACAGAGAAGTAGTACACGCCGAGCGATGCGATTGGAACGAACAGACTTGCGATAAACGAATCGACCTGATCCATCAGAGAGATCATCACACTGATTCCTAGCGGGTATCTGACGAGCGCAAAGGTCGGCCCAATCCAGAGGGCTGGCACGGCGAAATCGCTGCGATGAAAGTCAGCCCAGATGCAAGTGAGCGACGCCTGCAAGAGAATCGCGACCACCTGAGCAATGACAAAGGTCATCGCCCCGTATCCGTTCTTGGCGCAGTAAAAGGCAGTGCCCAATTTCACAACTGCCCCCAAGACGTCGATCCATGCGATCGTTGTGAATCTCAAACTCGAAACCAACTTCGCGCGGGGGTAGAACGACAACTGCTGTATCAGCGAAAGGCCTGCCATCCAGAGCAGCAGCCATCCAAGCTGTTTCTGCTCGAAGTACCACTCGGCGGGCATCGCAGCTCCCGATGTGAGGAGCGCGCCCAGCGTGGCAAAGATGATCGATGTTCGCAACAATCCGCCGCCAACGCTGGCGTACTCCTCTCTCTTCATCGACTGAAAAACGATGCCGGTGCCCCCGCCGCGCATCACAAGTGTGAAGGCGGTTATCCCAAGTGCGATGGCGTACAGACCAAACTCGTCAGCGGTGAGATACCAAGCTGTAATGAACTGCGTAATGAGCCCACTGAAGCGGGCCGCAATACTCGCTAGGATCGAAACTACGATGTTGATAGTTCTGGATCTGGACAAGCGGTCCTGCTCCCCAGAATGATTGAAAAGAGGCGGCGCGGGGCAAACTGTTCGCTCCGTTTCTGCACAAAGCATAGCGAGGTCAATGCGATGTTGCAGCCGAGGGTCGCATTCAACTCGTAGGGACTGTGCGTAGTACCCTTGGCGCGAGTAATGAGTGCACTTCCAAAGAATTGGACGGCAGAATTGAATGGATGCGCCAACGTTGCAGAATCACTCGCCGTGGTCGTTCGTGCGTTCGGCGGGGATACGGGAACGCTGCATCTAAAGTGGCCCGATGGTCTCTTACACCTTGAAGCGGTCGTGGGCGCTTTCCCGCCGCCTGTGATGGATGCGATTCGCACTATTCCAATCGGCAAGGGGATGGCCGGCCTCGCTGCACAACGGCGCGAGCCTGTCACGGTTTGCAACCTGCAGAGTGACACTTCCGTAAACGTGCGACCGGGAGCCCGCGCCACTGGAGCGGAAGGGGCGATCGCGAGTCCATGCTTTGGTGGAGTCGATGGCAATGAGGTCGTCGGCGTGCTTGGCGTTGCGAACTTTGCGCCGCGCGAGTTCTCACCGATCGAGCACCTTGCTCTGCTCGAGTGCGGACGCGCGCTGTGCGGTCGCTGGTCGAATCAGGCGCGGTGCTGATGCGCAGACGTTGGGCGACGCGCCTGCGTTGTCCCCGCAGTCGCCACTCTCGCTCATGGCGTGTCCAACAACCCGTCGTGAAAACAGATCGATCATGGCGGCCATGACAAAACATGTACGCAAATCCTTCGCTCGCATGAATCGCTTTCGCATCGGTGACCCACTCGCGTAGTGCGTTCTCGCCAATGTCGAGATCAGACGCGACGCGGAAGGATCGGGCGATCCCTGATCTGGCAGAGCCGAACGGCCTCTGCTTTGAACTCGGGCGTTAAGGATCGACGTGGGCGCTTGGCCCGTCTCGATGCTTTGACCATGAAACACTCACCTTGCGAGCATTCTCGCTAATTTGGGTGTCCACAACATCGAGGCAAGGTCAAACTACACGCAGCACAACAAGTCTCACTTAATCAGAAAGTCTTCTTTCTTCTTGCCGGATTTTAGTTCGGCGACCATCCAGCGTGGCGGCTTGCCACGACCAGCCCAAGTCTCACCCTTCTTGTTGCGATACTTCGGCTTGACCTTCAGTCTCTTGTCGTTTGCCTTTAGGGTCTTTCCTGCCTTCGCTGTCGCCTTGCCAACTTTCATTATGGATTGTCCGACGAATGCTTTCATCGTTTGCCCGGCTGCACTCAAGTGAGCAACGGTCAAGCCGTGCGTGCGCATTGTCGCCTTGATCGATTTAACCGCCTTCTCAATTTTGGCGGTTTCTTCGGTGCGGAGTTTTTCAGCCCGCTTAGTGAGGCTGGCGATTCGTTGCATGACTGTTTGATAACTGGTTGGCATTGTTTGTTTCCTATTCACCCGGAATGGGACTGGTCAAGTTAAAGATGGTTTAACGTAAACCACCTTACCTAAGATTAACTACTCCTGGGTTGGGGAGTGAGCTTACCACACTTTCGTGGACAGGTTGACTATACCGCGAGTTGGCAGGATTGCCATCGCAGTGCCAACGTAATCGGGCTGACACATCCGTTGGCTGAGTGCGCCCGCTGATGATTACAAAAGTTCTCAATGCATTCACTGACGGCGTGCCGAGCATGCGTTTGTGTCGCGAACCTGCGCCACGCGAACGATGCCCGTCGCGCCGTCCGCTGACGCGCAATACCCATCCTGCGCAAACAGCCTGCTCGCCTCCCGTGCCGCTGCTCACCGCACGGGTGACTCGCTGGGCATCTTGCGATCTTTGTTGAACGTGAAATTCTGCGAAGTGAAATCGACCGTAACGCTGTCGCCGTCGCTGAACTCTCCACCCAAGATTCCCGACGCGATCGCATTCTCGATGCGCTGCTGAATCACACGCTTTAGCGGTCGTGCGCCAAACTGCGGGTCGTAACCCTCTGCGGCAAGCGCCGCGAGCGCAGCGGGGGAGATCGTCAATCCGATCCCGCGCTGCACGAGTCGTCGGCGCAGTAGGCCGAGTTGAATCTCGACGATGCCAGCAAGATGCGTGCGGTCGAGTTGATGAAAGACAACCGTCTCGTCAATGCGATTGAGCAACTCAGGACGCATCTGCTTCTTGAGTATGCCGCGCACGTGCGCTTCGATCACCGCGTCTGGCTGTCCAGCCTCGGAAAGTTCGAGGATCGCACTCGATCCAATGTTGCTGGTCATCACGATGAGTGTGTTGGCAAAGTTCACGGTGCGACCTTGACCATCGGTGAGCCGTCCATCATCGAGCACTTGCAAGAGCACGTTGCTCACATCAGGATGCGCCTTCTCGAATTCGTCAAAGAGAACAACGCAGTATGGACGGCGGCGAACTGCTTCTGTCAGTCTTCCACCCTCGTCGTATCCGACGTAGCCAGGAGGGGCGCCGATCAATCGCGCCACCGCGTGCTGCTCCATGTACTCGCTCATGTCAATGCGCACCATCGCATCCTGTGAATCGAAGAGCAACTCTGCGAGTGCCTTGCAGAGTTCAGTCTTGCCAACACCAGTGGGACCCAAAAAGAGAAACGATCCAATGGGACGGTTGACCTCGCCCAGCCCAGCCCGACTTCGCCGCACAGCTTGCGCTACCGCGCGCACGGCCTCCTCTTGCCCGATCACCCGTCGGCGCAACGCATCTTCGATGTGCAGCAGTTTCTCGCGCTCGCTCTCGACCAGTTTCGATACTGGAATTCCAGTCCATTTCGCGACAACCTCTGCAATCGCCTCTGGATCGACCTCTTCCTTTACCAGCGCTCCACCAGCCGCAATGCGGGCGCGAAGCGATGCCGCCGCATCGGCCTTGCGAAGTTCGAGATCGCGAATCTCGCCATGTTGAATGCGCGCAGCGCGTTCGAAATCTCCGCGCCGTTGCGCTTGATCAAAGGCGACGCGGCGCGACTCGATCTCGCGGTCGATCCCTTTGATCGTGTCGAGGTCTTTCTTTTCGATGTTCCACTGCTCGGTCATCGTGCGATCTTGCTCGCGTTCGCCGGCAAGTTCTTGATCGACGCCGGCCAGAAGCTTGGCGCTCTGGGGGTCTTTCTCCATCTGAAGGGCAGCCTTTTCAATCTCAAGACGGGTGATGTTGCGGCGGATCGCATCGAGCGCAGCAGGCATCGAATCGTTTTCAATACGCAGTCGACTCGCCGCCTCATCGAGCAAATCAATCGCTTTGTCGGGCAGAAAACGATCGCTGATGTATCGGTGCGAAAGTTCGACGGCAGTCACGAGCGCTGCGTCTTGAATGCGAACGCCGTGGTGCGCCTGATATCGCTCTTTGAGCCCGCGCAGAATCGCAACAGTGTCTTCGAGCGATGGTTCGCCGACAAATACGGGGGCAAAACGCCGCTCGAATGCCGCATCTTTCTCGACGTGTTTGCGGTACTCGTCGAGCGTTGTTGCTCCGATGCAGTGCAACTCGCCGCGGGCGAGGGCCGGCTTGAGCAACTGTCCAGCGCCGACCGCACCTTCCCCTTGACCGGCGCCAACAATAGTGTGCAACTCGTCGATGAAGAGAATGATCCGCCCATCACTAGAAGCAACTTCGCGCAGCACCGCCTTCAGTCGCTCTTCAAATTCGCCGCGATACTTCGCACCTGCCAGCAACTGTCCAACATCGAGCGTGATGATGCGCGACGCGCGCATCGATTCGGGGCAGTCCCCATTCACGATGCGCTGGGCGAGTCCCTCGGCGATCGCCGTCTTGCCAACGCCTGGCTCTCCAATCAGCACGGGATTATTCTTCGTGCGCCGCGAAAGCACTTGCATGCAGCGGCGAATCTCTTCGTCGCGACCGATGACAGGATCGAGCTTGCCCGCCGCCGCGAGTTCGTTGAGGTCTTTTCCGTACTTCTTGAGCGCCTCATACGAACTCTCGGCTCCTGGATCGTGGATGCCTTGCACTCCGCTCGCCTTGCGAATCTCGCGCGCGGCGTTTTCGAGCATGCGTGCGTCGACTCCAACGGCGGCGAGTACATCTTTGCCTGCTCCGCGCGTCTCGGCGATTGCCACGAGCAGGTGATCGCTCGAGACGTAACTATCTTTCATCTTCTGGGCGAGCCGCTGCGCCGCGCCGATGGTCTCGGTGAAATCGCGACCAGCCGCCGCAGATGCCCCTTGCACGCGCGGTTGTCGCGACAACTGCGCAGTTGCGGTCGCAGCGATGCGCGCGGCATCGAGCCCCGCCTTCGAAAGCACGCTTGCCGCGGGACTTTCTTTCTCACTCAACAGCGCGCTGAGCAAGTGAAGCGAACTCACTTCGCTGTGTTGATCGCGCACTGCGAGCGCCTGAGCTTGCGAGAGAGCCTGTTGAGCGAGTGTTGTGAATTTGTCGAAGTTCATAGGTCTGGTTTCAGAGCAATACTCGTGCCATCACCATGCAGCTTGGATTGCTGGGGAATCACACCATTTCAGCAGGGAATCCAGGCGGAATCAACTCTGGACGGTTGTTGAGCCATCCCGTGAGCCAACGAAAGGCATCGACCAAGCGCGGCCCAGGACGGTTGAACATCTGATTGCCATCAACGAGTGCGACTCGCCCCGACCCTGCGAGATTCGCTGGCAACAGGGGCCACCAGCGCTGACTCTGCAGTCCGGCCAATTCAGAACGAATCGCGGGAATGCCATATCCGCAGGGGCACAAGATGATTCGCTCGGGAGCGGCCTCCAATATCTCTTCTGGCGTCAGGCGGCGACTCTTCGCCCCCGCACCGTTGATGGCATGGCGCGCCCCGGCGGCGCCGATGAGTTGCGCAGTCCAGTGGCCTGCGCAGATTGGCGGATCGAGCCACTCGAGAAAGAGCACCTCAGGACCCTCAACGTATGGATTCACAAAGTCGACAGCGGTCCACCAACCCTCGCGCAGTTCAACCATCGCCCGTTCGGCTTGGTGCGCGCAACCAACTGCGGTTCCTACGCGCAGGCAATCGTCAAGCACATCCCAAATCGACTTGGGACTCAGCGCGACAATTTCAGGTGCAGGATGCATCGTCGCAGCGATGCCACGCATCGTGGCGAGATCGATCGAACAGCCATCGCGCAGGTCTTGCGTGAGAATCACATCTGGGCGCAGTTCACGCAGCAGCTCAACATCTAGCGTGAAGAGCGCCGCGCCGCCGGCAAGCTGCGATGGTGTTCGCTGCGAAGTCACCGCGGGGCGATCGAGAATGCTCGGCGGCCAATCACACGCCTGACTTCGTCCCATAAGCAGACTCTCGCCGCCGATTCGGCAGAGGATCTCGGAGGCCGAAGGTGAGAGACTCACAACGCGCATGGGTGGTCAAAATAGCGGCAGACCGCCTTGTAGAATTGGGGATCCTAGATTCGAACTAGGACAAACAGAGTCAGAGTCTGTTGTGCTACCGTTACACCAATCCCCAAAGTGACTGGCTTTTCATACTAGCGAAGAGTCGTTCTTTTTACACTCCCTTCAACGATGCGTTTTCAACTTCATTGCTTGATGGGCGTAGTGCTCAGCGCAGTGCTCGCAACGCAACTGGGATGTGTTCACAAACCGATCAAGATTCGAACGCTCGATGGTGCGACAGGTGCATCAGTCGAAGGCGCCGATGTTCGCCAGCACAGCGCGCGATTATTCGCATTCTTTCCATCAACTGCACCAGCACCGAAAACCAGCGCCGCCGGCGAAATCGATCTCGTGCTCAACGCCCGCGGCACAAATCTCGCGATTCTTCGACCGGGGTACGTGCCGACGCAAGTGGCGATCGTGCCTGAGCCGAGTGGTCGCGCGTCCGCGCCGCCAAGCGAATGTCCGACGCTTGATGTCTCGCCGAGCAATTGTGTCGAGTTCGAGAGACTCGCCAAGGGAACGACCATTGAGGTGCACTTGACGCCGACCGTTCCAAGAACCGTGCGGGTCTGTGTGCGAAGTGAACTTGCGCTGCCACTCGCCGACGCCGAGGTAATCGCGCACGCTGGACTGTTTCTTCCCAAAGATGGAGTCGAGGCGCAGTGGGGGTTGCCTGCTCTGCAGCGCACTTCGACAAATGCCCACGGGTGCGCCGAGGTCACTGTGCACGGCGGACTGCGCAACTATCTATATGTGCGCGCCGCTGGGCGGGTCAGTGAGCGGCTCTCGCTAGACGCATTCGCTGCCCACGCGCAGATTGACGTGACGTTGCGCGTGGCAGAGTTCAAGGCCGCAGTGGTGCGGGTGATCGATGACGCCACGGGCTATCCCATCAAGAATGCCAGGGTCGAACTCGGCAAAGAATTAGATGGCATCGCGCGCGATCCCAATGGTTGGTCTGTTCAGACGGATACCAATGGATGCACCCCCGCAGTGCTGCTTCCCAACGCCAACAGTCTTTCGGTGAGTGCATCATGCGAGCGGTTTCGGTCGAGCCGAAAGATGATCGCGTGGCAGTTCGTTCGCGCTGGCAATCCAATCGAGATATTGCTCAAGCGCAAGTGAGCAAAACGCAAGGCATGCGTCTAATCTCATGGCATGACTCTTACTGCCAACAAGACCCTCGGTTCTGAAGCGCTGACAGAAGGCATGCACGTCATTGTCGTGCCGAGCTTTGTCGAAACACACTCCGACATCGAGCGTGGACGTTTCATCTTCGCCTACCACGTTCGCATGACAAATGAGGGAACGCAGTCCGCCCAATTGACTAGTCGCTCGTGGCAAATCGTTGACGCAGACGGAGCGCGTCACGATGTCGATGGACCAGGCGTTGTCGGTCAGCATCCCAACCTCGCGCCAGGCGAGTCGTTCGAGTATTCAAGCTATTGCCCGCTGCCAACAGCATGGGGAACGATGGAAGGTCACTTCGTATTCGTGCGCCCCGACGAGCGCACATTCAACGCGCGTGTTGCTCGCTTTTATTTTGCGGCTCCAACTGCGTGACCGCATCCGCATTCGACGCTTCGCGGTAGTCTTTCAATCCATGACCCCCAGTGGTGAAGGTGAGCCAAAACTGTTTCGCAAGATAGCGCTCGAGTCGATGGGTGGTCGCAATCGCCTAAACACGCTGAGCCCGCTGATTTCGCCGCAAATGTGGATCGTCACAGCGTCGCTCGCGTTTCTTCTCACGGCGGTCGTGACGTGGGGATTCGTCGGGCGTATTCCCGTCACCGTGCTAGGCAGTGGAATCTTTTTGCGCGGCGAACGTCTTGACACGGTCAATTCGCCGATGGAAGGACTGATTCACGAAATGCGCAAGAGCGATGGCGATCATGTGCTGGCCGGCGAATGCATCGCCATTGTTTCGGCGAGTGCTTCGGCCGCCGACGCGTCGACTCAGGTGCTCGCGTCTGCCGATGGAACCATCGTCTCAGTCGAAACCGAAGATTGGGACTTTGTCACAAAGGGGCAGATCATCGCGCTCATCGCCACCGGCAGCGACGCTCCAACCTGCATCGCATTCGTGCCACTCGCTGAAGGTAAGCGCATTGAGATTGGGATGCCAGTGCGCGCCGCATTCAGCAACGTCAATTCCTATGGTGGTGGGCAGGCAATTGGACAAGTTTCAGCGATCGATGGATTCGTCACCGATCCAGATCAGATGTTTGGACGGGTGCCGAGTGCGGGGGTGATCGAGTCGATCCGTGAACGCTTCGGAACAGTCACCGCATTCGTGGTTGCAATTGATCGCGACCCCAACGGACACGGTGGTCTGCGCTGGACCACATCATCGGATCGATCGACTGCAGTCACCAATGGCACTCTCTGCGACATCGAAGTCACCGTCGGCCAAGTTCGACCCATCGCACTGCTCTTGCCTGGCCTGGGAGAGATCGCTGGTTCATCGCCATGAGCGGCGAAGAGTCGCCCGAGGTCGAAGCAGACGCGCCCGATGAATTGTTTGAGTTTCCGCCGGGAAAGGCGCGTTGTGTTCGAGTTCCAACAACGATGCAGGTTGTCGCCGCGGAGTGCGGGGCGGCGAGTTTGGCCAGTGTCTTGGCGTACTACCACGCCTATCGGCCACTCGAAGAAGTGCGCGAAGCCGTGGGTGTCGACCGCGATGGTGCGAATGCGTTGCGCATCGCGCGGGCGGCGCGCCACTTTGGGCTAGATGCTGAAGGCATCAAGTGTGAGATCGAAGACTTCGCTGATGTCACACTTCCGGCAATTCTGTTTTGGGGTCTCAATCATTTCGTGGTACTCGAGGGGTGGAACAAGCACGGCTACCGCATCATGGATCCGGCAACGGGACGACGCCTTGCCAGCGCCGAGGAGTTCAACCACGAGTTTTCTGGCGTCGTCTTGCAGATGCATCCCAGCGAAACTTTCGATGCCTCTGGAAGCGCCCCATCATCGTTGACCCTCGTCATGGCATGGTTGCGCGGTGGGGGCACGGCAATCTGGCTGACGGTCTTCGTTGGAATGTTGCTGGCGGTTCCGATGGTTGCGGTCCCAGGGATTGCCGCGGGATATGTCGACAACGTGCTCGCCACGGCTCGCACAGATTGGATGAAGTGGATTCTGTTTGGAGCCATCGCCGCACTCATTCTCGAGAGTGGACTCATGCTCTTGCAGCAACTAATTCTTGCCCGCCTCGAGCAGCAGCTGTCACTCGAACGCACTTCTGATTTCTTGCAGCAGCTCTTTCGACTGCCGACGACTTTTTTTGCGCAGCGCTATCCCGGAGACATTGTCGAACGGGTGCAGAGCAATGATGCCGTCGCCGCGCTGCTCGCTAGCAAATTCGCCCCAGCAATCGTGCAGGTTCTAACCCTGCTCGCATTTCTCGCTGCGATCGCCTGGATCAATATTCCCATGGGAATCATCGCGCTCGCGGCGGTGCTTGTCACACTGGCGCTGCTCTTTGGAGTTGCGCGCGCCCGCGTCGATCAGGCGCAGTCGTTGCAACAACAAGAGGGCATGAAGCAGGGTGCGATCATCGCGGGGTTGCTCACACTTGAATCGCTCAAAGCTGGCGGACGCGAGGCCGATTTCTTTGGTCGCGCGATGGGATTCGTGGCCCGGGTCGGCGCCGCCCGGCAACGGGCGAACATTCTCTCGAATGCGATCAGCATTATTCCCTCGTGGTTTCAGGCCGTCGTCGTGTCGGTGCTAGTGCTCTCGTTCGGGGGATGGCAAGTCATGCAAGGAACGATGACAATCGGAACTCTGCTTGGACTTCAGATTCTGTTACTCGGATTCATGACCCCAGTTACGCAACTCGCCGAGTTGATTCGCGAGATTCAGACGATTCGCGCTGATCTTGGGCGACTCGATGACGTGATGTGCCACGAGGTTGATCAACTCGCGATCGATCCTGAGGTCGATGATTCGCAGGCGATCGAGTACGCCGACGGCGATCTTGAACTGCGAAACATTACGTTTGGATATGGTCATGGGCAGCGGCCACTCTTGGCAGGTTTCTCGCTGAAGGTCGTCGCGGGCGGTCGTGTCGCGCTCGTCGGCGGAACAGGATCTGGCAAGTCGACTGTTGCACGACTAGCGGCCGGACTACTTGAGCCGTGGGAGGGTGAGGTGCTGATCGACGGTCAGTTACTTCGCACCATCCCCCGACATGTGCGGGCCGCGAGCATCGCCGCTGTTTCGCAGCGCCCCGCGTTCTTTGAGGGCACCGTGCGCGAGAATCTTTCGTTGTGGAATCCAGATATTCCCGATGCGTGGATGGTCGAAGCGCTCGAAGATGCGCAACTCGCAGAACTAATCAGCGCGCGTGGTGGGCTCGACCAGCCCGTCGCCGAAGGAGGAGGTAATTTTTCTGGGGGCGAAGCGCAGCGGCTCGACATTGCGCGCGCGTTGTCGCGCCGCCCGGCACTGCTCATCCTGGATGAAGCGACGAGTGCGCTAGATCCGGTGGCCGAACTCGCGCTCGATGGGGCGCTTCGTCGCCGCGGAGTGACTTGCCTCGTGATAGCCCATCGACTCAGCACGATTCGTGATTCGGATGAGATCATCGTCATGGACGATGGAGAGGTCGTCGAGCGTGGCACCCACGATCAACTGCTCGCGCTCGATGGCATCTACTGCGATCTCATCGCGGGAGAAGAGTCATGAGTGCGCCCGCCGAATCAATCGTCGCCCTTGCGCTCGATCTCGGTGGCGAATCTTGCTATCTCGACCGGCGCAGCCAACTTCAGCTCACCCAGTGTGACGAACTGTTTGTTGTAGTGCGGGGATCGGTCGTGCTCTTCGCGCGACACCGGGCTGGCGGACGGCGCCACCGCATTGGAGTGATTCAAGCTGGGGCCGCGTTTGCCGGTCCTGCGGCTGGCATCGAGGCGGTTGCGGTCAGCGAAGCTGAGTTTGTGCGCATTCGACGCGAGCCACTGGCGCGCGTCGTGGCTCAATCACCCACCGAGTATGCGCTTAGCGCAGGAATCGCCGCGACGCTCGCGGCTTGCGGCGCGTCGGTACCTCCACACGCAGATATCGCGACAGCGTGCGCGCACTGCGCCACGACACTTGCGCGGCGCGGCAACGCCACTATTGAAACATCATTCGCGCGGCACTTGCGGCGGCTCGTCAGTGTTGCAACTTCACGTCTCGCGTTTCCAGAAGAGTTGCAGTCGATGCTTGTTGATCGCCCACCAGGCGGCCGTGCGCACTTGCCCGACACCCGACTCCCTCCCATCGTTCGCGCGTGCATGCAGATCGCATACGACATTGGCACTGATCCATCGGCCATTCCAACGAGAATCCCGCGTGACAACACCCGCCGACCCGAACAGATCTACGCGCACGTTGCTGGACTCGGCATTCGTCCAGTCTTTCTCGACCCAGGTTGGTGGCACAGTGGCGTGGGATCGCTGCTCGCCTTTCGCGCTCAAGATCATGCCCCCGTCGCGATCATCCCGACGCCTGCGGGGATGGTGGCTTACGTGCACTCGGGCGGAGCGACGATCGGTCCCGTGCCGGTCGATGCAGCCTTCGCGGCGCAATTGACAGCAACGGCGTCGCAGTTTCACCCCACTATTGCGGCGCATCACGCGTCGATTTCGCAGTTTCTACGATTTGTAGTTCGCGGTTCTGAGCGAGACTTCTTGTACGCGTTTCTAGTTTCAGGGATTGCGAGCTTTGTGAATCTTGCGATTCCGCTGGCGACGGGGCTGCTCGTGACCCGTGTCTTGCCGAGCAATAATGGATGGAGCCTCTTCTATCTCGGGTGCGTGTTGCTCGGCACAACGCTGAGCGCCGCTGCGTGTGGATTTGTCGTTTCGAATCTGCTGTTGCGGGCTGAGTCGCGCATTGCCAGTCGGGCGCTTGGTGGAGTGCTCGATCGCTGCTTGCGTATGCCAACGCAAACATTTCGCTCATTCACCAGCGGCGATCTCGCCGATCGCATTTTCTCGGTGGGCGACATTCAAACGGTTATCTCTGGTGCCGCAATCTCAGCGATCATGGCGGGAGTGTTTTCGCTGATGTATGTCGCGGTGATGCTCTACGTAAGCACGAACGCGGCTCTCATCGGGTGCGCATTACTCGTGGTTGCCGTGCTTTGGAGTGTCATTCTCAGCGCACTGCGCTCGCGACTCTCGACCACCGTTCTCGAAGGTCAGGGACGCCTCTCAACGATGGCGTTGCAGTTCATCGGCGGGATCGACACGATTCGCAGTGCGGCGAGTGAGCACTACGCCACACTTCGCTGGATGGGTCCATTTCGTGAAACTAGGTTGGCGGCCATGCGAATTCGCACCCTCGAGCGACTCTTCGACGCATTCGCGACGGGCTTTCCTATGGTCTGCCTGATGATTTTCTGGATCGTCTTTCTGCCCGTTGGCGTAATGGGCGGAGTTGGGTTGTATGGGACAGCAGCCACAGACCGCATCGCGCAGTACCTCATGTTCAACGCGGCATTTGTCGCGGCGCTCTATTCGGTACTCGAGTTCGGCGAACATCTAGGCGACCTCTCGGCATTTCGTTCGACCTTGCGGCGCATCGAGCCGATCTTGAGCGCACCAACCGAACGCACTTCAGACCGCGAACAGCCAGGAGTGCTCGATGGAAAAATCGACATCGACGACGTGCACTTTTCTTATCCAGGGAGTGCCAACGAAGTGCTTCGCGGAGTGTCGATGCACATCGCTGCTGGCGAGAGCGTCGCGATTGTGGGCGGTTCAGGCAGCGGAAAGTCGACTCTCATCCAGTTGATTCTCGGGATGCGCCGTCCCACTTCTGGCGAAGTCCTCTTCGATGGCAAGGCGCTTGGGCGACTCGATCTCGTCTCGGTTCGCCGACAAATTGGCGCAGTCGTTCAGAACACCCGCGTGGTGCCTGGATCGATCCTCGACAACATTGTTGGAAGCACCATGTTCACTCCCGTGGATGCAGAGGCGGCGATCGAGGCAGCGGGATTTGGTAAAGAAGTTGGCAAGATGCCCATGGGTGTGCACACCTATGTCACCGACCAGACGCTCTCAGGTGGACAGGTGCAGAAACTCATGATCGCTCGCGCACTCGTGACGCGACCGCGCATTCTGATCTTCGATGAAGCCACAAGCGCCCTCGATGAAATCTCGCAATCGCAGGTCGTGCGCAGTCTCGAGGCGTTGCAGACCACGCGCGTCGTGGTCGCCCATCGGCTCAGCACAATTCGTCGCGCCGACCGGATCTACGTGGTGGAACTTGGTCGCGTCGTGCAGTCTGGCAACTTTGCCGAATTGATGGCGGTCAAAGGACCGTTTCAAGAGATGGCGCACCGACAGCTCATCGACTTCCCAGACGAGACCGTCATCTGAGAAGCTGAACAAACCAAAGCACTTTCAAAAACGAAAAAGGAGTCAGCGACCGTTCAGGAGCAAAGAACGATCGCTGACTCCAAGGCATTCATTCACCTTGGTCATTGATGGTCGAAACGAGACACGCTGAATTAGCGCTTCGGAGTCCGGGCGCGACGGGCGGCAGTTGAGTTGCGCGAAACGCGGGCGTTGGCGCCTCCGCTTGCCTTCTCGAGTTCTGCGTCTGTCAGTTTCACGGGCTTGGGTTTGCTCTTCGACGATTTCTCTGGCTTTGATGACATGAAGATTTCCTCTAAAAAGCGAGTGATGCGGCGGTCTACACAACCGAGCCTCAATCGCATGAGCAACTTACGGTACAGTTGCGAAATGGCAAACGTGAGTAGTGATTTTTTGTGAAAAATTCGAAGATCGGTCGCGACTTCACCCTCGCAGTGGTCGGCGCAACCGGAGCGGTGGGCTCGGAATTCATCCAGTTACTGGTCGCGTGCGGAGTTTCTGCGAGTCGCGTGCGTCTCTTTGCGAGCGAGCGGTCGGCTGGCCGAACCATCTCGGTCGCAGACCGGGCGATTCCCATTGAGTCGCTGAAGCCGGGCTGTTTCGCGGGCGTTGACATCGCCTTTTTTTCGGCGGGAAAGGCAATATCGAAGCAGTGGGCCTCTCAAGCGGTCGCTTCTGGCGCATGGGTGGTCGACAATTCAAGCGCATTTCGGATGGACCCGAGTGTTGCGCTGGTGATCCCAGAAGTGAATGCGGACGCCGTTGACGGGCAGGGCGCGCCAGCGATTGTAGCGGTCCCAAATTGCTCGACAATCGTCGCACTCGTCGCGGCGACTCCGCTGCACCGTGTTGCGAAAGTTCGGCGCATGACCGTCGCGACCTATCAGGCAGCGAGTGGGGCAGGCGCCGCAGCGATGCGTGAACTTGAAGCGCAAGCCCATGACTTCGCCGGTGGGCGGCCCTTGAACACTCAGATTTTCGGTCGGCAATATCTCTTCAACTGTTTTAGCCACAACAGCGCGATCGGTGCCGAGGGATATAACGAAGAAGAGGCGAAGCTTCTTCACGAGACGCGCAAGATTTGGTCTGACCCCAACGTGCGCATCACGGCAACCTGCGTGCGGGTGCCAGTGCTACGCGCCCACTGCGAGGCGATTGGACTCGAGTTTGAGCATCCACTTTCTGAAGCGCAAGCGCGCGAAATCTTGGCGACGGCTCCCGGAGTCGAGGTAGTCGATGATCGCTCCAACAATCGCTTTCCAGAACCACTCGAGGCAGCCGGGGGCGATGCAGTTCTTGTGGGCAGAATTCGCGCCGATTGGAGCCTCGATCCAGGTATGGGACTGCAACTCTTCGTCGCTGGAGACCAGATTCGTATCGGTGCGGCACTCACCGGATGGCGCATCGCCCAGTTGATCGCGGCGCATTAGTGCGCCATCGCGCCCGCTAGTGCAGCAAGTCGCGCGTCGCCTGTGCGATGTCAGGTTGGCGCATCAAGTGTTCGCCAACCAGAACAATGTGAATGCCATGTTCGCGAAGGCGCGCGAGATCGGCTGGTGCAGTGATGCCCGACTCACTCACGAGCACGCGAGGATCTTCAACGAGGTCTGCCATCCGCAGCGAATGAGTGATGTCGGTCTTCATCGTGCGTAGGTTGCGGTTGTTGATGCCGAGCAGTGAATATCCAGCGTGGGGGAATCCCACATGGTTCACGACGCGGTAGAGATTCTCTGCATCGTGCACTTCAAGCAGAGTGGTCATGCCAAGTTCGACGCTGAGAATCTGAAAGTCAATGATCTCACTCTCGCGCAGGCACTCGGCGATTAGCAGCACCGCGTCGGCTCCAGCCGCGCGAGCTTCCCAGATTTGATACGGGTCGACGATGAAGTCCTTTCGAAGCACGGGCAGTGGGATCGCATCGCGAATGGCGTGAATGAACTCGAGTTTCCCACCAAAATCTGCACTGTCGGTCAGGCACGAGATCGCCGAGGCGCCAGCAGCGTGATACTGTCGTGCAATGGCAACTGGGTCAAAGTCTTGGCGAATCACCCCAGCCGAGGGGCTCTTGTGCTTGACCTCTGCAATGAGGCGCGTGCGCGTGGTGCTGCCGTGGTCAACAACCGCCTGGAAGAAGTTGCGCGGTCGACCGAGTTCTGAGATGCGCTCGCGCAACTCGGCGAGGGAGATTGCGCGTTTTGCTTGCGCGACCTCGGCGCGTTTTCGTTTCACAATCTTGGCAAGTGTGTCACTCATGGGTGCGCTGGCGGTCTCAGCGGAGAGTAAGGGGGAAGGCGATCCCTCGCCCTCTGCGGTGGCATCGGCCAACTGGCCGATCATCGCGCTTGTGATTGGATTCGCAATCGCCACGATCGTGGTTGCAACCAGGGCGATGGCATTGAACGGCGCGCCGCGCAGTGCGTGGCGATTGAATCCCGGCGCATCACTGCTGCTCTTCATGCTGCTCATTGGAATCGGTCCACAAGGAGGAGAGGCACTCGCAGCGATGCTCGGGGTCGCAACGCAAGACACGTCGCTGCGCACATCGGTGATTCATGCCGCTGGGGCATTCGTCTTGCAGATGCTTCTGCTTGCGGCGGTCGTCGCAGCGTGCCGCGCAGGGTTGATTGCCGATCACCATGCCGCCGACGCGCGAATTGGTCACGCGAGTCACGAGCCTTGGTCGCGGTGGAAAGCCGCGGTGTTTGCCGCGATCGTTCTTGCGACTGCGTGGTTTCCGCTGCAATCCATTGGATCGATCGCCGCGTGGCTCCAACTGTTTTTCGGTGGTGGGCAGGCTCCCGCTGAGGGACATTCAACGTTCGAACTACTGCGTACTTCGCCAAGCTTTGCACTGGCGAGTGCGATGGTCGTCGTCATACTAGCGTGTGCGCCAATCACCGAAGAACTCGCATTTCGCGGCGGTCTCCTGCGTGCTCTGCGTGGAATGCGGCTACCACCGTGGACCTCGATCGCAATCGCAAGCGCACTCTTCGCAGCGGTGCATATTCCGGCGCTCACCGCCGGCGCAATGGCATCTGGACTCACAACACTGTTCGCGCTCGGGGTGGTATTGGGATGGCTCATGGAACGCACCGGGCGCATCACCGCGCCGATTGTCGCACACGCACTCTTCAATCTCATCAACCTGATATTGTTCTGGACTGCATGACCTCTGCCAATACTTTGACTTCGAAACCACGCATTCTGACGGGTGACACGCCCACGGGCACTTTGCACTTGGGGCATTGGGTTGGCAGTGTGAAGCGACGTGTCGAGTTGCAATCGTCACACGAGTGCTATTTTCTGATCGCCAATATGCACGCGTTCACGACCCGCGCCGAACAAGCCGCAGACATTCGCCGCGACTCAATCGAAATCGTGCGCGACTACTTGGCGATGGGAATCGATCCAACGCTTTCAGCGATTTTCTTACAGAGTGAAGTGCCAGCGATCGCTGAGTTGACCTTTCTCTTCGCGATGCTCTTGCCTTTCAACCGCGTCATGCGCAATCCGACGCTGAAGGATGAGATCAAGATCAAGGGACTCGGCGAGACTTATTCGTTTGGCTTTCCGCTCTACGCAGTCGGGCAAACTGCAGACATTTTGGCTTTTCGGCCCGTGGGCGTGCCGGTGGGCGAAGATCAGATTCCACATCTCGAGATGACCCGCGAGGTCGCGCGCAGATTCAATCAGATTTTCTGCGGGGTCTCGGAACACACAGAAGATGCAGATCACGTGCGACTCGGAGGAACATTTCCTGTGCCGCGCGCCGATGTCGGCGCAGTCGGTCGACTCATGGGAATCGACGGCATCAACAAAATGAGCAAGAGCCTCGGCAACGCGATCTTCATCGCAGACACCCCAAAAGATGTTCAGAAGAAAGTCGGAAAAATCTTCACAGGACGGCAAAGCCCCACCGATCCAGGCGATGTCAACAACGCACTCTTTCAGTTTGTCGACGCGTTCATCACCGACTCAGCGCGCGTGGCCGAACTGAAAGATCGTTATGCGCGGGGCGACAACATTGGCGATGGGCACGTGAAAGTCGAAGTTGCAGAGGCGCTCAATGCGCTACTTGAACCGATGCGCGAGCGCCGCCGCCAGTACGAGGGCAACGACGATGTAGTTATCGACATTCTGCGCGATGGTTGCCGGCGGGCAAACCTAGTCGCAGAAGAGACTCTAGCGCTGGCGAAAGATGCGGCCAAACTCGGCTACTTCGCCCGGCGCTTGACGATTGGCTGAGTGGCCGCGTTCTTTGTCTTCATCGCCTTCATCTCTCTTGGATGGCAATTCGCGATCACATCCTTCAAGTGATCGCGCGTCACATGCGTGTAGATCTGCGTGGTGGTGATGCTCGAGTGACCCAAGAGTTCTTGGATGACTCGCAAGTCGGCGCCACCCTGCACCAGATGGGTCGCAAATGAGTGGCGCAGCGTGTGCGGATGGACATCGGTGAGTCCGGCCAGCGCCGCATTCTTCTTGACGAGTTGCCAGACAGCCACGCGGTCGAGGGGGCGGCCTGAAAATGAAAGCAGCAAGCGAAATGCATCGCGCGTTGTGCCCGCCCGCACGAGCGTCGGCCTGCACTCGGCGAGGTAACGCACTGTCCAGTCGATCGCTGGCACGCCGATTGGAACGATGCGCTGCTTGCCACCCTTGCCCGTGACCGCGAGTGCGCCAAGAGTCTCCGAAAAATCGTTGACCTTGACTGTGCACACTTCGCTGGCGCGCAGCCCACCGCCGTACAGCAGTTCGAGCATGGCGCGGTCGCGCAACCAAAGTGGGCCTTGGGCTGGCGACGGAAACTCAACAAGCGTTTGCATTTGCTTGGCCGTCATCGCTCCGGGAAGTCGCTTCCAAATCGTCGGTCGCTCGAGCAATCGTGCTGGATCGCGCACGATCACTCCAGTGGCATGCATCCACCGAAAGAAGACCCGAATCGTCGCGAGATGACGGGTGACAGTTGTCGCTTCGTACTCGCGTTCGCGCGAGAGCCAACGAATGTGATTCGTCAAATCGCGCATCTCGGCGCCCCCAGGATCGGTGATGCCGCGCTCTTGCAGATAAGTCGCAAGTTGTTCGAGATCGTGACCGTACGCCTCAAGAGTGAGCGGTGCGAGTCCGCATTCGATCCGGCAGAACGCCAGAAAGTCACGTTGTCTACGGGCTGCGACGGAGAGTGTTTGCATTAGTAGACGCTGTGCCGCGCACAGTGGGTTGCATCAGTGCTGGAACGCGATTGGGTTGCAGCACACCCTGGCGCGCGCCACTTGATACATCGCGAAATCGAACTTCCATATTGATCCGGTGAAAAAGAGCGCAGCCATGAAAGCCGCCGCAACAATAGGCAAACAGTTGTTCCACCTCGCCAAGGGCGAAACGTGCCGTGCAGCGGTGATCGTTGCGTTCCACATGGGGACAACAGCGTGGATCTTGATCTGGCATCGCTGGCGTCGCGTTCATGGGTGTGCGGGGTTCACTCTACTTTGCGCAATCGGGCGAAACGCCACGGAATCTGCACATTTGTTTCGCTAGCATTTCAGTATGACCACCGCGCGACCCACTGTCGCAATCTCTCTGGGCGACCCCGCTGGAATCGGCGCAGAAGTCACGGTGAAGGCGTTGTGCGATCCAATTGTTCGTGGCGCAGCGCGTTGGGTTGTGCATGGTTCAAATCACTCCCTGCACGTTGCTGCAGAAAGGAGTGGATTGCCCGTCGACTGGTTGCGGGTCGCCAACGAGAGCGAGCGCGCGCAACATGAAATCGACGCTGACTTCGTGGTGCTCGATCATGGACAGGTGCTGGGGCTCTTCGATCGGCGCGAGCCATCAAAGGTCGGTGGACTAGCGAGCAAGGGATATGTCGAGGCGGCGATCGCAGATGCGATGCGCGCGCAAGGCGATCCGCGCCATGTCGATGCGGTCGTGACTGCTCCAATCAGCAAAGAGTCGTGGGCGATGGCGGGCTATCGCTGGCCAGGACACACAGAACTTTTCGCCTTTCGTACCCGCGCGCGCCGCCACTGCATGGCTTTTTCAGCGCCAAACTTGCGCGTCGCACTGGCGACAACCCACGTGCCACTCATGACGATTCGCGACTTGCTGACGATTGGACGCATCTTCGATCCCATTGATCTTGGAAATCGCTTCTGTCACGACATGGGAGTGAAGAATCCGCGCATCGCAGTGTGTGGACTCAATCCGCACGCGGGAGAGAATGGACTCTTTGGCGACGAAGAAGAGCGACTCATTCGTCCCGCTATCGAAATGGCGTGCAGTGCGGGCATAGATGCGTCTGGTCCGTGGCCCGCCGACACGATTTTTCGGGATGCTATTCAAGGTCGATACGACCTCGTGGTTGCGATGTATCACGATCAGGGGTTGATCCCGGTCAAGATGCTCGCCTTCGATGCGGCGGTCAATGTGACGCTGGGCATTCCCATCGTGCGCACGAGCCCCGACCATGGCACGGCGTTCGGCATTTCAGGCGAGGGGCGCGCCGATGCGGGAGCAATGCGCGAAGCGCTGTTGCTCGCGGCAAAACTGGCGCGCGCTCCCCGAAGTTCAGGTGCCACAAAATTGGGTGGGTTGGGTGGACACCATCCAGAAGGCCCAGCCCGCGGCGAGTGGTCGTGAGTGCAGTGCTTACGGCACGATCACTATCGTGCTGTTTGGCTCAGTGAGCAATTCATAAGCGAGTTCAACATTCGAATCGGTCATTCGCACGCAGCCCATCGATGCTTGCTTTCCGATGGATGCAGCGTCGATCGTGCCGTGAATTCCGTAGCCCTTGAATCCTTGGTTGTGTGCTTCGACTCCCACCAGACCGATCCATCGCTCGCCGATTGGATTCTTTGGATCGTCCGCCGCGAACTTCTCGCCCGTGCGTGGATTCGTCCACTGTGGATTGATCAACTTACTCTTTGGTCGCACCATGAACGCACCGGTTGGAGTCGAGTTCACTTCGCCCAGTCCAACTGGGAAGGCCGCGATGAGCACGCGGCTCGCCCCCTCGCCGCAGTAGAGCTTCATCTCAAACGTGCTCTTCGAAACTTCTGCGTGAAAGGCGCCGACGGGAAGTTTCAGTTTCTGACCGACTCGCAGTGACTTCTCGCTCGTCATCCCGTTCATGCGCTGAATCATCCGCCAATCGGTTTGAACATCATTGCGCTTGGCGATCTTTGCCAGTGTGTCGCCGGCGACCACGGTGTACATCCGAATCGTTGGATCACCCACCACTGGGTTTGGCGAGAAGAAGAGTTGCGCATTGATCTCGCGCAGAGCAGCTATCGTGAGCGTTAGGTCGGCGGCAGCCAGCGCACGTTGATCAAGCAACTGAGTGAGTGCGAGTCGAGCACTCACAGGATCACCCTGCTTCATCGCCAGGGCGGTGGCGAAGTTCATCGATGACTGCGGTCTGTTGAGTTGGGTCGGCGCGGGGCTCGCGCGTTCTGACAGGGCGACAATCGCTGGGGCCACGTTCGGCGGCTGTGTTGGTGGCGCGATTGGATTAGTCACAATCGCGACTGGCTTCGCCACAGAATGTGGCGTAATCGCGGGCATTTCGACCACTGGCGGCGGCGCTG
Organism: Phycisphaerales bacterium; assembly: GCA_009691705.1. Lineage (GTDB taxonomy): Bacteria > Planctomycetota > Phycisphaerae > Phycisphaerales > SM1A02 > F1-60-MAGs104. Next base: position 70,650 of record SIAR01000009.1, read on the forward strand.
GCACTGGCACACCGGTGAGCGCAGGCACCGTGTTGGTTGCGATCAACTCTGCCGTTGGAGTCGTATCTTTACCCTGCGAGAAGAAGTAGGTCGCCGTGCCGAATCCCACCGCGCCGATGAGTCCGAGTGCGACTGGCAAAGCGCGGCGCTTCCATGATGCGTTTCCTGCGGCTGACGATGAACGAGGTAACTGGCTACTGAGTGTCATGTGGATTCCTTCGGTGGTGTGGTCGATGGCGAGGGGTGCGTTTCGATTCTACGGCGATCACTGACAATGGACTGCACAGCGATATCCGTTGGTTCGGTTGGAACGAGGTCGACGAATTGAAAGTCGAAGCAGATACCGATCGTCGCGGTGTGGCGGCGGAGTCGCGCGAGGTAGCGGTCGTAGTAACCGCCTCCCCGTCCCAGGCGAAAGCCGCGCGCGTCGAATGCAACGCCTGGCACCACCACGAGGTCGATCGTTTCGTGTGGGATCTGCGCTCCCGAGGTTGGACTGCGCACCCCGAGTTCATCAGCTCCCATCGACTCGTCGTCGAATGTGCTCGTCTCGATCGCGTGCATTGACTTGTGCCCGGTTTCGACGCGTGGCACACAGACGTTCTTGCCGAGGCGAAAAGCTTCGAGCGCGACAGAAATCACGTCTACCTCGCTGCGCATCGGCATGTAGAGCATCACCGTGGTGGCGCGCGCGAAGGCCTCGCAGGTGACGAGTCTCGCGCACGCGGCGGCAGAACCAGCGCTGCGCTGTGCAGGGGTGAGTGCCGACAAGCGCGCCCGCATTGCGGTTCGAATCGCGTTCTTGCGATCGGTGAGTTCGGGAGGGGTTTGCGACGCATCCATGCGCCAGTTACCTCGAGCAAGCATCCTGCCAATCAACGCGCACAACACGTGCGCATCTCTGCGGGCGTACGCTACCTTACCCGCCAGTTCGTGGCGAGTTTTTCTCTGAGCATCATCTCTTTTTAGGAGTCCCTATCCATGTGTGGAATCGTTGCCTACATCGGTCGCAAGCAAGCCCTGCCGATTCTTCTCGAGGGTCTCAAGCGCCTCGAGTATCGCGGCTACGACTCTGCCGGCGTCGGACTCATGAACAATGGACTGCACGTCTGCAAGGCGATCGGTCGGGTTCGCGCCCTCGAAGAGAAACTTTCGGCTGTCGAAGGGTTCACTGGCACGGTCGGCATCGCCCACACCCGTTGGGCGACTCACGGCGGTGTGACCGAGGCCAACGCCCATCCTCACCAAGATGATTCGAAGGCGGGTCACGGCATCGCCATCATTCACAACGGCATCATCGAGAACTACTCGGTGCTAAAGAAGTATCTGGAAGAAAAGGGACATACGTTCACTAGCGAGACGGACACCGAGGTTCTCTCGCATCTCATCGGCGAGCTCTACCACGGCGATATTGAGAAAGCCGTGCAGGCCGCTCTGCGCGAAGTGACTGGTGCATATGCGATTGCGGTGATTTGTGCCGAAGAGCCAGACACCCTGGTTGTCGCCCGCAAGGGATCGCCTTTGATGGTCGGAGTCGGCAACGGCGAGTACATCGTTGCCAGCGATTCGAGTGCGATCGTCGCCCATACCACTCAGGCGTTCACTCTGCCAGATTTCACAGTCGCCAAGTTGACACGCGACGCCTTTCGAACGGCGACCATCGACGACGTCGCGTTTACCACTGAGGTGCGCGAACTCGAATTCGAACTAGCTGAGATCGACCTCGGTCCATACGAGCACTACATGCTCAAGGAGATCTTTGAGCAACCCCGTTCGTTGCGCATGACGATGCAGGGACGCGTCGATCCGCGCAGTGGATCAATCGTGCTTGGTGGTATTGCCGACCACGCGCGAACACTTGCCAATGCGAAGCGCATCATGATGGTCGGGCAGGGCACCGCCTTTCACGCGAGCATGGTTGGCAAATACCTGATGGAAGATCTCGCCAAGATCGCCGCAGAGCATGACTACGCAAGTGAGTTTCGCTATCGAAATCCGATCGTCGACTTTGGCACCGCTGTCATCGCGGTCAGCCAGTCGGGCGAGACGGCCGACACCCTCGCGGCGCTTCAAGAGGCAAAGCAACGTGGCGCGCTGGCGCTCGGTGTCGTTAATGTCGTGGGATCAACGATCGCCCGCGAGACAGATGCTGGGGTTTACTTGCGCGTCGGTCCAGAAATCGGAGTCGCAAGTACCAAGGCATTTACGGGACAGATTCTCGCCCTTTCGATGTTGGCGCTCTACATAGGCCGCCGCCGATTCCTCAGTCAAGAGTTCGTGACATCGTTCATTAATGAGATGACAGGAATTCCAGACAAGATTCAACGCATCCTCGAAACGAGCGATGCCATCCGCACAGCAACGGCTCGTTATGTTGAGCGTGAAAACTGGCTCTTTCTCGGGCGCGGCGTCAACTATCCGGTGGCACTCGAAGGCGCCTTGAAACTGAAAGAGATTTCATACATCCATGCCGAGGGGATGCCTTCTGCCGAAATGAAGCACGGTCCCATTGCACTCATCGACAAGGGGATGCCCGTGGTCTTTGTTGCCACACGCAACTCGCAGTACGAAAAGGTGCTCGGCAATATCTCTGAAGTGCGCAGTCGCGGTGGTCATGTGATTGCAGTTGCCACTGAAGGTGACCAACACATCCGAACTGTTGCCGAAGATGTCTTCTATGTGCCTGACGTGATCGAGCAGTTGCAACCGTTGCTCTCGGTCATCCCACTGCAGTTGTTGGCCTATCACGCCGCAGTATTGCGCGGGAAAGACGTCGATAAGCCGCGCAACTTGGCAAAGAGCGTGACGGTGGAGTGACATGATGACACCAAAACTGTTATTGGCGATCTCCTGCGCGCTTGCGCTCTCATGCGTCGCGCGCGGCGATGCGCTTGACGATGTGTTGGCGCTGATTCCCGCCGAGGCGGCCAGCGCAGTTGTTGTGCCAAGTCTGCAGAAACTGTCGGGCGATCTCGACGAATGCATAGCACGCATGGACCGCAAAGAGACGCTCGTCTCTGGACGATCGATCGATCACCTCAAGCGCGCGCTGCAACTTCGTGAAGGGTTCGATGAACGTGGTTCGCTCGCAGCATGGACAATCGCAGAGGCGGTGGTGCTGCTTGTTCCCTGCGATGATCCCGCCACGTTTGCGGCCAAGAATCTCGCGCCGGGCAGCGATGGAGTGACGCTGTTTCGCGGCGAGGCCGTGCATACAAAGGCGCTCGCCAAGCACTTGCTCATTTCGACGTCAAAGGCCGCGGTCGATGGCTACGACGCAAAGGGTGGCACAGTCGCCTCATTGACCACGCGACTTGGACAGCAGGGGATCGCCCTCGCGCGTGGTGGCGACCTCATCGCATGGTCCGGCGCAACAGCGCTCAGCGCCATGACAGCAGTGAATGAGCGTGCCACAACGCGCGCACGAGAGTTGCTCGCAGGCATTGCAGACGCACTGCTGGTCGTCGATGCCGATGCACTTGGATTATCGCTGCGCGCATACATCGTCTACGCAGCAGAGAGTGAACTTGCCCAGCTCGCCGCAGACACAAAGCCACTTTTAGGAAGCTGTGGATCGACCCTCGCGGGACTTCCCAAGGCACCGTTCTATCTCGCGGCTGCGATCGACGCCCAAGCGCTCGGCGGCACGAGCAAGATCGATGCGCTCGCTGCGGCGCTCGGCGCGACCGCGGTCATTCCCGCGTGGTTCGCGCAAGTGAAAGATGGCGTGCGCTCGGTGCAAATCGCCGCCTATCCCAGCAAACTCGGACTCTTAGCAGGTGGACTGCTCAACGACAGTTCGTTCGTAATCGAGTCAGCGCATCCTGAAAAAATTCGTGATCTCTTCAAGTCGTCGTTGCTGGCGCAGGCTGGCGCGAGCGGTGGCGTGCGTCGCGAACCTGCTTGGGAAGATGCCCGAGCTCTAAAGGATGGCGTGGTCGTCGAGGCGTTTGAACTAAAAGAGACTCCGCTTGGAGCAAGTGAAGCCCTGGGCGAAGATCTCTCTGGCGTCGCGATGCAACAATTGATGCGGCAAGCGTTCTTCGGAGGGCGGGGGATGCACGGATTCGTCAAGGTCTTGCCGAGTGCAGTCGTTGTGACGTTTAGTCAGCGCCCCGATGTCTTGGCGCGGGCGCTCGCCGCTGCCAACGGCGGAGAGTCGCTCAAAGATGAGAGCGTGCTGGTGTCAATGCGGCCCTGGCTTGTTCCAGGTGCGCAGTGCGAGCTCTTCATATCCGCGGGGCAGATTCTCAAGGTCGTGCGTCAACTCGCCGCGACATTTGGTGGCGCTGGTATGCCGCTTCCAACGATTGCCGCAAAGAGCGCGCCGGTCGCGATCGCGTTGCGCATCGATCCGCGCGCCGCAGAGTTCGGAGTGATGATTCCAACGGCAACACTCGCGGCGGTGTATGAGCAGATGATGAACAGTTTCATTGGTGGATCACCTGGGGCACCACCGACTCGCGCCGACGATGCCGCACCGACGCCCGAAGCGGTCGAGCCCGCCAAGGAGTGAAAGCAGAATCGAATTGGCGCGTGGCGCGCGAACGCACCCTGCACTGGGCAGATGGCGCTCCGCTGCTGATGGCGATCCTCAATGTCACGCCCGATTCGTTTTCAGATGGTGGATCGCACAACGACCCCGAGCGTGCCTGCGCCTTTGCGGCAGAATGCATCGCACATGGGGCGGAGATTCTTGATGTCGGAGGAGAGAGCACCCGTCCTGGCGCAGTGCTGGTTTCTAGTGACGAGCAGATCGCCCGCACCCAGTCTGTGCTTGCGCGAATCGCGCGCGCGCATCCCGCGGCCACTCTCTCAATCGATACGACGCGTGCTGCGGTGGCGCGCGCGGCGCTCGACGCGGGCGCCACGATCGTTAATGATGTCAGCGCGGGCGACGACGATGCCGACCTCTGGCCACTCGTCGCAGCGCGCGGTTGCGGATATGTGCTCATGCACCGCGCGCGCAAGCCGAGTGAAGACTCGTACAGCGATCAGTACGCACAAGAACCGAAGTACGCAGAGAACGACGATGTCGTTGAGCACGTTTGCGCGTGGTTGCGCGATCGCGCGCAGGCCGCTGAGCGGGCAGGCATCGCACGTGCGTCGATCGCAATCGATCCTGGCCTCGGATTCGGAAAGAGTGTCGCGCAAAACTTCATGCTCATGGCGCGCCTGCAGGAAGTCGTTGCGTTGGGCTATCCCGTAGTCGTATCAGCGAGCCGCAAGTCATTTCTCAAAGCGGCGAGTGGCGAAAGTCGGCCTGTGGCACGCGACAGTGCGAGCATCGCCGCTGCGCTCGAAATGGCGCGCGCCGGTGTCGCGGTTGTTCGCGCCCATGATGTTGCGGGACATCACGGCGCCCTGCGTCGGCAGGCTAAAAACGCCGAAAAAACAACATAAAAACAAGTCGTGCTTTCACCTGCGCGCGTTGCTACTATTTCGCCTCGCTTTTCTTTTCGAACTTCTTTGGAGATACACATGGCTGGCGCGAACACGCTCGAATTCACTGATGGCAACTTTCAAACCGATGTGATGGAATCGAAAGTTCCGGTTCTCGTCGACTTCTGGGCGGAGTGGTGCGGACCCTGCCGGGCGCTTGGTCCAGCAATTGATGAGCTCGCCAACGACTACCACGGCAAAGCGAAAATCGGAAAGGTGAATGTCGACAACAGCCGCGAAGTCGCGCTCAAGTTTGGCATCCAATCGATCCCAACAATTCTCGTGATGAAGAACGGTCAGGTTCACAAGAAGATGGTTGGACTAGTTTCGAAGAGCATCCTCGCCGGCGCGATCGATTCGGCGATGTGATCGCGCATCTGATACTCTTGCGGTTCAGTTTCATAGGGCCTGTAGCTCAATTGGGAGAGCGCTTCCATGGCATGGAAGAGGTCGTCGGTTCGAGCCCGATCAGGTCCATTGGATTGGTTTCACGCGCCCTTCGGCGCTGATGGGTAGAACGCCGCAAGTCGCATGTGAAAGCGTGATCTGCGGCGTTTGGTTTTGGGGACCTAGCCATACGGCGAAAGTGTGTACCAAGTGTGTACCAAGGTAGGGATATGGAGTCCCTGTGTCGCTACGCCTGTGCTTGCACCGATCCAAGAATCTCGCCTACTGCCGAGTCGGCAGCAAGTCCGGCTTCTGCCGCGGCTCGCAGCGCGTCGTCGTCAGCCCGAGCTACGCCCACGGCGGCGTCGGGTTCCGCGCCGCGAGGACTCCGTAATTCCCTTTTCTCTTGCAGGCTCCGCAGCGGAGCCTGCTTCCATTTTCCATTTTCTCTTTTTCCTTTTTACTTCCCCAAACCTTGGCGTCCGCCATGGTTTGGTGGCTACGAAGGCTGTGGGCTGCAGGGCTGTTTCACCCACCTCATAGCGCAACGACCGCCTCGGCCTTTTCAAGAATCACGTCACTACACATATCAATGTTGAATGTTGGAACTGCGCAGGCACAGGCCGATACTCCGCGACCAAATACAAATGAGCCGAACGCCTGACAGCATGCAGAACTTGGGTTCTTCAGCGTCCTGCTAAATGTCGAGCTTGGGCAATGAGTTCACGATCTTCATCGTGTCAAGGCTGACCGTGACGACGCGACAGAAGAGGTCGAGCGGATACTGCGGGTCCTTCATGGTTTCTTTGGCCCAGTCGTTGGCATCATTGACGATGCCACTCTCT
>SIAR01000001.1 GCA_009691705.1 Phycisphaerales bacterium
AGTTCGCGTCCCATCTGACTCTGCCAAGAGTCGAGCGCTTGATCGAGCATTTTGAACGTGTTCTCCATCGTGCGCCGATCATTCGACGCCAGCACCGAACTCGATACAGCAAGCGCCAGACCCATGAGAATCAGGATGATGCCGATCACGATCACCAACTCCAGCAGCGTGAATGCGCGGCGACGCGTCGTGCGCTTCACTTGCCTACCTCCACAACGTTGTCAGCGTTGAATCCAGATTCATCGACCCGGCGGTCAAAATCGGCGCTTCGATCGGGCCCCATCGACATCAGCGCAAAGTCGGCCCCCTGCAACGCGCGCGAGGTGGTCGTGTCGTTGTTGCCATCGGCTAATCCGTCGACTTCGGTTCCCGCTGCGAAGGACTGCGGGCGAAGCGCGAACACGTCAGAGAGATCCCATCCCATACCCGCTCCGCCTGCCCCACCAGTACTTCGACCAGCCGTCAGACGGGGATCGCCATTGGAATATCCGCGGCGGTAGTAGCGGATGGGCTGCCCCCAATAATCAACGATGCACTTGGGAGCAGTCGGATCCCAGTTGTTGTCTCCAGGACGCGCAACAATTGGTGCGCCGGTCGGAGTCGTGCCAACGATCGCTCCAAAAATGGTGCCTTCTTTCAATTCGAGATATGGACCATAGCTGCGCCCAGAAACGTTGAGTGCAGTCGAAGTGTTCGCGCCTGAAACCTGCGGCAGATTTCGCTGTACAAACGTGCCCAGCGGCTGAGTCGAATTGAGCGGCGTGATGTACGCCCCCCACACGCCGTCCTTGAGCGGACTGCGGATTCCAACCGCTGGCATTTCCTTCGAACCAGCCGTGTTTGCAAGTGGAGTGCCAACGCCGCCGAATCCATCTTCACTGCGTCCACCAGGCCCAGTCAGGTATTCGACGAGTGAGGTGATCGACACATACCGCTGCGCTGCGACCTGTTGCGGAAGAGCTGGCCCGAGCGTCGACTGAGGAATCAATAGATCGCGCAGGTACCCGGCCGATCCAGGGGGACTGCTTCCCATTGGCGCTGCTCCGAGTATTGGAGGCAGATACCCAAGATCAGCCTTGAACTGCGCGATTGCGTTGGTGAGCGTGCCCATCAGACTGCGCGTACTCGCAGTCTGAGCCGCCTTTGCCGACGATGAAAGCACAACAACCAACAGTCCCACGAGCAGCACGATCACAGCAACGACTGTGAGCAGTTCGACGATCGTGAATGCGCGCCGTCGAATCATGTGCTTACTTTCCGCCTCCGCCCGAAACGCTCTCAATCATCGCTACGAGTGGCAAGAAGAGCGCCAACACGATCGTTCCGACGATGCCGCCGAGAATCACCACCATGAACGGCTCGAGCAGCGAGAGCAAACTCGCAACGGCCACGTCGACCTCTTCTTCGTAGTTGTCTGCGATCTTCATGAGCATCGCGTCGAGATCTCCAGTCTCCTCACCGACGTCGATCATGTTCACGACCAGGGCATCGCACACTTTGCTATCGCGCAGTGGTTTCGAGAAAGACTCTCCCTCGCGCACCGAATCGTGCACCTTGGTAAGCGCCTTCTCGAAGACATAGTTTCCAGATGTGTCGCGCGTGATCAGAATGGCCTCAAGAATCGGCACACCAGCGGCAACGAGCGTGCCGAGCGTTCGCGTGAATCGCGCGATCGCCGTCTTCTTGATGAGCACCCCGATGACTGGAATCTTCGTGCGAATCACGTCGGTCGCCGCTCGCCCAAACGACGTCTTGCGAATGAGTTTCATTCCGAAGAAGACGATGAACGGCGAGCACATCACCCAGATCGCGCCTGGAACTTTTTGGCCAGGGTTCTGTCCCGCCACCCACTTGCTGGCGTCGATCAACCACACGGTAAGTGCGGGAAGCGCGACGTCAAAGTCGTTAAAGATTTCTTGAAACTTCGGAATCACGAAGTACATGATTCCAGTCACGATCGCGACGGCGATCGAGATCACCACCGCGGGATAAATCATTGCACCGATGATGCGGCGCTTGAGTCGCTGCCCCTTCTCCATAAACTCGGCTAGTCGTTGCATGATGACGTCGAGCACTCCACCGATCTCGCCCGCGGCGACCATCTTCACGTAGAGAGTCTCGAAGACTTTTGGGTGCTGCGCGAAGGCATCTGAGAGGGTCGATCCACCGCTCACCGACTCACACACTTCGCCCAGCACGGTCTTCAGCTTTCCTGGCTTCTGCTGGTCTTCAAGAATCTGCAGCGATCGCAGCAGTGGCAAACCTGCATCCTGCAACGTCGACATCTGGCGAGTGAAGGTGGTCAGCATCTTTGTGCTAACACCACCGAACGAGAGCGACAATCCATTCTTCTTTTTCTTCTTGTCGAGATTCTTGGCCCCCTTCTTCTTCTCGCCGCCCTTGCGTTGCTCGAGCACCGACGTCGGAAAGAGCCCCTGCGACTTGATCTTTTGCACCGCTGCTTCGCCACTCACCGCCTCAATCGTGCCCTTCTGGGTCGATCCTGCGGAGTTGGCTGCGACATAGGAGAATGTTGGCATGACTGTGCTTTCCTCTTACTCAGAGATCGTCTCTCGAACCACTTCATCAATTGTTGTTTGACCCTCGAACAACGCGAGCAATCCTGATTCACGCAGGGTGCGCATTCCACGCTTGCGCGACTCGACCTGCAGAACCGACGTTGAAGCCTGCTGCATGATTAGTTCGCGCAGTTCATCGTCGAGCAGCATGATTTCGAAGAGTGCCATTCGACCCATGTAACCCGTACCGGTGCACGCGGTGCATCCGCGGCCACGGTAGAGGGTGCGTCCCTGAACGTCGCTCATCCGCAAATTGAGTTCCATCAGATGCTCTTCGGAGGGAACGAACTCTTCTTTGCACTTTGTGCAGATCTTGCGCACGAGCCGCTGCGCGACAACGGCTTCGATTGTCGCGGTCAAGAGGAATGATTCGACTCCAAGATCGAGCAGTCGCAAGATCGTGCTCGGCGCATCATTCGTATGCAACGTCGCAAACACCAAGTGGCCGGTGAGGCTCGCTTGAATCGCAATCTGAGCGGTTTCGAGATCTCGAATCTCACCCACGAGAATGATGTCGGGGTCTTGTCGCAAGAACGAGCGCAGCAACTTGGCAAAGGTCAACTCTTGGTCAATGTTCACCTGGCACTGCATCATCCCGTCGATGTCGTACTCGACTGGATCTTCCGCAGTAAGAATCTTCGTGTCGATCTGGTTCAATTCTCGCAGGGCTGCATACAGCGTCGTCGTCTTTCCCGAACCTGTGGGACCAGTGACGAGCACGATGCCGTTTGGTTTGTTGATGATGAGCCGCATCTTCGCGAGTTCATCTTCGCGCAAGCCGATGAGATCAAGATCAAGCTGCACGGCCGAACGATCGAGAATACGAAGCACCACAGACTCGCCGTACATCGTCGGTAAGACTGCCACACGCAAGTCAATTGGTTGGTCTGAAATACCGGCGTAACTGATACGTCCGTCTTGTGGCAAGCGCCGTTCGGCGATGTTCAACTTTGCGAGAATCTTGACGCGGCTCACGATCGCCATTGAGATCTTCTGATCGGGAGGCGTCATTTCGTACAACACGCCGTCTACGCGGTAACGCACAATGAACTTGCCTTCAAACGGCTCAAGGTGAATGTCAGATGCACGATTTTCGATAGCTTGCAGCAACATGCTGTTTACGAGTTTGACGACGGCATTGTCGCTTGCTGCGTCTTGCAAACTTCCCACGTCAATTGAATCCCCTCGCCCTTCGAGGTTCTTCACGGCGTCAGACCGCGCGACCTCGGCGAACAACTCGCTTGCATCGACGGCGCGCGAGTACTCGCGCTTGATCAGAGCATCGATCTCGCTCGCGGGCGCGATGACTACTTCGACCGTGTAGCCCGGATAGACGTTCAGTTTCAGATTGTCGATCGCCTGAAAGTTTCTCTCCGACGCCAATGCGACTGTGACTGTCTTGGCGTTCGAGTCACGGGCAATCGGAACAACGTGCATCACCCGCGCCGTTTTGGGCGTCATCGAGTGCAAGACCTCAGGGGCAATCTTGAGCGACAGAATGCTCTGAAACCGGTAGCCCTTCTGTCCAGCGAGCGCAATGCAAAGGTCTTGGGCAGAAATGAGGCTCATCTCTATGAGAAGTTCCCCGATCTTCATTTTGGCCTTTTGGGGATCGCTCGCCCTAAGTTCGATCGCCGCGTGCACCTGTTCGCGGGTGATTTTCCCCATTTTGGTCAAGACTCGACCGAGCTTTCGGCCTTTCATCTCGGATGGGTTGAGCTCAATCATTGCGTTGCTCATAGAAAAATCGCTTCCGACGATATACGACCGATCGAGACTTCTACCTCGTCAAAATCGAAAGAATCGCGCTTTTGATCTGACACCTGGTATTCAAGCGCCTTTTTACCACGCAGATTAGGGAGCGGTGTGAGAAAATTTGACCATTCAACCGCCCTTTATGTCCTCTTCGTCCCATTCAGGACGTCCGATTTTTCCACCAGAACGGTGCACCTTGTCTCGAAGAGAGGCGGCGTCTTTCGCCTTATCAACCATTTCCTCTGCGTCGATTCGACCCTCTGAATACAGCCTCCAAAGATGGTCATCGAGCAACTGCATTCCGAACTTCTTGCCGGTTTGGATCGCTGAGTCGATGCGAAATGTCTTGTTCTCACGAATCAGGTTCGCGATTGCGGGAGTCACCATCAAGAATTCGTACGCGGCGAGTCGTCCCGGCTTGTCATTCCTAACAAGCAACACTTGGCTCAACACGGCAATCAGACTGACTGAAAGCTGCACTCGAATCTGCTCTTGCTGATTTGTCGGAAAGGCGTCGATGATGCGGTTGATCGTTCCTGCTGCGCCAGTCGTGTGCAGAGTTCCAAAGACCAAGTGCCCGGTTTCAGCCGCGCGAATCGCTGCTTCAATCGTCTCGAGATCGCGCATTTCACCGACGAGAATGACGTCGGGATCTTGGCGTAGAACGCGCTTGAGCGCTTCAGTAAATGATGGGACATCGTCTCCGACTTCACGCTGATTCACGATCGATTTCTTGTGATAGTGATAGAACTCAATGGGGTCTTCGACGGTCACAATGTGCCGCTCGAAGCTCTGGTTGATGTAATCGATCATCGTCGCAAGCGAGGTCGACTTTCCGCTTCCGGTGGGACCCGTCACCAGCATCAACCCTCGGGGACGCCGCAAGAGATCGAGGCAGATGTCAGGCAATCCAATCTCAGCGAAGGTCATGAGTCGATTGGGAATCTGCCGCATCACAAGCGCGACAGCGCCGCGTTGTTTGAAGATGGAACACCGGAATCGCGCCGCCGTACCGAAAGCGATTCCGAAGTCTGATCCCCCGTTCTCTTGCAAGTCTTGCTGGTTCTTCTCGGGTGCGATCTGCTTCATCAGCGACATCGTGTCTTCTGCCGCAAGCACCTTGGTTGCGAGCGATCGCAGGCGTCCATTGAGACGAAGCGTCGGCGGACGCCCAACCGTCACGTGCAAATCAGATGCCCCCTGCCGTATGACCGTATCGAGCAAACGATCCATCTGCATCGAACTCGCTTCGACTCGTTGACTTGGTGTTTCTGCGCCTGACATTGAAACGGACTCCTTCAGTCGTTGTGTACCGAGCCCCAAACTGATCAGACCGATATCTCTGCCTGAGCGAACGTCGCCACCTCTTGCGCGGTTGTCATACCGTTGAGCACCTTGATTTTGCCATCACCCAGAAGCGTTCGCATACCACTGCGCACCGCTGCTCCTCGCAGTTTCGAAACCGTTGATCGCTGAAATGCTAGGTCGCGAATCTCGGCATTCATAACCATCATCTCGTACACGCCGCGGCGACCGCGATAACCAACGTTATCGCACTTCGCACAACCAACGCCCTTCATGATGTTGCCGTTGGCGATCTCGGCAGCGGTGATTCCGGCGATACGCATCCAATGTGGGTCCGGGGAATCATCGCGCACTTTGCACTCTGGGCAAAGAATTCTCGCGAGTCGTTGCGCGAGCACTGCCTGAATCGAACTCGCCACAAGGAATGGCTTAACACCCATGTCTATCAATCGCGTGATCGCGCTGGGAGCATCATTCGTGTGCAACGTTGAGAAGACCAAGTGACCGGTGAGCGCCGCCTGAATTGCGATGTCGGCAACTTCACGGTCTCGAATTTCGCCCACGAGAATAATGTTGGGGGCTTGTCGCAACATCGACTTCAAGATGACCGGAAAGGTCAGACCAATCTTCTCTCGCACCTGCACTTGGTTGATTCCTTCGAATGAAAACTCGACTGGATCTTCGGCGGTGATGATCTTCCGGTCGGGTCGGTTGAGATCGTTGAGTGCCGAATACAACGTCGTCGTTTTTCCAGAGCCGGTGGGACCGGTCACCAAGAAAATTCCATTGGGACGGCGGATGATCTTGTTGAAGGTGTCGAGTGTGTCCTGCTGAAGTCCGAGATTGAGCAAGCCAATTCGCGCCGATTCTGGCCGCAAAATTCGCAAGACGATGCTCTCGCCCCAGTACGCCGGGCACGCACTCACCCGAAAGTCGATCGCCGACCCATCCACCACGAACTTGATGCGACCGTCTTGAGGAACACGCCGTTCGGCGATGTTGACTCCCGCCATCAGCTTGATCTTGGCCAAGATAGAACTCTGAAGTTTTTTGTCTATGCGCTCCACCTCGAGGCACGAACCGTCAATTCGATACCGCACCCGCACGGCGTCTTTCAACGGCTCAATATGGATGTCGCTTGCGCGATGCTGCACGGCATCGATGATGAGTCGATCAACGACCTTGGTCGCCGCTCCGACCTCCGCGGCCGATGCCTGCTTTGTGGCGTCCTTACCATCGCCATCAAGCGAGGCGGTACTGCGATCCACGCTTTTGTCTTGGCTTGAGTCTCGGCTTGAGTCCCGCGTCTTATCGGTGGTGACGTTCACCGATGCGGTGATCACACTCTTTCGATTGAGAAGGCTCGGCGCTTCTCGCTCGCCCTCCACAAATCGACGAATCTGGCCGCGCGCGGCAATCAACGTCACAAACGTGCAACTCAGGCGAAACTGCAGTGACGAGAGTGCGTCGAGATCCATCGGATCATGCACCAGAATTTTCATCGAGTTGCCGGACTTCTCATCGAGCGGAAGAATCAGAAACTTCTTGATGATGTCTTCGGTGAGCAACTTTCGGTTGATTCGATTCGCCCCCTCCGGTCGATCGAGATTGACGAATTCCATCCCGAATTGTCTGCCAAGCGCCCGCGCGACATCCTCTTCGCTACATGCCTGCATCTCAACCAAAACTTCGCCAGTTCGCTTGCGAGAGTTCTTTGCAGTTGCGACCGCTTGCTCGACTTGCTCGGGCTTGGTGACCCCAGCTTCGACTAGAAGTTCACCGATCTTTTTACGTTCCTTACGAGCCACTCGATACTCCGTTTGTTGAACAACCTGAAGAGGCGAAATAGTAGCAAGGTGCCGTCCATCCAATCACAATTCGGCCCGAGCATCTGCTAACTTCGCTGATCTAGGTACACAACGCATCGAACCAACCACTGAAAGGTGCTCTAGCCATGCAACTCGCAATGATCGGACTCGGACGAATGGGGGCGAATATGACGATTCGACTTCTCAATGCTGGTCATCAAGTCGTGGTCTTTGATCGCAACAAAGATGCAATGGCAGAACTCGTCAAGCATGGCGCATCTTCTGCGACGTCTCTCGCCGACCTCGCCGCAAAACTCTCGGCACCCCGCAACATTTGGCTCATGATTCCCGCCGCTTACGTCGACGGCACAATCACCGATCTCACCCCCCTACTAAAGAGCGACGACACGGTCATCGATGGCGGAAACAGCTATTACAAGGATGATTTGCGCCGGTCAAAGGCGTTGGGCGCGCTTGGCATTCACTATGTCGATTGCGGCACCTCTGGCGGAGTTTGGGGACTCGAGCGCGGCTACTCGCTCATGATCGGCGGCGACCTGAAAGCTGTGCAGCGACTCGATCCGATCTTCTCGACGCTGGCTCCTGGCAAAGCGGCCGCACCGCCGACGCCAGGACGCACGTCAACCAGCACCGCTGATCAGGGATACCTGCATTGCGGTCCCTCAGGCGCTGGTCACTTCGTCAAGATGGTTCACAACGGCATTGAATATGGAATGATGGCTTCATTTGCCGAGGGTCTCAACGTGCTGCGCCATGCGAATGCCGGAATGCATGCGCAGGTCATTGACGCTGAAACAACCCCGCTGCGCGATCCGTCCGAGTTCATGTACGAATTCAATCTCGCCGAGGTCACCGAAGTCTGGCGCCGTGGAAGCGTCGTTGCGTCGTGGCTGCTCGACCTCACCGCACAAGCGTTCGCGAGCGACACCGAACTCAAAACCTACGCGGGACGTGTCTCCGACTCTGGCGAAGGACGCTGGACCGTGCTCGCCGCGATCGAAGAGGGGGTTCCAGTGCATGTTCTCAGCGCAGCTTTGATGGATCGCTTCGAAAGCCGTGGACAGTCTGACTTTGCCAACAAGGTTCTCTCGGCAATGCGCATGGGCTTTGGCGGTCACCTCGAAAAGCCCGCAGACAACAAATCTGCAAAGCACAACGGATAACCGAAATGGCAAGTCACATTCAAGCCGATGCCATGGTGTTCTTCGGCGCAACTGGCGACCTCGCGCACAAGAAGACCTTCGCGGCACTTCAGGCTCTGGTTCGCCGCGGCGTGTTGCAGGTTCCGATCATCGCTGTTGCCAAGAGTGGCATGACACTTGATCAGCTAAAGGCACGGGCACGGGATGGCATCGAGAAGTTCGGTGGTGGTGTCGATGAAAAGGCATTCAAGACGATGTGCGGATTGCTGAGATACGTCGATGGCGACTACGCAGATCCCCAGACTTTCGCAAATGTGCGCAAGGAACTCGGTGCGAGCGCCTGCCCCCTGCACTATCTCGCCATCCCTCCAGTGCTCTTTGGACCAGTCTCGTCACACTTGGGCACATCTGGCTGCGCCGCGGGGGCGCGGGTCGTTGTCGAAAAGCCATTCGGCCGCAATCGGAAGACTGCGACTGAATTGAATCAACTGCTGCACGCCGTCTTCGATGAATCTGCAATCTTTCGAATCGACCACTATCTCGGCAAAGAAGCCGTGCAAAACACGCTGTATTTCCGCTTTGCAAACACGATTCTTGAACCGCTGTGGAATCGCACGCATGTGCGCCAGATTCAAATCACCATGGCAGAATCGTTCGGAGTCGAGGGACGCGGCAGTTTTTACGACGAAACTGGCACGCTTCGGGATGTGATCCAGAACCACCTCATGCAAGTCCTCGGCTTTCTCTGCATGGAAGCTCCCAATTGGGATGACACCGAGCGCACCCGCGACGAACAGGTCAAACTCTTTCGTGCCATCCGCACGTTGCAACCCACCGACATCGTGCGTGGACAGTTTCGTGGGTACCTGCAGGAGCCTGGAGTGCATCCAGAGTCGACCACAGAAACGTACGCGGCGATTCGCTTGCAGATAGATAACTGGCGTTGGTCCGGCGTTCCGATTTACTTGCGCGCCGGAAAACACATGCCCCTCTCAGCGACCGAGGTACGGGTCGAGTTTCATCGTCCGCCACCGGTGGTGTTTCACGAACCGTTTCCGCCGAGCCACAACTTCCTGCGCTTGCAAATCAACCCGCGCATCGAGATCGGCATTAACGCGCAGGTCAAAGTGGATGGCGAGCGAATGATTGGCGAGCAAGTTGAACTTCTTGCGATCGATCAGCAGTCCGACGAGATGAGTCCCTATGAGCGATTGCTCGGCGACGCACTGCGTGGTGATGGCACGCTCTTCGCGCGTCAAGACAGCGTGGATGAGTGTTGGCGCATCGTCGATAACGTGTTGGGTGCCACCGTGCCTGCGTACGAGTACGAACTAGGAACGTGGGGGCCAGAGGCTGCCAATGATTGGCTTCTTCCTCCTGGTGGATGGCACTCCCCCAAAGTCTCGCCCAAGTAACAGCCCAGATAGAAACCCGAACGCTTCGATGGCGGCATCAACGGTGCTTGCGCGCCACGATCGTCTTGGTGATCGTTTCGGGAAGTCCCTGCTGCAGTGGATGGACGAATGCGAGAAAACCAAGCGCCGGAGCGAAGAGCACAACGGTCTTCAGAAGTGCGCGCACTCCGGTGCGCAGGAATCCTGCGCGCACATCACACCCGCCATCGGGAGCACGCACGATGCGACCACCAACGAGAAACTTGCCGGGGGTTGCGCGCAGCGCGAGTTCAAAGATCAGGCACCAGACTCCCGTTACGCCCAACATGATCGACGATGGGGTTGAACTGGAGAGGTCGGGAGTCCACGACGGCATCGCGAGCAACTCATTGAGTTGCGCACCTGTCACGATCAGCGCAATGACGATCCCGGGAATCAAATCGATCGCAAGCGCGATTACTCGACGCGATAGCGGCAGCGCAACCCACTCCACACCGAGCGCTGGCGGCGGATCGATCGGCGGATGAATGATGAATCCTGCCAAGAGCATGCCGATGGTGAGTGCGCCAAGAAGCGGCAAGTGAATCCACTTACCTGTCGCACTCGGCAGTGGCACCAATGGCAGACTCTGCGCAATCGCGCCAGTCACTGGATCAATCGCGGCGATATGCACGGTGCCGCTGGCATCGCTCCATACCAAGCGAAAACCGTCCCCCATTCCAGTCACAGTCCACGCGCCCTGCGGCGGTGTGATCTGCGCGAGTTTGCGCGGTCCAGTCGGGGCGAGGTACTGCAGAACAAATCCCGATGCGTCCGAGTGCGAAATCATCGCGGGACGAGCGCTCCCAGTTACGAGCAACTCAAATCCCTCGCCCGCGCCGATCCACACTTGGCGCTCCCAGCGCAACGGCGGAGGCTGCTTTGTGGGCATCCACGAGACAAGATCGCTTCCCTCAACATTTAGGATTGCCCACGGGGATGCTGTTGTTCCCCCCCACGCCACGAGCATTGGCGCTTGCCGACCTGCGCCGTCCAGAGAGAGTTCACTCCAGTGCATAGGCTTCGATTCGATCAATTCGAATTCGGGCCGCGCCACCAGCGCAATTGGACCGTCTATCGCCGGTGCCACCGCGCAAACACGATCCCCCGCTGGGATACTCGGCAACACATCTAGTCTTCCGCTCGGCTGGTAAACAATCGAGCCCGTCGCAGGATCGCGAATGGATGAAAGTGCATAGACCGCGCTCCCCGACTTCGCATCGATTGGTGATGCCACGATCCAGAGTCGATTGTCTATGGCGGCCAGCGCAAGGGGCAGGGCAGGAAGTCTCGTCACCTCATTGAAAAAAGAGCCATCCATTTCAAAGGTGTGATGGAGAACTATGCATCCACTCGCTTGCGGGACGGCAATCCACAGATGCGTTCCAGAACTCACCGCCCGCAGCGCGGGCTGGGGATCATCGGCGCGCCCACCCGCGAGACAGGCGAGGGCGCAAACGCCCAGAAACAGCCCGGCGAGCAGCGACCGCATCAGCGTCCATCCTCGACGACTTCAGGGCGAAGCGCCGCCTGGACATCTGTCCAATTGAAGAGCTGCGGTTTGATGCGGTCCCCTCCGAATGAGGGGGCCTCAGCAGCAAACGCACACTCGCTGTCGGGCGAACCATCGCCAGCACTCCTGCCACTCGACCAGATCGAAAAACTGATTCGAGTCGCAACTAGCGGCTGAGAAGAATCAGGTGCGCTCCCGACGGCACGCTCACCGCGAACCCACTCAAACCCGTCCAACGCGCAGCGGGCAATGACCCGCCCGTCGGCATCAAACCACTCGCACCCCACGGGCAGCAAGCTTTCGCCGCGCGCGAAAATCTGACAATCGACGAGTTTGATGCGCCATGCGCCGCGGGTCTCATCCCAGTCAATTGAACGTACCTCTTCCCGACCGACGCGCGAGAGTCCCAGGACCTCGACCAATCGTGTTGGAACTAGCAACGCGCTCAATCCCTGCTCGTCTCCGCCCACGTTGATGGGCACCGTTGCGCGCTGCATCGACCAGGGCCGCAGCAGGGCGCGCGACGGGCGTTCGCGTGGAAACACGATCCACCACTGCCCATCACCCGCACCTACCCAGAGAATTCTTTCGCCGAGTTTGCTTACCCGCAGACTCATTTCGGACGGAGGTCGAATGAGCAAGTCGAAATCACCATCATCAAAGTGTCCCCCCCGCTCATCGCGCCAACGAATCTCGGCGTGTCCGCGCAGTGCGACCGTCGACAGCGCCGCAACGCGGGCCGCCTGCGCTTGCGCGAATTGTTCGGCGGTGGGCACTGGACCATCCGGCGCAGCGAGATGCACTGTTGGAGTGCGACACGCCGCGAGCGTGATCAACACCAGCACCCACATTTGAATCGCAAGCAGCCGCATGCCCGATGGCGAGCAGTTCATGAGTCGGTGCGGATCACTTCGCCGAGTTGGTCGGCAAGTTCTCGCATTTCATCGGCGCGAACGCCTGGATTGGCTACCCGAATCGGAAGTGCTGACGGATCGGATCCGCGTGGACGAAATGTCCAGTACTCGACTTCATCGTCATGAACGATTCCGTCGAGACGGATGATCTTGCGGCGCAGCAGCACCAGTGCGAGAATCCACCGAAATCCCCTGCGCCGAGCATCGGTTTCATCGCCCATGCGCTGCACCATCTCGAGCAGCGTTTCGTCGTCGACAAATGTCTGCTTGCGATCACCTGGCTCAGGAGCAAGCGAACGCCAGAAACAGACGAGCGCATCGGGGCGCGCACCTTGATCCCACACCTCCGCTGCGAAGTCGAACCGCTGCAACATCGGCCGCCCCTCTCCATCGAGCGCGTCGACCAGTGCCGCGACAAACTCCTGAGATGCGAGGATGGGTTGCTGCGACAAAGCGCACACACCCGAGAATCTGCCGAGTTCATATGTTCCAGCGGTCCCTGCCATTGTTTGATCCTATCGGCAACTCATGCGGTCAATTGCGCCACGGCCCAGTTGCGCTTCCCACGGCGGATGAACGCGAATCTTCCGTGGAGGAAAGAGTCACGACTGAGCGTAGTTTCGACGGCAGCCCGCGCTCCGTTGACCTGCACCGCCCCAGATTCAAGAAACTCACGCGCCTCGCGCTTGCTCGCTGCGAGTCCCGTCTCAAGAAGAAGTTCAAGAACGGACTTCGCAACCACGCCACCGCTCGCTCCCGGCAGCGAACAGCCAGGCAACTCTTGGGCCACATCCCGCGCCGACCGTTCGTCGAGCGATCGAACGTCTCCACGAAAGAGAGCGGACGCGCATTCCGCTGCCCGCCGCGACTCGGATTCGCCGTGCACCATCGTCGTCATCTCATCTGCAAGCGCCTTCTGCGCCGGGCGAGCAGCGGGGTCGTTCGCTTGCTCTGCTGCGATCGACTCGACGCGCGACTGCGAAAGAAATGTAAACCAACGCAGAAACTTCAGCGCATCTTCATCAGCAGAGTTCAACCAATACTGATGAAAGCGATAGGGACTCGTGCGGTCGGCATTCAAATAGATCGCACCGCTCTCTGACTTGCCGATCTTTGTGCCATCGGACTTCGTAACCAGTTGATTTGTCACTCCAAAGGCATCGCCACCAGCAATACGGCGCACAAGATCGATGCCCGAACAGATGTTGCCCCACTGATCTGCACCACCAAGTTGCACAGTGCAGCCAGCCGTTCGATAGAGATGCAAGAAGTCGTACGCCTGCAGGATCATGTAACTGAACTCGGTGTACGAGATCCCCTGCTCGCGTTGTGTCAAACGACTTGCGACTGAATCACGGGCGACCATCTGGTTAACCGAAAAGTGTTTTCCAACATCGCGCAGAACTTCGATGAATCCCAATCGCAATAGCCAGTCGGCGTTGTCGACAATGCTCGCGGCGTTGTGACCAGAGAAGTCGAGCACGCGTGCGAAGATCGGTCGCTGCCGCGCGATGTTGTGGTGCACCTGCTCTGAGTCGATGAGTTGTCGCTCGCTGCTCTTTCCGCTGGGATCCCCGATCAGCCCAGTCGCTCCGCCCATCAAGACAAGGGGACGATGACCAGCTTGCTGCCAGCGGGCGAGCATCGTGATTGGAAGCAGATTGCCAACGGTGAGACTGTCACTCGTTGGATCGAACCCGCAGTACGCCAACCTGCCAGGGGTCACAAGATGGCCCGCAAGCAACTCTGAGGTCGTTTGGTGCAGTAATCCGCGCCAAGTCAGGTCGGCAATGAATCCAAATGTCATCGTGGGATTCTATAGAGGAGGGCGGCGAGGTTCGGCCATCAGCAACCCCGAGTTCCTCCACAGAACTTCTTTCAAGGCACTTGCGCCAATACTGGCTCGGCGCTACATTCCTCGACTCTTCAATCTCAGACCGCACGAACTACTTGAATGCGCCGGATCTTGGCTGAGCCGGCACCACCCCTCGTTGGGGACATTTGGGTAGGAGGTTCAAAACCATGGCCAAGAAAATAACAAAACAGTTCAAGATTCTTGCCCCCGGTGGCAAGGCGACTCCCGCACCACCTCTAGGACCCGTACTTGGCGCTAACGGCGTCAATCCTGGTCAATTCATCTCTAAGTTCAATGACGCGACCCGCGAACTCAATGGACGCGTTGTTGGTTGCATCGTCACGGTCTACGCAGACCGAACGTTTGATCTTGAGATCAAGAGTTCTCCATCATCAGTCTTGATCGCCACTGCGCTCAAGATTGAGAAGGGTTCTGGAAAGCCAAACACCGACAAAGTCGGAAAGCTCTCCCAAGCACAACTGCGCAAGATCGCAGAGGACAAAATGAAAGATCTCAATGCGGGCAGTATTGAAGCCGCGATGCGAGTGATCGCAGGAACCGCACGCTCAATGGGCGTCACGGTGGAGGCATAATCCAATGGCAGTAAAAGCACCAGTCGTAATCGGTCACAGCAAGCGCGTGCGCGCCAATCAGGCGTTCATCGCAAAGACTCTGAGTTCACCCGCCGATGGAGTGAAGGCCCTTCGCAAGTTCAAGGCGACGAAGTTTGACCAATCGGTCAACGTCGTCGTCCACCTTGGAATTGATCCAAAGGTTGCCGATCAGGCCCTGCGCGGCGCGATCTCTTTCCCCAAGGGCGTTGGAAAGACCGCCCGCGTCATCTGCTTCTGCAACAGTGATAAGGCCGCCGCTGCGAGAGCCGCGGGCGCTGTTGAAGTCGGTGGAGAAGATCTCGTTGCAAAGATCGAAGGCGGATGGATGGACTTCGAAGTCGCCGTCGCGAGCCCTGACATGATGCGCGTCGTGAGTCGTCTGGGAAAGGTGCTCGGTCCAAAGGGACTGATGCCATCCCCCAAGGCCGGCACGGTCACCGCCGACGTTGCGACCGCGGTTCGCGAATACGTCGCAGGAAAGGTCGAGTACCGAAATGATGATGGTGGCAACGTGCACTGTCTCATCGGAAAGTTGTCATTCAGCGACGAGGATCTCGTCACGAATCTCGAACATTTCATCGGCGTGATCAACAAGGTCAAGCCGTCATCATCCAAAGGCCTGTATATCAAGAAGTGCGTCATCAGCGCATCGATGAGTCCTGGCGTGCAAATCGCCCTCTGATCACACCCGCATTCATCAAGGTGAACCAATGAGCAAACCAATCAAGAACATGATCGTCGGCGAATACAAGAAGCGCTTTGCCGATGTTGAAGGAGCAGTGCTGATCGAGATTCGCGGCATGCCCGCGAAAGCGACCACCAATCTGCGCGCCCAATTGCGGGCGACAGACGTCAGCGTCACTGTGATCAAGAACACTCTCGCGCAGCGCGCATTCGAGGGAACGCCGCTGGCATCGCTCGCACCTGGACTCAAGGGTCCACGGGCGATTGTGTATGGCAAGACGAGCGTGGTCACGATCGCGCGTCAAATCGTCAAGGCAGCCAAAGAGCATGACAAACTCGCCCTCATGGGTGCGTGCCTCGACGGCTCGTGGTTTGATGGCAAGGACGGCGTTGTGCGGCTGAGCAAGTTCCCAACCCGCGAAGAAGCGCAGTCGCAGTTGATCACGCTGATTCTATCTCCAGCGCGCAAGACCCTCTCTGTCGTGAAGGCACCAGGTGCGCGGTTGCTTGGAGTCGTGAAAGAAATCCAAACCCGCCTAGAGAATGGCGAGACCATTTCTGCGAGAGCAAACTAACCAAATCTTTTGAACCGCGATCCACTGGTCCCCTCGGGGATGAAATGATGCCTTGTGGCATTGCCTATGGAACGCAATCTTGTAAGGAGTTTCGACATGTCTGACACAAAAACATTTGACGCAAAAATTACATCCATGGGCGACTCGATCGCTTCTCTGACTCTCAAAGAGGCCGTGGAATTGGCCGAATACATGAAGGACAAGTACGGCATCGAGCCAGCCGCTGCAGGCGCAGTGATGGTTGCGGGTGGCGACGGTGGCAACGCGGCTCCAGCTGCTGTTGAGCAATCCGAATTCACCGTCATCCTCGAGAACTCGGGTGCGACCAAGATCAACGTGATCAAAGTTGTGCGCGAAGCGACCGGTCTTGGTCTGAAAGAAGCCAAGGACCTCGTCGATGCCGCTCCAAAGGCAATCAAGGAGCACATCAGCAAGGAAGATGCCGACAAGCTCAAGGCGGCCCTCGAAGCAGCCGGCGGCAAAGTCACTCTGAAGTGAGTCGGGTTTTCCCTGATTCAGCTCGCTAGCCAGCCAGACCACTCCCTTCAAGGGCGTTCTGACGCAACCCCAAAACCCCGCCCGACCAGGCGGGGTTTTTTTATGAAAAAATTAGAGATTGCTCCCATCCTCCCCTTGCGCAAACCTTTGAGCCATTGCTAGACTTCGGGACTTGGCGCGCGCCCCCGCATTTGTCCGGAAACTCATGAATCATCGGCTGCAACGAGTCACATCGCTGGCAGTTCTGCTGACGATCCATGAGGGCGCATTGGGTTGGAACGAGAATCTTCAGAGGTGACCATGACCACGAGAAACGTCCGTGACTATTCGAAGCGCGGAGACGCGATTCCTGTTCCGAACTTGACCCGAGTGCAGCAAGCTGCATACGAGCGATTCTTGCAAAAAGATGTCGCCTCGAACGAGCGCAGCAAGCACCTCGGATTGCAGTCGCTTCTGCTCGAAATCTTTCCAGTCGAGAGTTACGACGGACAGATGAAACTCGAGTTCAAGTCGTACTCGTTTGGCGAACCACAGCACACCGAGGCCGAGTGTCGTGAATTGCGCTTGACCTACGGATATCCGTGGCGCGTGAAGATGCTGCTCACCCGCGAAGGAACCGCCGAAAAACTCGAAGAAGATATTTATCTTGGCGACATCCCGATTCTTCTTGGCGGTGGTGAGTTCATCGTCAACGGTTCTGAACGCGTCATCGTCAGCCAGTTGCATCGATCCCCTGGTGTCGACTTCTCGATCGCATCGAGTTTCGGCGACCGTCCCCTGCACAGCGCACGCATCATTCCTGAACGCGGTTCGTGGATCGAACTCGAAGTCACCAAGAAGGACGTCCTTGCCATGCGCATCGACCAGTCCACGAAGTTGGCTGCGACAACCTTCCTGCGCGCGATGGACGAGAAATTCTCTGACACTGAGAAGATCCTGGAACTCTTCTACGACGTCGAAGAAGTGCGCGTGGAGAAACTTCGCGCCGAGCATTACTCCGCCGAACTCATCATCGATCAGGACACGGGCGAAGAACTCTGCAAGATCGGTCTGCCATTTGGCGACAAGGTTGCAACGATTCAAGCGAGCGCTCTCAAGTCGGTGCGCGCGATCTGCAATCCAGGTGATCCGCTGATCTTGAACACGATCGCAGAAGAGAAGCTCGACTTCCTTGCCGAAGCGACCGAGCACGAAGCTGCGCTCTTGCGTCTCTACGCACGCCTGCGTCCTGGCAATCCTCCGCAGATCGACAAGGCGAAGGATCTCTTCCTCGAGAAGTTCCTCGACACCAATCGCTATCGCCTGGGTCGCGTTGGACGCTTCCGTGTTAACCGCAAGTTCTCCGACGATGTCGATTACAAGCAGATTGACGAGAAGCACGAGAATGCGCAGCACCTACGTGCCGAAGATTTCCTCGCGGTCATTCGGTACATCATGGAGTTGCGACGCCCGACAGATCCAAATCGCAAGTCGCGCGCCCACATCGATGACATTGATCATTTGGGAAATCGCCGACTGCGAACCTTGGACGAACTTTCGACCGAGGAGATGCGCAAGGGCTTCCTCAAACTGAAGCGCACTGTGCAAGAGCGCATGAGTGTCAAGGACCCTGCCGACACCTCGTACAAGATCGCTGACCTCGTCAACTCAAAGTCGATCTCAAGCGCGATTGAATTCTTCTTTGGTCGCAGCGAACTTTCACAAGTCGTTGATCAGACCAATCCGCTTTCGATGCTCGTGCACGAACGCCGCCTCTCCGCACTTGGACCAGGCGGCTTGAATCGCAAGCGCGCTGGATTCGAAGTGCGCGACGTGCATATCTCTCATTACGGCCGCATCTGCCCGATCGAAACCCCTGAAGGTGCGAACATCGGACTCATTGCGAGCCTCGGTATCTACGCCGGCGTTGATGATTATGGCTTTCTGCTCACTCCTTACCGCGAGATCAAATCGCGCAAGGCGACCGGAAAGACGATCAGTCTGCGCGCCGATGAAGAATTGAAGAGTGTGCTTGCGCCAAGCGAAACGCTGAGTACCGCCGGCAACATCAGCCAAGAACTTGTGCTTGTACGCAAGGGTGGCGATCTCGTCACCGCAGAGTCCAAAGAAGTAGAGTTCGTTGACATCAGCCCCAAGCAGACCGTTGGTGTGTCTGCCGCGCTCATTCCATTCTTGGAACATGACGATGCCAATCGCGCCCTCATGGGTTCGAACATGCAGCGGCAGGCGGTTCCGTTGATCAAGGTCGATCCCCCGCTCGTCTCAACGGGCATGGAGAAGATCGTCGGCAAGTACAGCGGGATGATTGTGCGGGCAGAGCGGGCTGGAGTTGTCACGATGGTCGACGCCGAACGCGTAATCATCGATAACGCCGACGAGTATCTGCTACGCAAGTTTGTTGGACTCAACGAGAAGACATGCCAGAATCAGAAACCGATCGTGCGGCTCGGGCAGCGCGTGAAGGCTGGCGAGATTCTTGCCGACGGTGCCAGTACATCCAAAGGTGAGTTGGCGATCGGCAAGAATGTGCTTGTCGCCTTCAACACCTTTGACGGTTACAACTTTGAAGATGCGATCGTGATCAGCGAACGCCTCGTGAAGGATGACACGTTCACCTCAATCCATATCGAATCGTTCGATGTGGAAGTGCGTGAAACGAAACTGGGCCGTCAGGAGTTCACCGCGGACATCCCAAATGTCTCCGAGCAGATGCTTCGTAACCTCGATGAACATGGTGTGATTCGCGTGGGAGCACGCGTTAGCCCCGGTGACGTCTTGGTTGGAAAGGTCAGCCCAAAGTCTAAGAGCGAACTCTCTCCCGAAGAGAAATTGCTGCATGCGATCTTCGGACGCGCTGGAGAAGACGTAAAGAATGATTCGCTCGAAGTTCCTGCGGGAACCGAAGGCGTCGTTATCGGTGCGAAGCGATTCAGCCGCCGTCAACACCAGAATGACGAACAGCGGCGGCAGCTCAAGAAGGACATCACTGCCTACGAGCATTTGATGGATGGCAAGTGCATTCAACTCTTCCGTCAGATGGCGACCGAAATCAATCGCATCATCGGAACAGAGATGGTCGATCCATCGACGCGTCAGCGCATCGGTGCGAGCGACATTCCTGATGTCATCCTCGAACAGATCGAAGGCTTCAGCGAGAAGTGGATCAAGGGCTCGAAAGAGACCCGCGAACAAGCGCTGGTGACCCATGGTCAGTTCTGGCCGCGCATCCAGAAGTTGCTTCGCGAGAAGGAACGACGCGTCAATCACATGAAGCGCGGCGACGAGCTTCCTTCGGGCGTTCTCGAAATGGTCAAGGTCTATCTGGCCACCAAGCGACAGTTGTCGGTCGGTGACAAGATGGCCGGTCGCCACGGAAACAAGGGAGTCATTGCCCGCATCGTTCCTGAGGCAGACATGCCCTTCCTTGAAGACGGCACACCAGTCGAGGTGTTGCTCAATCCACTCGGTGTGCCAAGCCGAATGAACGTCGGACAGATCTTGGAGACCCATCTCGGTTGGGCAGCCCGCGTGCTCGGATTCCAGGCCGTGACCCCAGTCTTCGACGGCGCGAAAGAGATCGAAGTCTTCGACGCGATCCGTGAAGCCAACGCCCATGTCAATGCGCGCGTGTCATCGTTCGAGGCAACTGGAAAGGATCCAGGAGGCATTCGTGAATTGCTTGCGCTCATGCCTGAGGACGGCAAGGTTCAGTTGTTTGACGGTCGCACTGGAGAGGCGTTCAACCAACGCACTTCGATCGGCTACATGTACATCTTGAAGTTGCACCACTTGGTCGATGACAAGATTCATGCTCGATCGACTGGACCGTACAGCCTTATCACTCAGCAACCGCTGGGCGGAAAGGCGCGCACTGGAGGTCAGCGATTCGGTGAGATGGAAGTGTGGGCACTCGAGGCTTATGGCGCCGCGTATGTGCTGCAAGAACTTCTCACAGTGAAGAGCGACGACATTGAAGGTCGACAGAAGATCTACGAGTCGATGGTGAAGGGCGACAACACATTGCAGGCTGGAATGCCAGTGGTGTTCGACGTGTTGTGCCAGGAAATCAAGGGTCTCTGCCTCAACATTCAGCTTGAAAAAGTTGGTGGCGAAGCGGCGGCTCCGGTCATCTAAAGCTCGGTCTAGTTTGATTTGATTGGTTCGTTCCGAAATTTGATTCATTTGCGAAGGATCCACATATGAACAGCATGGCAGAAAGCGTTTTCGATCGTGTCAACGACTACGGCGCGGTTCGCATTCAACTTGCGAGCCCCAACGACATCCGAAGCTGGAGTTTCGGAGAAGTCAAGAAACCTGAGACGATCAACTACCGCACGTATCGCCCTGAACGCGACGGTCTCTTCTGCGAGCGAATCTTCGGACCTGAGCGCGACTACGAATGCGCCTGCGGCAAGTACAAGGGCACGAAGTACAAAGGCATCATCTGCGATCGCTGCGGCGTGAAGGTGACACACTCGCGGGTGCGTCGCAAGCGCATGGGGCACATCAATCTTGCCGCCCCTGCCGTGCATATCTGGTTCTTCAAGGCCTTGCCAAGTCGCCTGGGAACTCTGCTCGGAATGCGCACGGGCGACATCGAGAAAGTCGTGTACTTCCAGGACTACGTTGTCACCAATCCAGGAACGACCGACCTCGAATTCAAGCAAGTCTTGACCGACGACGAGTACCGCGAACAAGTCGCCAAGAATGGCAGCAATTTCACCGCCATGATGGGCGCAGAAGCGATTCGCGAATTGCTCTCTGCGGACATGCTCGATCTCAACAAAGAGGCTGTGGTTATCCGCGACGAATTGCGCGAGACCAAGAGCAAGCAGAAGGCAAAGGATCTCTCGAAGCGACTCAAGCTCGTTGAGCAGATTCGCGGATCCGCCAATGACCCGCAGTGGATGGTGCTCGATGTGGTTCCGGTGATTCCACCCGATTTGCGTCCGCTCGTTCTCTTGCAGAGCGGCAACTTTGCGACCAGCGATCTCAACGATCTCTATCGCCGAATCATCAACCGAAACAACCGCCTCAAGAAACTCATGGATCTCAATGCTCCTGAGGTCATCATCCGCAATGAGAAGCGCATGTTGCAGCAGGCCGTCGACGCGCTGTTTGACAATGGTCGTTGCCGCCGTCCAGTACTCGGATCGAGCAATCGTCCCCTGAAGTCGATCACCGACATGATCAAGGGCAAGCAGGGTCGATTCCGCGAGAATTTGCTCGGCAAGCGCGTCGATTACTCGGCGCGTTCGGTCATCGTGGTTGGTCCTGAACTGAAGTTGTGGCAGTGCGGACTTCCAAAGAAGATCGCACTTGAACTCTTCCAACCGTTCATCATTCGCAAGCTCAAGGAGCATGGACTAGCCGACACGATCAAGAGTGCCAAGCGCATGCTTGAACGCCGGGCTCCTGAGGTTTGGGACATTCTCGAGCAAGTGACGAAGAACCATCCCGTTCTTCTGAACCGTGCGCCAACGTTGCATCGCATGGGTATTCAGGCGTTTGAACCGGTGCTTGTCGAGGGAAATGCCATCAAGATTCACCCCCTCGTTTGCGCTGGATACAACGCAGACTTTGACGGCGATCAGATGGCAGTGCATTTGCCGCTTTCGCTTGAGGCTCAGATCGAAGCGCAAGTGCTCATGATGAGCACGCACAACATCTTCAGCCCTGCGAACGGAAACCCCATTGTGAGTCCTTCGCAGGACATCGTCATGGGCGTCTACTTCCTGACGTGCTCCCCGATCGAGATGCCAGTCGATGTCAGCGGAAAGCGCTCTGCGATTCCGACCTTCGGCAATGTGCACGAACTGCTGCTGGCGTACGACCTGCGCAAGATCGGCGTGCATGAATGGATTGACATCCGCCTCGATCGTTTCACAGAAGTCATCAACGGACAGACCGACTCTCCCGTTGCGACTCCTGCCCATCGTCGCATTCGCACGACGGTGGGACGTGTTCTGTTCTCTGAAATCCTCGCAACCGGAATGCCGTTCTACAACTGCTCACTGGGAAAGAAGGGTTCGGCGCGCGTCATCGACGACACATTCGCTCGTCGCGGCAAAGCTGCAACGATCGAGTTGCTCGACGCGCTCAAGGAAACTGGATTCAAGGCGAGCACGACCAGCGGTCTCTCGTTCGGGATCACCGATCTGCACATCCCTGAGAACAAGGAGAAACTGATCAGCGATACCCAGAAGAAGGTCGACAAAGCCCAGCAGAATTACGATGACGGCAACATCACTGATGACGAACGCCGCAATCGCGTGCTGGATGCCTGGGCGCAGTGCCGCGATGGGCTTTCGGCTGTGCTGCTCGAGACTCTCAAGAACGATCGCAAGAACAGCCCCGCTGGCTCGACCGTCATCGCAGGAAACGTTGCCGGACTTCCTTCGAAGCCCAGCCCTTCTGCGCGTTATCTCAATCCTGTGTATCTGTTCATGGACTCAGGCGCGCGAGGTAACAAGACCCAGATGCAGCAGCTCGCGGGTATGCGCGGTCTGATGGCCAAGCCAAGCGGCGAAGTCATCGAGACGCCGATCAAGTCGAATTTCCGTGAAGGTCTCTCAGTGATTGAATACTTCTCTTCGACGCACGGGGCGCGTAAGGGACTTTCGGATACCGCGCTCAAGACTGCGGATTCGGGATACCTGACACGCAAGTTGTGTGACGTAGCTCAGTCCGTCGTCGTCATCGAGCATGATTGCGGTCAGACCCGTGGCATCGCGAAGGAAGCCGTGTACAAGGGTGAAGAAGTAGACGTTCCGCTGCGTGACGTCATCAAGGGGCGAACTAGCTGTGAGCACATCGTTGACCCCCGCACCGATCGTCCGATCGTCGCGCGCAACGAGATCATCACCGCTGAGAAGGCCCGCGCAGTCGAAGAACTCGGCCTCCGCACTGTATTCGTGCGCAGTCCACTCACCTGCCAGACCTCGCGCGGAGTTTGTGCAACCTGCTACGGAATGG
The DNA here is from genome assembly GCA_009691705.1 of Phycisphaerales bacterium. GTDB lineage: Bacteria > Planctomycetota > Phycisphaerae > Phycisphaerales > SM1A02 > F1-60-MAGs104. The sequence goes on from SIAR01000001.1 coordinate 23,672, forward strand.
ACATGTCCACTGGCAAGTTGGTTGAAGAGGGATTAGCCGTCGGAATCATTGCGGCGCAGTCCATCGGTGAACCTGGAACACAGCTCACAATGCGCACTTTCCACACCGGTGGAATCGCGGTGAGTGCAACCACTGAGAACCAGTGGAAGGTCACCCAGTCTGGAACCGTTGAGTACGTCGACTGCGGTGATGTCACAGTCGTCGATGGCGACAAGTCGCATCGAATCGCACTGCGCAAAACTGGTGAAGTGCGCGTTCTCGATGCAAAGGGTCGCGAACTCGAGAAGTACAAGGTTCCCTACGGCGCCCTGCTGGTGGCTGCTTCGGGCGAACAGGTTCGCAAGGGACACTCCGTGTTGGAATGGGACGTTCACGTTTCGCCGATTCTTGCGGAGAAGTCTGGAACGATTCGGTTCCGCGACATCGAAGAGGGCGAGACCGTCCGCGTCGAACACAAGGCGAACAAGGATGAAATGGTCGTCATCGAACACAAGGGTGAGAAGCATCCGCGGCTCACCATTGAAGATGCTTCCGGAAAGGTGCTTGATTTGCACCATCTTCCCGCCAAGGCACACATCGAGGCGAAAGATGGTCAGGTCATTCAAGCTGGTCAGCGCATCGCGTTCACACCCAAGGGCACGGCACGATCGGCCGACATCGTCGGTGGTTTGCCACGCGTGACTGAGATTTTTGAAGCACGCATCCCCCGCGACCCCGCAGTCCTCGCCCGCATCTCGGGACGGGTCGAACTCTTGCCAAACGAACGGCGCGGCAAGATGACGATTCGTGTTCATGCCGAGGGTGGCAAGGAAGAACTCGCCGAAGACCACTACGTGCTGCAAGGCAAGCGACTGCTTGTGCATTCAGGAGACGTTGTGGAAGCAGGCGATCCACTCACTGAAGGTGCATTGACTCCGTCTGAGATTCTTGCCATCAAGGGTGAGGATGAGTTGTATCGATACATGCTCACGGAAGTGCAGAATGTCTATCGAGCTCAGGGAGTGCCGATCTCTGACAAGCACATCGAAGTTGTCTTGCGCCAGATGCTCAGCAAGGTGAAGGTCGTTGAAGTTGGCGACACAGCCATTCTTCCAAACGATGTCATCGAGCGCTATATGTTCCGCGAAGTCAACGAGGCGCTGACGAACATGCTCAAGGTCGATGATGCCGGCGGCACGACTTTGGTCAAGGGTGGCTTGTGTGCAAAGGACGAAGTCAAGCAGGCAAACGCCGAAGCTGAACTTGCGGGCAAACAGCCTGCGAAGACGCGACGCGCGAAGCCAGCACGCGGCCGAACACTTCTCTTGGGAATCACCAAGGCATCGCTTCAAGCGGAGAGTTTCCTCTCGGGTGCCAGCTTCCAAGAAACCACCAAGGTTCTCACCGAAGCAGCACTGAAGGGTGCAGTCGATAACTTGGTTGGCCTGAAAGAAAACGTCTTGCTCGGGCATTTGATCCCCGCAGGAACTGGTTTTGAGGCCTACACCAATCTCACGATGCGCTACCTCGTTGAGAGCACCGATGAAGAATTCGGTGAAGCGGCTGAGATGCAAGCTGCAGCGATAGCTGCGGAAGCGCTCGGAGCCGATCGCGTTGGAACCGCAGCAACCATCAAAGACCTCGCCGCTGTAACCCCAGCAAAGGAACTTGCCGTGGGTGCCAGCGAATCATCATCGTTTGATGGCGGCGATTCTGAGGGGTAACTCCTCGGACGCCTCCACATATTCGCTCTCGATCGACTGCTGATTTCAATGTCGAACACCCCTGCACCAGAACCTTGGTTCAAAGACGGGCTTCGTTTTTCATGCACCCAGTGTGGCAACTGCTGCACTGGGGGTCCCGGAGCGGTGTGGTACACGGCGCAAGAGGGGCGCACCATGGCTGCGACGTTGGGGATAAGTGAGGAAGAATTCACAGCGCAGTACACCAGAGCGATTGGTTCGCGACGATCACTCAATGAACGCGAGACTTCACACGGATTCGACTGCGTCTTCCTAGACCGCGAAAGCAAGGAAGGCGTTGCCCTCTGCCGCATTTACAAGACCAGACCATCGCAGTGCGGCACCTGGCCGTTCTGGCCCGACAATCTCACATCCGAGCGCGCGTGGAAGGCAGCGAAAGCACGCACCCCCTGCCCCGGAATGGATTCTGGCCCTCTCATTCCCTCCGATCAGATTGGAATCTTGCGCGAGCGCGACCAAGTTGACAACGCCTCTGCCCCGTGGTGACTAAGGGGCAGTCGCTGTGAATCCATTCATCCCTACTGCTTCGCCGAGTGACTCCACAATGCGGGCTTGGTGGAGTGCATCGGCGCTTCCCGCGGTTGAAGGTGCACTTGGGGCTCTCCATGAGTATGCAGCGCATGTTGCCGACGCGCAGCGTCCAGTCTGCCTCTCGTCGGGCAAGTGCTGCAACTTTCAGTCCCATGGACACATGCTGGTCGTGACGGGACTCGAAGCACTGTGGGTGTGGCGCCAGGCTGCGCGTCCGCTGCGCTCGTCGGCAGCCAACGCAGCGCAAGCCGCGGGAGTGTGCGGTTATCTTGATGGATCACTCTGCTCGATCCACGCGGTGCGGCCGACCGGTTGTCGGTCGTACTTTTGCGATCGTGGGGATGGACAGTGGCAGTCGACCCTCAGCGAACGTTTGCACAACTCGATAACGCAGTTGCACGACGAACACGACATTCCATATCTGTACGCAGAGTGGACCTGGCTGTTGGCGCACGTCACGCGCGCCCATGAGCAAGGGGTTTTTTCTGAGCCTCTCCCTTCGTAAGATCTCGACATGCGTGACTACGAGCTTCGCCGCGACATCGAGCGTTCTGAAGTCGAGGGATACAAGTTTCCCCTTGGAATCGAACCGATTTCTCTGCCCGCGCCCAAACAGGGGTACACGCTCGAGTACACCCCCGGTGAAGATGGCGACCCAGACACCTACGCGTTTCACATCGTCCTAAGCCACGACCGATTGAGCGCTGTGCTTGCAGACGCATTTGCCCTGCTTCCCGAAGATGTTGTGCCGATTGTCGAGATTGGATCACGCGACGCATATCGAGCGCTGGATGTCTACCTCGGAGCGGAGGAAGTTCCCGTCAACGAGTTCTTGAACATCTGGAAGAGATTTGAACCGCTGCTGCTTGAAGATGGATCGATCGGCGCGGGCGCGAATGCTGAGCAACCGTTCATTGAGGTCTTTCTCGACACTTGGAAGGGGTTACTAATCAACGTGCCCATCGCAATGCGCCGTGAGGTCGAAGGCATACTCGCACGCCACGGGCTGCGCGAGGTGCTTGAGACGTGGCCGCATGATCTTGATCATTCTCCAGACCCACCATCACAGTTACGCGAGGTACTGCGCACCGACGATGATCAGAGCCCCGATCTCGACGAGATACTGCTTCAGCTGCGCGAAGCGTGGGGACTCGAACTCGACGTCGACCCCGAAGTGAACGTCGACGAGAGTGGCCGACGCCTCGGGATGGTGCTTTGGCACGCGATCGTGCTGGCGGTGCGCGAAGATCGTCGGGGCAAGGGTGGATATGTGACAGTCTGGGCAACGGCAGGAAGCCTCTCCGAAATGGAACGTCTCGTGAATGACCACGTTGAAAAGCACATGCCTCAGTGGAGTTTTGAAGGGTTTTTCTCGGTTGATCGGGTCGCCTTTGATGAGCGACCCGAAGAACTCAGCGATCTCATGCTGCGCCGCTTGAAAGCAGAAGTGCACATGACAGCGATCGATGAGTGGTGACTCGTGGCGATCAGTCTCCGAGATATGCGCTTCGAATTCGGTCGTCCCGAAGGAGATCTTGGGCATCACCGCCGATGGTGACCTTGCCCGTCTCGATCACATAGCCGCGCGAGGAAAGACCAAGCGCGCCGCGCGCATTCTGCTCAACAAGCAACACAGTGAGCCCCCCGCGATTCAATTCACGGATCGCTGAGAAAATGCGCGTCACAAGGAGTGGCGCGATCCCCATCGACGGTTCATCCATCATGAGCAGTTTGGGACGGCTCATCAGTGCGCGCCCGATGGCGAGCATCTGTTGCTCTCCTCCCGAGAGTGTGCCCGCCAGCTGTCCTCCCCGATCTTTCAAGACTGGAAAGAGTTCGTGCACATGTCGCAAATCATCCGCAACGGCCGTGATGTCATCGCGCAGATAGGCGCCAAGCTTGAGGTTTTCATCCACGCTCATGCGGGCGAAAACACGTCGACCCTCGGGCACCTGCACGAGTCCGCGGGCGATGACTTGGTCGCCACGCAGTCCGATCATCGACTCGCCGCAAAATCGCACATCTCCACTGCGGGGGGTGATGATCTGGCTGATCGCCAGAAGGGTTGTGCTCTTTCCAGCGCCGTTAGATCCAATGAGGGCAACGATCTCCCCTGCCTCGACGCTCAGCGAGACTCCGCGCAGAACTTCGACCGGACCGTAGGCCGCATGCACATCTTTCACTTCAAGGATGGGAACCGTCATCCGTGGCTCTCCGTTCCTAGATACGCCTCAACGCACGCAGGATTCGCGCGGATCTCAGCGGGAGTTCCCTCCGCGATTTGCCGTCCATATTGCAAGACAAGAATGCGATCAGAGACGCCCATCACGAGTCGCATGTGATGCTCAATCAGGACAACGGTGGTGCCCGCGTCGCGTACCCGGCGAATGAGCGCAATGAGATCAACGATCTCTGAATGATTCATTCCAGCAGCTGGTTCATCGAGCAAGATGAGCCGGGGCTTCCCCGCTAGCGCCCGAGCGATCTCAAGCCTGCGTCGAAATCCGTACGGCAAACTTCCCGCAGCATCATGGCTACGGTCGGCCAAGCCCACAAACGACAGTAACTCCAACGCCTCGGCATGAAAACGCGTTCGCTCGGCATGGAATCGCGGTGAACGAAAGAGCGCGCTCCAGAACCCCGCGCGCATTCGGTGATCCATACCGACGAGGACGTTTTGAACGAGACTGAGCTCGTTGAAGAGTCGGATGTTTTGAAATGTTCGCGCGACTCCCGCGCGCGCGATCAGATCTGGCGTGCGCCGCGATCGCCACCAAAGCACCAACGCGGCGCCACCGCCTGCTAGGCCGCCCAGAATTGCAGCCAAAACCCCCGATGCGAACGAGAGTCCACACAGCGCGCCAAACAAATCGCGCAGCCCATTGCTCCATGGGAACGGCTGCGCGTAGACGTAGTTCTCGATGATCGAAGCCTGCCAGAGATTTTGGATATTGACTGCGATGACGGTCGCGAGAGCGCAGGCGAGTGAGGTGAGCGCGATCCGAATCGCAGATCTCCAAGAAAACGTAAGGCACACGACGCGATCGAAAAACTGCACAACTCCTGCGGTCGGTTCATAGATGCCAGTGATCGCATTGAAGAGCGTTGTCTTTCCAGCACCATTGGGACCGATCACCGCATAGATCTGGTGTTCTTGCACTGTGAACGAGACATCCTGAACTGCGACCAAGCCGCCAAACCGCATCGTGATTGCCTGCGCGCTGAGAGCGCTCATGTCGCCCTCCGTTCAATGCGCGGCGGAACAAGCCCATGCGGTTTCAAGCGAACTGCAAGCACTAGAGCCAACCCGAAAATCAGGTATTTCCAGTTGTTTGGCGAGAGCAGCACATTCGACTGCCCGCCTATTCCCATCGTCTCGAGGACTGCCGTCGCCTTGACGAGCACGATGGAATTGAGACCGATCATCACGAGTGCGCCAACTAGCACGCCGACGATGCTTCCGATTCCACCCACGATGACGATGCATAGCGCGAGAATCGAAACCTGAAAGTCGTAGTTGCTCGGCTCGCCGGTTGAACTCAGCACACTCGTTGATAGCCCACCAGCGAACGCCGCGATCGCAGCGGCCGCAGAAAAGGCGAGCATCTTGATTCGCTCGACACGAATCCCCATTGACCGCGATGCCAACTCATCCTCGCGAATACTGAACCACGCCCGTCCGAGTCGTGACCTTTCAAGATTGCGAATCGCCAATATGACAACGATGAGCAAGGCGAGCAAGAGGTAGTACCACTTGTATTCATCCTCGGCGGTCCACATCGTGCCCCCCAATGACGGCGCTGGCACGGGATTGATCCCCTGCGTTCCCTTCGTCACGACATCGAGATTCTTCAGAACATCTTGCACGATCTCGCCGAAGCCAAGGGTCACAATTGCGAGGTAGTCGCCACGCAGTCGCAGCGTCGGCGCGCCGAGCAAGAATCCTGCGAGCGCTCCAACGGGAAGCGTCAACAGCAATCCAGGCCAGAATCCGATCTGGAAGGGGTAGATCTCGCAGGTGAGGATGGCGAAGGCATACGCACCAATTGCCATAAATGCGGCGATTCCAAGATTCAGCAACCCTGCGTAGCCGGTGACGACATTTAAACCGAGCGCGAGAATCGCATACAAAAACACGCCGCGAACAGCCTCGCTGACATGCGCTGGTTGCGGAAGGAATAGTTCGATTAACGGAAGCACGGCCGCGATGCCGAGGATGCAGACAATTGGGCCGGGTCGCCAACGCATCGTTAGACCTTCTCCCGGCGGGTCGAGCCCAAGAGACCACTGGGTCGGAAAATCAAAATCAAGATGAGTATTCCAAAGACAATCGTGTTGGTCCACCGCGTCTCGACGTACTGATCACTCATGGCACGCACACAGCCGATCGTGAGACCGCCGAGCACCGCGCCTGGAAGACTTCCGATGCCGCCGAGCACAGCCGCCGTGAACGCGTCCATCCCGGCGCGGTATCCCATCTGGAAGCCGATGGTGTTGTTGTAAAGCGCGTACACCACGCTGGCGAACCCGCCCAGCGCACCACCGATGAAGAACGTGATGCCAATGACACGGTCGACAGGGATTCCCATCAGCGCTGCAGCGGTGGCGTCCTGCGCGACTGCCCGCATCGCGCGACCAAGTCGGGTGCGTTTCACCAAGTACACGAGAGCGATCATCAGCGGCACGGTCACGACCAGCACCGCGACATCGGCCGGGACAATACGAATCGCACTCTCGCCCAGAATGTTGAATTGCGGAATCAATTGCGGAAAGTCCTTGGGCGCGGCGGCGGCGACACCGCCCGCGAAGACCTCCATTGGCATCCCCCCCCAAAAAAGGCCGAGATTCGTGCAGATAAATGAACAGCCGATCGCTGAGACGAGCAGCGAGAGTTTCGAAGCGCGGCGCAGGGGACGATATGCAACTCGGTCGAGCGACCAGTTCAAACATCCACAGAACCCCGCGCTCGCCAGCAGCATGATCGCAACACCCGCGAGCTGCCAGTGACTTGGCCACGCCTCCATCCCGAGTGCTCCCAACAGGGTGAGCGCCAAGAACGCGCCCAACATAAAGACATCACCGTGCGCAAAGTTGATCAACTCGATGATGCCATAGACCATCGTGTAGCCAAGCGCGACCAGCGCAATGATCATGCCGTTCGAGAGCCCCGTAATCAATTGTTGGAGGAAGACCTCGTAGTCCTGCATGCAGTGCTCGATCGACTCTCTGACTCAGCCTCCAAGCACCTTGACGAAAGCGAACTTGCCGTTCGTTACGGTTTGCCCGCTCAACACTTGGCTTGAAGTGTCACCATTGGCATCGAATGACCACTTGCCGAGCACTCCATCAAAGTCTCTTGTCGCTGCAACAGCGGCGAGGATTCCTGCGCGATCCATCGTCTTTGCATTGGCGATCGCCTGCAACACAACGCGGGCAGCTTCGTAGCCATACGCCGCATATGCCTCAGGATCACCGCCATATTTGGCGCGGTATGCCTCGCGAAAATTCGCGCCTCGACCCAGCAGTTGATCTGCAGGAAGACCGCCGAAGGTGATGTATGTCTTGTCATTTAGATTCGAATCGCCCGCCGCCTCGATGAAAGCTTGCTCAAAGCAACCATCGGGCACCATGTACATCCCCTCGTAGCCACCCGTACGAAGGTCCTTGGCAATCTGGCCCGCATTGGTCTGGGTCGTGCCGCCGAAGTAAACCAAATCTGGCGAGACAGCCTTGATCTTTGTCACAAGCGACCGGTAGTTCGCTGCCTTCGAATCAGTGCCTTCAAACCCAACGACCTCAACAGAAATCGTCTTGGCGTGCGCCTGAAAAACGTCGGCGATGCCTTTGCCATAGAGCTCTCTGTCGTGCAAGATGAAGACCTTTTTCGCGCCGAGTTGCTTTGCCCAATCGGCGGCTTGCACTCCCTGCAAGTCGTCGGTTGGAACGATTCGAAAGTAATTGATCTTGCCGGATGGCCGGTAGACCATCGGTTCGTTCGGCTCGCCCTTTCCAGGCTTCGTGAGTCCGGGATAAGTATTGGCAGGACTCACCATGACGATGCCAGCGCGATTGAGAATTGGCATTGCCATTTTCGCTGCGCCAGAATTGAACGTGCCGATGTATGCCACGCATGACGGGTCCTTAGTCGCTGCATTGGCGTTCTGTGCCTCCAACGCGCCATCCCAGTTGCCGCGCTGCGGGCTCGCATCATCGAGATCTTGATAGGCGATCGTCCATCCATCGACTTGGCCGTTCACCTCAGCGATTGCCAGCTTGATTCCGTTCACAATGGTCGTGGTCTGGGCATTGGCACTGCCCGTGCGCGGCAGACTCGAGATAATCGTGAGCGTTCCCTTGGTCTCCGTCGACTGCGCGAGAGTTACAGCTGTCATTGCGCTGGTGAAGACGAGCGCGAGGGCGAATAGCGGTTGTTTCTTCATTGTGTTTCCGTTGACTTGTTTTTCTTGACTTGTTGCTGAGTGCTACCTTGCGAAATCCTAGCGACAATCATCTGGGGTGATGAAGTTCAACGCGTCGAAGCGCGTTGCACCGCGAGAATGACCGCAGCCGACTCTTCTCCTGGGTCGTGCCCCGCGAACGAGGCTGTCACCAGCCGCATCCCAGCGCTGACTTGCTCACGAAGTTTTTGGTCCCCTGCGAACCGCAGCGCCGCTTCGATGATCGGGGTCGACGATCCAGCCCACGGCACAAACTCAGGCACGAGCGTGCGCTGCGCCAGAATGTTTGGAAGCAACCTCCAAGGAGATCGCAACATTACCTTCGCGCCCCACGATGCCACGCGACTTGTTTGGTAAACCCCGATGAGCGGCTTGTGCGCGCGTGTCATGTCCAGCGAGACAGTTCCAGAGACAGCGACTGCGAAGTCGCACCATGCGGCGGCGCGATCGATGACGCCCGTCAGCACCGTGGTGCGCTCAGGAAGTTCACCCACAACCTGCGTAAACCTTCGCGCGATGTTCGGATTCGCCGCCGCGATCAGGGTCGAAGTCTGGCTAAACTTTGCCCGCACTGCGGCCGCGACTTCCATGAGCAACGGCGCATTGCGATCGACTTCGATCGAGCGTGATCCTGGCAACAACAAGAGGCGAGGATCACCCGTTGGGGCAACGGTCCACGCGCCCGCACTCTGCACTAAGTCGTGTGGATCATTGAGCACGGGATGGCCCACAAACGTTGCCGGCACTCCGCGCTCGCGAAACCAACTCTCTTCGAATGGAAGGAGGCAGATCACATGGTCGGTCAGTCGGCGCAACTTTCGAATTCGCCATGGTCCCCAGGCCCAAATCTGCGGCGCGACGAGGTGCACAACCTTTGCCCCGCGCCGTTTCAGTCGCGCGCACATAGGAAAATTTGCGGCAGGTGAATCAACTGGCACATGCACCGAAACGGCGTGCATTTCTGCCCACCGGCTGATCTCTTGAGCAGTCTTTCGAATCGCAAGCACTTTACGAAGCGCGGGGATTCCCATCTCTCCATCGTCGGCGGTGCGCCCCATCATCTCTGCGCCGGCGGCTTGCATCTTTGGACCGCCCCACGCAACGATGCGAAGGTGCGGCTCGCGCCGAAGAATGGCCGCAATGACTGGCGCAGCGTGCGCATCCCCAGAGGGCTCGAACGCCGTGAACAGAATCACCGATTTCGAGACGGTCATTCACCAAGAGTAGTCGCACCTCTACGCACCGTCTCGCTACCATCCCGACCCCGCTTCGAACGAGACTTCTTGATGCTGAAACGAACTCAATACTGTGGTCAACTTCGACCCGCCCATGCTGGACAAACTGTCACTCTGTGCGGATGGATCAACACCTACCGCGAGCAGGGCAAGGGTTTGTTTTTCATTGACCTTCGTGACAAAGAAGGACTCGCGCAAGTGGTCTTTGGTACCGAATCGAGCGATGCTGCACTGATCGAGAGCGCTCGAACGCTGCGCCGTGAAGACGTCGTTGGAGTGCGTGGAACAGTGCGTCTGCGAACCGGTGGCGCGAATCCAAAGCTAGCTAGTGGCGAGGTCGAACTCGTCGCAGAGTCGCTCGAGATTTTCAACAAAGCTGAAAACCCGCCTATTTTGCCCGACGAGCATGATGCCGAGAAAATAAATGAAGAAACACGGCTGAAATACCGCTACATCGATTTGCGACGCCCTCGGATGCAACACATTCTCAAGACGCGTTCGCGCATCACGCAGTTCACGCGCGACTACTTCGCGAAGCACAACTTTCTCGAGATCGAAACACCCCTGCTCATCAAGAGCACACCCGAAGGGGCGCGTGATTTCGTCGTCCCAAGCCGTCTCCATCCGGGACAGTGGTACGCCCTTCCGCAGAGCCCGCAGCTCTTCAAGCAGATCTTGATGGTTGCTGGATGCGATCGCTACTTGCAAATCTGCCGGTGCCTGCGGGATGAAGATCCCCGCGCCGATCGTCAAGCTGAGTTCAGCCAGATTGATCTCGAAATGAGTTTCGTCGAACGCACGGACATCATGGACATGATGAGCGGATTCGTCGCCGGACTCTGGACAGAACTCTTCTCGTACGACGTCGGCGTGCTGCCGCGCATCACCTGGGCGGATGCGATGGAACGGTATGGCATCGACCGACCTGACACGCGATTCGAACTCTTTATCCAAGATGTTTCAGACATCGCTGCGAAGAGCGACTTTCAGGTCTTCACACAAGCGCTCGCAAAGTGCAGTCCCACAGGACGCCCCGGCGTCGTCAAAGCGCTGCGCATTCCAGGCGGCGCAGAGAAACTCACGCGCAAGATCACCGATGGATACAGCGAGTGGGTCAAGACCTTTCGCGCCGGCGGGGTTCCCGTTGTCAAGTACTCGGCCGCAGGATTCGAATCGGGGATAGCCAAGTTCATTGGTCCAATTGCCGACGAACTAAAGGCGCGGCTACAACTGGAACCCGGCGACACAGTTCTCTTTGCCGCGGATACGTGGGAGATTGCCACTAAAACGATGGGAGAACTGCGTCTGCGCGTGGCGCGCGACCTCGACTTGATTCCCAAGGGCAAATGGAATTTCGTGTGGGTTATTGACTTTCCAATGTTTGAGTGGGACGACGATGGCAAGCGCTGGGTCGCGCTGCACCATCCCTTCACGAGCCCAAACCCAGACCAGTTTGAGATCTTGCAAAGTGACCCGGGGGCGTGCCTCTCGGCGGGATACGACCTCGTGCTCAACGGTAGTGAAATCGCGGGAGGCTCGATTCGAATGCACCGTCCAGACGTGCAGCAGAAGGTCTTTGAACTCATTGGACTCTCTCAAGAAGAGGCGGTCGCAAAGTTTGGGTTCTTGCTCTCAGCGCTGCGCCATGGTGCCCCTCCGCATGGCGGCATCGCATTTGGTCTCGATCGACTCGTGATGCATGTCGTGGGCACCGACAATATCCGCGACGTAATAGCGTTTCCAAAGACGCAATCTGGCGGAGATCTCATGATCGAAGCTCCCAGCGCGATCAGCCCCGATCAACTGCGCGAACTCAACGTCAAAAACACCCTCTGACTTCGCGTCAACAGCGGCGGGTCAGTGCACGCCCTTGGCAGCGAGCCACCGCTCGCACTCAAGCGCAGCTTGGCATCCCATGCCCGCAGCGGTGATCGCCTGTCGATACTGCGCGTCAGCAACATCCCCCGCCGCAAACACTCCGTCAAGGTTTGTTGCCGACGAGCGCGATAAGAGTGCGACATATCCCGCCGCATCGAGTGCGACACCGCTGCCAGCTAGGAATCCAGTTGCAGGCGAGTGGCCAATCGCGACAAAGAGACCACTCACCGCGAGCAACGATCGTTCGCCGCTCACTGTGTCTTCGAGTTCGACCGCTTCAATTCGTTCGCCGCCGACAACGTTGACTAATTTCTTGTTCCAGACTGGCACCGCATTGGGCGCAGCGAAAAGACGGTCCTGCATGACCTTCGAGGCCCGAAACGAGTCGCGGCGGTGTATCACGTGCACCTTTGAAGCAAACTTAGTGAGATATGTCGCTTCTTCCATCGCCGTGTCGCCGCCACCGACGACCGCGAGTTCTTTGCCGCGATAGACCGGCAGTGCACCATCGCACACAGCGCAGGCGCTCACTCCGCCACCCGTGATTGCAAGGCGTAGTTCATTTGGCGCTCCAACCCAGTTGGCCGTCGCTCCTGTTGCGATGATCACGCTGTGGGCGCGAATCTTCTGCCCACTCGCCAATGTCAACACGAATGGGCGCGACTGAAAGTCGCATGATGTGACATCGTCATCGCAGACGCGCGTGCCAAACCGCTTCGCCTGCTGTTGAAAATGCTCCATGAGCTCGGGGCCGGTCACGCCAGTGGGAAATCCTGGATAATTCTCGACCTCGGTCGTCAGCATCAACTGACCACCTGGAAGCACCGGGGCCGGATCAGACCGCGGCACACCCACGATGCAGAGCGGCGCAAGATTGGCACGCGCGCAGTAGATCGCTGCGGTCCATCCCGCAGGTCCTGATCCGATGATCACGACCCTTTCGATCGAAGCGGACGACGTCATTTCAGCAGTCCCTCTTCACGCGCTAGCGCGCGAATTGGGGGCCACAGGACGAGGTCGCCAACGAGCGCGTCGGTCGAATGCTGGGCACCACCATCATCCTCGTGGTTGCCACCGAGTGCCCAGACAAGACAGCCAGTCGCCCAGACTCGTCCCAGCGGAGTCTCGATTGCCTGACGATCACGCAATGGTTTGAACTGCAATCGACCGTACTTCTTGTCGTAAGGGTCAAAGTCAAACTTCTTCTGAAAGAAAACTGCGTAGGCCCGCTCTTTGTCCTTGGGCCATGTGTGTTTGAACTCGCCGTAGTAGCCGCAAAGCCCCGCTGACATGATCGTTCCATTCACCTCCGCTATCACCACGTTGCGCCACACGAATGCCTTCTCGAGGTCGCGCACCATCGCGACAACTGCGGCATACTTGATTGGATTCGTGCGCGAGAGTTCGGTCGCCATTTGGTGGAGTGTCGTGAATGGACGCACACGCCACCGTCGCCACCAATCGTCGTACACATCGGCGAGCTTGTCGTTGCTTGCTTCAAGCGATCCGTGGACCGCTGAAATGCGACGCCACATCTCTTGGGTGTTGAAGCGTTGCAACGCCCCTTCTTGCGACTCCTGGGCGCCAACCACGCTTGCGAATTTTTCTGGGTCGAGGCCTGTCTCTCCAGACTCTGGCGTCAGGGCATTTCGCAGCACTGTCTCTGCGATGACGCGATCGCCTTCGGGAAGTTGAAGGCGACGCAGTTTCTCATTGTCGGATGGCTTGAGAAATGTGTACTCCTTGAGCGCGGCATTCTGAAGCACACCCACCGGAATCTTGTCGAGGTAGGACCACATGAAATCTCTGTGAATGGAGAGGTTCTCTGCGAGGTTTTCGAGCGCAAAGAGTTTCTCTTCGAGCATCGTTTGTTCGCAGAGTTGCCGCAGCAGTCGCGCGTAGGCGATCCCCACAGAGAATGCCTCTTGAAACTCGCCCGCCTCACCGCGGCGATACATCTCGGCGGTTGCGTATGCGCCGATCGCCTCGATGGCCTTGAAGTACCCATATTGCACTCGTCCAACATCTGCGCCTTGGGCGATCGAAATGACGATGCCGGCCTTGACCCACTTTGAGTCCACTCCACTCGTGCCGTAGGGCAATCCAAAGACTGAAGCGAACTGCGCAGCGATGAGCGCCTCCCCCATCGCGCCGTTTGCCTTCGCCCACCGCGATACTTCTGCCCATCGGTCCATTTTTGACCAAATCGTGCCTTGGTTGAAACCATCGCCGAATTCGATAGGCGGCGGAGTCAACTTTAGAAACGCATCGACGATCGTTGCTGCGCTCTTGTTTTTCTCACTGACATCCTTGAGAGGCTTGTTGAGTGCCGAGACCACCGCAACATCCTGTGACCATCCAATATTGGATGTCCAGTTGATTGAGACGAAGAGCAAAGTTGAAAGACCGATGCGCGATATAAGCACGTTCATAAGAAACTCAAGAGTAGCAGACCGATTCAGACTCTTGCGGCGATACACTCGCCGTTTCGCGCCAAATCGCCTCTTGAAAGCTGACCACCCAATGACCGCAGAACCGATCCCTGAAAAGTTGAATGTACTCCTCATCGGAACAGGTGGACGCGAGCATGCGTTGGCGTGGCGACTCAGCCAATCTCCGCATTTGGGAAAACTCTGGGTCGACTCATCGGCGAATGCTGGGTTGCTTGAAATTGGTTCAGCCTGCCCAGAAGAGTTCTCGCTGAAGCGCAAGTATTACCTCGAGCGTTGGCTCGTTCAAGAGAAAATCGGTTTCGTCATCATCGGTCCCGAAGGTCCACTCAGCGAAGGAATGGTCGACGCCTTGGCTTCACCTGATCGGCCGATCTTTGGACCCACCCGCGCAGCGGCACGCCTCGAATGGGACAAGGCGTACGCAAAGTCGATCATGCGCCAAACGTCTATTCCCACCGCCGAAGGGCGCGTCTGCACAACGCTGAACGCCGCGCTGACCTATGTCACCGAGCGTGATGAACCGTGCGTCGTAAAGGCGACTGGCCTGTGCGCGGGCAAGGGAGTGAGCGTCTGCAAGAACAAAGAAGAAGCAATCGCGGCTGTCAAGCGCTGCATGGAAGTGCGCGAGTTTGGCGCGGCCGGCGACGCAGTCGTAATCGAAGAGCGACTCGAGGGACAAGAAGTATCGGTGCTCGCACTCGTGGATGGCAGAACGATCACGCTGCTCGACACCGTGCAAGATCACAAACAAGTTGGCGAGGGCGACACGGGCCCGAACACTGGTGGAATGGGCGCGTTCTGCCCAACGCCGCTTTTGAACGACGACGACTTGCAGGCGATTGCGCGCGACGTTTTCGTTCCAGCGATTGATGGACTCCGCCGCCAAGGAATAGAGTTTCGCGGGGTGCTTTTCGCAGGTCTGATGCTCACGCCAGCTGGTCCAAAGGTGCTCGAATTCAACTGCAGGTTTGGCGATCCTGAAACACAAGTGCTCATGGCCCGTTTTCAAGGCGACCTACTGAAAACTCTCTGGCTAACTGCCACTGGTCGACTCGATGAAGTCGAATTCTCGTTCGACCCTCGAACGGCGTGTTGCGTTGTTGTTTGTTCAGAGGGTTACCCAGGGAGTTCACCCAAGGGGCGGCCGATTCGCGGACTCGTACCCATTGATCGCATTGGAATCACTGGTGATTTCCCGATGATGTTTCATGGCGCAACAAAGAACGAGAAAGGCGGCGGAACCGTTACAAACGGTGGCCGAGTCGTCGGTGTGACCTGCCTGGGACAAGGGCTCGCCGAAGCAGCCAAAAGTGCGACCGCGAGCGCCGCTTCGATCGAGTTCAATGGGGCTTTTCATCGACGAGATATTGGATACCGCGTCTTACGCCAACGCCAAAATTCGTCGTGAGCCACTTTTCTCGATCTTTGGGTAGTGTTGGCAGCGAGAATCGGCATCCATGCGTAATAACAAGTGCTACACTCTCTTATAACTCAATCTGTTTTTGAGTTGAGAACGCCCCTGCTTCGAATGCAACACTCGTCGTTTCGCTTAAATTTGGAGTTTATTTCCTTATGCGCCTCTACCTCACCCTGATTCTGACCATTGGTCTCATCACTCTTCACTGCGAAGTCAACGCAATTCCTGAAAAGAACATGGGGCGCGCAGAGCGGATTTCAACACGTGCCGTAAAGGCGCCCCTGCCGCACGAAGTAGTTGCCAAGGACGCACGCAGATTGGTAATGCCGATCGACAGCGCGCGCGGAACTCCACAGCACACTGGTCGACTCATTGTGATGTTTGATCCCAATCAGACCGTGCGCGCGCCAAGAACTGCGAGCAATGAACTCTTCAGTCTCAATGGTGTCGACCTCGCCCAATCAACGGCGCTGTTGGCGAAGTATGGCGCAACCATTCGTCAGGCAATCAATGCCGATCCAGTGATGCTTGCCGATCTGCGCAGTCGTGCAGAATCGCGGAGCAACAAACCGATGCCTGACTTGGCTTCGATGATGTATCTCGAGGGGATCGCACCAAGCCAACTGCTCGGTGCCGCGCGCGAGTTTCTTGCGCTCGGTGAAGTCGTGTGGGTCGAGATCGAAGCCAAGACACAACTCTCGCAGGGTACGCCCTACTGCGCCTCATGCGGAGCTGGCCAGGGCTGCACGTCACTTCCGTGCAACTATCCACACCCTGGCACCGTCACGGTTGGGGGAGGCCCAGTTGGATACTGCTCAGACCAAGCGACTTGCACCCTCGTAATCACAATTCGGCCAGGGTGCGCAACCTCTTGGGATGAAGTTTGCGCGACACTTGCGAACCTGCTCGGTCCATCCGCATTCGGCGGCGCTAGCACCTACGACACGTGCCTTCAGCCTCAATCGGATCCACCACCACCATTTAATCAACCTTGGTCGCCGCTCGAAGAGTCGTTGATGCTTCAGACTTCGCCATTCATTGCACATACAATTCCTGGATCGATCAACTCAGATTGCTGCAGAGCCGTCTGCTTCGAGGATGTGACCTGTTGCACAATCGCTTGGGACGCTGACTGCGCATCCCTTGCAATCGGTTTCTACGACGACTGCTACTCGACGGCTGGCTACACGGTTCCAGGTGGCAGCGGTAATCCACAAACTCCAAACCCGCAAGCGCCGTCGCCTCTATTCGATGCGACGATGCTCGAAGAACCACCGCCGCCGGAAGCGGCGCCGGGGAGTGCCCCACTCGCCCTTTACACAACTGCGCAACGGGCGCCAAATCCCTACACAGGACCTAATCCGCCACCGGCTGATTTCGGACCTTTCACGACCTTCGCATCGGTCACGGGTTTTCGTGGTGGCGGCATTGACATCGATGCCATCGTGGCTCTGCTCGAACAGTTTCCTGGAACGAACGGACCTCAACTGTCGCGAATCAAGATCGCACTCGTTGAGCCCTCTGCTCTTGTGAACCACGAGGACCTGATTGACCCAGTGACCGGGCTCACGAAGATCACGGTTGAATCAGGGCAGACGCCTCTGATCATCAATGATCAGACATCGCCTCCACCGACTTTTTCTGGATCATTCGACACCGCTCCCGCCCACGGAACTGCCTCTCTAGGAGTTCTCTTTGCCAATGCCAACAGCATTGGAGTGACCGGAATTGTGCCAGACGCCGACGCGTACTTCTTTCCAACCGAGTCGTTCGAAGAGAATGGTCGGACACTGACCGCGATGACAAACGCAGTCAATCTGCTTTCAGCAGTCACGAGTGCGGATCCGAATCCTGGAAACATCATTGTGATGCCGGTCGCCGAGTTGAATCAACCACTCAACACAGTCCAATCGCGTGCAACGATCATTGAGATTGGACTTGGTCTCGGGGTCACTTTTGTTCTCGCGGCAGGCAACGGCGCCCAAGAGGTGAATGCGCCTATTACAGGCACTGACCTGGCAATTGTCGTCGGAGGCGTTTGGCCTGGATTTCAGGCGATTGTCGCCCCCCCTGGCGCAACGGTTTATCCCATCGGGCTGAACTACTGCCGCACGGGCATTAGCAACTACTCTACCCGCGTGACGGTCTCTGGGTGGGGTTCTGGGGTTTGCACCCTGGGTTATGGCGATCTCTTCTGCGGGACGAGCGGTCCGGTCTCGACTAATCCAGCCGTTGCGCAGTACGAAGTGAATCGCTTGCGTTCATACACAGCGGCTTGGGGTGGAACGAGTGCTGCTACCGCGCAGATTGGTGGGGTGGTTGGCCTCATTCAGGCCCTCGCGAAACAGGTCTACGAAGGACAGCCCTTCAGCCCTGAGAACATGAACGAACTCTTGCGCGATCCAAACAACATCTATCCACAGTGTGGACTGACACTGAACGATCGTCCGGGTTTTATAACAGCTGGCTATGGCGACACGGTGAGTAACGGGACTCAGGCGCCAGTTGCTGGCTTCCCAAACATGCGCCGCCTTGGGGTTTCAACAATCAACGGCGATTTTTACGACGGCAACCAATCGACCTTTAAGATCGTTTGCGGCACACTAGTTTCAGGGACGCAATTCAGCATTCGTGACTCGGACCAAAAGTATGTCAAGGCTCGAACCGCCCGTCCACGGGGCAGTCAGTCATCGTCGGGACTTGGACCACCGCTGGTGTATCCACCTTCTGCTCGCATCTTGGATGTTCAAGTCATTCGCACGACTGACCTTGCTGTTCCTGCCGACCTCGAGCGCGTCTCTGTCTCTGTAACCGGGCGCGCCTCGAGTGTGGGAAGCGCCCTTGTGATGGTGTTTCTGTACGACGGCGCGATGAACCGATGGAAATTCCTTCCTCCCTTTGCCGCGACGTTCACAACGGTGGATCAGACCTTGCAATTCACCATCGGCGCGTGCGCAACTCCTGCGAGTTATGCCTACAGCGACGGCGGAGTCAAAATGGCAGCGCGCGTTGTTGTCTTCCCACTAGGCGGCCTCGGCCAGACTCAGATTTGGCTTGACCAAGTGCTGATTAACTACAACTCCGACCTCATCCTTGTTCCCCCTCCTTGCCCATGAACTCTCCTATGGCGTCAGCGCACAGTCATCAATCCCTAGGAATAAACACCTTTCTTTCGTCTTCGCTTGACTTTTTATCAATCCACCCTATGTTGCTTTTATTGCCTGCGGGGCGTCGCAGGGTTGTGAAGGTTATTGGGATGGCAACACCCCAATCATTTGAACATGATTCGCCCCTCGCAGAGCCTTGAGAACCATTCATGAAAACTGCCACCTATTCAATGATCGCATTGACTTGTCTGACGCTGACCTCACTCTCGATCGCCACGACTGGGTCGGGACGTGGGAAGGGCGCGACGCGCGCCACCCCGATGCCAACCAAGATCGCGCAAGCAATCGATGGCATGCAGGCCGAGTCGAAGGCTGCACGCACGCTTCCACAGCTCGGAGTGAGTCGCGCTGACCTATCTGCGCTCGGGCGCGCGGGTGGTGCATCCCCCAACGTGACTGCTGAGACCATTCGATCGCTAAAGGTTGGCGATCAGATGCTCTTCGCAACCACTGATGGCACCGTGCTCGATCTAGTTGTCTCGCGCCGTGGATGGACCGGCGCAGATGAGAAACAAATCTACTTCAGTAGCGGTGAGACGGGGAATGCCATCTACGGAATCATTTCGCAAGTTGGCCCTCGCTTGACTGGGTATTTTCTTGCGCGCAGTGGCGTTTCGTACGCGTTGTCAGCGCTACCCGAGAGCGGTTACCAGTTGACCGTTCGTCCAAACTACGGGGCGCTTGAGTGTGGTGTCGACCGTGTTCGACCAGCGAATCCAAATGCAATGGGAGATCCGATCCAAGCGCAGGGTGGCTTGGCTGGTGGTATGACCCCCTGTCCTCCTGAGGTGATCCCTTTCGAGATTCCCGCTGGACTTCGGCGAGACGGCGGAATCATCATCGACGTGCTCTTTGTCTTCTCGGTCGATGCCAATGATGCTGTGGTTGCCAGCGGATCGACGGTGTATGACCAGGCCGTTCTTACGGTCGCGCAAGCGAATGTGGCGCTCAAGAACTCTACCGGTCAAGGCGCGACAACATTCAATGGTCAAGACGCAGACAACCAACTCAACACCCAGTGCGGCTACGGCGTGTATCCCGCTCCAGGTGCTGCAGCATTCACAACCCCGCCCACGAGCCCAATCTCTTGCGGAGCGGATCCGATCAATCCGGCCACGGTCTCAGCACACGAAGCACGAGCTGGCGTGACTCCTGCCGAGAGCGATGTCTGCACGCCACGGCTTCGTCTCGTTGGTGCACTCGTCGCGGACGGTTTCTTCGGTCAAGAGGAACCATTCGTGAGCACTGGACAAGGAGTCGATCTCACCCGTCTCGAGAACTACAACGATGGAATCCTCGACTACGTGCAGACGTGGCGTGACGCCCTCGGCGCAGACTCGGTCGCTCTCGTCGGCATGGGCTACGGCTCAGATAGCGCGTTCGTCGGACTCGCAAGCGTCATGAATGATGCGAACAACGGCGCACAAGGAATTGCGGGGCTTTCGATTCCAGCGAATCCTCATCCCATTGTCGATACGGCCGCGGGTGCACTTGGACCTTCGAGCGTTTCGACGCTTCAGGCTTTTTCTGAGTCGCCATACTGTCTGCTCGACTATACGATTCTGGGCGACCTCACGTACGCGCACGAACTTGGCCACAACTTTGGTTGCCAACACGATCATGATGCGCCAAGCGCTGCGCCACAGGATGCACTCTTTCCCGATTCGTTCGGATTCGGCGACGACAACTTTCGAACCGTGATGGCCTATGCAGCTGGAGGAAACGTGCGTTTGCCTGGATTCTCGAACCCTGAGAAGACGTGGGCGGACTACGAGGGACCGGACAACGCAAACACTGCAGCCGGTCTCGAATTCGACTTTGACTGCAGTGCGATTTCTCCAGATGGTCTGGGCACCCATGCTCAATACGTTCCGGGAAGTGGCGTTGGTCCGGGCGACTGCGATCAAGAGGGAGATGACGATCCGAGTTCGCCAGCAGCGATGGTGATCGCGTCGGATGTCACCATCGACGATGCGGGGCAAGAGTGCGCGAACAATGCGCGCTCGATTTCTCAAGCGAAATTCGATTTTGCACGGTTTCGCTGCAGCATCTTCCCAGTCGCTGACTGCAACAACAATCTCATTGATGACTTTGTTGAGGCTCTCGATGGCACCAACGATGATTGTGATTCGAACGGCATTCCCGATGATTGCGAAACAGCTCAGGAAGATCCCGGCATTCCAAGCCCGATCGATTGCAACCAGAATCAGATCCCCGACGCGTGCGACATCGCGAACGGTGAGAGCCAGGACACGAATGCCAACAGCATTCCCGACGAATGTGAAGACCAGAGCCTGCTCTTTCGCGAGAACTTTGAAACGATCGCGCTGGGAACACACGATGGCGCGCTACCTATCGCCAAAGTGTCAGCCGAAGCGCTTGCGCAGATTCGCCTAACGGACCCAGACTTTCCAGATTACTTCGCGACGATCGAGACGAGCGATATGAATCCCGATCCAACGGACACCGGCTTTATCTTCACCGACATCATTCCGTCGCTGTTTCAGTACGGGCTCGGCCGAAATGGGAATCTGGTCCTCAACGGTGCTTTGGGGCAGGGATTCGCGATTGCCTTCGGTTCGCGCGGCTATGGACAGCGACTGAGTTTCAACTCCGTAACGGGCGATTTTCCGTCGGGTAACGGGTTTACGACCATTGTTTGCGCGCGCTCCATTACGGAGTGCCGCCTGTACATCAATGCGGCTGACTTTGAGGATCATTTCGCTGCGAATCCCCCTCTGCCACAACTCGCCAACTTCGGCTATCTCGAAGAGAATCTCGTCACCGTTCAGGGCATCGACATTGACGATGCCACTGGTGCCGAAGTCGTAGTCTTCCAACAATCATTCGATCTCAGAACGATCGAGACTCCAGCCGTGCCGAGCGGACTTCAGTTTGTTCGCATCGCTGCTGCGGTGGGTGATCCCGCAATCGTCTTTGACAAGATCGCGATCACTGGAGCGTTCGTTGCCATGGATAATGTCTCGTTTGATCGCGGACAGATCTTTGCCGAGTGCATCGCTGACATCGCCGGTGGCATTCCCATCGGCGGGGTCCCAACCCCCGATGGTCGGGTTGGCGCTGAAGACTTACTGCTCATTCTTGCCGCATTTGACGCGGCAAACCCAGTCGATCCGACCGATCCAATCGCAGTGCTTGCCGATGTCAACGATGACGGCTTTGTCGATGCGTCCGATTTGCTCGAGATTCTCTCGAGCTTTGGCAACTGCCCAGGCGGCGTCGCCGGTCCGTAATCATTCAACAACCACGTAATAGAGAACACAACCATGCTTACCTCGCTCTATCTCGCAACCGAACTTTTTCTACTTCAAAAGGGATCTGGTGACGCCGTTATCTCTGAACTAAAGCAAGACGCGGTCTTGGTCATCCGAGAAAGAGTCGAAGCGGGAGAGAGTGAGCGGCTCTCTGTGAGCACGCCGTTCTCAGCCGCTGGAATGCCTCCAGTGGGACTAGCTGAACTTCGGGCGATGGTGCAGCGATCCGCTGAGGTTGCTGATCGCCCCGCACTCTCGTTCATTGTTGATGAGACCATTGGAGGTGAACCCAAGATTTTCAAGGGTGATGGGGACGAAGGCGGGATCGCTGGCCTCGACCTTGCATTCGACATCCAGTTTTCGGTGACGACTGATTCGGCAATTCCCTCAGCCCAACTAGCAGAGTTCACCCAGGCTCTCGCCGATGTGGAGACGTATCTGGAATCGCAAATCGCGTCAGAAAACGTGACGCTGGTTTTTGAGATTGGATACGTGCCACTCAATCCCGGTCGACTTGGAGTGACGACGTGTCACTATTCAGTCGAACAGTACGAAACGATCGGTCAGGCAATCGTCTCGGCCGCCGATCTAGATGATGTTCAGTGCATGCCCGTGGCCACGACTGCGCCTGTGCGATACAGCGGAGTATCGATCGCAGTGACCCCTGAGAACCGCGTGTTTCTCCTTCGCTCTCTCAAGAAGGCGCTTGGAATTGCTGATGGCGGTGGACTTGGTGTGCCAACAACGGAGGGACGCATCACCATGAATTCGGCAATACAGTGGGACTTCGACCCATCCGATGGACTGACCATCGGCACGACCCTGCTCTACTCGTTTCAAGATCACCTGATTCGCGAACTCCTTCAGGGGCTTGGTTTCGTCGCCGGTGCAGACTTTCTGGTGCGTGATTGCACGATGATGGACCTGATTCGCTTTCAACGCGACGTCACCGACGAGCAGTGGCTCATCAACAGCAACACTGATGTCTTTGGTCCACCTCACCCTCCCGCTGCGGTCACCTGCGCTCAATTCTCAGCCATAGTGATTGGATTCATTAACGGTGGACAGCAGTTCCCGGGTTGGGCTCTTGATTACAACCCCGGACTCAATCGTGCCGCGATCGATGAGTACGCCGCGGTGCTGCTTGCCGCTGGCCAAGGTGCCGACATCGCCGCTGCTCGTGTGCTGGCGAGTACTGAAATGCTCACCGATGCGGGTGGACCAACGCCAACCCGCTACATGACCGACCAGATGTGCGGCAAACTCAACCTGTTTACTGGGCTTCCTGAGAGTGCATCTCAAGGCAACGTATTCGACGATGCGAGGCTCCCCGTGGCCGCGATCCCAGCGAACCAGAAGACCGCGTACCCCGACGGGGCAACTCAGTCGCTCAAGTCCGTTACGGTGGGAGCGATCGCTGCGACCACTCGGTGCATCGCCGTCGATTTTCGTGAGAAGTCGTACACGCTAACAACCGGGGTCACAGTGGTTGAGTTTCGCGGCGCGATGCCGCGCACTGTTGCTCGTAACACGCAATCAGACGCTTCAATCATAAATTTCCTTCAGGACACCGCGCGCCTGCCGAGTGACTTTGAGCTCGAGATGTTCGACGGATCGCCAGTGCGCGCATGCTTTATTTTGCAGAACGAACTCGCACCTGTTGGAACACGCTGCATCATGGGGGAGTCAATCGGCAAGGGAGTGACTTTTTACAGTCGTAACGCGCTGAACTCGTATGTGGCGCCACTGGGATTGCAACCAGATTTCGTCACGAGACGCGAACTGCTGCTTCTTGACACTCTGGGGTGGAAGATGACCGCAGCAGTGCTTGATGCGACTGACGAGGGTGATACGACCCACTGAACTTTTTTTGAGGTACCCGCAGAGGCGCTTCTTGGCCTCGCGCCAAAAGCCGCTGACGACGGGTTCGTTAGCGGCTTTGTCGTTTTCTAACCGGGACGCGTGCTATATGTCCGCTTTTGTTACTCTTGGATCATGCCGAATTCACTTGCAACGTTTTCTCCTGCGATTGTGGTTCTCTGCTCGGGGTTGACCGCCGCCCCGCCGTCGACCGATGAGGTCCCGACGATTGTCCAATCCTCACCGGTGGTGCACGAGTGGGATTTTCCAGCGCGCGGGGCGAACTTTGGCGAGTCTGGGTCGGTGTGGATTCCGCTGATGGCTCCCGGCGCACCACAGATGAACCAGAAGCAGTTCGCAGAGTGCGTTTCCCAGATTCAGCGCACCCAAGCGCACGACGAAGTCGACGGCCAGGAGTTTGTTGTCACGAGCGGCGGCGATGGTGGAATTGCGAGTGGGTCAAATGTCATTTTCACAATCGGTTCGGTTCCTGTCGGCGTCGTGATACCTGTCATTGCGGCAACACAACAGGTTGCGAACTATCTAAGCCTGGCGATTCTCACCCCGACGAATATCAACATCAAGTTGCAGTTTCAACCACTCGCCGCGGGAATAGTCGCCACCGCAGCGCCGCGCATTTCTAGTCAACCCGTATCCCCTTCGCTCGCCAGCCTCATTAATTCTGGCCATTCAGGATCGCACCTCGACGATGCCCGTTTTCTCCCCAATCCCCCCGCCCCCTACGGCAGCGGTCCTGCGGCAAATTCTCGGCTTCGCGTTTTTTATTCGGCGTTGCAATCGAACGGAAACAACCGCTACACCTCCGAAGATCGCATTTTCTGGACTGCAGCAAATCTGCGCGCAGCGTGGGTCTACACCCTCCCTGCACTCTCAGCATTCGACGGAACGATCACCTTTACAACCAGCGCTGGCATCTTTAACAACTACGTGTTTGACCCATCGATCGTGCCATTTCCGGCTGCTGGCACTTCCTATCAGGACTGGCTGATTCGGGCGACGGCGATCACCATGGGATGGCTCTCAACCATTCAAACAAACCTTGTTGGCGACGTTGCCGTCTTTGACCTTTACCGATTTCGAAACGACATGCTTGCCGAGAACACAAACGGCATTCAGCCTGGTCCCTCGAGCCCAACCGACTTTGGATACCTCACGCAAGAACCATCGGCATTCAATTCTATTTTCGCAAACGTCGATTGCGATGACGTGACTCTTGCGATCGAACTCGCAATTGCAAATGCGACGAGTTACTCTGATCCACATCTTGGTTCCTTTGCTCCCGACTACAACCCCGGCGGGTATCGACAGTTTCGAACACTGCTTGCGTCGAGCGGTCCTTTCGTGACGATCAATGGCCAGTCGGCATTCGTCGCATCAAACTTTGGAACTCCGCTCGCAGGATTCTCGGCGTACGGCACGGCAGTTCGAAATCAGTTTGGTGGTAGCGGCATCATTGACGATGCCCAACTCGTTCCACCACCGGCGATGGCTCAGCGCACGCGGTACATCGACTGCAACATGCCCGGCTACGTAACCAATGGCGGCTATTGCTTCTTGATTGATTACAATCCAGTGTTCCCTGGTTACTACGGTCGCTCGGTTGTCCGCGGTCTCAACCTTCCGGATGGTGAACAGATTCTGAACTTCGTCACAGGACTCAACGGTTCGACGAGCGATAATTCGGGCAGTGGAGTCGACATGGAAGTTGCCGTGATGGATGACACGAATGCCGTAACTGGATTTCTGCTCAACCCAGCGCCTCCATTTCCACTGACGACTCCGTTCCTAATGGGTGGCGCGGCAATTCCAAGCGGATTCACCGCGTTCCCAACTTTCTTCTCACCAACCGAACTGAAAGTGCTTGATTCCATTGGTTGGGATGCCCCACAACCCTAAGTCGCTCTCATTAAACCCGGGATGGGAGTCTTCTCGCTTCGTTGAGCGCAGGATCGCGCACTGGTTCTCATCACGCGAAACACCATCCGCGCTGTGGATCGCTCAGCATCTGGCTGGTTGCGATGCGCGTCCTGCACGGGTGCGGCAAGTGCACGGTGGCCGCTGCGTCCTGGCAAGCGCATGCATGGGCGAGACTTTGCTCGAGGCAGATGCCATCATCTCAAACGATCCGCTGACCGTTCCAATGGTGTCGACGGCGGATTGTGTGCCAGTGCTTGTCGTCTGCACCGCCTCGCGCAGTTGCGCAGCAATACATGCGGGATGGCGTGGCATCGCCGCGAACATTGTGCAGAACACAATCACCGCAATGAAAAATAGTTTCGGCGCCCTGCCAGAATCAATGATCGTCGCGATTGGTCCCTGCGCCGGACGAGACCGTTACGAGGTCGGCGAAGAGGTCATCAAGGCTTGGAGCGCGTTGGGTCTCAGTTCTGCATTGCATTCACTCCATGCACCCGCAAAGGCAATGGCCGACTGCGCCGCCGCCGTGCGGATGCAGTTCGAAGTCTGCGGCATTCCACCCGATTCGATTGATGACAACCCTCCCTGCACAATTTCTGACCTGCGATTTGTGAGTCATCGACGCGAGCCTGAAAATAAACTTCGAATGCTTGCTGCAATCGCGGCGCCGATGTGATTGCTACACTCGCTGACCGTTGGACAGGTGGCCGAGCGGTTGAAGGCGTCGGTTTGCTAAACCGATGTAGGGGCTTATACCCCTACCGTGGGTTCGAATCCCGCCCTGTCCGTTGTCTCTTTACGTTTGCTGCAAGGTCGATTTCATGGATGGTTTGATCGAACAGCTTCCACGACTCTTCACTGAGCTCGATGTTTTTTTGAGCGACCTCGTGCGGACCTCTGGGGGATGGACCTATGCGATTTTGTTCTTGATCATCTTCTGCGAAACGGGATTGGTTGTGACTCCCTTTCTACCCGGAGACAGTTTGCTCTTCGCTCTGGGGGCCATTTGCGCCCGAAAGATTGGCCTCGATCCGTGGATATGCGGAGCAGTCATACTGGTTGCCGCGGTGTGTGGCGATACGGTCAACTACCACGTTGGGCGGTGGGTTGGTCCGCGGGCATTCACGGGCAAGGTTCCTCTTCTACGCGTTGCATACCTCGAACGCACTCGACAGTTCTTTGATCGGCACGGTCCCAAGGCTGTCGTGCTGGCGCGATTTGTACCGATCGTGCGCACCTTTGCCCCCTTCTTCGCAGGAGTCGGCAAGATGCACTTTAGAACATTCATTGGTTACTGCCTAGGCGGAGGAGTGCTGTGGGTTGTGCTGTTGGTGGGGGCGGGATTTGTGTTCGGCGAGATTCCGATTGTGAAGCGCAACTTTGAGGCGGTCGTCGTTGCGATCGTCGTGATTTCTGTGCTTCCGATCGCAATTGAGTGGTGGCGCAGTCGACGCAAGGCCGTGGGTGGTCGTGGTGCGCGGTAGCATTAGCGACCCATGAAGATTCACGAGTTTCAAGCGCGCGAACTGCTCGACAAAGCTGGTATTCCAGTTCCAAAGAGCACGATGGTTCAAAGCGTTGACGCCGCCGAGGCGGCAGCGCGCACACTCTTTGCCGGCGGATCGAAGATGGTTGTCGTGAAGGCGCAAGTGCATGCTGGCGGCCGCGGGAAGGCTGGATTTGTGCGGGTCGTCACGAGTGCCCAAGAGGCGCTCACTGCTGCCGAGTTCATGCTCGGCAATCGCATGATCAGCGCCCAAACTCCCCCCGAGGGACTCGAGGTGCAACGCCTGCTAGTGGCCGATGCGGTCGATATCGCTCATGAGTTTTATGCGGCGGTACTGGTTGATCGCGCCCGTCGTACAAACACGTTGATCGCGAGCGCTGAGGGCGGCGTCGACATCGAAAAGGTAGCTGCGGAGCGTCCTGATGCGCTCATCAAGCTCGCACTCGATCCAATCATTGGATTGCAACCCTTTCAGGCGCGCAGTGTCGCGCTCGCTCTTGGCTTCAAGGGCAAGGCAATCGCGCAGGCTGGGCGTGTGTTCGCGAGTCTCTGCGCGCTGCAGCGATCCACGGATGCCACTCTGGTTGAAGTGAATCCCCTGGTGCTAACTCCAGCGAGTGCCGCCCATCCAGATGGTCAAGTCATGGCGATCGATGCGAAGTTCGAATTCGATGACAGCGCGCTTTTTCGTCACGCAGATATCAGTGCGATGAAAGATCCAAGCGAAGAGAATCCCGCTGAGATTCGTGCTGAATCGTTTGGGCTTTCATATGTCGCGCTGGATGGCAACATTGGTTGCCTCGTTAACGGCGCGGGACTCGCAATGAGCACGATGGACATCATCAAGCTGCATGGCGGCGAGCCCGCTAATTTTCTCGATGTCGGTGGAAGCGCGACTGAAGAGGCAGTAACCGAGGCATTTCGAATCATCTTGAGCGACAATCGCGTGCAAGGTGTGCTCGTCAATATCTTTGGTGGCATCATGCAGTGCGATCGAATCGCCCGCGCCATTGTTGGCGCAGCGAAGACGATTGGATTTCGTGTGCCGCTGGTCGTGCGGCTTGAGGGGACCAACGTTGTGCAGGCGCGGGCGATCCTTGAAGCGGCTCGCGCCGAGATTCCAACGATGCAAACGGCCTCCGATCTCAGTGATGCTGCGGCTAAAATCGTCAGCGCCGTCACAGTCGCGGCGTAAGAAACACATGCTCGTACTGTTTGATATTGACGGGACACTTCTGCGCACGGCTGGGGCTGGCATCGATGCGATGCTGGCCTGTGCCCGCGAACTCTTTCCAGCACGCACCTTTTCGTTCGACAACGTTTCGATTTCGGGGCGCCTCGACCGATTGATCTGGCGCGACCTCCAGACAAACGCGCAGGTCGAACCATCGACCGATCACGATGCGGTGTTTCGGGCGCGGTATGGACACCACCTCGAGCAGGCGTTTCTCGCCGGCGCGCAATCGATGCCGCTGCGGGGTGCGCAGGCGCTTGTCGACGAACTTCACAAACGATCCCACGGCGGCGTGGGACTCCTCACAGGAAACTACGAGCACACTGGTCGACTTAAGGTTGCCAAAGCAGGCTTCTCGCTTGATCCATTTCAGTTCAACGCCTGGGCTGATGATGGATGGCATCGCCGCGACTTGCCGCCGATCGCCATCGCCCGTTACTGCGTAATGACAGGGCGCGCCATGAGTCCGGCGCAAACTGTGATCATCGGAGATACTCCGCTCGACATCGACTGTGCGCACTTCAATGGATGTCGAGCGATCGCTGTTGCCACCGGAGCGCACAGCAGCGACGAACTGCAATCGCACACGCCAGACCTTCTCGTGAAGGACCTTGACGATTGGCGCTCAGTCGCGCAGTGGATTTCAGATCAGACGCAGAGCGAAACGCTGGCTTAGGAGATTTCGAGAAAGCGCTGCACAGCCATGACATCGGGAATGATGTGTGGCGTGACGCGCAGAGTGAACTTCGCCCCCAACTCCGCACCAACACAGCGTGTGGCTGGAATGCGAGAGGTCCACATGCGTCCACCACGCTGATTGACCGGATTGTCGCGACCGCGGCGCCGAGCAACACGCGTGAGCGTGCGTTGTACCGCAGGTTGAAGGCGCATCAATCGCTCGATCGTCTTGCGATGGCGAGCTTCGAGGGGCACTTTCTTTACAGAAATGGTGACAGTTGTTCCAGCGGTCAATGCAGTCATATTGAGCTCCAAAAGAGAGGGCGGAGGGTACACAAAGGCCCTCTCAAACGCAACCGCGCTCATAGTGCAGAAACAGTCCATGCGTGCCACGCTCGCCGAGATTGCCATCCTGAGCCATCCGATAGAGCCTTTCGGCGAGTTCTAGCCCGGGTAGTTGCAACCCGCTCTGTCGGCACTCCGCGAGGGCGATGCCGAGGTCTTTGACGAAGTGATCGATAAGAAAACCAGGTGCGAAGTCGCCGCGGATGATTCGCGGCGCGAGGTTTGCGAGCGACCAGCTCCCGGCGGCTCCCGCTGACACCGACTCGAGAAGTTTCGCAGCATCGAGGCCGGTTGCGCGGGCGAAGATCAGTGCCTCACAGATTCCGATCATCGTCGATGCAATCAAGATCTGATTGGCGATCTTGGCCTGCTGTCCACAGCCCGCTCCCCCTTGGTGCACGATCGTCTTTCCCATTAGCCCAAAAAGCGGTCGCGCTGAGTCGAAAGCCTCGACCGATCCGCCGACAAGAATCGAGAGGGTCGCATTGCGAGCCCCGATATCGCCTCCGGTCACAGGAGCATCGAGGGACGCAACTCCGCGGCCTC
Source organism: Phycisphaerales bacterium (assembly GCA_009691705.1). Classification (GTDB taxonomy): domain Bacteria; phylum Planctomycetota; class Phycisphaerae; order Phycisphaerales; family SM1A02; genus F1-60-MAGs104. The sequence continues at coordinate 53,936 of SIAR01000001.1, forward strand.
GAGCGGCCTCGTCGATCTTGCGGGCGAGCGCGGGGCGGCTGCTCGTCATATCGACCATCAATGCCGGCGGGCTAGCCGCCGCGAGCGTTCCGCTCTTGCCAAGGTAAACCTCTTCAACATCGCTGGGCATACTCACCATCGAGAAGAGCACGTCCTGCTCGTGGGCGGTCGCCGCTGGTGTCTCCCCCCACTGTGCGCCGCGGTCGAGCAGCGAGCGCGCACTGGCCGGTGTGCGCGTGTGAATCGTCACCGTGTGACCGGCATCCATCAAGTGACCGACCATTGAAGAGCCCATCACTCCACAGCCGATCCATCCAATGCGCTTTGTGGTTTGCATCGACGCGAGAATACGATTGAATTATGCTAATCAGGGCGTTCGAACCACAATGAATCGGACAACGTACTAACAGGATGCATCCAACTATGACACATTCACAGCATGGAAGTCAGACGAATCCACCGCGGGACATCGCCGGCCTTGAACGCCGAGTTGAGGCCGCGAGCAAACCATTTCGCCACCTTGTCGATCAGATCCAACGGGTGATCGTGGGGCAAGATTCGCTCATTGAGGGGTTGCTCTGCAGCCTCTTGATGAATGGACACGTGCTAATCGAAGGCGTTCCAGGACTCGCCAAGACAACCGCCGTCAGTTGTCTTGCCAAGGGAATCAACACGGGATTTCGGCGCATTCAATTCACGCCCGACCTCTTGCCTGCCGACCTCGTTGGGACATTGATCTACCGCCAAAACACTGGAGAGTTCACAGTCAAGCAAGGTCCGATCTTTTCAAACATCGTGCTCGCGGATGAAATCAATCGCGCTCCCGCGAAAGTGCAGTCTGCATTGCTCGAGGCGATGCAAGAGCGACAAGTGACAATCGGCGACACGACCTATCCACTGCCCGATCCATTTCTCGTGCTCGCGACCCAGAATCCTATTGAACAAGAAGGCACGTACCCACTGCCCGAAGCGCAAGTCGACCGCTTTGCCATGAAACTGGTGGTGACCTATCCGACGCAGAAAGAGGAGCGGCTCATTCTCGATCGCATGGCGAATACGCAGAACAAACTGACCGTCGACGCAGTGCTCAATCCAAGCGACATCGCGGCGGCCCGCGCGATCGTCGATGAGATTTTCATGGATGACCGCATGAAGGACTACATCGTCGATCTAGTGATCTCGACGCGCAATCCGAAACCGCACAAGGTGCCCATTGAGGGACTCGTGCAGTACGGCTGCTCACCGCGCGCGACTATTGCGCTCACCTTGGCAGCGAAGGCGAAGGCCTTTCTTGATGGGCGCGGGTACGTCGTTCCGCAGGATGTCAAGGATGTTGCGCCAAACGTATTGCGGCATCGACTCGGTCTTTCATACGAAGCGGAAGCGGAAGAGAAGACCGCCGATGACATCGTGCGAGCATTGCTCGATCATGTGCCAGTGCCTTGATCGCGGGTGCTGCACCAACGCATGAATGAAAGGGAACCCAGTGCTGACTGCCGAGACCATTCGCAAGATTCGTCGCATTGAGATTCGCACCTCGCGCGTCGTGCAAGAGGCCGTTGCGGGTCGCTATCTCTCTGCATTTAAGGGACGCGGGATGGAATTCGAAGAAGTGCGTCCCTATGAAGCCGGCGACGATGTGCGAGCGATCGACTGGAACGTCTCGGCGCGCGCTGGCTCTCCACACATCAAACTGTTCCGCGAAGAACGCGAACTCACTGTGATGTTGGCGATTGATCTCTCGGGCTCACTTCGCTTCGGATCGCACGGGCAATTGAAGCGCGAACTTGTTGCTGAGGTTGCCGCGACACTTGCATTCAGCGCCACCCGCAACAATGACAAGGTCGGCTTGCTGCTCTTCACAAATCAAATCGAACGATTTGTTCCGCCGCGCAAGGGACGGCGCCACGTTCTGCGCATCGTGCGCGATCTACTGGCGCACACCCCAACGGGAAGTGGAACCGACCTCGCTGGCGCGCTCGACGAATTGAATCGAATCCAGCGGCGGAAGGCGGTCGTGTTCGTGATCAGCGACTTTTTGGATGGTGGTTGGGAAAGACCGATGGCGATCGCACGCCGTCGCCACGACGTGATCCCTGTGGCGATTTCGGATCGGCGCGAACGCCTGTTGCCCGCCATTGGATTGATCGAGCTCGAGGACGAAGAGAGTGGCAAGCGCATCGTCGTGGACACGGCGAGTCGTCGCGTGCGCCAAGAGTTCAGCGCGCAGGCGCAGTTGCGATCGGAGCGGTTTCAGGCGGTTCTGCGGCAAATGAAGATCGAGCCACTCATGCTTGAAACTGGCCTCGACTATGTCGAACCGATCACTGCGTACTTTCGAAAGCGGGAGGCCCGCAGAAGCCGATGAGATCTCGCACCATTCCACTTTGGGCACTTCTGACTGGAGCGCTTTTCGCGAATGTGGCGAATGCGCAGGTTCTCACCCAACAGCCAGCCAAAAGGCCTGTGACTGCGGCGGCCGTGCCGGTTGCCCCCGCTGAACCACAAACACCACCGCCTTCGACCGTGCCATCGCGCCCATCGAAGGTTGTCGATTTGCGCACGAGCGCTGCTGGAGTGACTGCGGTGCTCACCGCGCCTGGGGACGTGATTGAGGTTGGACAGGATCTTCCGTTCCAGCTCACGATCACCGCCGAGGCTGCCGTGACTCTCACGCCGCTCGATCTTGCAGAATCGCTCGGGGCGTTTGATCTGCGCGAGAGTGATCGAGTGTCAAGTCGCGATGGCGAGCGCAGAGTCACAACAGTGCACTTCGTGGCGACGACCTATGCGAGCGGCCAGCTTGAACTTCCGACAATTGAAATCGCCTTCAAGAGTGCCGATGGCGCAGCGCACACCCTTTCGATTGGACCGCTCCCCATCGAAGTGGTGAGTCTGGTGGGAGCAGAGTTCGATCCAAACAATTACCGAGATATCAAGGGAGCAGTCGCGATCAACCAGGGCGGATGGTTGTGGTGGATAGTCGCGGGAGTTCTCGCACTGGTGATTGCCGCACTCGCGGTACTGACAATTCGACGCCGCAAGGCCGCCAACTTGCGCGTGCTCACTGCGGACGAGTGGGCCAACCAAGAGCTTGAACTGCTCGCCCGCGAAGGTCTGATCGAACGGGGAGAAGTGCATCGGTTTTGGGTGCGCCTCTCTGGAACTCTGCGGGAGTATGTCGAACGGCAGTTCGCCATCGCAGCGCCAGAACAGACAACGAAAGAGTTTCTTGCCCAAGCTGCGGCCCATCCCGCGATCGATGCCTCGCACCGGCACATGCTCGCGCGATTCCTCAGCGCTGCCGACATGGTGAAATTCGCTGCGCACGAACCGCCCCAGGATGAGTGTCGCAATGGACTGGCCTCTGCCCACGACTTTGTGCGTGACACGACACCTGTGCGCACCGATGTCACACTGCCGACGGGAGCCGCCGTATGACGACGTTTCAATTGCTTGCCTGGTGGCTCTTGCCGATCGCGGTCCTCGCTCCGCTGGGAGTGTGGCGATGTGTGTCGCACCGTCGCCGGGTGCGCATTGGGTTTTCGTCAGCCGCCGTTGCGGCTGCCGGTGGAACAAGCCATTTCGTGCGCTTGCGTTGGGTGCCCAGCGCGCTGCGCTGCGGGGCGATCGGGCTTCTGGCGTTCTGCCTTGCCCGACCAGTGATTGCGAATTCACAGACCAAGGTATTCGTCGAGGGTGCGGCGATCCAATTCGTGGTCGATCGCTCGGGATCAATGCGCGCGCTTGACTTCGAACTCGATGGGGCACGATCAAATCGTCTCGATGCCGTGAAGCGGGTCGGAAGTGCGTTCATTCGCGGGGGCGATGGATTGCTCGGACGACCAGACGATCTCGTTGGGCTCATCGTCTTCGCACGATTTGCCGACAGCCTTTCGCCATTGACCGTCGATCATGGCTACATGGTTGATGCGCTCAACAAAGTGCAACCCGCGGTTGATCAATCCGAGGATGGAACTGCCATCGGCGACGCGGTCGCCCTCGGCGTCGACCGACTTCGCGACGCAATGTCCAACGCCAAGACGGCTGATGGTCGGCAACCAATCCGCAGCGCAGCATTGATATTGATGACCGACGGAGAGAACAATGCCGGCGATGTCGATCCGCGCGTTGCGGCAGACCTTGCTGCAACGTATGGAATCAAGATTTACGCAATCGGAGTTGGAACGCGCGGTATGGCCCCCTTTCCAATGGGAGTCGATCCACGTGGACGGCAGATCATTCGCAACGTGCCAGTCTCGATTGACGAAGCACTTCTAACTGACATTGCCAAGCGAACAGGCGGGGCGTACTTTCGCGCAACCGATACCAAGAGCTTGCAAGCGATCTATGAGCAGATCGACCAGATGGAAAAAACCACCACGGAGCAGCGTCAATCGTTGCACTTCACAGATCTCGCGGTGCAGTCCTTTAACTTTTCAGGATTCTCGGTGCCGCCCTTTCTCGTCGGCGTGGTGCTCCTCATCTGCGCTGAACTCTTGCTCGTGTCAACGCGTTTTCGGAGTGTGAACTAGACGGCACGCATTTGCGATCGACCCTATGGAACTCGAGTTCAACAACATCGTGGCACTGCACTGGCTCTGGCTTGTCGCCATCTTGGCGGCGCTCGGCGTGTCCACAGCATTCTGGCGAGTGCGTGCCATGCACACATTCATAGCGAACCCACTGTTGTCACGGGTTGCTCCCACGTTTTCGCCCTGGCGTCCAGCCATCCGAACGCTGTTGGTTCTTGGCGCGCTTGTGGCCGTGGTCGTCGCGCTCATGGATCCCAGATGGGGAGTGCAGAGCGAGGAGGTCAAGCGTCGCGGCGCCGATGTGATGTTCGTGATCGATGTGAGTCGTTCTATGCTCGCAGAGGATGCAACCCCGAGTCGTTTGAGCCGCGCCAAGGCCTTCGTGGGCGATGCGGTTTCACAGATGGGTGGTGACCGTGTTGGCGTGGTTGATTTCGCAGGCGTCGCCGCGCTTCGCACGCCATTGACGCTCAACTACGGAGCGGTGATGACGAGCGTCGACGACCTTGAACCCAAAGACTCGATGCGCGGCGGTTCGATGCTCGGGGATGCTCTGAACAAGGCAGCGGAGAGTTTTTCGAGCGACGCGGTTGCGGGTCGCGCGATCGTTGTGCTTTCCGATGGTGAAGACATGGGAAGCGATCCCGTCAACGTGGCGAAAGCGATTTTCGACACGCAAGGAATTCGCATCTTCACCGTTGGAATCGGTGATTCTGCCGATGGTGCCCGCATCCCAATTGATCGTGACGGGCAGCGCACATGGGTGGTGCATGATGGGCAAGAAGTCTGGACCAAGATGGACGGCGCAACGCTGCGCGATGTCGCAAAGAGCGGCGGCGGCATATTCATTCCGGCGGGCCGAGCGCAGGTCGACCTCGGCGAGCTTCTCCAGCGTTCGCTTGCCGATCTCGAGCGGGGCGAGTTCGAGACTTCAACGATTATGCGAACGATTCCGCGCTTTCAATGGCCGGCTGGACTCGCACTGCTCTTGCTCGTCGTCGAGTGCCTCATCCCAGATCGCATCTCGCCCCGGGCAGCGCGGGCAAGGGTGGTCAACACTCTCACACTGCCAGGAATACGCGCATGATTTCTCGCGCCCGCTCGATGATTGCGATTGCGTTTCTTGCTCTCTGTGGCGGGATGAGTCATGGTCAGCAAGTGAGCCCGCCCGCGGCTCTCCCCAGTGGGGTCGCAGCAGCGGCGACATCCAACAAATCTACGATTGATGGGAAGGCATTTCGTAGCGCCATCAATGATGCGAACGCTGCGATGGCGCGCGATGACTTCGCTGGCGCCGAAGCGGCCTACGGGCGCGCTGTGGCGGCCGACCCCACGAGCGCACCCGCGCTTTTCAATCAGGGAGTCGCGCAGTATCGCGCTGGGCATCTCAAGGCCGCCGCAGATTCTTTCGCTGGCGCCTCGCAATCTGCAGATGCCTCGCTGGCGGCGCATGCGATGTTCAATCAAGGCAACGCGATCTACGCCGATGCACTGGCGCAACTCGACACCGATCCGGCGCAGGGTGGGGCAGACGCTGGCGCGGACAATCCTGCGATCAAACAAGCGCTCGAAGCAACACGCAGCGCGTTGACGCACTTCAAGGATGCTGCCTCTGCCGATCAGAGTGATCGAGATGCACGGGTGAACGCCGAGACTGCGGCACGCTTGTTGAAGCAACTTGAAGAGATGCACAAGCAGCAGGAGCAACAGAAGAAAGAACAGGATCAAGAACAGAAGGAAAAGCAGAAGCAGAAGCAAGAACAGAAGCAAGACCAAGAACAGAAGCAAGACCAAGAACAGAAGCAAGACCAAGAACAGAAGCAAGAGCAGAGCGACGAACAGAAACCATCGGACAAGAAGGGCGAATCGGACACTCCTGAGGAGTCGCCAGAACCGCAGCAGCCCACCCCCCAACCTGAGTCGAAGGAGACTCCCGACAGTTCGCAGGACAAGCCGCATGAGCAGTCAAAGGGTGCGGGCGAAGTTGTCAAAGATGCGCCGCTCACCAAAGAAGAAGCAGAGCGTCTGCTGCAGGCTGTTCGTGACCGAGAGAAAGCGCGCCGAGAGGCGAAGGACCAGGCACAACGCACGAAACAGGCTCCGGCGAGTCGCGACTGGTAGAACTTCGACGCAAAGAACTTTGAACACCAAATTGAACATGATCGCTCAGCACCCTTGGCACTTCGCACGAACACTCTGCGCTCTCGCACTGTCGCAGGCTCTTTCATTCTCTGGATGGGCCGCAGACGTGCAGTTCAATCTCTCGCCGCGCGAAACGTGGATCGGCAGCCCATCCATCCTGAAGATCATTGTGCAAGGTGGTGCCCAGATTTCTGACCCCACACTCCCGCGCGTGCAGGGGTTGGACTTTGAAGTGCAGCCCGGGCGCAGTTCAATGAACTCGATGAGCATGGTCAATGGAACGATCACGCGCTCTAGCACGACGACGATTTCAGTGATGATTACCCCTGCGGTCGCGGGTGTTTTTACAGTGCCACCCGTCAGCATCATTGTGGATGGCCAAACGTACACGAGTGCCGCCACGACCATCTCGGCAGTCGTTTCGACCACCGGCGACTTGCTGCGCGCTGAGGTGATAGGAGATTCGCCAGAGGTATGGATCGGTCAACCACTTGGTCTCACACTTCGAATATTCGTCAAGCCTTTTCGCAGCACTGAGCACAAAGTGACCCTGGGCGAGGCAGACATGTGGCAGTTCATTGATCAGGAACGATGCGACTTTGGTCCGTTCACTGCGTCGATGCGAGAACTCGCCCAGCGCGGACAACGACCGCTCGGCCGCGAAGAACTCATCGACGGCATCTCCTATCTCACCTACGACCTACGCGGCGAGATCATGCCGGTTAAGAGTGGTGTGCCGACGTTTGACGATGTGCGCATCGCGTGGAACTATCCAATGCGACTCAATGCGACGCGCGGATTATTTGGCGGCAACGAACTTTCGGTCTCTGCAACCAAGCCAATCAGTGCCGTGCCAACCGTGGCTGAGATTTCGGTCCTCGCCTTGCCGCTCGAAGGACAGCCGGCGAGTTTTCAGGGAGCCGTAGGATCATTTACGGTTCGGGCAAGCGCGAAACCGCTGCGCGTTGCGGTGGGCGATCCAATCACACTCACCTTCGCCATCACAGATTCTGGCAAGGGTGGTGGACTAGCGCAATTGCATCCACCGCTTCTTGATACCCCCGAACTTCTCGCGAACTTTAGAATTCCAACCGAGCCGCTCGCCGGAACGGTGAGTGGTAACCAAAAGACATTTACGCAAACTCTTCGCCCGACTCGCCCTGGAATCGACGCGATTCCGCCCATTCCGTTCTCATGGTTTGACACCACAACAGGCTCATACCGCACGGCGCAGAGTGATCCAATTGCAATTGATGTCGTCGCATCCGATCACATTTCCTCCGATGCAATCTTGGGGACAGCACCTCTCACCGACTCAGCGCGTTCGAAGGTGACTGCCAGCACTGGTGGATTCTTGGCGAGCATCCATCCAACTCTTTCGATGGTGCGAAATCAATCGCAGGATTGGACTGTTGCGATTGGATGGGGAGTCGCCACGGGCGCACTGCTCGTGCCACCACTCGTGTGCGCTGGCGTGTTAGTAGTTCGTCGCCGCGCGCAGCGCTTTGCGGGCGATGCCGGTGCGGTGCGCGAAGCAGCGGCGAGTCAATCGGCAGCGAAGCGGATCGCGGGCGGGGAGTTCGCCCAGGCAGTGGCCGGTTACATCGCCGATCGGTTGCGCCTACCGAGCGGCAGCGTCACGCGACGTGAGGCGGCGAACGCACTGCAATGGGCAGGCGCAACTGCTGAGTTATGCGCTGAGGTCGAGGTACGGCTCATGGCGGCAGACCGGGCAAGGTTTCAGGCGGCACCCACCACCAGTGCAGTCAACGAATCAAGCCAATCGCAGCGTGCCCAAGCCGAGCAGTGTTTGCGGGCGCTTGAGAGACTCGACTGGCACGCGGCGCGCACTGCGCGCAAGGAGCAACTGAGATGAGTCGACCACATTGCTACTGGAATCTGGCAGTTGTTCAACTTTGCTCTCTGCTGGTGATGGTCACCGCGGCGCACACCGCGCCAACCCAGAACGGCAACGCATCTGGGCGTCGAATGGATCAAGCGCGCCTAGCGATCGCGATAGCGGCGCAGCAGAAGTTCGACGATGGAATGAGTGCTCTGGCAAGTGATCCCACGCGGGCGCAACAGTTCTTTCAGGAGTCTGCGAGCGACTATCAAAAGCTCACCGATCTTGATATTCACAACGGCGAACTATTTTTCAATCTAGCCAATGCGCTCGTGCAATCGGGCGAGTACGGCCGGGGGATCGGCGCACTGCTCGACGCCCAGCGCCTGCTCCCCGCTGATGGGCGAGTCGCAACGAACTTGGCACACGCGCGTTCACTGGTCTCATCGAGTGCCGCGGCGTCCACGCTGGTGCGTCCGATCGACCGAATCGCTTCCTACTGGACCGGTTCGCAGTGGACTTCCTACAGCGCCCGCCTGTGGGGAGTGATTTTGCTCTGGACTGCACTCTGGCTAATCCTCGCCACGGGGTTTGCAACTGGTTGGCAGCGACGGGTCCATTGGCGCGGAACGATCGCCACAGTCGCAGTTCTATTGCTCATGGTCGGCGCGACAGTCGCCATCGATCTCGCGCGGGCGCGAATGGATCCACTGGGTGTTGTCATTCACGATGGCGTGATAGCACGCAAGGGAAATGGCGATGGATTTGCGCCGGCGTTTACCGATCCACTCAAAGAGGGAGCCGAGTTCACGATGGTTGAATTGCGACCAGGGTGGTATCGCATCGAGCTGGCCGACGGACAATCGGGATGGGTCAAAGTCTCTGACGCCCACGTCACCGGTCAGACGCGCCAGGGCCGCGGCTGAAGCGAAACAACGGAGAGGGTGAGATTCGAACTCACGGTGAGCACGAGGCCCACACCAGTTTTCGAGACTGGCTCCTTCAACCGCTCGGACACCTCTCCAGGTCTCCCAAGTATCGCCGCGCAGTGCCAACCTGTCCAGTCCGCTGCTCTCAACCGGTCCAGTCACTGAGAACAGTTGCGAGATCGCTTCCGTTGACGATGCCATCGTTGTTGATGTCGGCGGCACCGCCAGTCGCTCCCCACGCCGCGAGAAGGCTCGCAAGATCTTGACCGTTCACGGAGCCGTCGCCATTGATATCGCCCGGGTGCTGAGACTCACAGAGGTCAGCAGTTCCGTTGCCGTTGGAATCAGCGCACGTCGTGCTAGCACCATGCCATGTTGCGCCAGCGGCGGCGGCGTCGCTTTGGGTCATCACGAGACAGAATCCATTTGGAAAGCAGGCCGCGCCCTGAGGCAGCGGACAGCTCGTCGATGCACATGAAGTTCCGGTGCCCTGGTAGTTGCCACCCTGCTGCGCGCACACAGCGGCGCTGACAGGTCCAACGCACGAGCCCGAGGGCAGGCAGCATGCCCCTTGTGGGAAGCAGAGATAGGTCGCGCACTGACTTCCCTCTGGCCCAGGTGCGCCTCCTGCTGCGAGACACGACTGGTACGAAAGACTCACGCATCCGCCAGTAGAGGCGAAGCAGCACGCGTTGTTCCCTTGTGGAAGGCAAATCGAGGCGCTGCAGATTGTGCCGTTTCCGCGATAGGTGCCTCCAACTGAGGTGCAATCTGCTTGCGTCGCGATGGCGCAATTCGTTCCGATGCAGCAGGCGCCCTGCTGCGCTGCGCAGTTGATTGGGGTGTAGGTCGCCCGCATGACCCAGTCACCGGTTGGACGGCACGCGGTCGGCCACTGCGCAAATGTCTTCCAACCAGCGGGACAACCGAACGATCCGCAGTTCACTGCGTTGATCCAATTCTGGCTTCCCTGCGCGAGGCCGCTGACGTCCGTCGTCGGAAATGCGTTGCTCGAACTTGGCGGAGCAACAAAGCATGGATTCGATGTTTGATTGTTGTGGTCGTCGATGCGGTAGCCGATTGAAATCGTGTGGCTGCCGTTGTCGTCTAGATACATCTGATCCGGATCACTTTGATCGATCATGAACTGCACGTTCACGCCTGAAGTTCCGGGTGGTAGGACGATGTGTGGAATGATCTTTGCGTCGGACGAATAGGTGTACTTGATGGTGCCAGTTGCAGGAGTGCCTTCCCACACCATGATTGACCACTTGGTTGTGGTTTGAACGGTTGCCGCGCTCGTCGCGAAAATCATCTCGGTCATATCGAGGCGAAGAGGAAATGCCGCTGCCGGCAAGACGTATGAGCAGGCCGCCGACTCAAGTTCAGCGAAACCAGCTTGCACGATGAATGATCCACCAGAAAAATTTGCATCGGTGTGGGCCACGGCTTGGGTTGGACATGTTCCGGCGATTCCGCCATCCGATTGCCCAGGTCCACCCACCACGACGCGCATGGTCGGAACATCTCGATACGCCGACCAGATTGGCCACTGCCTGCCTGCCGAGACGGCTAGGTCGTCAAGGATTGCACCTCGATCCGAAGCGGCGGGAGCAAGCGCTGCCACTGCGAGCAATGCGGCGGTAGAGATGCACGTTGTGATTGGATTCTTCAATTGCGGCACTCCGATGGGGTGGAATGAAACCAGATAACAATAACCTACCACCGAAATGCACCCATGCAAAACCTGCTCTCACAAATGCAACAACTGACCCAGCGCACTCGCCAGGTTGCCAGGATGAACACAGGCTGTTTTATGCGTCTGAACGCGGCAAAACTGGCTTGGTGAGACCTGACTTCTCCCAGTCGATGGTGAGTTTGTCAGTCGCGATCTCTTCGATCACAACTTCGAAGTCACTGCGACCATCGCGCTCGACGAGCGGACGGGCGCCGTTGAGAAGTTCAAAGACCCGGCGCTGAATTAACGCGGTGAGTTTGAAACGTCCTCCGACTTTCGCAACGATGTCATCACTTTTGAGAGCTTCATTCATGGCGTGTCTCCAATCTTGGGTAGCCCATTAGGATAGCGATCTCCTCACGCCGAGGCAAGCACCCAGATGCCAAGTCGAACAACACGAAGCCTCTTTCGCCGCGTGGGTAGCTCGCTGAGCCTCAGTCAGGATTGGCACATGTTGCTATTGGCGGGGCTTTGCGGCGTGTTCATGGGTGGGTTGGCGCTCGGGTTTGTCGGATCGATCGAATGGATGCAGCACCAGGTCGTGCAGTTCGCTCGTCAGGGGAGGACTGAGTTGTGGATCGCCGTTGCACTCCCCATCGCAGGGGCAATGTTGACAGTGCTGGTCTTTCGCCTCTTTCCAAGCTCATTCAAGGGGCACGGCGTGTCGCGCGTCATTCTTGCCGTCCACAAACAGAAATCTGTGTTGCCATTGCAACTCGCACCGCGGCAACTCTTGGGGGCAACTGCCACGATCGCCTCAGGTGGATCGGCCGGCCCCGAGGGACCCATCGTGGCGGTGGGAGCCTCGATTGGCTCATTTTTCTCTTCATGGCTCGAACTAGACACGGGTCGGCGAACGACCCTTCTGGGTTGTGGCGCCGCCGCGGGAGTCGCCGCCGTGTTCAACGCGCCAATTGCCGGTGTGTTCTTTGTGCTTGAAGTGATCTTGCGTGATTTCACCACCCGCACATTCACACCCATCGTCATTGCCTCTGTCACAGCGGCAGCGACCGCACAGTCGATTCTGCAAACCTCATCCCCGATCTTTGGAGTTTCAACTGCGGCGTTTGATCAATCACCTTTGTTACTTATTCAGACCCCGCAGTACGCCCTGCTCGGCGTGATGGTTGGCGTCGCCGCTGCAACATTCTCGCTGGGAATGAAGAGCGCGCATCGGCTCTTCGATCATTTGCCAATTCGAGCGGTGACGCGCCCGGTCTTCGGTGCCGCCGCGCTGGTTCTGTTGGGCGCAATCTGGGTGTTGATCGGCGCGCGCAGTGAAAACGGGGCGATGCTTGAACTGGGCGAACTCGGTCCAGTGCCTCCCTTTTACGGGATGGGTTACACGCTCGTGCGCGAGTTGCTGCAGCTTCCAATTGCTGCAGAGTCGAGCGCAGTTCTCTTTGGATCGCTCGCCGTGCTTGTGGTGCTGAAGGCTCTCGCAACCGGATGCACGCTCGGTTCGGGTGGAGCAGGCGGATTGTTCGCACCTGGACTCGTGTTGGGGGCAATCCTCGGAGCGATGTTCAGCGCACTCACAACAGCCATCCCAGCGCTGCCTGATGTTGAACCTGCGCATGGTGTACTCGTTGGCATGGGCGCATTTGTCGCGGCCAGTTCGCACGCACCGCTCGCTGGAGCATTTCTCGTATACGAGTTGAGCCATTCGTACGCGATCTTGCTTCCGCTAATGCTCGCTGCGGTCATCGCGACGGTTGCCGCGCGCATCGTCTATGCGCCGAGCGTTTACACCGCAGAACTTGCGGCGTTCAATATTCGTATCGCAAGTGTTTCTGCGGCCTCAGTGCTGCGCGGAACATTCATTCGAGACGTTCCCCTGCTACCTGCGATCACTGTGCAGCGGCATGACGCCGCCGAGGGATTGATTGCGCTGGGCGAGAAACATGGGGTGCATGACTTTCCAGTTGTTGACGCGCGTGGGGTGTACTGCGGGCTTGTCTGTGGCAGCGATGTGCGCTCGGCGCTGGTCTACCGAGACGCGCTTCAACTGCTCTCAGTTGCCGAATTGGTGCGGACCGACTTTTTGCCACTCGATCCGCAAGACACGCTAGAAACTGCCCTCCACCGCTTTGGCCGCCACGAGACACAAGTGCTACCAGTGGTCGATCCAATCTCGAACGCGCCCGTCGGACTCATCAGCAGAAGCCAATTGATGGCGCTCTACAACCGAGCAACGGAGGAGGCATGACGAAGCCAGACTCGGGCGCAGATCGGGCGAGTCGACTCTCGAGCGCGAAGGATTACCAGCGCGTCTTTGCGCGCCGAACGCGCACCGATCTTGGTTTCATCACGATTCACGCGGCGCTCAACGAAGTTGCACGCCCGCGACTTGGGCTATCAATCGGAAGTCGCGTTGGTAACGCCGTGCGCCGAAATCGCGTCAAGCGTCTTGTGCGCGAAGCGTTTCGGTTGACCTACTCGCAGTTGCCACGCGGCGTCGATCTGGTCGTCTCGGCGCGGGCGCACCCAGAGCGTCCACTGCAGGAGTACAAGATCGCACTCGTCGAACAATCCAAACGACTCGATGCCCAACTTCGCCGCATTTGAAATGTCTCATCCGGGGGGCACGGGATCGTGACCGCATCCACCCCACGGGTGGCAACGGGCGATTCGACGCGCTGTCAAAAAAAGACCCCGCCAGAATCCATGTCGGGTGAAAGCTTCAATGCCATAGAGCGAGCAGGAGGGATCGAAGCGGCAGCGTCCTCCCAAGAATCCCGAGAGAACGAGTTGATAGCCCCGTATCAGAGCGATGCACCAGCGCGCCGATCGCGATGGCGCGGCATCAATCACTGTGCTTCAACAACTTTGTTGGAGAGCGAACCAACACCCGCGATCGAAATATCAACGCGGTCACCGGCGCGCAGATAGCGCGGCGGCTTGCGTGCGTGACCAACGCCCGCCGGCGATCCAGTCAGAATAATGGTTCCCGCGAGCAGAGTCATGCCGCGCGAGAGATCGCTGATGAGTCGAGAGACGGGAAAGATCATTTGCGCCGTCGAAGCATCTTGCATCAATTCTCCTGACACGCGCGTCTGTATCGCGAGCTTCTGAGGGTCAGCAATCGCCCGGGCTGCTGTGATCGCACTCATTGGGCAGAAGGTGTCAAAGCTTTTGCCGCGCGAGAACTGCCCCCCGGCACCTTCGTTCTGCCACCAGCGTGCACTCACATCATTGGCGACCGCGTATCCGCGCACCATAGAAAGCGCGGCGCTTTCTGCCACGTCTCTGCAATCGCAGTCGAGAATCACGGCGAGTTCACCCTCGAAATCGACTTGGGGTCCACCTTCCTTGCAGATGACCGGGATCACAATCGCGTCCCCGTCATTGCAGATCGATGCCGGGTTTTTCATAAAGACGAGTGGACGGGTTGGAAGCGCCCCCCCCATCTCTTTGGCGTGGTCAGCGTAGTTGCGACCGATCGCGATGATTGCGGGAGGGATGGCGTGCGCCATTACTTGAGCTCCGCAGTCGAGCGTTTTGATGTCTCTGCTTCGGCGCCGCGCCGCACAGCTTCGGCTGCTTGGAATTGGCGGTACGCATCCATGTCTGGAGGTTCTGGAAAGAGTTGCGTGAACGGCACGACATTCGAGAGTGGATCAAGCGAATACTCAGCTTCGAGCACCCCCTTCACTTGATCGTGAATCATCCGACGCTCAGACTCGCCGGCACGGTTGTAAATCGTGAGGCGATCCATCAATGGCTGCGATGAATCCATTACGACGTTCGCAAAGACATCCTGCACACTTGTGCGCAAGCTTCCGATGAGATCTGCCATGCGCCGCTCGCCAAACTTGTTGACGAAGTCGGTGTATTGGTTTTCTTGAAAATATGTGGTGAGTCCCTTAGCAAACTCGAGCGCCTCTTTGAGAACCTGGGGACGTTCGAAGAGCAATCCCTCCCGGAATCCACGCTCGAGTGCGGCGTACACATCGCTTCGGGCGACATCGGGAGAGCCATTGTACTCGTTGAAGGTCACGTTGTGCACGAATGTTGCCAGTGGCGCTTCATACTTGTTGTTTGGGATGAGACCACCGCGACCGAAGAGCGAGTCGAGTTTCGTAAGAATCGCTTGCGCTCCTTCATAGTCCGCCATGCGATAGAGCTCACGAACCGCCTGTGACATGAAGTTTTGATAGAAGTCACAGAACGAGTCACCACCGCCCCCCCGAGTTCCAAAGTGCTTGCGATAGAGTTCGCCGAAGTATCGATCGATCGCCTTGATCCACCGGGGATCGTTGAGTCGCCCAGGATTGTCATTGCTGAACGGGTCGTACTGCATCATCCCAGTGCGCGAGAGTGCTTGCATTGCCTGAATGTTGATGCGGTCGTTGTTGAGCACCTTGTAAATGTCTTCGACATTCGATGATCGCTTCGCTGCGGTTGTCGCTCCCTTGCGGGCCCAGTAAAAGGCGTGCGACTGGGGATGGCGCCAATCAAAGGGCCCAAAATCGCGCGTGTACTCCCACATGAGGGCAGGATCCATATTGAAACTCTCGAGCAGCACTTTCTTCTGGAGAAATGGCAGAAAGTCAACAAGTGCAGCTTGTGACTCGGGAGTCTTGAGCACTGTGTCAAACATCGCAAAGATTGGATCGTTGGTGCGAAAGGTATCGTCGAGCCCGAGCAACTTGGCATAGCGACTTGTTTGCACCGACTGCCAGCGGCCGAGGTTGGTCAGAAACTTGCTATCGAGTTGAAACTGAAATCGCTGGTCAAACCCAGAGAGACCACTCTTGAGTTGCTCGACCATCCCATGCACCGCGGGGTTCTTTAGTTCGAGTGCTTCGATCGAATCGGGAGCATCCTTGATCTTCGCGATCCAATTGATTCTGTCCTGGTGGGAACCAGGGGGGATGCCAAGCAGATATTGCCATTCTCGCGCGAATTCACGCTTGTAGTAAAGATGCGCGTCGTCTGCCACGCCATCGATCTTGTGCGAGAGCCAGAAGGCGAGTTCTTTGTGCAGGATGAGATCGTTTGGGTTGTAACGAAGCCCCTCGTCGCGGACAAGGTCGATACCCGCGCGTACCCACTCCCAGCGCTCGCTGGGAGTGTCGGTGAGTACAGAAATGTTGTAGGCCATGTTGTGACCTTGAAAACTCCACACTTCGCCAAAGCGCGGCTGCAACTTGGTGATCAGTCGCGCATCGGTCATCGCCTCATAGAAGAGGCCCTTTTCCTTTTGCATTCCTGCTTTGATCCAGAGATAGTCGACGACAACTCCTCGAAGCACGCCGATCGCGGTGCCGATGGCAACGATGGGCGGAGCACCTTCGAGTGAGACGTCGGTGTAGCGCAGTCCGTTCTCATCACTGACGCGCAACACCGCCGGCAGCAACTTGCCAGCGCATGTGAACGCAATCACTGCGAGAACGACCACTGCGAGTTGAATGAGTCGATCGCGCACGTCTCAGTTGTTCCCGCTGTACACAGCGATCTCTTTGCGGCGAAAGCCGAGGAATCCAACGGCAAATGCGATTGCGCTCCAGAGCACGCCCACCAACCCAAAGGTCTTGAACACGGCCAACCATGGGATGACCTGCCCGTTCACAAGATCGTCGGTTCCGCCAGAGCGCGCGAACGGCGCGAAGGTGACTCGCACCGTGCCCGCGATGCCGCGAATCGTGTACTGAAACATTTTCGTGATGAAGTCAGATTTATCCTCGACGTAGTAGTTTTCGAGGGCGATCCCAAGGTATGAAGAGAGTGCGCATGAGATGAAGACTGTGAAAGCGAGCAGGACTGCCACTGGGAATGAGAGCACGCTGCCAGCGGCAATTCCCAACGCCGAAATGAACACTAGTTTCGACCAATCGACGAGTAACGCCCGCGCGTAGTTGCCTTCGAAGCCGCCGACCCGGTGCAGCACTTCGAGTCCGTCGTAATCGAAATTGAGCGACCAGGTGCCAGGATAGAACTGCCGATCACGGGTGAGGCCGCCGTTGACTACTTCAATAGTGAGCGATCCGTCGGCTGAGATGGCGTTGGCGGGAATCGCAAAGACGTTGCGCTGCACCGGAACGTAGTTCACCATCGCTGGTGGGGTTTCTCCAAAGACAAAGAGTGCCGGAAAGGTTTCATGCGAATCATCGCGACCGATGTGAAACTTGTATCGCAGCACAGGATCAGCACCAGCGCGCCGTGCTTCGTCGAGCCCTGAAAAAACATACTTGCGCGCCTTTCCTGGTTCGATGGTGCGCTGCTGCATGAGAAACTCTTGGTTCTTGGTCGCCTGCAAGTCGCGCCGCACTTCGGTCTCATAGCGGCGTCCCTCGGCAATGTCTGCTTGCAGAACCGAGTCTCGTGCGATCGTTCGATCGACGATGTCACGAAGTTGATCTAACTGCAACTGCTCATAGGCTGGATGCGCAACCTCGCGTGCCACGAGCACCTGATCGCGCAGCGCTGCTGCATCAGCGATGTCGGCAGCCTGGCGCGTTGAGAGGTATTCGACGTAGACAAAGACAGCCGTTCCACCAACGATCAGAACGATCGCGTTCAGCATGGAGAGCCCCAGCAGTTTGCCAGCGAGATACTGAAACCGCGAGACAGGTTTGGTCAGCACGTTCCAGATTTGTCTATCGCGAATCTCGAAAGCGACGGTCGCGCTTGAGAGAAAAAGGGTTAGCCCAGCAGCGAAGATGAACACGAGGCTCGTACCGCGCGAGAGAAATGTCTGCACTTGATAGCGCAGCGGCTCGCGCGAATCGATCCAGAGTGGAATCAATGGCAAGATGACCAGCAGCGTTCCGATAAAGCCCAGCGAGATGCGCTGCCGCACAGACTCGATGAGCAGCGTGTGCGCGATGCCGCAGACTGGTGATGCCTGCGACAAGAGCGCTAGAGCAAGACGAACGAGCAGAAAGAACGCGAAAAACAGAAAGACGATTCCCCCCACCGCGACCATCGGTCCAAGTTGACCGGCGAACCACAGCGGTACGAGAAAGCACGTTCCAATCACAAGCAATCCAACCAAGTGGATCACCAATCCAACCCAGACGGCGACCACGGCAAGCGCGATGGCCGCAACTGCAATTCCAGTGACGAGCCACGGATTCTCGATGATTCGCTGTGGTGCCCACTGCGGAGCGACGACCGATCCAACAAGCGACGCGACCGCGTCGACTTCGACAATGCGTCCACGCTCATCAAAGAATTGCGGTGCTAGTGCTTGAACCCGCGCCGACCCAATCTCGCGCCCTGCGATGGTCACGCTGCCACGCTCGAGCAATTGAATCGCTTGCGGATTGCGGTCGACTGCATTTGCTTCTCTCAGCACCGCCGCGACCTGCTCGACCGTGTGCGCAAACTGAAAGGATTTCCACGCCAGGGGCGCGAAGAGCAGCGCACCAGCCACAACGATGATGAGTGTCAGAAGGATGCGGCAGCGCGGCGATTCTTGCCAGCGATTTAGCCGCTCAGCCGCGTTGCGAATCCAAATCACTCGCGCTTCTCCGGAGGCTTTTCGAGAAGGTCATCAATGACCGAGCGGTCGACTGACGGCTGCGCTGTGGTCGATGTGGGGTTGGAAGTAGTTGGGGCGCGCACTGGAGGAGCCTTCGCCGCAACGAGTTCTTCTACGACAGAGTCCTTGGGAGCGATCGTCTCAGCCACCGCCACGACCACGGCAGCGGGTCTCGCAGGCTCTTGGCGCTGGAGGTCAGAGATGAGTCCATCCCCTGCTGCCGATTCTTGCGCGCCAAGCAGGAACGCGGCGGTCTTGCCACCCTGCAGCGCGCCGCTGGTCGACGTTTGCTCAACACGGGCCTGCTCAACGATTTGAACAAACAGGTCTTCGAGTTTCTGCCGCGGAGCTTCGACGCGCTCGATCGCGGTGCCTTCTTCACGCCTAACCAGGGCATCGATTTTTTCGATCGTCTCAGGTCGTAATCGCGGCACACAAATCAAGGTTCGATTGGTGTCGCGCAGCAGTTCGTCGGTGGTTCCAGCGGCGCGAATCTTTCCGCCATAGAGAACGACCATCCGGTCGCAGACATCTTCAACATCTGCGAGCAAGTGCGACGAGAGCAGAATCGTCTTCCCACGCCGTCCGAGGTCGAGCAGCAAGTCTTTCACTTGACGCGTTCCGATGGGATCGAGGCCAGATGTCGGCTCATCAAGAATCAAAAACTCTGGATCGTTTATCAACGCCTGCGCAA
Organism: Phycisphaerales bacterium; assembly: GCA_009691705.1. Classification (GTDB taxonomy): domain Bacteria; phylum Planctomycetota; class Phycisphaerae; order Phycisphaerales; family SM1A02; genus F1-60-MAGs104. The sequence goes on from SIAR01000001.1 coordinate 73,306, forward strand.
TTCCGAGGCGGCGGCTCATTCCCTTTGAAAACTCTCCGACTGCTCGGTGCGATGCCCCTTCGAGCCCCACCATCTCAAGCAGTTCGCTGGTACGGCGCCGCCTTATCGCGCGCGCGATTCCGAAGAGTTTGCCGTAGTAATCAAGCGTCTCAACTGGATTCAAGAATCGATACATGTACGACTCTTCTGGCAAGTATCCGATGCGCGCCTTCACCGCAACGTCTCCGGGGTCGCGACCGAAGACTGAGAGCCGTCCCTTTGTCTTGCGAAGGAGTCCCAAGATCAACTTGATCGTGGTGCTTTTTCCAGAACCATTTGGACCGAGCAGCCCGAAGATTTCGTTGGGACGAATCTCAAAGTCGATCCCGTCGACTGCGCGCGCCTTCGCCCGCAGCCAAAAATCATCAAACACTTTGACGAGTCCAGCGGCTTCTACGATCGGTTGCTGACTCATGGTGCTCCTCTAGCGACCAAAGCCCTTGTCGCCGCTCTTGTCGAGCCGACGGCCCGCCTTGTCAATCATGATTTGCTTGCTGCCGAGCTGAAATGACTGCATATCGAAGTTCATCATCGCGGCCGCTTGTTTCTTGCGCGCAAGTTCGGCGTCGCGGCGCGTCTGCATGACATCGGGCGAACTCTTGACATGCACAACGTAGTGGCCAATGCCAGGTGGCAACGCGAAGACTTCAACTTCTTGCTTGCTCATCGCTTCGCGCACTGCCTCAAGCCAAAGTTGCTGGATGAGTTGGCGCGGATTCTCGTGGTACGAGGCCGCGAGTCCTTCGACGCGTCGCGCTTCATTTGCCAGGGTGGAAGAGAGGAGTGACCCTGACGAGCGCGCACGCAAGATAATGCGCGCTGCTTCGCCTCCGACATCAGGCTGCTCGAATCGCACCCCGATCTGCACAAGCGTGGCATCGGCTTCCTGCTGATGTCCGGCGGTCAACTGCGATTCATACTGGGCGATCAGCGCGAGCACTTCGCCGTAGTTTGGTCCTGCTGCTCCAACCAACTTCGCGTTTGCTTCTTGGCGGGCGCGCTCGAGCGCGGTCTTCATGTCTTCCCGGGCAATCTGCACTCGGCGCAGCGCATTGCGCACGGCCAACGGCGCCGTGCGTTCAGTCAAGGTGACCGAGGCGACGTGAATTCCACTCTCCAAGCCATTGAGCCGCGCTTGCATCTTGGCGCGAATCTCTGCTGCGGGAAGGTCGCGCTGCTCGAGCAGATCGGAGAGTGTGAACTGTGCCGCGACCTGCACCACCGCTCCTTCAAGCACTTTTTCAACCAATCGATCGACCTGTTCGGGATTGATTTGGCGAAGGGCCGCGACTGGATCGACCACCGAATATTCGACCGCGAGTTGAAGATGAGCAAGGTCGCCGTCGGCGGTGATAACCGAACCATCGCGACCTGGACGAATCGGATTGTTCGCGTCGGCTGCGTCGGTGGCCTGCTCAAGCGTGGTGTCCTTCGCTCCAAGTGTTGGCCAAAACGCATCGCGCACCTCGACCGTGCGGCGCAGCGGCATCATGAGCGTCTCACCCACTGGATAGGGCCAGAATGGCTGTAATCCAGGCTGAATTGTTTCGTCGCCTGGCTCGCCTGTGACGCGACCGAAGATCGTTCGCATTCCTGTCACGCCTTCAGGGACAGATTGGAATCCAGAGAAGAGAAATGTCACAACGAGTCCACACATCGCAACCTGCAGCAATCTGTACGAAAGCCGTAGGGCCTCGCCGAGACTCTCATTGGCTGGGTTCATCGCTTCGCGCATCGATGCGCGGTCGACCGACGAAGCGGAGACGGCGAGTTGCGCGCGCTTTCCAGTGCGAACCGCGTGACCCTGATCGGAAGGTGTCGCTGAATCTTCTGGCGAGGACGGCGCTGGTGTCATCTCAGGGAGTTCCAGTCGCTGCCGCCTCGGAGCCATACGGCTTGGCTGGTTGCGGGATGTTGTTCGGTCCAACTTTTGCCGAGAGATCTAGCAAGTGGAATGGCGCGCGATTGAGATCGGTCACGAATGTCGTGCTGCCCGAGAGCGATCCCTTGAGCGTGTCGAGCCAGGCCAGAAAAATCGCCAACTCAGACTCTGCTTTCATCAACTCGTAGTAGCGCGTGGCTTGTTCGTTGCCAAGCGCCTCAATGTCGTTTGCCCAGTTGTCAGCAAAGCGGCGGATCGTGTCACCTGTGCTCGCGGCCTGACTCTTGATCGCCTCAGCTTCAGAGTTTCCCTTTGATTCTTCGAGATTTGCGAGTGTTTCTTGGACTGCCGCCATTCGTCGCAAGACTGCGACTGTGGTCTTTGGGGGAAGTACGACCTGTGAAATTCCAACCGTGACAGGTTCGACACCCGCCACCTTGGTGGATCGAAGGTCTGCCAAGATCGAACTCTCAGCTTCAGCAATCTTGCTCTCGTGCCCGATGAGCTGCGCAAAGGTGTAGCCACCGACCGCGCGAACCGCCCCCTGCAGTTGGGTCGTGAGATCTTTTCCGGCGGCTTCGATCGATCCATAGGAGTTAAAGAATTGCAGCGGTGCTTCACCCGTGCTGTCGATGCGCCAAAGCAGATATGCCTTCACGAGCACCTGTTGCCCATCCTTTGTCAGGACCGTCTCCAGTGAACTCTCGATCAACTGCAGACGGGTATCGAGCTTCGACACTTGGTCAATGAAAAGTGGTGCCTTCAGGTGCAGACCCGCATCGCGCTGTACTCCAGCTGGTTTTCCGAAGCGCGTGAGCACAGCAACTTCGTGAAAATTGACGGTGTAGGTGGTGTTGAAAAGCACCAAGACAGCGACGATGATGCACGCAACAATGATTGGGATTCTTCGCGCCATTGCTATTCCTTCTTCTCGAGATAATCGCCGAGATTGAGTCCCGGCTCGGGTTGTTCCATCTGAATGTCAAACTCGACCCTCGAAGGATCGACCGCCAAAACGTATTTGATTCGCGCTGCGGCGAGGGCACGGGTCAAGACCGCCATGATCGCGCGCTCGCGGTAAATCTCAGGAGCAGTGTGATAGGACGCCGCTTGACCCAGAACCTCACTCGAAGTCGTGCGGGCGCGCATCAGCGCATCCCAGCGCCTGGCTCGCGCCGAACTGATGACGCTGGCAGCTTGCGCGCGGGCATCGATAATCATTTTTTCAACCGCAGCGCGTTGTTCGCGGGCTGCAGGAGCGTCTGAACCGTGCAGCCTCTCAAGCGTTTGGAGTTGGTCGATTGCTGCAACGATTGCGTGCGCGCGTTCTGGATTGCCAGCCAGTGTCGATAGCGTGACGTTGAGCATTCGATTTGCCTCGTCAACGATCTTGCGGGCGTTCTGCACATCGATCGAAAGTTCTTCGAACATTCCTGCCGCCTCACCCGCCGGAGGACGCAACACGGGAAGCAGGATTCCCAGGACTTCGACGCCGCTACGGCTGCGGTCAAACGCACCCTGCACCCGCTGCGTCAATTGGCTTACGAGTGAATCTCCCGTGGGGGAAAGCACTTGATCGATCGATCGCGTCGAGAACAACTGGCTCGCCTCACGCATCGCGATCGCCTTCAACACCCGCTCGCGCATGTCAAGCGCACTCCCGCGCATTCTGGTGTCTCCACAGAACTGCAGATAGTCCAGCAGCCCATCCGTGCGCACGCGATACTCCAAAACGATGTCCGCATCGATGAGTGCAAACTGATTTGAGACCGCTGCGGCATCTGCCGCGGATGTGGGCGACAGAATGCTCGCCGAGCCATCAACATTGGATCCTGCCGCGGCATTCTGCAGCGAACTTGCCAACACGATGAACGGCAATCGTTCACTGTCGGGCTCGCCATCGACCGGCCATAGGTTGACTGAGGACGTCGGCAGCAAGTTTCCGCCAAGAACCAGGGTGCGAATCTGATCGATGTCATAACGCTCTACCGATTCGATCGGCCAAGGCCACTTGAAAAGCAGCGATCCCTGCGCCACGCCTCCAATCACTCGACCGCCGCGAAGTCGAACTGCTTGTTCGCTCGGCTGAACGACCACGATCATCGACATGATGAGAAGCACGACGACTCCGAGCGTGCATAGTCGCAGAACGCTGCGCAGAAGCAGTTGGTATCCCCACGAACTAGTGATATCGAATCCGAATTGGTAGTTCACCGCCTCGTTGATGCTGCGCACAATCGAATCTGGTGCCGCGGCAAGTCCGAGCAACTTTGAATCGAACGCAGGGCGAGGAGTGTCACTGACCTTGCGCGGCCGGTACAAGTTGAGGATCAGATTCAGCAGAATCTCTGCTGCAATCACGCCGACATAGATCGCGATGCCATACGCGATCGCCTCGAGCACATCATCCTTCTTGAAGACCTGAAAGACCGTTCCCACGGCGAGGGCGAGCAGCACGAGCGCGTTTCCAACCATGACTCCAGCGCCGCCACGCAAGTTCTGCCAGGCCGGTTGCTTGGCCATCCCAGCAACGAATCGCGAAAAGATAAACGTGACAAGCGAAAGGGCCGTGCAGAGTGCGAGTTGCCAGCCCAGGTGAGAGCCCACTCGAAATGTCGTGGTGTTTGTGACTGAATCTTGGCGCGCAAGCCATGAGAGCGTGCCGTAGCACAAGAATCCAAGCATCACTGCAACGAGCAAACTTGCGATCGGTGCAAGCCACTGGTGCATGAGCCGCAATCGACGCGCCGCGGCTTGGTGCTCGATGCGCTCGCCCTCGAAAACGCTGCTCGCCGCTCCGCGCGCCAGCGCGACCTCTTCGTTCTCAAGCGACTCAACCCGTTCAAGTTTGTGTTGATAAAAGAGGACCGTCAGGGTCGTCCAACTCAATATTCCTGTTGCGACGTAGAGCCCCGCCAGGATGAGCCCGGTGTCCCCTGCGAGGTTGCCGAAAACGAGCAGAAAGAGCGCGAGCGCGGCCTGAATAATAACCCCCACGCCAGAAACGCGGGTCGCCTGCCGATAGACAAATTGGTCATGCATCATTGGGGTGATTACTGGATGGCGTGTTTCACTTCGATGGGCTGAAAGTGCATCCGAACGACGAACCGAACGCACCAACTGAATCGTACGGAAAACTCTTGATGTGTGCGGTTGCCAGTCGTACGAATTCAGCGCGGCTGAAGTTCACTGCAGAGGCGACGCATCCCGCTGCGGCGCGATCGCCTATTCTTTTAGGCCGAAGCTTCAAGAGACCCGCATGGCATTCTTCGAACAACTTTTCGCGATCGTTCGCAACACTTTTCTCGAGTGCATACGACAACCGCTCACACTGGTCGTCGTACTCGCGGCACTGCTGCTAGTGGTGCTGAGCAATCAGTTCTCAGCCTTCACCATGACCGACGACCAACGGATGTACGTCGACCTGGGACTCTCAACCGTGTTCATGGCGGGCGCCCTGCTCGCCGCGTTTCTTGCCACTAGCGTGGTGGACCAAGAAATCACAAACAAGACGGTGCTGATGGTGGTTTCGAAGCCCGTAGCACGGGCCACATTTGTGCTCGGCAAGTACCTCGGCGTCACCCTCGCGCTGCTCGCGTCGATTGCTGTTCCCGCGATGGCTTTTCTACTCGTCGAAGTGCATGGCGTCATTCAAACGGTGGCAACTCCGGTGCGCTGGCCAGTGGTCGTTCTAGGAGTCAGCGCACTTGGCGTGACGGTGTTCACCGCAACTTGGTGCAACTTCTTCTATGGCAAGTCATTCGCCGCGATCATGATCTCGCTGGGCGGTCCATTACTGCTAGTTGCCTATGTCTTGAGTTTGTTCTTCGACTTTGCTTGGGACCCGATTCCAGCGAGCGACGATTTTCGCCTCGAACTTGTAACGGCGCTGTTTTTGATGTTTCTGGCGCTGTGTGTTCTCTCAGCGATTGCCATTGCAGCGAGCACGCGGCTTGGGCAAGTGCTCACCATCGGCGTCACCCTTGGAGTGCTCGTTCTTGGACTTCTCTCGGACTGGATCTTTGGACGGCGCATCGTTGCACTCGAACAACTTGTCTCGCTGCGCGATGCCGCCCATGAGAGCGCACTCAACAGCGATGCCGTGGGACTCTTTGGCTGTAAAGTCGCCTATGCGGTCATCCCAAACTTTCAAGTCTTTTGGGTGGTCGATGCCGTCAATCAGAATCAGATGATTCCGCTGGACTACCTCGGATACGTCGTGCCCTACGGGGCTTTGATGATCACCGCAGTTCTTGCGATCGCGATCGCGCTCTTTCAACGACGCGAGGTTGGATGATCCGCTCGCGCACCGACCTCGCCGTCTAGTCGGCCAAGTCAGCCTAGTTGTCTGCGCTCTGCATCTCTTTGATCAGCTTGCGCATTTCTTTGATTTCCTGCTCCATGTTCTCGATCGCCTGCTCTGGGATGTTCAATTCGTACTGCATCGCTGGTGGGCACTTTTTGAACCAATCAACAATCTTCTGGGTGTTACGAATACGCGCCTGAAGTTGCACGATTCCACCCTCGGACGAGCCTTCAATATCGCGCTTGCGCAAGAGCAACGGCACTTCTTCATTTGCACCCTTGATGAGTTTTTGCCACTTGGCGGCAATCTTCTTTCCCGCATCGTTGACCTCGAACTTTGTCGAGTCATCGATGCCGAGTTCGCGAAATAGTTCGACCTCGGTCGCGGCGGTTCCTTCTGAGAACCCTGAGTGTTCGGCCGAGGCTGCGCTGAAATCAAGATTCTCACTGGCCGTCGAAAGTACGAAGGCATGCTTCACGTCGGGGTAGAATGTGACCTTGCCAGTCTTTGGATCTTTGTCGTATGAGAGTTCAACTGCAGAGTGCACCATCGCCGGTCCAATCAGTGGATCCCGCCCACCGCTTGCGCAAGCCTCTGCGACGCGACTTTTCCAGTCCTCGCGCACTGCGGTGACTTCGGTACGACCACTCAACATCGTGATCGATCCGAGTGCCGCTTCAGGCATAAAGTAAATCTCGTCGGCGTAGAGCGCAGTGAACGCGCCACCAGAAATCGCCTTCTCGATCCAGGCGACAAGACGATGCTTGTTTTTGATTCTGGTCAACGTGGTTGCGATCTTGTCGCCTTCGATGACGAGTCCACCATTCGAGTTGATACGAATGATGAACACCTGACCAGGACCGAACTTGTCGGCGACCTTCTCCATCTCTTCCATTTCGTCGTGGCGCAGTCCAACGCCAACCATTCCGTCGAGTGGCAGCAGCAAGACTTGTTTCTTAGTCAGCGCCGGCGCGTCAACTTGCGCGGCGACTGGCGCACCTCCCTTGCCAGGAGGAGCCTTCGGCATCGGCTTGGCGGGAGTAGGCGGTGGCGTTGGAGGCGCCGCTTTCTGTGCGAGAGCGGGTGCCGTGCACAGAGAAGCGAGCATCAGGCTCACACACAAGAGATTTCGACGCTTCATGTTTTTCATTGGAGTTGCCTTCACCATCAACCACCCGAACCGAGTCCAGGACCAGCGGGTGATGAACCCTTCGAGCCCGATCCACCGCTTGGAGGCGCCTTGCGAAGCCCCTTGATGCGCTCCTGAATCTTCAACGCTTCGGTTTCAAGTTGCACTTTGCCTACACCAAACTCTCGGTTCAGTCGAATTGCGACAGCGGGATATTTCTTCATGAGTGCAAGCACCTTGTCGATCGTGCTCTTGGCTTGATTGAGGTACTTGAGTTCGTCCTTACCTGAGGCATTCCCAAGCGCCTCTTGAAAAGACTCAAACGACTTCTTGCACGACTCATATGCCTTGCGCCATCCATCGACATACTCCTGCACAAGTTGTTCGCCATCCTCGGGCATGCGCTGAAACTCGCGGAATCCGCGCTGGTACATGAGATCTTCGAGCATCGCTGGAAGTTCATCAGCAACGGTTCCATCCGACAACCCGAGTTCTTCTGCCGACTGCGCAGAGAAGCCCGCGAAGTGCTTTTCGCTGTTGTCCACGATCCAAGTTCCCTTGTCATCTTCACGCCAAGTGATCTCTCGGCCCTTGAAACTCGCGCTGAGCATCTTCTCGGGACGCATCATCGCCAAACCGATCGATGGGTTGTATCCACCTGAGACGAGAAAGCCGTTGCAAATGCCGACGAACGCTTCACGAAACTTGGCGAAGACTTCTGGATCTTCGACCTGAGTGCGTTCTTGGATTCTGCTGAGTCCCATCAGTCGGGCACTCTCGGTCATGTACATGTTGGGCCATGAAAGACCAAGGAGCGCGCTGTAGCCAACCGCATCGCGCACGACCATCACCTGCTCTGCGCCGCTGGCATTGATCGCAGCTTTGAGATCGCGGGTCATCTTGCGAATCGAATCGTCATCAAAGACCCCCTGCTCGCGCGGATCATCGCCCATGTATGCGACGGTGTCGATGTCTGCCGAATTCAAGACGTAGACGACGAGGTCAGGCTTCTTTTCAGCGACATCTGCGGCGACCTGTTCATAGACAGAGGGATGGATGTCAAGCCCGAACTGCCCCCTTCCGCGAAAACCCATCGGGACGACATAGACACTCTTGACCTGTTCCGCAGGATCGGCAGGTGTGGCGGGTGCTACGGATGGGGCGACAGTTGCGGCCGGCTTCGCCGTTGCTTTGGCCTTGGCTGGCGCCTTCTGCGCAGTAGCTGGCTTCGTGGTTGTTGGAGCAGTTGGTGAGGTCTTCGACTGCGCGAGCGCACTGGCGCTGATTGCTGCGGTGCAAGCGAGCGCGAGAGACCAAGAGAGTTTGCAATGGTTCATCGTCGAAGAAGCATAGCTTGGGAGAGCCACAAACCGAGGCGCCACTACTCGAAAAACCACTCCGCACGAGCAATACTCAGCGCGTGTTCCCGCGTGGTGAGCACCCCCTCTAGCTGCCGGTCGTAGAGCCCGTCGAGCGTTGCCTTGAATCTCGGTCCTGGCGCGCAACCCAGCGCAATGAGATCGCCTCCACTGACCAACGGGATCGGTTCGAGCCCACCGAACTCTTCCTGCAACACGGCGACGCGTTCGATAATCGTGCCGGCTTGCGCGGGGTTCTCTCCGGCCAATACCGCAACCGCACTCGAAAAGACTGGGCGCGATGCCAGCCGTTTTTGAGCCGCGACGGGGAGGAAATCCCACGCACTTCGCAACTGCTCCACAATGGCACAGATTGCATCGAGGTCGCCCGCCTCGCGCGTGGAGAGATTGAGCGGACCGCGCCAAGCGCCTGGCTGGCTCGCATTGCACCGGTGGCCGCGATCGAACCGCCACGCGGCGAGTGCGGTTGCAAATGAAGCGTCATGCCCAAGCGCTGCGACGCGCGCGAGTTCTCCCCTTGAGTTTGGCTCACCAAGGGCGGGCGCATCGAGCCCCCACTCTTCGATCAGTTCGATCGCCGCCCGGCGCGTTGGATGGGTCAACATGCGCCGAAACTCACCGCCGACGCGTTCGCGGCTCACACCGGTGAGATCGCCCGCTGCATCGCGAATTGCAGCCGCAGTGGCCGAATCAACGCGCAGTGAAAACCGCGCCGCGAATCGTGCTGCGCGCAGTGTTCGCAGTCGATCTTCGTTCAATCGCGCTGCAGGATCGCCGATCGCGCGCAGCACTCTTGCCTCGAGATCTCTCTGCCCATCGACATAGTCGATGACCTTGAGGGTGATGGGGTGCTGAAAGAGTCCGTTGATCGTGAAGTCTCTGCGCTTGGCATCCTCTTCTTCAGTGGCGAATCGCACATGACTCGGGCGCCGGCCATCCTCATACTTGCCGTCTGTTCGAAAGGTTGCGACTTCGATCGTGCGACCACGACAGCGCACAAGCATGACTCCAAATGACTCGCCGACCCCGCGCGCTGAGCGAAAGAGTTTGGCGATGTCGTGCGGAAGCGCATCCGTTGCAAGATCAAAGTCTGTTGGTTCGATCTTGAGAAGTTCATCGCGCACGCATCCTCCGGCGAAATACGCCGTGAATCCTGCGGCGATGATGCGCGCCGCGACGATCGTTGCCGCCTCGCGCGGCGGGCAGATTGCCGCGCTCATAACTGGTTCGTCGGCGGGCAGTTCAGGAGTGCTCATCGGCCGCTCCATGCGCAGGGTAATCACCCGCAGTCGCGCGGCGAAGTTGTGCGCGGCAGTGCAACATGAGCGCCCTAACTCTGCGTTGCAATTGCGCGAGCCCCGCAGTGGGATCAGCGAACAACTCGCTCTGCGCCGCGGGCGAGATTGCCTCGCCAATTGCGGCCCAAATGCGCCCGCGCGCTTGCGGCAACGATTGTCCAGTGGGCCAGATGTCGAACGCTCCGTCAATTCCCATCGGCACAATCGGCGCCCGCGACTTGCGCGCTAGCAATTCGACACCGCGGCGAAACTCTTTCACCGCACCATCACTCGATCGCGTGCCCTCGGGGTAGAGCATTACGGTTCGCCCTGCGGCGAGTTCGTCGAGTGCGATTCGAATCGCCTCACGATTTCCACCCTCTGACCGTACACAGATGCAATTCAAGCCCCGCAATACTGCGCCGAATAGCGGATTCTTGAAGAGTTCTTCTTTCGCCATCGGCCGAGGGGCGCGATCTCCAACCGCGAGTCCGTGAATGACTGGATCGAAGAGCGACTGATGATTGGCAATGAAGATTGCTGGTCCCGTCGCTGGAACATTGGAGGATCCTTCGACGCGAAAGCGATACTGCCACGAGACCACAGTTTGACAGAGCAGCGAGCCGGCATCCCAAAATGCAGTCTTTAGAAAGCCCGCGCCCGGCGCCCGCCGCCGGTGGGCTAGCGGATTTCTCACGCACCGCCCCCACATCCACATCCGATGTCTGACTCGTGCAGTCGCCGTCGGACGAGACGTTCAAGTTCTTCGACGACCGTCGCAAAGGAAAGAGTGCTCGTGTCGATCGAATCGGCACCGACCGGCTTGCGCAGCGGTCCTTCGGCACGGCCGCGGTCAGAGGCGTCGCGCGCAATGATTTCAGCAAGCACCCGCGCTTCATTGACCACTTCGCCGCGCGATCGCAACTCCTCGCTGCGTCGATGAGCCCGCACTTCGGGTCGCGCATCAAGCCAGATACGCACGGTCGCATCTGGAAAGACCACACTGCCCTGATCGCGACCTTCGGTAACCAACCGTTCATGCTGCGCGGCAACGTCGCGCTGCGCCCGCACGAGACGCACTCGCACCTCATGGTGCGATGCAATCAGCGACACGATTCCAGTGACATCCGCATCGCGGATGCGCTCATGCACATCACGAGAGTTGAGTCGAATCGCCGGCGGGCGCGAAGAAAAGTCGACCGCAAGTCGCGCGCAATCCATGGCAACGGCAAGCGCGTGCTCGTCGCGCGGGTCGATTGCCAGCTCGATCGACAGTAGAGCCACGGCGCGGTACATCGCCCCCGTGTCGAGCATGTCAAAGCCGAGCCGCTGCGCGAGTTCAGACGCGGCGGAAGATTTTCCCGTGCCTGCTGGACCATCAATCGTGACAATGATCGGAGGGTTCATCCCACGGGATCTCCTCGACCCATAAGTTCCATGAGTCGTTCGCGGGTCTTCTGAACACCTAACACCCAATTCGTGGCCCCCGTCCAATCGATCGAAATCTTGTTGAGATATCCGAATGACAAGAGTGCCTCGACGTATCCGTTGAGGTCCCAACCCAAATGCTCGCCAGCCTTGTTGAATCCTGCTGCGGTCGCTTCGATCGCCGATGAGTACGGCGCAAGTTTTCGCAGCGTGTCGACTCCGTTGCCGGTCGCGTGGGCGTACGCGAAGCTCGGCATCGCCCCGATGTGAAATCCGCCAATCTTCTTGACGAGGTCCATGAGTTGCTCGGGTGAATCTGCGGGAGCAATCGCAGGACGAATCAGCAGATTCACGTCGAACTGTTGGAGGACGCCGAGTGCATTCTTCAGCGTCCCCGCCACCACGTGAATGTTGGTTGGAGGACAGACGACACGAATCGCGAGTTCTCCACAACCGAGCAGTTTCGCCGCGCGGCCAAGATTGCGAAGCAACTGAGTCGATGCTTCGGCAGCGGCGCAGAAGTCCATCGGTTCATCCTGATAAAGCACCAAACAAGGGCAGTGGGCACGATCGGCGATATGCCGAAGTTTTTCGAGTGTCGCCGCGGGATGACCCCGAATCAGATCGACCGGAAGAGCCAGCCCTCGCAGTTCGAGTTCTTCCGCGACGAATGGTGGCATGTCGAGCAGGGCGAGCGTGGTCCCCTTTCGCGGGAGTGGTCGCCCCAAACATGCGCCCGAGAGAGAGAGGAGAATCTGATTGCTCATTCAAGTACTCAGGGTTGAAGCCCTGACACACGGAGGATATCAGGCGGTTATGATCCGACCCCCAACAAAGGAACCACTAATGACGACACCAACAATGAGCCCCTCCAATTGCAGATTCACCGACTCGCATGAGTGGTTTCGAGTTGAAGGCGACGTTGTCGTTGTTGGCATTACACAGTTTGCCGCCAACGAACTCACCGATGTGACTTTCGTCGGAATGAAACCCACGGGAACAACCATCGCCACGGGATCGAGTGTCGGCGAGGTCGAAAGCGTCAAGACCACCAGCGATGTCTACAGCGTGCTCGCGGGAGCAATCGTCGAAGTGAATGAGGTCGTTGCGAAAGATCCATCACTCGTGAATAGCGATCCGTTCGGCAAGGGCTGGCTCGTGAAATTGAAGGCCGCCGACGTTGCAGGACTCAGCGCATTGATGGATGCTCAAACATATGACGCCAAGCACCCCCTTGGCTGATCCACAGCTAATTTTGCGGGGGATTCACAAGAGTTATCGTGCTGCGTCGTCGCATTCGTCGGCCCGTCCCATCGAGGCACTATGCGGAGTTGACCTGGCGATTGATGCGCCTGGCTTCTACGCAATCATGGGGCGCTCGGGGAGTGGGAAGAGCACACTGCTGCACCTCTTGGCTGGACTAGACCGTCCCGATTCGGGCGAGATCTGGGTGGCAAATCGCGCGGTGCATGCGCTGCGGGAGTCAGACCTTGTCACTTACCGCCGCAGAGATGTCGGCATCATCTTTCAGCAGTTCAATCTCTTGCCGACGCTCGATGCGCTTGAAAACACGATCCTTCCTGGCGTGCTTGATCGGCGCCCTGCTGCGGCCCTCGCCCAGCGCGGACGGGAGATTCTCGAACAACTCGGACTCGCAGATCGCATGCACCACCGACCCGAGGCACTCTCTGGCGGCGAGCAACAGCGAGTTGCGATCGCTCGGGCATTGCTCTTTTCACCCACGCTCATCCTCGCCGACGAACCGACTGGCAACCTCGACTCGCAAAGCAGTGCCGGTCTCTGGCGCCTGCTCGAGGAGACTGCGGCGCAGCACAAGATCATCGTGCTCATGGTGACGCACGAGGCCGTCGCGGCAGCGCACTGTCAACGCACCTTCATCTTGAAGGATGGTCGCGTCGCTGGAGCATTTGAAAGTCATGGACTCGATCCCACCCAGTTGGCACATCGCTCGTCTGAGCTTGCTCGGACGGCCTAGTCGCACGGCTCTCGTCGGAGTCTCGGTGGCCCTGGCATCGATTCTCGTGGTGACCGTGAGTTGTGCGCTTTCGACCGCACTTATGAACATCACAGCGCGCGCGCGCGGACTCGTAGGAGAAGCCGACGCGGTTGTTGTGCACGAACATGGCAGTGAATTTGACGAGGCGGTGATCGGACAGGTGCAAGGATGGAGTGGCGTCGTCGCAGCTGCAGGAAGACTCACCGGAACGATGACGGTCGAGCGCTGCGATGCGCCGCCAGACGGCCTGACCCCACGGAATCGCGCCACGTTGAGTTGCCGCGGGGTCGACCTGAAGCACGATGCTCCATTCGCACAGAAGAAGTATCGCATCGGACGCGCGCCTCTAGAAGAAAACGAGATCGCCATCGACCCCGTCGCCCAGCAGCGTCTCGACGCACACCCAGGAACACGACTGCGCGTCGTGCAGTTTGGCGATCCAATTGACCTCACAGTCACGGGCATCTATGAGCGCCCAATGCTCGGCGCGCTGCAACGTCCCACTGGATTGCTCTCGCGCTCGGTGCTCGCTCGAGCGACAGATCATCCCGCAACGATTCTCTCAGTCTCAATCGTTCTCGAGAAGAACCTGGCGGCGGATGCGTGGATTCTGGAACACGCAAACCGAGTCGTACCGCCACTGAAACTAGAGAGCACCGACCTGGCAACAAGTGGACTTTCTCACATCGCCCAAGAGGGTCGAATCGCCCTTTCACTTGGGACAATTCTTGCGTTTCTCTGCTGCTCGTTCATCATTGCGACGGCGATGACCACGGCTCTCACCGAACAGCAGCGCTCCTTTGCGATGGCGCGATGCATTGGTGCATCACGCGGGCAACTCTTTCTTGGACAGTTGCTCGCCGGCGCCACGATCGGATTCATGGCGGGGGCGGCGGGTGTTCCGCTAGGACTCGCGCTCACCGCGGGCATGGTGAACTACTACGAGCATCTCTTGCCTGCCGGAGTCTCGATCTCATGGTTTGGAATCGCACTCGCGCTCGGCGGTTCGACAGGCGCGGGCGTTGTGGGGGCGCTCTGGCCGGCGTGGACTGCTTCGCGCGTTTCGGTGCTGCGCGCCTTGGCGCCACGAGCAACCGCGCCGCGCAAGACTGCCCCCTGGATCGCCGCAGGAGTTGGACTGCTTTGCCTTCTGGGGCAAGTGGCGCTGACGCGACTGGCCGATGCGCAAACACGATTCTGGTGCTACGCACTCGTGGGACTGCCACTGTTGCATATTGGCTGGTTCATCTTGGCCGTGCCCTCGCTCGCGGTGATCGGCCGCGCGCTCGCGACTCCCCTCGAATGGTCATTGCGAATCGCTCCCGGACTTTTGCGCGGTTCGATCAGCGCGTATCTGTGGCGAATGGGACTCGTGGCGGGAGCACTCATGGTTGGGGTTGGCATCCTTGTGAGCACATGGAGTAATGGCAGTGCGATTCTTGACAACATCGCGGCGCGGGTGCGGTTCGGTGACGCATTCGTGATGAAGTCGAGCGGGTTCACTGCTGCCGAAACAGAGCGCCTGCGCACGCTGCCAGGAGTCACGGCCGCAGCAGCCGTAGGATATCTCCCACTGAAAGTCATCGGCGCACAGGTCTTTGGACTCGAAGGCATTTCGGCTTCAAACATCGTCTGCGTCGGATTCGATTCGGTGCCATTCTTCGAGCTCAACCGACTCGAATGGATCGCAGGTGATCCAGTGAGCGCAGCGAAACGCCTGCGCGATGGCGACGCGATTCTTGTCGCTCGAGAGTTTCTCGTCGCCCGAGGAATTGGGATCGGTTCAACCTTGCAACTTGGCACAGACCGCGATCACCATCCCTTTGAAGTTGTGGGAGTGGTGGGCGCCGCGGGTCTCGACGTCGCGACCCAGTTCTTTGGAATTCGCAGCATGTACATGGAGCACGCCGCTGGATGCGTCTTCATGGACTTCGATGCCGTCGAGAAACACTTCGGCACGCGTGAGGCGTTTCTCGTGCAACTCTCGATCGCAGAAGGGGCAACCCCCGCGGATGAAGAGGCGCTGGCGCACAAGATTGACGAAGTCGCACTCGGCGCGATCTTCGCGAGCGGGCGCGGCATTCGAACAGAAATCTTGAACATTGGCGGGATCACGCTCACCATCAGCACACTCGTCGCCATCGGCGCCCTTGTGCTGGCTTCATTCGCCGCGGGAGGGGTGATCGCAGCAGGAGTGGCAACACGCGCCTATGAGTTTGGAGTGCTGCAGGCAATCGGCGCGAGTCGCGGTCTGATCTGTCGACTCGTCATCGCCGAGTCAATCATCATCGGCGTGACCGCTGGAGTTGTCGGCACGCTCTTTGGACTGCATGTCGCATGGATGGGCACTCACGTCTACCGCGACCTCATGGGACTCGTACTCAACTTGGATATTTCTTGGATCGTGATCGCCAGTGGCATCGGCGCGGTCTGCGCGACGGCTCTGGGCGCGACCATCCCAGCGGTGCTGCTATTGATTAGTCACTCTCCGCGCGCGTTGCTCACGGCCGCGAGGAACTAGCCTCGGGACGACCGCGCAAGAACACAATGGCGCACCACAAGTGAATCCAATGGGTATCCCCTTTCAACTGCACTCTTCGTTTGCGCCTGCTGGAGATCAACCTCAGGCGATCGAACAACTCTGCCAAGGCATTCGCGATGGAAAGAGGTACCAGACTCTGCTCGGGGCCACTGGGACGGGCAAGACATTCACGATGGCCAACGTGATCGAACGGCAGCAGCGTCCGACGTTGATAATGACGCACAACAAGACGCTCGCAGCGCAGCTATATGAAGAGATGAAGGTGCTCTTCCCCCACAATGCGGTCGCGTATTTCGTCTCCTACTACGACTTCTATCAACCCGAGGCCTACATCCCACAGCGCGACATTTACATCGAGAAGGATGCATCGCGCAACGCCGATCTTGATCGCCTGCGCCTCGCAGCCACGAGTCATCTGCTGCATCGGCGCGACACGATCGTGGTGGCGAGCGTTTCATGTATCTACGGGTTGGGATCACCGCAGGAGTACGCAAAGAAGACCGCGATGGTGACGCGCGGAGAGACGATCGATCGTCGTGGGCTTCTGCTTTCTCTGCACGCGATGCAGTATCGGCGCAACGATGTTGCCCCTGAGCGCGGTTGCTACCGAGTGCGCGGCGATTGCATCGAGGTCTGGCCAGCGTCCGAGCAGCATGCGATTCGAATCGAACTCTTTGGCGATGTCGTCGATCGAATCGAACGAATCGATTCGCTCACTGGCGAAGTCTTGGGCAGCGACGATCGCATCTTTATCTTTCCCGCGGTGCACTACATGATGGCCCACGATCAGATGGCGCGCGCCATCGATGCGATCCGCAGCGAGATGAATCAGCATGTGGCGCAATTGCAGGCCGAGGGAAAACTGCTCGAGGCACAACGGTTGCTCGGGCGCACCCGCTACGACCTCGAGTTACTCGCAGAAACTGGGGTTTGCCCCGGCATCGAAAACTATTCGCGGCAATTGGAGGGCCGCCCCGCTGGATCCCGCAGTTCATGCTTGCTCGATTATTTTCGCCAAGCTCCTGGCGGCAGCGTCGATGACTGGTTGCTCTTCATCGACGAGAGCCACGCGAGTGTGCCGCAGGTTCGCGGCATGTATTTTGGCGACCGTGCTCGCAAAGAGACCTTGATCGCCCACGGATTTCGGCTTCCAAGCGCGCTAGACAATCGACCGTTGACCTTTGATGAGTGGGAGGGCCTCATTGGGCAGTGTGTCTTTGTGAGCGCGACCCCTGCCGCATACGAACTCGAGAAGTCTGGAGGCATCATCGCCCAGCAGATTCTGCGTCCCACTGGGCTGGTCGATCCACCCGTCGAGGTTCGACCGGCGCGGGGACAGATTCCAGATCTGCTTGAGGCGATCCGCCCCGTGACCGCCCGCAATCAACGCACTCTTGTCACTGCGCTCACAAAGCGCCTCTGCGAGGAGTTGACGAACTACATGCACGAAGCGGGCGTGCGCGTGCGCTATCTGCACAGTGACATCGAGACGCTCGAACGGCTCGAGATCTTGCGTGACCTTCGCGAAGGTCTCTTTGACGTGCTGGTTGGCGTCAATCTTCTGCGCGAAGGACTTGACCTTCCGGAAGTCGCGCTTGTGGCGATTCTCGACGCGGACAAGCAGGGTTTCTTGCGCAGCACTTCGAGTCTTATCCAGACGATGGGACGCGCCGCGCGCAATGCAGACGCTGTCTGCATCCTCTATGCCGATTGCGTCACACCACAGATGCAGAGCGCCATCGACGAAGTCGACCGACGCCGTACGCTGCAACTTGCCCATAACGCAAAGCATGGAATCACCCCAATCACGATCGTAAAGGCGAATCGCAGGGCGCTCGAGAGTGAAGTCGAGAGTGGCCGCTCGAGTCAATTGCCGCGAAAGTCGCGGGCCATCCCCCGCGAAGAACTGATCGAAGAACTCGAAGTCGAAATGCTCGAGGCGGCGGAGAAACTCGAATTCGAGCGCGCCGCGAAATTGCGCGATGAACTCACCAGGGTGCGGGCATCAACGCAAGAGCAGATGACGAGTGGCGACGAGTCGCCATCCGGCAAGAGAGCCAAACCCACGCGCGTTCCTGGATCGGCAACAACCAGCGCCAAGCGACCGCGCGCAACGTGAAGAACTAAGGGGGAGTCGTTTGAGATAGGTTGGATGTCGCCCAACAACGCGCGCGCTGAAGACTCAACTGCGGCGAAGCACAATCGAACTTCGAAGGCGAATGCGCGAGGTGCGCGCACGGAGATCTGCATCGAGGTCGCGCACGGCGGTCACACTGTCACATGCAACTGCCGAGGGACGGATGCGCGACTGCGCTGATGCCGTTGGGTTCCGAACTGGCAATCGGGGTTGTGGGATCGTCGTGGTGGCCATCTAAAACTCTCGCCCATTCAATTCGGTCAAAGACCGCCACCGGATGCACAATTCGTTGGCTTACTATGAACCGATTTCTCACAATTGCCATTATTCTTTCAGCAATTCATTCGGAATTCAGTGAGTAGCCTTCGAACCTCCATGTCTGCACAATCCCCCGCCGAGCCCGCCAATAACCGCTGTGTTTCAGTCAGGGGAGCGCGAGAGCACAATCTGCGTGGGGTTGACGTGCACATTCCGCGCGACCAAATGGTGGTGATTACGGGGGTTTCTGGCAGCGGCAAGAGTTCGCTCGCGTTCGACACGATTTTCGCCGAGGGGCAGCGCAAGTACATGGAGAGCCTTTCTGCATATGCGCGGCAGTTTCTTGACCAAATGAAGAAGCCCGATGTCGAGTCAGTCACCGGACTGCCTCCGACTATTGCGATCGAGCAGCGCTTGGGAGGTCACACCCCCCGCTCGACCGTCGCGACGACCACTGAGATTTACGACTATCTGCGTTTGCTCTTTGCTCGGTGTGGCGATCCCCACTGCTGGCATGTCGATGAAGCAGGTGTGGCATGCGGTGAATCGATCACAGCCACGACTGCAACCCAAATCGTTGCGAACATTATCTCGACCCTCGCGGGAAAGAAGATCATGGTCTGCGCTGCGATTGTGCGCGGAAAAAAGGGTCACCACAAAGATGTGGCGCAGGAGCTGCAACGGGGTGGATTCATTCGCGCCCGCATTGACGGCGTGATTGTCGATTTGCGCGATGCGCTCAAGGGCGGCGGCGACAACCCGCTCAAACTTGCGAGGTATGAGACGCACGACATCGAAGCGATCGTCGACCGACTCATCCCAAGTGAGAGCGAACGTCAACGACTCTCTGAAAGCGTTGAGACTGCGCTCAAGTCCGGAGGCGGAGCGGTTGTGATTCTCATCGAGAGCGAATCGGGCGCGTGGAGTGAGATCAGGTACAGCGAACGGTTCGCCTGCCCCAACCATCCAGAATGCTCGCTCGAGGGGATGGAACCTCGCCTCTTTTCGTTTAACTCTCCCCACGGTGCTTGCCCTGCCTGCGCCGGACTCGGTTGCGTCGATGAGTTCTCAGAATCGCTTGTTGTTCCCGATCAATCCAAGTCGCTTGCCGAAGGTGCGATCGAACCCTGGCGCAAGAATGGTCGGCGAATGAACATGTGGTACGCGCGGGCGATCAAGAAATTTTGCGCGCAAACCAAGACTGATGCGACCACTCCGTGGACCGAACTACCAGCGCAGACACGCGCGTTGCTGCTCAACGGAACGACAGCGAGTTCTACTGAAAGCGATGACTTCACATTCGAGGGAGTCTTTGCGAATCTTCGCCGGCGCTCCCGCGAGACTGAAAGCCAGTTCATTAGAGAACGACTTCATGCGTACGCAAGCACCGCCCCCTGCTCCGCTTGCGGCGGCAAGCGACTGCGCGCCGAGGCGCGGGCGGTGGTTGTTCATGGCAAGGAAGAAACGCTCAACATCGGCGCGGTTACCGCGCTTTCGATCGAACGTTCGCGCACCTTTCTCGCCGGGCTCACCCTCTCGCCGGCCCAGAACACGGTCGCGCAACCGATCCTCAAAGAGATCGATTCCCGTCTGGGATTCCTCTCATCCGTCGGACTCAACTACCTCACGCTCGATCGAAACTCGGCGACGCTCTCGGGGGGCGAGGCTCAACGCATCCGACTTGCGACTCAAGTTGGTTCTGGACTCGTGGGAGTTTGCTACGTGCTCGACGAGCCGACCATTGGGCTGCATCAACGCGACAATGATCGACTTGTTGCGACACTGCGCCACCTCACCACGATTGGAAACACCGTGCTCATCGTCGAACACGACGAAGACACGATTCGCGCCGCGGATCATGTCGTGGATGTCGGCCCAGGCCCTGGACGCCATGGCGGCACGATTGTCGCGCAGGGAAGTGTCGCCGACATTTGCGCCAATCCTGAGAGCGTCACGGGCAAGTACCTCAGCGGCGCGCTGCGCATTGATGTGCCGTCGAAGCGAACTCCACTAAGTCTCAAGCGCGCAATCACGATCAACGGAGCGCACGAGAACAACCTCAAAAACCTCGATGTGACCTTTCCACTTGGAGGGATGATTTGCGTCACGGGAGTCTCGGGAAGCGGCAAGAGCACACTCGTTGGCGACATCCTCTTGAAGGCAGCGCAGCACGATGTGACTGGCACGCGGGTTGTTGTTGGGAAGCACACAAAGGTTATGGGGCTCGCTCAAGTCGACCGCGTTGTCGAGGTCGATCAGACACCCATCGGTCGAACTCCCCGCTCGAACCCTGCGACCTACACCGGCATTTTTGACGATATCCGACAGACTCTCGCGCGCGTTCCCGAAGCAAAGATTCGCGGCTATCAACCGGGAAGGTTTTCTTTCAACGTCAAAGGCGGTCGCTGCGAAACCTGTCAGGGCCAGGGAGTGCGGCGCATCGAAATGCATTTTCTACCCGACGTCTTTGTGCAGTGCGACGAGTGTCGCGGCACGCGATACAACCGCGAGACACTCGAGATTCGATACCGCGACAAGACGATCGCCGATGTGCTCGCGATGACCATCGACGACGCTTGCCTCTTCTTTTCCGCGCACGTCAAGATCGAACGGATGCTCGCCTGCCTGCGCGATGTCGGCCTTGGATACTTGCAGCTTGGACAAGCATCGACCACTATGTCAGGGGGAGAAGCGCAGCGCATCAAACTCGCCACCGAACTCGGGAACCAGTCCAGTGGCCACACGCTGTATGTGCTCGATGAACCGACCACTGGACTGCACTTCGCCGATGTGCACCGGCTGCTCACGGTGCTGCATCGATTGCGCGACAGCGGGCACACGCTGGTCGTGATCGAACACAATCTAGATGTCATCAAGTGCGCCGATTGGCTGATTGACTTGGGTCCTGAAGGGGGCGAAGGAGGTGGATCGATCATCACCGTCGGCACCCCCGAGGATGTCGCGATGCACCCCACGAGCAGCACTGGGCACTACCTGCGAAGAATTCTGGCGCCCCAAGAGACGCAATCTCGCAGAGCGCACCCGCCAGCCACCAAGCGCGCGACCAAGCCCACGACCAAGCCCACGACCAAGCGCGCGACCAAGCGCACCGAAGGGTTACGATCGAAGCAATGACCCACCCCGACGGCGAACTTGTTCTGCGGGTGATGACGATGCCACGCGACACAAATCACAGTGGCACCGTCTTTGGCGGCGTGATCATGAGTTACATCGATCAGGCGGCCTACGTGCATGCCCGAACGCTGGGGCTACATCGCTGGGTGACGGTCATGGTCGAGCGCATCGAGTTTGTCGCTCCCGTCTATGTCGGTGAACTTGTCACGCTGCGAGCGACGACTCTGATGACGGGACGTTCGTCTGTGACGATTCGCATTCTCGTTGACGCAGAGCGCTACTCCACTGGAAAGCATGTACGAGTGACTGAGTCGATCATCAAGATGGTCGCGCTCGGTGCGGACCACAAGCCGATCGCCTTCACGAGCCCCGCGACCCTTTCGAGCGACGACGTGGAACGGCGCACGTGACGCTGCCCGTGCATCCCCTTCGCGCAGCAGTTCTCGTATCAGGAGGGGGAACGACCGCGTTCAATCTCATCGCTGCTGAATCGCGTGGTGAACTTCCCGTGCACATCGCACTCGTGGTTGCGCATCGAAATGACATTCCAGCCCTCACCCGCTGCGCTGGCGAGGGTCGCAATGTCGTCGTCTTGCCAGGCGCTGCGGGCAGTGCGACGAGCGATGCGCTTGATGCTCTGCTCACCGCTCACAAGATTGATCTGGTGCTGCTCGCGGGGTACTTGCGACCATTTCGGGTCGGAGTCTGGGCAGGGCGAGCTCTCAACATTCATCCCGCCCTGCTTCCGGCCTTCGGCGGCAAGGGGATGTACGGCATGCGAGTGCACGAAGCGGTGATCGCGGCGGGGTGCGCCGAGTCTGGTTGCACCGTGCACCTGGTCGATGATCAATATGACCATGGCGAATCGCTCGTGCAGCGGGCGATCGCTGTCAAACATGACGAGACGGCGCCGGCACTCGCGGCCCGAGTCTTTGCCGAAGAGTGCATCGCATATCCGCAGGCAATTCGCCAATGGGTCGCGCGGCAGCGCTAGGATTCGCGAGATGTTTCGCTGTCTCCTGCTGCTTGCCATCCTCGCGTTGGGCGCAGACGACCCGCCAACTAAGTCTGCACCTCTGCCACCAACGCGCGGTCAACTCGAACTCACGCTTGCGCGGCTCAACAGCGCCCAGCGCCACACCGAGGCGCTCGCGCTCATTGACGCATATCTCACCGCCCACCCAGACGATGCCCAGGTGCTGTTCGATGGTGCCCGCACGGCCTGCAAATTGTCGGATGCGCGGTCGGCTGCAACCTATGCAATCCGGGCCCTGCGTGCTGGGTTTCTCGACGATCGTGCGCTCGATGATGATCCTGCCCTGACCCGATTGCGGGCCCATGAATCGTGGGAGCAAGTGCGTGCAGTGCGTCACCAACTTCGAGACGATGCGGCCCGCGCCCGCGAGCTCGCCAAACAACAAGACCCTCAAGCCGGCGATGAGACGATCGCTCAGCAATCACTGCGCGAGTGGATGGCACGTTTCCCGGGTGGCAACTACCGCGTCGAAACGAACGACCAGCTGAACCTGATCATTGCGAGCGCGATCGAGCGCGAGGGGCTCGACAAGGCGATCGAAATGGTTGGCGCGCTTTCGCAATCCCTTCGCAAGAATCTCTTTCGCGAACTTCAGCAAGACCGGGTGCTACTCGTTGTGGCAACTTCAAAGGACGCCGCCGCCTTTTTTCGCAACCCCGAACACGGTGGCCTCTACGCGCATGAGGCTCGCCGGCTTGTTGCGCGCGACACGGGTGCGACCTTGCGGCATGAGTACGCCCACGTGCTGCACTTCGGCGACATGCAGCGTCTGAAGCAACACCATCCAATCTGGATTCAGGAAGGTCTTGCGACCCTGTTCGAAGATTGGCGAGTCGGCGCCGCTGGCGAGCCGGTGATTTTGGCGAATCTTCAATCGAATGAGACCCTCGACCGCGTTCGCGACCACCAGACCACCCCGTGGATCGAGTTTTTCACGCTCGACGCCGAGTCATTTATGGCTCAACCCAATAGGAACTACGCGCAGGCGCGCTCCTTGCTCACCTTTGTCGCAGCTCATCAGAAACTCGGCGAGTGGTACCGACTTTACACGTCCGGCTACGGCGAAGATTCGACTGGACGGCGGGCGCTAGAACTGGTTTTTGCCGCTCCCATCGGCAGAATCGAGAGCATGTGGAAGGCATGGGTGCTAGCCAATGGCAAGCGCGACTCGACCATAGATCCCGGCGATGGAGTGATGGGCGTTGGCATCTCAGGGGTGCCCGATGGAGTGCGGATCGACTCACTTGCGCCCGGCGGTCCGGCGGTTGCGGCTGGGCTCGCAGTTGGCGATGTTCTGACCGAGATTCAAGGTCATCAAGTGCGATCCATCGCCGATTTCTTGCTCGTCACCGCGACCCGCCATGCTGGAGAAAATCTGCAAGTTCGCTATCGCCGTGGAAAGTTGTATTCGATAGTAGGGGTGAGACTGGCATCAGGACATGCGTCGCCACCCTAGACAACTCTCACCCGTCACCCCAAGTCGAGAATTTCTCGGCGCTTGGGCGATGTGCAGAGTCTCTGCGGGGGCTACCATCTTTTTGCAAGGTTGTGCATGATGTCGTCGCGTCGAGCGCCGGATGTCTTGGCGCGCGTTGACGGGATCCCTGCGGCAGCGGTTGCCGATGCATGGCTGACGGTTCGCCAGGCGTCATAGACATGGAGGACTCAATCGTGCTCATCACTATCAGCGCAAAACACATGGAACTGACCGAGGCCATCACCAAATACATCACGGCGAAGGTCGGCAAGTTGCCACGCTTCTTTACTGGCTTGCAACAACTTGCCGTGACCGTCGAACGCGCTCCACACGGATATCACGTCGAGATTCGCTCCGACGTGGAGCGTCATCAGGATTTCATCTGCAACTCAGAACACAACGATTTGTACGCCTGCGTTGACATCGCCGTCGACCGCGGCGCACGCCAATTGTCCAGTTACAAGGACAAACTTCGTCACCACCATCGCTCGTAGCACCTCTTCGATCGTCGCGCATGATGGTTGGCAATGCACTGCACCACCACTGCGCGGTGATCGGTAGGATGGTGCCACCATGAAACTCCGTGAGATAATCGTGACGAAGGCGATTTTTCCTACGCTTCAATCTTCGAAGCGCGACTTGGTGATCGGCGAACTGCTCGATGGATTGATCGCCGCTGGTGCCGTCCCATGCGAGGCACGCGCCGCGCTCATCAAAGAAACTGCGGCACGCGAACGAAAGGGCTCGACTGGATTTGGTCATGGTGTTGCCGTCCCACATGCCAAGACTGCACTTGTAACCAGGCCATTCGCCGCGATTGGAATTTCAACTGTCGGAATCGATTTCAACTCACTCGATCGACAGCCCGTCTTTGCCGTGGTTTTTATGCTCAGCCCGCTTGCGAATCTCGAATCGCATCTCAGTGCAATGGAGTCTGTATTCGGCGCTCTCAGTCAAGAGTCGTTTCGCCGTTTCTTGCGACAAGCACGCACCATCGAAGCCGTCACCACCCTGCTCGACGAGACCGACGCATCACCAGTGACGCGTTAGAGCACACCCGTGGCAAACGGACAGGCGAAGATAATCAATCGACTCGGCTTACACGCGCGGCCTGCGATGAGTTTCGTGCAACTTGCAAACACATTCTGCGCGAGCGTGCAGGTGCGGCGCATTGATTCCGACGAATGGGTCGACGGAAAGAGCATCATGCAGATGCTGCTGCTTGCCGCGACGCAGGACACGGTTCTCGAAATCACCTGCGAGGGCAGCGACGACGGGCAAGCGCTCGCGGGAATCTTGGCCCTGATTAGTCAAGGGTTTGACGAGTAATAGTTGCGAACTCTTCGCGAACGCGGCGGGTCAATTCCCACGCCGCCTCGAGCACGGCTCGGACACCATCGCCACTTGCACCGCTCGCCACCAGCGGTCGAATTCCGCGCTGTTTTTCAAACCTGTTGATCAGATCGCGCGAAACCTGCTCGCGTTCTTCGGGCGCAATCAAATCGATCTTGTTCAGCACCACGATTTCTTGGGTGCGCGCAAGGTGGTCGCTGAACTCCGCCAACTCTCGGCGAATGGTCCTGTGATTATCGAGCGGATCGCTGCCGTCGGTCGGCGCAACTTCGAGCACGTGCACGATCGCGCGGGTGCGTTCGATGTGCTTGAGAAAATCATGCCCCAGTCCAACGCCTTGGGATGCCCCTTCAATGAGTCCAGGAAGATCTGCCAACACCAGACGGCGATCGTCGGTGAGATCTGCGATTCCAAGTTGGGGGGCGAGGGTCGTGAACGGATAGTCGGCGATCTTTGGTTGAGCCCGGGTTGTCGCCCGCAGAAATGTGCTCTTTCCAGCGTTGGGCAGTCCAACGAGACCTACATCTGCGATGAGGCAGAGTTCCATGCGAATGCGCCGCTCGATGGCTGGTCCGCCTGGTGTCGCTTCAGTGGGAGTTTGGTGCACGGCGGTCTTGAAGTTCTCGTTGCCCAATCCACCACCGCCTCCGCGCGCAATGAGTGCGGTCTGCCCTGACTTGGTGATATCCGCGAGCAACTCATTGGTCTCGGCGTCAAAGATCTGCGAGCCAAGTGGCACTGGAAGCACGAGGTCGATGCCAGCCTTGCCAGCACAACTCTTGCGCGATCCAGCTTCTCCATCTTCTGCAAACCAGTGCGGGCGGTATCCAAACTGAATGAGAGTGTCGACATGTGGATCACCCACAACAATAATGTCACCGCCCTTGCCGCCATCGCCACCATCAGGACCGCCCTTGGCGTTTCCTTTCAGTCGCAATAGATGCATGGAACCTTTGCCGCCCTTTCCCGAGCGAATCGAGATGATTGCGGTATCAACAAACATGCGGAATTCCTTGGGCGCTCAGGGCACCGAAGCGACGATCGACGAGCGTGAGAACCGAGTTATCGATCGATTGCCAAGCGTGGCGTCGATGGATCGGAAGGGATGATGTCGACGTTTCGACCGCGAAAGCGCACAGTGCCATCGACGAGTGCCGTGAGCGTGTAGTCGCGTCCTTGGTGCACCAGATAGCCAGGCTTCCACTTGGTTCCGCACTGACTCACCAAGACGGCGCCAGCCTGCGTCAACTGACCACCTGACTTCTTGATGCCTCTGAACTGTGCGTTGGAATCGCGACCGTTTTGTGTTGAACCTTGACCTTTTTTGTGCGCCATAGTTGGATGCTCCGCTGGTGAACTGATCGAGCCCCACATGCTAATAGGATCATCCGCTTCAGGCAAGTCCTATGTCAGCACATGCCGATCAGGCCGATTCTGTCGAACCAGTCGATTCTGGCCGCGGGGTCACCCACGGTTGAGCGAACGCTACCGAAGCACCCACTGTGTGTGCTCGCAAACCAGTGGAGTTGAGGCGCTAGCCTGAGGCTCACCAGGAATGCGGTAGTCGCGCTTCATCGTTTTGTGCATCACGACCTCCGCACCACCCTTGGGGTCTGCAACGCGCTTGAACTCACTCGAAAGTCCCCGGATGAACACGTGAAGTTCAGTTGCATCGAGGGGCGCCGCATTCCAAACAACAAACCCTTCCTTGGCATTCGCTTCACCCTGATGAATCTCGCCCAAAATCTGATACTGGTCTTCGATGAGCGGGTTTCCAATCAGTGCCTGGATGCGCTTGGCAACAATCACCGGAATGTCTTTGCCCGAACGCTGCAGTCGACCGTGATCATCGAGCAACTCCATCTTTGAAGCCCACCAACGATCTTGGCCAGTGCGATTGACCGCTTTGTACGTGAAGTACCAGTAACTCTGGGCACTCTCAGGATCGACGTACAGTCGCAACTCACCAGCTGCGAACTCGATCTGCCACTGACCTTCAGCCGGTTCGGCTGGAAGGGCGAGCTCTGGAGAAACTGGCATCGGCTCGGCCGGCGCGGGGGCGGGAGGAGGCGCCTTCACAGAAGTATCGCCGCCCGAACCCTGCGCCAATGACCATGCGCACACGGTCGAGATCACTGCGGCGCATCCAACAATTGTCCAACTAAAACTCGACATGTGAACGAGTGTAGCGAACATTCTGAGTGCTACCCTGCCCGAAATGAACCAGTTCGCGCGTGGTTCTTTCGAAATCTTCGCTCCTCCGGCGGCGCGTCGATCCAATGCCATCGCCGCGGTTTTTGGCGGATCAATGCAGCGGGCGGCTCGGTACATCGATCAAGAACCACGCCAGGGCGGCGAGTTGATTTTTGCGATTGCCGATTCTTGGGGTGGATTCTCCCACGCCGCGTTGCTCACGCGCTCTCCCGGGCGAACCGCGATGCTTCATGTCACCTCGCCGTGCAACCCTGGTGATCAGGCGGTTGGGACCGCGCTCGTTCAGCGCGCGATCACCGCAGCCGGGCGCCTCGACGCGCGGGTGGTTCAAGTGCTCGTGGAGCCCGAACAGGAGAGCACGCGCGAGATGTTCCTAAATGGAGGAATGCGTTCGATCGGGACGCTCGCCTATCTCGAGCGCCCCCGCTCGCGCGACTTCGCGGCCGAGCCAGCTAGGCCAGAGGGGGCATCCACCCGTCCGTGGTGTCCAACCGAGCGGGCACTGCTAGAACGCCTCCTTGAAGAGACTTACATCGACTCGCTCGATTGCCCAGGGCTCGCAAAGATGCGACTGACTGAAGAGATTCTCGACGGGCACATCCACACTGGAATCATTCACCCAACCTCGTGGAGTATTCTTGAAGTGAATGGGATCCCTTGCGGCGTTTCTCTTGCGAGCGAGATTCCTGGCGCTCACTGCATGGAACTCGTCTATTTCGGACTCGCCCCCGCCGCGCGCGGTCGCGGGCTCGGTGGCTACCTCCTCGACTGCGCGTGTCGCGACGGGCAGCGGCATGGTGATTTTTCGATGGCACTCGCATGCGACGAACGCAATATCTCTGCCATGAAACTCTATAAATCGCGCGGATTCACGCAGCGTCTGCGCCGTTCGGCGCTCGTTGCCATGGCAGGCTCGTGAAGCTGGGATCGCTTCTCACCACTTATCCACGGCAGGTGGAAAACTGTGATCTGGCATCAGCACAAATAATCTCGCGTGGCGTACCCAGCGTGTTCAGCGCGGGTTAGCGCTGCGGTGCGAAAAACTTCGCAGCGGGCACTCCCAAAGGGACACTTCTGGCACTATCTTTTTCTTGCGCACCTCATGGACGATCGTGCGAAACACATTCTCGAGACGGCCTCCGCGGGCGCGTCTGTGAATGGCGCGATCGTGAATGGATTCGTTTGCTCATCATTGTCACTTCGGGGATCGATCGCCAGCACTTCTGGCGCAGGCGATCTCCTTGGACAACGCTCGGTTTGCTTCGGTGTCGCGACATTTTCTTGGGAGTTTTGATGATCGAGACTGCTTGCAACAGACAATCCGCCGTGCAAAGCGCAGACGTGCTGCTTGCGACATTCCAGAGAGCCCTTGCGCAGCGCATAGGACCACGCAAGTATGAACTCTGGTTCGAAGCGAGTGCGCAGACCAGCCTGCTTCATCCCGCCGCAACAGACGCACACACCACTGAGATTCGGATGACCGTTCCAAGTGCGTTCGCTGCAGAGTGGGTCGAGCGCAACTTTCGCGGCGCCATGACAGAGATCGCAGCGGTCGTGATGGGAGAGCCGGTGTTGATCACAATTGTGGCAGCGCCTCTGCCAGACTGTGCCGCGCAGCGCGCATTGCCCAACAGGCTTCCGACTCAGTTCGAAGCGATCGCGGGCCAGTCGGCCGATGCGCCAACAACCCCGCGCGGTGTGCGCATGACTGCGAGCGGATTCATGGCGCCATCCCGCTCTGTTCGACAGGAGGCAGAGAGTGGCTGGAAACGCTTTGAAGATTTCTTGGTGGGCAATCCAAATCGCCTTGCATACGAGAGCGCTCGACAAATGGCTGAGGCTCAGAGCGATCCCATGCGTCTGCTCTATCTGCACGGGTCGTGTGGCGTTGGCAAGACCCACCTGCTGCAGTCGATATGTCGGCGCTACCGCGAACTCCATCCCAACGCGCGGGTGCGCTACGTCACGGGCGAGCAATTCACCAACGAGTACATCGCGGCGATCCGCGCGGGGCTTATTGAGGGATTTCGCCGTAAGACCCGCAGACTTGAACTGCTCGTGATCGACGATGTGCACTTCCTTGGAAACAAGACTGCGACCCAATCGGAATGCTTGCACACTATCGACGCGATCGGCTTTCAAGGATCGCGGGTCGTGCTCGCATCGGACGAGCATCCCCGCCAGATTGCGAAATGCAGTGCAGCGTTGGTCAGTCGGTTTCTCTCGGGAATGGTGGTCAAGGTTGATGATCCCGACCGCGAGACGCGATTGGCTTTGGCGCGTCGCTTCGCAGTTCGTCGCGCACTCGACCTTTCGCCGATCGCACTAGAGACGTTGGTTGATCGCTCAGGAACGAGTATTCGCGAGCTTGAGGGATCGGTCATGACTGTGGCCGCCCTGCGCGCACTCGAGTCAACAGACGCAGGCAATGGCCGGATCCTCGTTGAACGGGCACTCGGCAAGGGGATCACCTCGTCGGCGGGACGACCAGTACGAATCGGTGAGATTGTGCAGGCGGTTTGCGCGATCATGGGAGTTGAACGCGAAGAATTGCTCGGAGCTGGGCGACACCGCCGCGTCGTCTGCGCCCGCGGACTTGCTGCGCATCTTGCTCGGGAGATGACGACGCTGTCCTTCCCCGAGATTGCCAGAGCGCTTGGACGTTCAAGCCACTCGACGATTCATGCGGCGACGGCCCGCTTTGCGGCGATGTTGGAGCGCTGTGAACTGCTGCCCACGCGCGATGAGAACATGAGCGTCGCAGATGCAGTCGAACGAACGCGCCGCGAGGTGTTTCGAGTGCAGAACGCAGCCTGACTAGGGGATGCATTCGTTACACTTCGAAACGTGCCCATTCGACTGCAACCACCAACCCACTTCGATAGTGTGCGGCATATACGTGGACTCTGCTTCACCTTGCTGCTGCTGGGATCGCTCGCCCAAAGTGCGGCGGCGCAATACAACCGCACCGACCACTTCGATGGCGCTATTGCCACTCTGCAACGGTGTGCATCACCTTCCCCAACGGGCGAGCATCACACACTGATCGTCTCGCTACGGGCGTTGAACGATCCAACCCTCCGACCGTTCTTTGAAGCGCTCACCCGCTCATCCAATTGGAGTTCGCGCGTCGATGGAATCTTGGGATTGGCTGAACTCTCAGCGGCGCGCGATGTTGACCTGGCGCTGATCAATCGCCTTTCCGCGTCGGAAGATCGCTCGACTGCAATTCGACATGCCATTGGATTGCACTTGATCACTCCCGCGAGCATTCGCGAACTGCTCGAGACGACCGACCTTCCAGCACTCGACCGCGTGATCTTGAGTGCTGATCTGCACAGACAAGGCCAGACATTCGAAGGCGTTGGACTGCGTGAAGCGGCAACGGATGCATCTGACGAAATCGCGGGACTCGCTGCCGCCCTCATGTTGCAACGCGGAACGAGTGAGCCATGGGATGCCTTCACCGCCCGACTCGCAACGCGCCCACCAGAAGTGAAGAATGCCGTAGTGCAAGAACTGGCACGAGCCGCGCTGCTCTATTCGATGCGGGCGATCATCGCGCCGCTGATCTCGCTTGGCAAAGATGACGTCTACACCGTGCCGACGCGAATGATGATCATCGGCTCAGCGCTCGCGCTCGATCCTCAAACTGGATGGCGAGAGTGGCGGAAGCTGGTTGCACAAGAGCGCAGTCAATCAACTCTCATGCGCGCTGGACTTCAGTTGATGGCTCAAGAGAAGCCCGTCGAAGTAGGAATGGGTGCCGCGATTCGCAGCGGCGATCCGCTGATCGAGGCCATCGCTGATGCAGTAGACGCAAACGGATCGGATGACCCTGCGGCCCTCGCCAAGGCGCTCATCGCAGTCATCGACGTGGCCAATCGCACCAGCGCCGAGTGGGCGGTGCGCAGAGCCGCAGCACTGCCTCCAGTGCTTGCAGCGGAGGTTTGGCGACACCTCATCGTGCAGTTTCTGGCCGCTCCTGCCAACACGCCTGCGCTCTCCTCGGCAGTGCTCGACTGTGCAAGCAGACTTGCGCTGGTCGATCCTCAAGCACTTGGATCGTTGATCAATACATCGGCGGCAGAGACACAATTGCAAGAGACCTTGATTCTCTCGCTCTGTAATGCGGCGACACCACAAGCGGCCCAGGTCGCGCAAGCTGTGCGCGGATCACTCTCGCGGCGCGGAGATGCGCTGGCGATTATCGCTATTGCGCGGGGACTTCCGACGCTTGACGAGGATTCACTGAAGGCACTTGGAGTCGTTGCTGCCGGCGGCGGCAATATCGATCCCACGATGCTCGTGCAGGCGGCATGGCTCTTCGCACGCCACAGCAACCGTGCCGACCAAGCCCTCTCACAGATCCAACCAAAATGAAATACGACATTCCGCTGAGTAAGCCAGACATTACGGCTGAGGATCGCGCCGCCGTGCTCGCGACATTGAGCGGCGCACGCTTGACCATGGGCAGTGCACTGCTCGAGTTTGAGGCGCATCTTGCTTCGGTTGCTCGCCGTCCCTTTGCGATCGGTGTCTCGAGTGCCGGAACGGGGCTCGAGATTTGTTTGCGCGCGCTGGGAATTCGGGCCGGCGATGAGGTGCTCGTACCCGCCCTATCGTTTGCATCGAATGTGAACGCAGTGATCGCGGTCGGCGCGACCCCCGTCTTTGTCGATTGCGATCCACGCACGCTGAATATGCGGGTGATCGATGCGGAGTGTCGCGTCACACTCAAGACGCGGGCTGTGATTGGCGTACCCGTGCTCGGCAATCCCGCGGGCCTTCCCGAACTCATCGCGTTTTGTTCGCGGCATGAGATTCCGATGATCGAGCATGCGTCGGAGGGACTTGGATCAACCATCGGAAGCGATAACGTTGGAAAGTTCGGCCGACTCAGTGTCTTTGGATTTGGTCCAAATCGACCCATCGCCGCTGGCGAAGGTGGTGCGATCGTGACCCATGACGATCGACTTGCCGCGGCCTGCCGGGCACTGCGCAATCAAGGCCGCATCGACCGGCAGAGTTTTCCTGATCAATCGCCCGACCTCGGAATGTTGATGGCGTTTTCTGGGATGGGTTACGACGCGCGATTGGCAGAGCCGCTCGCCGCGCTTGCCTCGAGCCAGCTGCGCCGTCTCGATGAGATTCGCGCGCGCCGGATGGAAATCGCCGCGGCATACACCAGGAATCTTGCCGGGCATCACGACTTGATCCTGCCAAATGTTCTTGAGAATTCGCAAATCTGCTGGCCACTCTTTTGGGTGCGGCTCTCTGATCGATTTGGCGTGGATGACCGCGACGCGGTGATTTCAGGATTGCACCGCCATGATGTTGGGGCTGCAAATCATTATCCGCCGGCGCACTTGCTGCCGCATGTGCGAGCGCAATTCGGGACAAAGGTCGGCGATTGCCCTGTTGCCGAATCAATCGGCGACCGGATGGTGACTCTTCCGATGTTCACGTCCATGAAGATTCCCGAAGTCGCGCTCGTGTGCCAAGCACTCGAAGTCGTGCTCTCGCGGATCGGTCTCGAACGCGCCTAAGCGCGCCGAATCAAAGGCGTTCAATCAAACAAAGCCACCCATGGGACTCGAACCCACGACCTATGCTTTACGAAAGCATTGCTCTACCACTGAGCTAGGGTGGCGCAACCAACCTGACCAACGACAACTGCTGACCGCACGACGCGCCGAAGTGTAACGACCACCTTCGCAAGCTTCGGGCGACGATGAACTAGAAAATCCAATCACTTCGCTGGGGCGACGATGAGCTTGACAACTTCTGCGCTGGGAAGTCCAAGGGCACCGAACGCCTGTCCCGCTGCATCGGCAACCGATCCCTCGGCATTCGAAATCAGTGAGCGCAGGGCATCGAGTTGCCGCGATTGCAAGAGATTGCCGAACTTGCGCGCGCTCGTGGCAACGTCGCCGAGCAACATCTCTTGCACTTCTGGACCTGCGGCGAGTGCGGCATCCATAAGTGCACGCTGAGACTTTTCGCTGGGCATGAGTGCCAAGACTCGCGCGACTGACGATTTGATCGATCCGCTCGATGACCCTAGCGCTGCGATGAGTCCTGATTCACAATCGCGAATGTCGAAGACCGGACTTGCCGATTCAGCAATCAACTGCAACGCGCCGAGCGATGACTGTGCGTACAGGGCGCCATCCTCTTGACTCATGGCGATACCACCCGCTGCACCAACAGCCGCTTCAATCGCGGCTGCGAATTGCTCGTCGGTGGCACTGGCGAGAAAGACTGAGACGCGGGCGTCGTTTTCAAAGTCGATTGCGAGCGTTCCCGCATCGGTACCGCTGGCGATCAATACCACTGGGGCAGTCGCCGCGGCCCGTGAGACACGAATCGAACGAATAGTGTCGTTCACTGCCGCACGCGCCCCCTGAATAATGACCAAGTCAACGGTCTGACCCGTCGCGAGTTTGCCTTCGACCTCGCTGAGTGATCCACCGGTGGTGACTGCACCCACCCCTAGCGCGTTGATGCGCGAAGCAAGCGCTTGACGGTCTTCTTCGGTAGATGCAATCACGGCACCCATCGTGCCGCCGGACTGCACCATTGATCCCAAGATGGGAACGACGAGTGAGTCTTGCGAGAAACTGGTCTGGGGAAGTGCGCGCGCGAGCACGAGCGCGGCGTCGAATCGCACGCGGCGGTCGGCGAAGAGCAGGCACTCGATGATTGGAGAGCGTCCATTGGATGGAGTCACCAGCGACGACGCCCCGCCATTCGTTGCCAGCACTGCGATACAGGCGCGGGCGAGTAGCACATCGCTGGCATCAATCGCAAATCCGAGTGCCAGTTGTGTGATGGATGCCCCGCTGGCAGTCGCGAAAAACTCAGCGCTGTAACGACTCACCAAGATCGAAGCCGTCTCAGCCGTGGCGGCGGGATCGACCTTCAACAATTTCATCAACACTGCGCGACGAAGATCGGCTGCCACGTAGGTCGCCAGCGCCAAATCTGAAGATGGGTCAATCGTCAACGCAAACATCGCCGTCTGAATCGCCATCGTCTCGCAGTAGATCGGTGTGGGAATCTCAATGCCAACGAGACCGCTGCTCGCGTCATACTTCCAGACTGCATTGTTCGCCTCGCTGGCGTACGGAATCAGTGCTGGTGTCTGATCGAAATAGCGACGGGCAAGCGCGGTGAACTGGCTAGCCGCGCTCTGCGAGGTTCCGCCAAGTCGGTCGTAGGCGCGCGAGGCGGCCGCACGAACGTCTGCTGCTGCCGTCGCGTTTGACGT
The DNA here is from genome assembly GCA_009691705.1 of Phycisphaerales bacterium. Taxonomy (GTDB): domain Bacteria; phylum Planctomycetota; class Phycisphaerae; order Phycisphaerales; family SM1A02; genus F1-60-MAGs104. The sequence continues at coordinate 108,188 of SIAR01000001.1, forward strand.
GATCTGCAAGAGGTAGGGCTGTGCGCTGGGATATCCGATTTCGCCCAGGATTTCGCAGACTTTTCGCTGCGTGTCCGCTTCAAGGTGCGGCAGTGCTGCGCACAGTGGAGCGACGCTGAGGCGCTTGATGTCGACCAGCGTGACGCGGGCTGACGCTGCAAGTTTGGCGTTCGATCCATCGCTGAGCGCTTTGAGCAAGGCTGGGACGGCGTATTCGCCTGCGGTGAGCAATCGCCCGCGTGCGATCATCTGCTGACGCATCGTGCCGCCGAGATCGGTGACCGCCTCTTCGATGCGAAGGGCGTTGCGGCTACTTGCGCGCGTGCCAGCCAGAAAGCGCGTTTCGAATTCGACGACGAATGCCCCAACACCATCCATGCCGCGCCCGCGCGATACAGCGCGTTCGACCTTTTCGCGGAGTCCACGCTCATCAACGAGTTTGGCAATCTGTTCATCGGTGATTCCAGAATCGAAGAGCGTTTCGATCGAACTCTTGACCAGTTCTGGCTTTCCGATCAGGATGTAGTGCAGAACCATGTCCAAGTCACGCGACTGCTGCGCGCTTGCTTCGGGCGTTGAAGTGGTCGCCTCGGCGGTTGGCGCATCGGCCGCTGATTCAGCGGGCGATGACTCATCTGCCGCGGGTTCAGGTTCAACTTCTGGCTCAGCGGCAGGTTCGGCTGCAGGTTCAGTTGGAGGATCGGTTGGATCATCGAAGCCAGCTGCAACAGCAGTCGAGCAAGGCGATCCAAAGATTGAGATCAGGACAGTTGCGGCGAGAACCGCTGGAAGACGAAGGAATGAGTCGAACACTGAGAATGCGCTCCTGCGTTGGTGGGGTCGGCGACCGAAGTAGACGGACAAATCGATCGGACGGGAAAAGTATCGCACTCAGCCTCGCTTTGCAACGATGAGAGCCTTGCGAATTGGTACCGTGACCCCGTGATTGTCCTTGAGAGTTCGTGCTCTCAAGCGCGAGAATTGTGGCTGGCGCCATGATTTTCGCGAGGGAAGGCGGTGAAAATCCGCCGTAGACGCACTGCCGTAACGGGTGGAGGTGCAATCCTCCATGCCTCAACCACGACGCCACTGGATTTGCAAATGCAGATCTGGGAAGGCAGGTTGAGGTGCCCGAAGCCGGAAGACCTGCCTTCACACTGCGCCGCGCCCTTGCGATTGGGGCTCCCGGAGCGAGACGCCATCCTTCAACAACTCATATGCACTGCACCCATTGCTTGTCTTCTCACACGTCGGTTGGCCTACTGGTTCGCACGCTGGTTTCGTTCCTGGGAGTAGTGATTGCCACCACGGCACCGACTCACGCGGGAGAGTTTGCCAACGCCGTGCTCTCGTACTCGCAAGGATCAAACGCCGCCAACGGCTACACGAATCCGCTCGTGGCCCTCGGCGCGCCAGAACGATTCACCGGCGAAGGAATTGATCCTTCTGCTGTCACCCCCTTTCAACCCTGCTTTCTCAACACAGAAGTTGTTTCGATCGGCAGCGGTGGCTCACTCACCCTCGCGTTTGATCCGCCACTTGTCGATCATCCTGGAAATCCATTTGGCGTCGATTTCATCGTGTTTGGGAACTCATTCTTTACAGATGGGGCCTATCCAAATGGATCGGTGAGTGCCCTCGCCGCTGATGGAGGAACAATCGAAGTCACTGCCGATGGCACACATTGGATTGCGGTTCCATCGTCACTCGCCGATGGACTCTTTCCAACGATGGGATGGGTCGACGCGCTTCCCTACAGCAGCAGTGCTGGGACCATTGCAGCCGACCCGCGGTTGCCAGTCGATCCGGCGTGGATGATGAACGACCTCATCGGACTCTCGTACGCAGACCTCGTCGCGCGCTATGCAGGATCGGCTGGAGGAAGTGGCGTCGATCTCGCGGGCGTTGGTCTCACACAAGCAATCGCGGTGCGCATCTCGGTCGCAGCTGGGTTCTATCCAAACGTCGAGATCGATGCGGTCGCGCGGGTGCGGCCCGCAACACACCCGGCCGATATCGATGGCAATGGCGCGGTGGACGGACTCGATCTCGCGGCGGTGCTCTCGGCCTTTGGAAGCGCATCGGCCACGGCAGACATCGATCACAACGGCGTGGTGGACGGTCCAGATCTTGCGGCCATTCTCGCAGGATGGAGTGGATGAGCGGGCATCGCGCAATCACGCTCGTTGAGATTCTCGTCGTGGTTGGTGTCATCGCGATTTTGATGTCGCTGACGCTTCCTGGAGTCTCGGCCGTGCGGGAAGGCAGCCGAAGCAACGAGTGCGCTGGAAGGTTGCGACAACTCACCGTCGCTGCCCAGTCGTATGCCAATGCGTCACGCGAAGTTTTCCCGGCGGCGATCCTCTTTGAACTTCGGTCAGGTGTGGTACGAACGGTCGCGTGGGACTTTGTGCAAGGCGGGCAAGGTTCAATCGAACCTGGACCACTCTGGTCGTTCACTGATCACCCTTACGAAGCGCAGCAATGTCCTTCATTCTTGGGATCAAGCACCTTTGGCGGCGATCCAGTGACCGGCTTCAATTACAACACGAGTTTCATTGGCGCCGAGGGTTCATGGCCAATCACCGACTCCGATGGACGGGTGCACAGCGGCTGGCAAACCGCGCGCAAGGGACTCGCGATGAATCAACACCGCCGTCCGAGCGAGACGGCGCTGTTTGGAGATGGTGGATGGCAATGGGGCGCGAACAAATTCATGCGCGCGCCGAGCGCAAGTGTCGAAATGGATTTGGGAATTGTGTACGGCGGCGCTCAGGCCTATCGACATCAAGGCTGCACCAACGTTGCGTGGCTCGATGGTCATGTGCGCTCAGTCTGCCGGCAGTGCCAAGGGATGCATGAGAGTGCCACACTTCTGGCATCACCCATGGGATGGCCCGCCAACGGCTTTCTCAGCAACGATGACAGCGCTTACGACCCGCGTTGAGTTACGAAAGTGGTGCGCCGAGAGTCAGCGCCGTCCAAACCGTCGTTCAATGTCGGCAAGTGGAATGCGCACGGAAGTCGGTCGTCCGTGTGGACAGTTGGTCGCGCGATCAGTTTCGCTGCGCGCCGCGAGCAGCCGCGCGATCTCGGCTTGCGAGAGGCGATCCCCTCCTTTGATCGCCGCTTTGCACGCCATCATGTCAAGCACATCGGAAATCGCACTTTCGCGCAGGGCAGCAGAGTCGTTGCTTTCGCATGCACTCGCCAGTTGGTCGTTAGTGAGCGCGCGGGCCACAAACGTTGCGGCCTGCACGCCGCGTCCGGCGAGAAACACTGGGAAGGCATGCACTGCGATCGACCGAGGACCCGCGGCAACTGCTTCAATTCCCAACCGCGCAAAGAGCGGCGCGAGCACTTCGAGGCGGGCGAGTGCTTCTGGCGGCACATCCGCTGTGGCAGGCACGAGCAACTGTTGCGTCATGAGATCTCCCGCGCCGATGCGCGCCCGAATCTCTTGGAACATCATCCGCTCGTGCAAGGCGTGTTGATCGACGATCACGAGTGCGCCATCCTCGGCAAAGACGAGCCAGGTCGAATTGATTTGCAATACATCGGGGGTGTGGACGGGGGCGCTGAGTAGTGTCGGTTGCTGGTGCTCACCGATCGGTTCATCACAGAGTGCAGTCAGCGCCGGCGGCCCGTTGGGCGCACCGGATGGGCGATCGGTTGCCAAGACCTCGCGCGTGTGCGTGCGTTCGTACGGCGTCGGCGGCGATGAACCCCCGAGCAATCCGCTGCCTGCGGCGGTGAGATCGGCTAGACGCAACGTGTCTTGCACCGCTCGGTAGACAAGACGATGCATCGCCGATGGCGATCGCCAACGCACTTCACTCTTTTGTGGATGCACGTTGACGTCGACCGATCCGGGATCGACCTGCAAAAAGAGCACGAACACGGGCTGCAACGCGGGGTCAGCGAGTCCGCGGTATGCCTCGCGCACTGCGTGCATCAGCGATCGATCGATGATTGGGCGGCCGTTTACAAACAGTCGCTGCGTGCGACTCACTGAGCGCATTGATTCGGGACGGCAAATCGATCCCGTGATGATTGCGCGAAGTCCATCGTCGCCGGTCGCTTCTCCAATCACTGTGAGCGGCTCGCGACCGAGCGCTTCTCCAAGCACATCGGCGACGCGCCCCACCGCGTCGCCAGCGCACGCAAGGTCAAAGACTTTGCGGGCTGCGCTCTCCAGTCGAAATGCAACGGATGGATTGGCGAGTGCCGCGTTGCACACAACCTCGGTGACGCGCGCTGCCTCGGCTGGGAGGCCGCGAAGAAAATTTCGGCGGGCTGGAACGTTGGTGAAGAGTCCGCGCACTTCGAGGCGCGTTCCGCGGCCGCCGGCAGCAGGTTTGAAAGCACTGACCTCGCCAAAGCGAGAGTCAATCGACCACGCTTGGGTCGCACCCGCGACACAGGAAGTCATTGTCACGTGCGCGACAGCGGCAATCGCGCTGAGTGCTTCTCCGCGGAATCCGAATGTGCATATTCGGTTCAGGTCGTCGCTCGCTGCGATCTTGCTCGTTGCATGCGCCGCGAGTGCAAGCGACAACTCCTCGCGGGCGATTCCCCCGCCATCATCGGCGACTTCTATCAGATCGCGACCACCACCCTCGATTCGGATAGAGATCCTCGTCGCTCCAGCATCGAGCGCATTTTCGATGAGCTCTTTCACGACGCTTGCAGGTCGTTCGACAACTTCCCCCGCTGCAATTTGGTTCACAAGCGCTGCTGGGAGTAGTCGAATTGTCATGGTGCGAAGTATCCTACGACGATGCGAGATACGGTCGTGATTGGCGATGTGCACGGCTGCGGTGAAGAACTCTCCAAGATGTTTCAACGGCTCAACCGATTCGGACGCGATTGCCGAATCGTTCTCATCGGCGACCTCCTCACCAAGGGACCCCGCCCCGATCTGGTCGTTGAAGAAATTCTTGCGCAAGAGCGCGCCGGTCGGCGCATCGAACTCGTGTGTGGCAATCACGAAGAGCGCGCCATCATGGCGCTACGTCGCGCGGGGGCGCACGGCGAAGCGAAGGGACTGCCCCCGCGCCTCGCGGAAATGGTTGACATTCTTGCCGATGCAGATCTCTTGACTGAGGCGACTGAACTCATAGAGCGCGCGATGCAAACTCCATTCTTGCGGGGACGCAATCCGATGTGGACGGCAGTGCATGGAGGCGTCGATCCGCTGCTCGGTTTCGCGCGCACGCCGCAGCGCACTCGGATGACCCTCAAGTCTGCACCCAATGAAGCGGACTGGTGGTGGCAGTACAACGGCAATGACGGACTCTTGGTTGTGGGTCACAAACCACTTTCGCGACCGCTGATTTTGCGCCGCCCCGATGGGCGAGCCGTGGTCGCAGCAATTGACACTGGATGCGTCTACGGTGGTTTTCTCACCGCCTACCGCATCGGATCGGACCGGCTCTTGATGATCAAGAGTGCACAGCGACGGCTTTTTAGTTTCCGCAGGCGCACGAGTCGTCGCCCAATCGATAGCGCATGGCAAGCGGCATCCGCCGTCCCGGTCCGAACGCTCGTGCGCTGAGTTTGGGGATCATCGGCGCCTGAAAGCGCTTGTAGTGGGCACGGTCGATCGCGGTTGTCCAACGCACGACGAAGGCGCGGTCCACACCCAGTCGCGCGACGATCTCATCTATCGATTGCTCATCATCGATCCACGCGCAAACTAGTTTGTCGAGTAGTTCGTATGGAGGCAACGAGTCTTGGTCGGTCTGATCCGGTCGGAGTTCTGCCGAAGGCGGCTTCTCGATACTCGCGGCTGGAATCGGTGGATGCGCAAAGCCAAGGGCCGTGTGATTCGCATTCAACCACCGCGCGATCGAATAGACCTGCGTCTTGAGTAGATCGCCAATTGGAGCGAGGCCACCGCACATATCGCCATAGAGCGTTGCATAGCCGACGGCGAGTTCACTCTTGTTGCCTGTCGAGAGCACAAGTGCGCCCGTGGCATTTGAGAGCGTCATCAAGGTGAGTCCGCGCAATCGACTCTGCAAGTTTTCTTGGGTGAGTCCATCAAAGGCTGCGGCGGCTCGAATGGAACGAGTAATCTGCTCATAACTCTCGACGATTCCAAGTGCATCGGGCGCAGCGATCGAGAGGCGACGGGCGAGGTCAACCGCATCATCCACAGATCCGCGCGATGAAAATGGACCGGGCATCGAAACTCCGCGCACGGCATCTGCGCCGAGCGCTGCCACTGCCAGCGTGGCAACCAGGGCACTATCGATTCCTCCCGAGAGACCCAGCAGCACCTTCTGGTGCCCTGTCTTGGTGACGTATCCGCCGATCGCACTGATAATCGCGCGCGCGCACTCTTCATCAGCACTCATCGGCTGCGGTGGGCATGTTCGTTCAGCGAGGTCGACCACGAGCGTCTGCGGAGTGAATCGATTCGCATAGCACGCACCGCCATCTGCGTGCACCAGCGCACTTGCGCCATCAAATACGAAGTCGTCATTCGACCCAACCGCGTTCACGCTCGCGATTGAGATTTTGTGGTGCGCGGCAGCGGCGCGAAGTAGGTCGAGCCGGCGGGCCTGCTTTGCGACGAAGAACGGCGAAGCGCTTGCGACGATGACCAGCGATGCACCAGCTGCGACTGTTTGCGAGAGTGGATCTTCACCGTAACTCTCCGCAGACTGAACATCAGCACCACGCCAGAAGTCTTCACAGATCAAGACTCCCACCCGCCGTTGCCCAACGTCGATGACGAGTGGGGCATTTCCCGCAGAAAAATAGCGCGCTTCGTCAAAAACGTCGTAGTGCGGAAGCAGTCGCTTGGCATAGGAGTGTTCGACCACTCCACCGCGCAACACGTGCACGGCGTTGCAGAGTGGGCGCGCTCCCCCGTCGACCGCCACGGGCAGTCCGACCACAAGTGCGACTTTGCCATGGCCGGCCTGCGCCATCCTCAACGCAAGTTGAGCCGATGCGCGCGCGCATGCTTCTGCCAACCCACTTCGCAGCAAGAGATCGCGGGGTGGATAGCCGACAATCGAAAGTTCTGGCGTGACGATGAGATTGGCGCCGCGTTGGGCGGCATCGATTGCACAGTCGCCGATCACTCGCGCGTTGTGAACGACGTCGCCGACGATCGAATCACATTGAAGAAGCGCAATGCGCATTGTAGCCCTCGTGCGTCGCGATTTCTCGCAGTCCTCCGCGTGCAACGACTTCGATCTCTCGGGCCCGCAACGCCGCGAAGATCTCTTCGCTGTGTGCAACACCACGAACTTCGATCTGGCAGAGAACTTGCACCTTCGAGACATCTGCTTCACCGAACGCGCGCTCATGCGAGACCTGTTTGATGCTTGCACCGGTTGAGGCGATCGCTGTGGCGAGATCGGCTAAACCACCAGGACGATCGCGAATCACAGCGAGAAATTGGATGAGCCGTCCCTCAAGTGCGAGCCCATGCTCAATCACGCGCGAGAGTGTCGTTGGATCGATATTGCCTCCGCAGAGCACGAGCACGACCTTGCGTCCCGCGAGATGCGTGATTTTTTGTTGGATGAACGCTGCGAGTGGCGTTGCTCCGGCTCCTTCAACAACACCCTTTTCTGACTCTGCAAGTCGCAAGATTGCTCGGGTGATCGATTCCTCGGTAACGGTCACAACTTGCTTTATTCGTCCGCGGGCAATCTCGAAAGAGAGTGGACCGATTTCAGGCACGCCGAGTCCATCGGCGAGCGATGGTTGAGCAGCGACCCGCACGGGATGACCTGCCGCGAGTGCTGCGGACATGCTCGCGCATCGGATCGACTCGACACCGATCACTTCGGTTGCGGGACGCAAATGGGATGCAACCAAACTCACCCCCGCGATCAATCCTCCCCCACCAACCGGAACGACGATCGCATCAGGATTTGGGCACTGCTCAAAGATCTCAAGAGCGCAGGTTCCTGCTCCCGTGATGATTGAGTGGTCATTGAATCCATTGACGTAGTGAAGACCATCGGTCGCGACCAGTTCATCGGCACGAAGTCGCGCATCGGCGATGTTCTCGCCATGAATGACGACGCGCGCTCCATACTCTCGACAGCGCACTTGCTTCACAAGTGGTGCCGAGCGCGGCATCACCACCGTGACGGGAATCCCCAGGGCTCGGCCGTGATACGCCAGTGCCAAAGCGTGATTGCCCGCGCTGGCGGCGATGACGCCATTGGTCCGGGCGGCGCCAGCGAGTTGCATGAGCGTGTTGCGCGCCCCGCGTTCTTTGAACGAACCGGTTGGTTGCTGGTAGTCGAGCTTGCACCAGATCTCGCATCCGCAGAGTTCCGAGAGCGCACCGCTCGGCACGCACGGAGTGCGGACAACCCCGGAGTCAATTCGTCGTGCCGCGGCGACGACGTCATCAAACGTGGGAAGCGAAGGCGTTGTCACCGGGAATGCTTCTCTTATTACGCAGTCACTGGACCTGCTGCACGCACCTCTGGGGTGATTGCAAACTTTGCATCGTTGGTTCGGAACCGAGTTGCGAGATCACGCGCCTTGAGGTCGTAGGCCGCCTTGTCCGCCCACGTGTTTCGTGGATCGAGCACTTCGGTTGGTACTCCATCGACCGCGGTTGGCATTTGCAGTCCAAAGATCGGATGGGTGGTGAATGTTGCCTTGCGCAACGATCCGTTGAGAATCGCCGTCACAAACGCTCGGGTGTATGAAAGTTTGAAGCGCGATCCAGTTCCGTAGGGACCGCCGGTCCATCCAGTATTCAGCAACCAGACATCTGCACTGTGAGCAGCGATGCGGTCGCGCAACATTTCTGCATAGCGCATCGGAGGGCGCGGCATGAACGGACCGCCAAAGCATGCGGAGAAGTTTGGCTGAGGTTCAGTGACCCCCGCCTCAGTGCCCGCGAGCTTCGAGGTGTAGCCATTCAAGAAGTAGTACATCGCCTGCTCGCGCGAAAGTCGCGAGACGGGTGGCAATACTCCAAATGCGTCGGCGGTGAGAAAGACAACGTTGCGCGGATGGGCTGCCACGCTTGGCTTGCGCGCGTTCTTGATGTAAGAGACTGGATAGGTGACGCGCGTGTTCTCTGTTTTGGCAGCGCTGTCATAGTCAGGCACCCGTGTGGCCGGATCGATGACCGTGTTCTCGAGCACGCTTCCAAAGCGAATCGCATCCCAAATCTCTGGTTCACCCTCGCGCGAAAGTTTGATGCACTTCGCGTAGCAGCCGCCTTCCATATTGAAGACACCCTTCTCGCTCCAACCATGCTCATCATCGCCCACGAGATCGCGGTTGGGATCGGCTGAGAGCGTCGTCTTGCCGGTTCCAGAGAGTCCAAAGAAGAGGGCGACGTTTGAAGGATCCTTTCGATCGACATTGCACGAGCAGTGCATTGGGAAGACGTTCATGGCGGGAAGGTCGTAATTCATCGCATAGAAGATCGACTTCTTGATCTCGCCCGCGTACCGCGTGCCAATGATGAGAACCGTGCGCTTTTCAAGACTCTGCGCGATGCACACCGGACCATTCGCCCCATACTTGGCTGGTTCGTCAAGCCGCAAACTTCCCGCATCGATCACGGTCCAATCTTGCGACCAGTTCGCGAGATCCTTCTCTTCGGCGTTGATGAAGAGTGTCTTGGCAAAGAGGCTGTGCCACGCTTCTTCTGTGATGACTGAGACTTTCAGGCGGTACGCCGGATCTGCGCCGGCATATCCATCGAAACGATAAAGCTGCTCGCGCCGACCAAGCGCGGCCAAGACCAATTTCTCAAGCGCATCGAAGTGCGCCGCCGACATCGGCTGATTGACCTTTCCCCAGTCGATATTGTCGTGGATCCCCGCAGAATCTTCGAGAAACTTGTCGTTTGGACTGCGACCCGTGCGATCACCCGTGTCGCAGGCAAGGGCGCCATTCGATGCGAGTCGACCTTCGCCGCGCTGCAACGCGTGCTCGACAAGAATTGCCGTCGAAAGGTTGCGAAGAATCTTCTCGCTGGCGAAAGAGTGACGGGGTGCGCTTGGTTTGGCCGAGAGTGTGGTCATGGGTACTCCGTTAGTGTGAGCACCCGATAGTAACACGCAGCCAATTGATTTCAGAAGTGCGAGCCACTCGCTTTGCGCGGTTGGCCGATCTTTCCTAGACTTCCATTCTTCAGTTGGCGGCCGTAGCTCAGTTGGTAGAGCGCCGGGTTGTGATCCTGGAAGTCGCGGGTTCGAGCCCCGTCGGTCGCCCTCTTTCGGTTCGTTTCGGCGAGTTTTTTCTATATGCGCTTTCACGCGGTCCAGACCAATCCGATCTGGGAACAACCCATCGAGAATCGAGCTGCCATCGCGCAGACGATCGCTGTTCTGGCTCCAGAGCGCGACGATTTTCTGGTTCTGCCAGAACTCTGCGAAACTGGCTTTACGATGAACAGCGCGCTCGCCGCCAATGACGACTCTGTCGCGTGGTGGTCGAATCTCGCGCTTATCCATCGCGTCTGGCTGCAGTGTGGCATCGCACGGCGGCAAGCGAACGGCGAAATCGCCAACACTGCGACAATTTTCGACCCCAGTGGCAACGAGGTCGGGCACTACTGCAAAACATTTCTCTTTACTCAGTCGGGTGAGCAACATGCATACTGCCGAGGCTCGGGACCAAAGGTGTTTGATTGTGGCGGCATTCGAATTGCACCCATGATCTGTTACGACCTGCGCTTCCCAGAGTTATGGAGGCATGCCGGACTAGAAGGGGCAGAAGTTTTTACGCTCGGTGCCTGTTGGCCCGCGGCGCGCCTCGCCCAAAAGCACTCCCTGATCACTGCGCGCGCGCTCGAAAACCAAGCCTGGGTCGTCGCTGTGAATCGAACGGGCGATGAGCCAAAGACCTCGTACGCCGGAGGATCGACGATTGTCGATTTCGTCGGAATCACGCACGGAGTTTGCGGCAATGAAGTGGGGACGCTCACACATTCGATCGACATCGACGCGCTTCGCACCTTCCGAGAATCTTCCAACACGCTATCGGACATTCAACCGCGCTTCTTGGGTCGGTGATTCTCGCTCTGACGCATTGACCTACAAGTGATAGTTCGTAGACTTCGCGCGATTGTGCGTGGCTGGTTGAGAAAGAACTTCAACGGATTCCGAAACGAATGAACACAACGCTTTCGCGCGTACTTCCATCGAAGCAGTTGCGTCCCGCGCAACCATCACAGCAAGAGCGGGTCAACGGGTTGCGACGCGCCTACTTCGCAACGGCAGCCGCCCACGCCCGCTGGCGCATTGACATTGAAGCAGTGATCGCCCAAGTCGAATCCACCGTCGCGCCGGCCGCCCCCTGGCGACTTCCACCGAGCGAATGGATCGAAGATGTCGTGATCGCCCGTGCATGCATCCAAGGCGAACAGCAAGCGTGGCACCATGTGCAACTTGCAAACACTTGGCGACTTCGCGAGGTCGCTGAGTTGCGCTTGACGCCATCCCAAGCAAGTCTCTTAGTCGAACGCTTCTGGCGCAACTTGCACGTGCGCTCACGCGCCCAGAACAATTCTGCGGGACTGCACACTTATCACGGCGGCGAGACTTTGAGTCGTTGGTTGCTCTCGCAAGTCTTGGCGCAAGTCGAGTCGCTCCCCGTTGGTGGATCCATCGATGCGAGTGTCGACGCCATTCTTGACACGATGCCTCAATTGCGTACTCTCGCCTGTGAAGCATCAGAGTCGACTCGGGTGCCGCAGGCAACTTAGCTCAGTTGGTAGAGCACCGCATTGAAAATGCGGGTGTCCCCGGTTCAAGTCCGGGAGTTGCCATTCCTCGCGTGAACTTTCCGCACGGTCTGAACATCCATGCCATCGATCGGATACTGCGCTTCCAGTGCCCCAGCGAGTTCATTCGAGTCGACCACCACAAAAAGTGCTGGAATCCCCAGCGCCATCGTCGCGAATCGCGATGCGCGCGCGAGGTGAGCAGGTGTTGTTGCAGCGACGAGGGTGCCATGTTCCAAACGCAGGGGAACGATTCGAAACTGCCATGCCTGACGGGCGTTCACAAGCGCGAGTGCGGCGGGGTGAGAGTGAACAAAGTCAGCATCAAACGAAGCAGAAAGCACCCGGTACTGATCGACCCACGCTCCTTCGACGAATTCTGGATCAATGCCGAACATCTCCTCACAAAGAACTCCGAATGGGCGACCCACCTCACGTTGTCGATCCAAGATCGCATCGACCTCACATTGACTCAGAAGTCCCTGGGCCACAAGCAGTTCACCGATTCTCGGAACACGGGGATGGATGGCGGGTGCGTTCATGGTTGACGATTCCTTCACGCACCCTCATCGGACTAGCGCGAGCCCTACTTTCGCGCAGTTGAGAACTTTGCCAAGAATCGCATCGCAGGCGAGGAAATCCGCCTTTCCTTGGAAGGAAGTGCCGTGAAAAACTCCCCTGCAACACGCCTGCGCGAGGCTTTCCGTTGGCTCGAGACTCCCGCGGCGTGCGATATGGGATCGGCTGCGCGGCGTTTACGCCGCGCCTCGAACGATTCACGACTGCAGACATCGTTGCTACGAGAGGTGTTACTCGCCAAGAGACTCGCCGCTACTGGCTTCGCGGTGCGCAGTGAAGTTGCAACATCCTCTGGAAAATCATGTGACCTAGTCGCGAAGCGCGGCGCACTGCGGCTGCACCTGCACGTCAAGAGCGTCGAAGCAGATGATGCGTTGATCGTGGCGCGATCGGCGCGGGTTCCGCGGGCGCTGCAATCGCTCGAGCAACTCACTCGTCGACTATTGATCGAAGTCGAGTGGACCACAGGGCTCAGCAGTGACGCGCTCCAAACGACTGCCGACGCAATGCGAACTTTCTTGCTGCGCGCGTCCATTGGCGATGAGTGCATCGTTCGAAGTCGTCGCGGCACGTTGCGCGGGCGCTGTCGCGTGCGCTCGCCACACGATCACGCAGGGGTCTCGCTGGCGGGTCGAATCGCCGATGATCACATCGTCGCGGTCGCGCGCATGAGGCGCCTTCTTCGAAAGGCCCGCGCGCAGTTTCTCTCTGGTGGAGAAAACGTCATCGTGCTCTTTGGACCAAAGTCTGCGCAGTGGCTATTCGAAGAAGCGCTGCTTGGAACCCCTGTCGAACGATGGGATGCGTTCCCGAGGCGCGGCGAGCGAGTTGCGATGGGAAGTGGCGACGATGGTTTCTGGCACGCCGGCGCGCGCGATCTCTCACGCATCGCAGTCTGGCGTTCGCTTGAATCGTTTCGCGATGATTCGATCGCTTGGATTCGTCCTGGAGTGGCGGTGTCCACTCGCGCTGCCTGTGATGAACTCTTCAGCAACGTGCGCGAAATCGCCCACTGAGTGCCAATCGGTCACGCGACCGGGCCGATTCATCTGCCATCGCCGACCAGCCGCTCGTGTAGCGGAATCCTCTGCTCGACTGGTGTCTCTGGATGTGGCCAAAGTGACTTCAACGCTTCGTGCACGAGCAAGTTGTTCACTGTGAAGCGACTCCCCATCGCGATCATCTGTTCAAGGTGTCGGCGCGCGACTCGTGCCGTGAGAATCGAGTGTTGTTCGTCGTAATCGCGGGCGGTCACCGTTGCACGCGATTCGAGATAGTCGACCGCTCGCCCGTCTCGCAGCGGAATACGCAACACAACCTCGCGCACATCGCCAAGCATCGACTCAAGCACCCGTGCCCGCAGGACATCGAACCCATCCCCGGTCACTGCCGAGATCGCAATCGCAGTGGCCTCACGCTGTTCCCACTGCGCGAGCGATGTTGGTGCGTCACTCGCCGACGCTGGCAAGAGGGCGAGTTTGTCGACCTTGTTCAGCACGACGATGCGGGGTTGCGTGTTGGCGCCGATACTGTCGAGCACTTCGCGCACAGTGGTGAGTTGCGCCTCGGCGCGGGGATCGGCAGCATCGACCACTAGCAGCAGCAAGTGTGAGTGCACAGTCTCTTCTAGTGTTGCGCGAAAGCTCGCGACAAGGTGGTGCGGAAGCCTTTGAATGAAACCGACCGTGTCCGAAAGCAAGACCGTATTGGCCCCACCAACAGTCCAAGCTTCGGTGCGGGTTTGCAGGGTCGCAAAGAGTTGATCGTTGGCGAACGCGCCGCCCCGCGTCAGTGCATTGAAGAGCGTGCTCTTGCCGGCATTGGTGTATCCAACGATTCCCACGGTGAAGTGCTCTGCACAGCGCGCCTGCACCTCGCGACTCTTTCGCGCTTGTACCTCGGACAGCTCGCGTTTCAGGGCAACGATTCGTCGCGACACCAGCCGCCGATCGATTTCGAGTTGCTGCTCGCCCGGACCGCGCGTTCCAACTCCCATCGGCGATCCACCTGTGACTTGACCAAGGTGCGACCACATCGCCCGCAAACGGGGGGCGGTGTACTCGAGTTGGGCAATCTCAACCTGCAACTGCGCCGCGCGGGTAGTCGCCCGATTCGCAAAGATGTCGAGGATGAGTTCGCTGCGATCGAGCACCTTGCACGAGAGTTGTTTTTCTATGTTGCGCAGTTGGCTCGGACTCAAGTCGTGGTCAAAGATGACCACTCCCACGCGCAATTCTTTGACTGCCGCTTCTAGCTCGAGAATCTTTCCTTTACCGAAACAGGTGCGCCCATCCATCCCATGACGAAACTGAATCATCTGACCAACAGGCTGAACGCCGGCAGTCTCGGCGAGAGCACGCAACTCGCTGAGCGGATCAGAACGGCTCGCAGACTCTTCGTCTGAATTCAAAATCACCGCGGCGAGCAGTGCCCGCTCAGACTGAATCGAACCATCTCGTAGACCTGTCTCCATCGTTCGGCGAGTCTACGCACCACCGGCGATACTCTGAAGCGATGACCGCGCGTGTGATCTTAGGAATCGAAAGCAGTTGCGACGAGACGTCTGCGGCACTTGTGCGCGTCGCGGGCGAGTCGCTGCAGGTTCTCGCGTGCAACACCGCATCGCAAGACGAACTGCACGCCGAGTACCGCGGTGTTGTTCCAGAGATTGCGAGCCGTGCCCATCTTGATCGCATCATTCCGGTCGTTCGCAGTGCCTGCGCGGAAGCGCGAGTTTCGTTGCAACAACTCGCCGGAGTTGCGGTGGGGCATCGACCCGGTCTCATTGGATCGCTTCTCGTGGGAGTCAGCGCTGCCAAGTCGCTCGCGTGGGGGCTGAACGTTCCATTCGTTGGAGTGGATCACGTGCTGGCACATCTGATCGCCGGATTGCTCGATCACCCGCCGCTGGTCTGGCCGGCGATCGGACTCGTCGCATCGGGAGGACACACAAGTCTCTTTCGGATGCAGTCGCCACTCGACATCGCTCTGATCGGCGCGACCATCGATGATGCAGCGGGCGAAGCGTTCGACAAGGGCGCAGCGATCCTCGGCATCGGTTATCCAGGAGGTGCGAGTCTCGACGCGGTTGCCGAGGCGGGAGATGCCGCGCGCATTCCTCTCCCGATCACACGCCTGCCATCGCTCGATTTCTCGTTCAGCGGCGTCAAGACTGCGCTCGCACTTGCCGCAAAGAATCCAGAGCATGCCCACCGCACAGCTGACCTCGCGGCATCCTTTCGGCGCGTCATCATCGCGCAAGTGCTGCGCAATCTCGGCCGCGCCCTCGACGAGTACCCCGCCGCAACCGTGCTGGTCGGCGGCGGAGTCGCAGCGAATCGACTGCTTCGAAGGGATGCCGCCGCCTTGTGCCTCGAGCGTGGCGTCGCGCTTCGCATCGCAGATCCGCGCTGGTGCACTGACAACGCGGCGATGATCGCAGGCGCTGGAGCACTTCGCATCGACCGCGGAGAATGTGATGGATGGGATATGACGGCCCAGCCACTCTCGGCACTCGCGCGCGGACGGCGGGGTCCTCAAGCACGAATCCAATGAGTGATAATCCCCCGTTCATCGACCCGAACTCGATCTTGGTATCCGGCGCACATCCCGCGCGCAGCGACGAGTTCTCGCTCTTGCGGGAATGCACGTTTACAACTGGGCGCGTCTCGGGTCCTGGTGGTCAACATCGCAACCGGGTCGAAACGGCAGTGTTCATCACCCACACCCCAACGGGTGTTGCAACGCAAGGCACCGAGCGCAGAAGTCAGATCGAAAACCGCGCGGCGGCAATCAAGCGGTTGCGCCTCTGTCTCGCAGTGCAAGTGCGCGCCCGACCCGCGCTGCCGATTGCGGCGAGCGCTCTGTGGTGCACACGACGGCGCGATCGTCGCCTCGTGATTGCGGCAGAGCATTCGGATTACCCAGCACTCCTCGCCGAGGCTCTCGACCTGGTGACATCGATGCGCTTCGACGTCGCAGGCGCCGCGGCGCTCTTGGACATTTCCACAAGCCAACTCGTGCGATTGATTCGCATGAATAAGGCGGCTGGGGCAATCTTCACCGCCGGACGCAAGAGCGCGGGTTTGCGTCCATTGAGTGATTGAGTTCTGCGCTACCGTAGGGCGATGATCGATTGTTCCCAGTTGAAATCGCTCATCGCGCGTGAACTCCCCTCACTGATCGCATTGCGTCACGATCTGCATGCGCACCCAGAACTTGGACTCGAAGAACACCGCACCTCGCAGGTGATTCAGCGCGAACTAGCGGCCGCAGAAGTGGCCTTCGTCGCGCAGGTTGGCGGCGGCACTGGAGTCATCGGACATCTCCCCGGCGGCGCCGCAAAGGCAGTTGCGTTGCGCGCCGACATTGATGCCCTGCCAATCACAGAAGAGACCCGACTCCCCTACGCATCAACCTATGCGGGAGTCATGCATGCCTGCGGTCACGATGGACACACGACGATTCTCATCGGTGCAGCGCGCGTGCTTGCCAAACTCGCGGCGCAGAAGCCGCTTCCGCGCCCCGTGACGTTTGTCTTTCAACCGGCCGAAGAGAATCTCGGTGGAGCCTCGCGGATGATTGCCGATGGTTGCCTCACCGGCCGCATCGGTCCTGCGGTGAGCGATATCTACGCACTGCACGCTTGGCCGTGGCTCCCGCTGCATACGGTTGGAGTTCGTGTTGGACCGATCCTCGCTTCGACCGATTCATTTACAGTTCATGTGCGTGGTCGGGGATCGCACGCCGCGTGGCCGCATCTCGCTCACGATCCAGCCATCGCACTTGCTGCAATCGTGACCGCCCTGCAAACAATTGTGAGTCGAACGGTCGATCCGACCCACGCGGTCGTGGTCTCAATCTGCACGATTCGCGCTGGAAATACGTTCAATGTGATCGCTGAGGATGGCATCCTGCAAGGCACTTTGCGCACGCTCGATCTCGCCGATCGCACCCACGCGATTGAACGCATTCATCACATCACCCACCACGGTGCGCGCATGCACGGTTGCGAGGCAACTGTCGATTTCAAGACCGGGTGCGCTGCCACCGTGAATGATGCAACCGCTACTGAGCAGGTGCGCGCCGCTGTGCGAGACGTCTCTGGAACAACGCTTGTGGAAATGCCAGTCGCATTCATGGGTGGGGAAGACTTTGCTTCCTATGGCGAACGTGTGGCTGCGAGTTTCTTTCTGCTCGGCATTCAAGCGAACGATGCCTCTGCTCTGTCCGCGTTGCACCATCCGACATTCGACTTCAATGATGATGCCATTGGCGACGGCGTTGAGACGATGTGTCGCATCGCACTGGGCTCGCCGGGGCGTTGAGCGAGTGCAACCTATCTTTTTCTGTTGATTCAAGCAGTTTCGACCGATAGCCTCTATGCATGCGTTTCCGCCCCATCAGTTGTGCCCTCCTTGCTTTCGCAGCAACGTCATCACTCTCTGCTGCGGATGAACCACGCGCGCGCCCGGCAGCGCCCGCCCCGAAAGCCCAGTTGCCGCACGTTGTTTCGCTCGCTTCGCCGCTCGTACGCAGCGCGACTCAAAGCGGCGTTGCTCAGCATCTGCGCGATGCCGTGAGCGCTATTGAAATCGACGAACAACTTTGGAAAGCACTTTGTGACCACAACGACGTGCTCGTGCGAGACGTTCCAATCGGTCCAACGCGCACCGAATCGTTCGTGCTGCACCGCGTTGATCCATTTGCACAAGAACCACTCTGCGTCGCCGCGCATCTCAACGATGACGGCAGCGTGACCGAGCGACCAATCGCGCTTCCATCCATTGAGTGCTTTGTGGGATCGCTCGTAAACAAGCCAGACTCGCGCGTGCTGCTCTCGCGCGGCGAGGGATTTCTCGCTGGATATGTGCAGTGCGATGGACAGACTTCCGTGATATCAAGTGGTCGCCTCGGCACCGAGGGACCGATCGTTTCGTACACGATGGACGATCTGCCTCCCGGAACATTTGCCCCCCTCGCGTGGAGTTGCGAGGCACTGCTTCCCCCCAACAATGCCGGTGGTGGTGGTGATGAAGGTGGCCTCGCTGGCAATCAACCCTGTCGACAATCGCGAATCGCCGTCGACACAGACGTCGAATTACTTGCGCTCTTCAACAACAATCCGAATGCCGCGCTTGGATACATCGGCACACTCTTCGCGGCGATCGCCGACATCTACTCCCGCGATACGAACTTTCGCCCTTCCGCTTGCTACATCCGCCTCTGGCCCGATGGCACCGACCCTTGGACTGCAACGAGCACCTCCGCGCAACTCCCCGAGTTTCAAGGTCACTGGGAGTCAACGGCTCCGTTCATGAATCGCAATTCGGCGGCTCTGCTCTCGGGTCGCGGACTCGGAGGCGGAATCGCATGGCTCAATGCGGGATGCGGCATCTACGGCTACTCGGTAAGCGCGAATCTTGGCGGATCATTCCCGTATCCGCTTGTCGACAACAGCGGCGCAAACTGGGACATCATGGTTTTCGCCCATGAACTCGGCCACAATTACGGTGCCCCCCATACCCACAGTTACACGCCACCGGCCGATGGATGCGGGTCGAATCCCCAAGATTGCGCCGCTGCGACTGCTGATCTGGGCACAATCATGAGCTACTGCCACATCTGCCCTGGCGGAATGGCGAACATCAATTTGCATTTTCATGCTTTCAGCGTGGACAGCATCAGCGGTTACCTCAATGCCGCGACATGCGGATTCTCTGCGGTGGCACAGCCACCCGTCGCAGTGCCAGACCGCGTAACCGCCATGAGCGGTGCAGTCGTTGACATCGATGTACTCGCGAATGATTTGCGATTCAATTGCGAGACGACGACCCTTGCGAGTCTCACCCAACCTGCGCAAGGTGGTTCAGTTGTCATTGTTGCCGGCGCTGGTCCCCAAGGCCGAGCAATTGCCCGTCTCACTCCCCCCGCTGGGTCAGTTGCGAACGTTTCATTCTCCTACTTGGTGAGTGAGGCGAGCGGCGACTTCGCCAGTGCGCAAATCGATGTCGATTTCCTCACCTTTCGCGTTCCAGAAAACCCAACGGGCGATTCTCCCGGAGTCGCTGCCGCGTACTACGTGACCGCAACGCAGACGATGCTTCCTGACTTCACGACCCTCACCCCGTACGCATCGAATTCGGTTGCACAACTCTCTTACGCCAGCACGGGAGGCAACTTTGCGTCGAGCGGACGGGCCGACGATGTTGGCGCTGTTTTCACAGGATGGATTTCAGTTCCGACCTCAGGCGCCTGGACCTTTTACACAAACTCCGACGATGGATCGCGCCTGTTGATCGGCGAGACAGTCGTTGTCCTCAACGATGGACTCCATGGGATGGTCGAGAACAGTGGCGTGATCGCGCTCGGCGCTGGCAAGCACGCGATTCGCACCGAGTTCTTCGAGCGCGGCGGTGGCGCGGGACTCATCGTCTCGTGGTCTGGTCCTGGAATTGCAAAGTCAGTGATCCCAACGTCAGCCTGGACCAAGGGTGGAGTTGTAAATCGCGCCGACATCAACCGTGATGGAATCGTCAACAGCGCCGATCTCGCAGCACTGCTTTCGATGTGGAACAGCACCACACCGGCGGGCGACATCAATCAAGATGGACTCGTCGACGCGGTCGATCTCGGCCTGTTGCTTAGTAAATGGACTCCCTGACGACTGACTAACTTGCGAGGGCCGCGCTCTTGGTCTCGATGTTCGCGATGAGATCGATCCAACTCTTGTTGAATGAATCGCGTCCTTCAATCTGCAACTCGGCGGCGCAAACTTTCAAGTCGATGCCTGCTTTGGTCACAGTATCAAGCACTGCGCGCCACGAAACATCACTCGGAGCGAGCACCGACCCAATCGTCGTCGCCTTGCTTAGCGCAATAAGCGTCTCTTGTGGCATCGTGTTCACAGTGCGCGGCGAGGCCAGCCCCTCGACGTAAAGCGTCGGTGAGAGTGCTGGATCCTTTGTGCTGGTGCTCGCATAGAGGAGTCGCTGCGGACGAGCGCCTTTGGCTTCTAGCGCGAGCCAGCGGTCGGAGCAATACAAAGTGCAGTAGGCGTGATAGCAGGCGCGGCTCACGGCAATACCCACAGTGTTCTTCAATTCTGCGGGCAACTTTGGCGCGGTCTTGCGATCCCATCGTGAAACAAAAAGGCTCGCCACACTTGAAACGGCGCCTAGTGGGAGACCGGCGGCGGCGCGTCGTTCGAGTCCGCGTAGATATGCCTCAGCTGCAGCTGCAAAGTGCGCTTCAGAAAAGAGCAATGTGACATTGATCGAAACTCCCGCCGCTATGAGTTCTTCGATCGCGGGCACTCCCTCTGGAGTTCCTGGAACCTTGATGAACAAGTTTGGGCGATTGGCACGCGCGTGTAAATCGATTGCTTGTGCGATCGTGGCCGCGGTGTCATTGGCGAGAAGCGGCGAGACTTCAAGCGAGACCCATCCATCGACCGATCCTGTTCGCTGCGCAACTGGCTTGAAGAGGTCGGCAGCACGGGTGAGATCTGAAATGGCGCACTCAAAGAAAATCTGTTCTGGCTTCATTCCTTTGGCAATGAGCGGACGAATCTGCGCGTCGTAGTCATTGCTGCCGGTGATAGCCTTCTCAAAGATCGAGGGATTCGATGTCAGACCAACAACTGAGAGCTCCTTGATCCACGTCGCCAATTGCCCAGAATCAAGCAGCTTTCGCGTGATATTGTCAAGCCAAATCGATTGCCCAGTCATTGCCAGTAGTGCAGTTGCGCGCATGCGAGTCTCCTTGAGCAGGAGGATAGCGACCGGAGAAATGACCGTTTGCGACTAGGCTCGCGAAATGCCCGCAAACACGCCATCCATCCCGACTCAGAACGCTCTCACAGCACTTCCAGAGTGGAGGGCTCTTGAGACGCACCGCGCGCAAACGCACGCCACGCACCTGCGCGACCTGTTCGAGTCCGACTCAAATCGTGCGAAGGCGTTGAGCGTTGAGGGTCCTAGTGGGATGTTCATGGATTACTCCAAACAGCGCGTCACCACAGAGACGATGCGGTTGCTGCTCGACCTCGCCGAGGCGCGCGGCGTGCGCCCGCGAATTGCTGCGATGTTTCGGGGAGACAAGATCAACGTTACTGAAGAGCGGGCCGTCTTGCACATCGCATTGCGTGCGCCGCGCGATGCCCACATTGTTGTGGACGGCGTCGATGTTGTGCCAGCTGTGCACGAAGTTCTCGATGCGATGGGCGCTTTCGCTGATGCGGTGCGCAGCGGCGCCTGGAAAGGTCACACCGGAAAGCGCATCCGCAATGTGATCAACATCGGCATCGGCGGCAGCGATCTTGGACCTGCGATGGCTTACGACGCACTGTGCGCCTACACGACGCGAGAGATTTCTTTTCGATTCGTCTCGAATGTTGATGCCACTGACTTTGCCGAAAAGACGCGCGACTGCGATCCAGCTGAAACGCTGTTCATCGTCTGCTCCAAGACGTTTACGACCCTCGAAACGATGACAAACGCAAACACTGCGCGCGAGTGGGTGCTCAAGGGTCTCAGCGCAAATGACACGGCTGTCGCCAAGCACTTTGTCGCCGTCTCTACGAATGCCAAGAAAGTTCTCGCGTTCGGCATCGATACCGCGAACATGTTTGGATTCTGGGATTGGGTCGGCGGTCGCTACTCGATGGACTCTGCCATTGGGCTCTCGACCATGATCGCCGTTGGACCCAAAGGCTTTCAAGAGATGCTCAGCGGCTTTCACGAAATGGACGAGCACTTTCGCACGGCTCCCTTTGCAACGAATCTGCCAGTCATCATGGCACTGGTTGGAATCTGGAATTCAAACTTCTTGGGATCGCAAACGCTCGCCGTGCTTCCTTACGATCAGTACCTCGACCGCTTCAGTGCATACTTGCAGCAACTCGAGATGGAATCCAACGGCAAGCACGTGGCATTCGACGGTTCACGCGTGACGTGGGAGACCTGTCCGAGTGTTTGGGGACAGCCGGGCACGAATGGACAGCATGCCTTCTATCAAATGATCCACCAAGGGACGCGGCTCGTGCCGTGTGACTTCATCGCATTCTGTGAGCCGCTCAATGCAATTGGAGTGCATCAAGATCTTCTCATCGCCAACGTGCTGGCGCAGGCCGAGGCTCTGGCGTTTGGCAAGACGCTGCAAGAGGTCGAGGCAGAGGGATGCCCTGCCTGGCTCGCGCCGCACCGTCAATTCGATGGCAATCGCCCATCGACCACGATTCTGGCCAAACGGCTCACTCCCGCCGCACTCGGCCGACTCATTGCGCTCTACGAGCACAAGGTCTTCGTGCAAGGCACGATCTGGGGGATCAATTCGTTTGATCAATGGGGAGTTGAACTGGGAAAAGTGCTCGCGCAGCGCATCATTCCCGAACTATCTGGATCTGTCCCAACACCGGCGCACGACTCGAGCACTCAGCAGTTGATCACGCGCTACCGAACGGCGCGAGGTCGGTAGCACACCGCCGTCACGGCATTGACTGCGAGAGTCGGCCCACGACATTCACAACGATGCGTGCCGCCGCAGTCATTTCTTGGCGTGTCGTGCTGCGTGAAAGCGAAAAGCGAACTGCACCATGGGCAAGTTCTGGAGCAACTCCCATCGCCAGAAGAACTGGGGATGGATCAAGCGACCCCGAAGAACATGCCGCCCCGGCCGAAGCGCACACTCCCGCCGATGAGAGTGCGACGACGATCGCTTCGGCCTGTAGATGGGCGAAAGCAATACAGCTCGTACTCCAAAGGCGCGCCCGGTCGCGACCAATGACGGTCGCCTTGGGAAGTGCAGCGCAGACCTCTGCTTCGAAGTCATCACGAAACGCAGCGCGCTCCCCCTGCTCATGCGGGGCATTTGTCAGCCATTCCCGCGCCAGACGGGCAGCCACGCCGAGCCCACAAATCCCTGGCACATTCTCAGTTCCTCCGCGACGAAGTCGCTCTTGAGAGCCACCGACTGAGAGTGGCTTCAGCGCAATTCCTCGCCGGCAGTAGAGGGCGCCCACCCCTTTCGCTCCATGAAACTTGTGCGCTGAAAGTGTGAGCAAATCAACTGGCAGATCGCAGAGGTTGGTTGGCATTCGACCCACCAACTGCGTTGCATCGGTGTGAAATCGCACCCCATACAGACGGCAGAGCGCGGCAAGTTGCGCGATGGGCTGCAACGCCCCTGTCTCATTGTTCGCCCACATGATTGAGAGAAGTGCGATCTCGCCATGACGCGCCATCAGCAGCCGTTCACACTCTTCGATAGCGACAACTCCATCGAGCGCGTCAAGCCACACGACTTCGCAACCTGCCTGCGCACACTCCCGAACAGCGGCGTGCTCAACTCGGGTCGTCACGACGACCGACTGCCCAGATTGCCCCGCGAGGCTTCCGTGAATTGCCAGATTGCACGACTCAGTTCCGCCAGAAGTAAAAATGATCTCGCGCGCCGCACAGCCGATGAGGTCTGCGACTTCCTGCCGTGCCTCTTCGACTGCATGACGGGCCGATTTTCCAAAGTCATGAACGCTCGATGGATTTCCCCAGTTTTCTGCGAGTGCCTTCGACACCGCCTCTATCACCGCCGCGGCTGGTTGCGTTGTGGCATTGTTGTCGAGATAGATCAAGTGCGAACTCTCGAACCCTTGAGGCAAACTGAGGCAAACTGAGGCAAACTGCGGCAAACTGCGGCAAACTCGGAGTCAGAGTCAACGTAAACGTCAGAGCAACCGAATGCGGGCGAGAGGAATCGAACCTCCACGGGTTTTACCCCACAAGAACCTGAATCTTGCGCGTCTGCCAATTCCGCCACGCCCGCGACGGGTCGAAAGTGTAGCAGGCGCACAGAAAAGAAAATGCCAGTCGGCGCGCTGGCCCGTGCATTCCTTGCACTCACCGCGCCGACTGGCGTCAACGTGTCAACCAGATCTTGTCGTTGAACTCACTCCTCGCCGCGAGGAGTCCTTGGAGTGATTGCAGCGTCGGGATTCAACGCACGTTTGGCAAGAATTCCAGCGCGAATCTCGGTGGCAAGGTCGGCGTTATCGCGGATGAACTGCTTCGATGCCTCACGGCCTTGACCGAGGCGCACCTGACCGTAGCTGAACCATGATCCCGCCTTCTCAACAACGCCATGGTTCACAGCGAGATCGATGAGATCTCCAGAAACGCTGATGCCCTCGTTGAACATGATGTCGAACTCTGCCTCGCGGAATGGAGGAGCGACCTTGTTCTTCACGACCTTCGCCCGCACGCGATTACCGACATTCTGATCGCCATCCTTGATCGCACCAATGCGGCGGATGTCGATGCGCACCGACGAATAGAATTTCAAGGCGCGACCACCTGTTGTCGTCTCTGGACTTCCAAACATCACGCCAATCTTCTCGCGCAACTGATTGATGAAAATCACAATCACTTCGCTCTTGGCAATCGCTCCAGTCAACTTGCGCATCGCTTGGCTCATCAAACGCGCTTGGAGTCCCACATGGCTGTCACCCATTTCGCCTTCGATTTCAGCGCGCGGAATCAGTGCCGCGACCGAGTCGATCACGATGACATCAACCGCATTGGACCGCACCAACAACTCGCAAATCTCAAGCGCTTGCTCACCGGTGTCTGGCTGCGAGATCAACAACTCTTCAAGATTCACACCCAATCGCTTTGCCCAGGATGGATCAAGTGCATGCTCGGCATCGATGAATGCGGCATTGCCACCATTCTTCTGCGCATTCGCGATGACTGTTAGCGCGAGCGTTGTCTTTCCCGAAGACTCTGGACCGAAGATTTCGACAATGCGTCCCTTGGGAAGTCCACGACCGCCCAGAGCAAGATCAAGACTCAACGTGCCAGTGCTGATACCCGCGATGTCGGGAATCTTTCCGACGAAGCGCATGATCGAACCCTTGCCAAAGGCCTTTTCAATCTGACCGACCGCTGCCTCGAGTGCGCGCGAACGACCAGCACTCTCTGCGGCAGTGGCTTTCGCCGATGGCGGCTTGATCTCAACTGCGCTTGACTTTGTTTCTGGCGCGCTAGCTTTGGACGCGTTTGGAGCGGATGGGTTCATCACTACTGTTGTAGCGGGAAGCGTCGCGGCTCCCTTCGGTGGAGTCACCGAAATTGTTCGCCCCGGCGTGAGGCTGGCGGCGAGGCTCGTGGGGGTGAGAGATGCAGCGGCCGGGGCGCTGTTGTTGACGGGTGGCTTACTGGTGGTGTTTGCAACTGTGCTGTTCGAGATCATCTGGAATCCTTTCCGCCTCACTCTTCATCCCGACGCTGGGATTTCGGTGGTTGAGGCATCCTTGCTTCGTTTGGTTTTTGTACGGTATCGAAGGTATCGGCTTGTGTCAATGTTTGTTCGGATTTTATTAGGTATAAATCTTCGCTACTGTCCGACCAAGAGCCTAATGGTCCGCCAGAAGGGAATCCAAAAGCGCAGCCCTTTTTCTTTTTGCAGACCGATAACTCAGCAGAACTGCCACCCCCCAAAGCGCTACCAAACGCCACCAAGCGCCGATCGCCATTCTCTGCTTAGTAGTTGGGAGTCGGGGCTCGAAACTGAGTCAAGTCGATCGACTTGAACCACTCGATCGTGCGGCGAAGGCCATCGTCAAGTTGAACCGTCGACTTCCACTGCAAGACTTTTTCAGCGAGGGTGATGTCTGGGCACCGTTGCATCGGATCATCCTGCGGCAATGGACGGGCGACTTCGACCCTTGAAGTTCCCCCAACTAGTCGCACCACGCTCGCCGCCAACTGTGCAATGGTGAACTCATGAGGGTTGCCGATGTTGACCGGTCCCGTGAATTCTGCGGGGGTTTCCATCGTGCGAATCAATCCTTCAATGAGATCGTCGACATAGCAAAACGATCGGCTTTGACTTCCATCTCCGTAAATCGTCAGCGGTTCGCCCGCAATCGCCTGCCGAATGAAGTTGCTCACTACCCGCCCATCAAATGGATGCATGCGCGGTCCGTAGGTATTGAAAATGCGCACAACCTTGATCGCGGTTCCGTACTGTCGGTGATAGTCAAACATCAACGATTCTGCCGCGCGCTTTCCTTCGTCGTAGCAAGCCCGCGGTCCAATTGGATTCACATTCCCGCGATAACTCTCAGGCTGAGGATGCACCGTCGGATCGCCATACACCTCGCTCGTCGAGGCTTGCAAGACCGTTGCCTTGGTGCGCTTGGCAAGACCGAGCGCATGCATCGTTCCAAGCACGCTCGTCTTCATCGTCTTGACGGGATTGAACTGATAATGCCCAGGCGCAGCGGGACAGGCCAAGTTGTAAATCTGATCGATCGACTCGAACTTGAAACTTTCGGTCACATCGTGGCGAATGAACTCAAAGTTCGGATTCCCCTCAAGATGCGCAATATTGAGTTTTACCCCTGTAAACAGGTTGTCCATGCAGATCACCTTATGACCAGCCGCCACCAATCGATCACAAAGATGCGAGCCAAGAAATCCAGCTCCGCCAGTCACCAAAATAGTCTTGCTCATTGGCGCGCGAGTCTAGCAACTGAGATACTCCCGCAGTGACCAGAGCCACAAAGACACGTTTGGTTTTCGGCGCGATGACAGGCACCAGCATCGATGCGATCGACACAGCAGCTGTTCGCATTTCTGGACGCGGACTCGCGGCGCGCGCGACACTCGTGGGTCAAGCAACTGCCGCATTGGGCGACCTCACCCCGCGCTTGCGAAGTGCGCACCGACAAGATGCGCTGACCGCGGGAGCCTTTGCGGCGCTCGCCCGCGATCTCGCACTTGCCCACCTCGCGCCGCTGCGTGAACTCGCGCGCGTGCACGGAACCCCACACCTGGTGGTGCTGCACGGACAGACGCTCTTTCATCAACCTCCACTCTCACTTCAACTCATCAATGCATCGGTCGTGGCGCACGATCTTGGCTGCGCAGTGGTGAGCAATCTGCGGGCGGTCGATCTCGCGGCAGGCGGACAAGGTGCGCCGATCACTCCGCTTGCTGACTGGATGCTCTTTCGCTCGAAGCGCACCTGGCGCGTTATTGTAAATCTTGGCGGATTTTCAAACGCGACGGTCTTGCCCCCCCAGCCCGTCGCAACTTCGCCGCAAGATTCGCGCGCGGCCTGGCTGGCGGCAGTGCGCGGTTTTGACCTCTGTTTGTGTAATCAACTGCTCGATCATCTGGCGCGAACGCGGGGGGCGATGCCCTTTGATCGGGATGGCAATCTGGCACGCTCTGGTCGATCTGTGCCAGGCCCCCTGCAAGCGCTGCACGAGATTCTCGACGCGCAGCGCCGAGCTGGTCGATCCCTTGGAACCGCTGATGAGATTCTCGCGCTTGCAGCGGCGACTCTCGCTTCGCTCTCACCTGCGGACGCACTCGCAACAGCGGTCGAAGCGATTGCCACCACGATTGCGGCGGCAATTCACCAACATCTCGCTGCCAAAGAGCCCCGCGCCCAGGCACAAGTGCTGGTCGCCGGCGGCGGAGCGAAAAACCTCGCCCTCGTTGCGGCACTAGCACGCTGTGCTGCCCTGCCGGTCATCACGACCGATCAACACGACTGCCCTAGCGATGCCCGCGAATCTGTGGCGATGGCACTGCTGGGCGCGGTCGCTCACGATGGCGCATCGATCACCCTCGCGGGCGTCACGGGGCGTACGCAACTGCGCGTGATTGATGGCGAATTCCTGCTCGCGCGTCGATGAGATTCACCGAATCTTTACACGACTGCGCGCGCGTCGCCGATCTCCCGAGGCATAATGTCCCCCATGACCGCCACTCGTACCGCGCTTGTCGTTGAAGACGAACCAGAGATTGCAGATCTTGTGAAGTTTCATTTGCAACGCGAAGGAATCGAAGTCTCGATTACTCGCTCGGGGCGGCGCGCCCTCGAACTTGCCCGACAGGACATTCCTGATTTGCTGGTGCTCGATCTGATGCTGCCCGACCTCAGCGGTCTCGAAGTCTGCCGCCGACTCAAAGAACAGGACGAAACCAAGGCGATTCCTGTAGTCATGCTGACTGCGCGGGGAAGCGAGGCGGACATCGTCGCCGGAATTGAAATGGGGGCAGACGACTACGTCACCAAACCGTTCAGTCCGCGCGTGCTCATGGCGCGCCTTCAAAACGCGATGCGCAGACGCGCGAGCGCCACCAGCGAACAGAACGATACTGTTCTCATTCGACTTGCAGGACAATTGGTGATGGACCGCGAACGCCACATCGTCACCTGCTCGAAGACCGCGATCAATCTGACCATCACCGAATTCGAAATGCTCTTCATGCTCGCCAGGCGTCCCGGATTTGTGCGCACACGTGACCAGATCATCTCGAGCGTGCACGGACCGTCGACCGTGCTCTCCCAACGCACCATTGACGTGCACGTCACTGCGATTCGCCGAAAACTCGGCGAATTGGGGGGTTCGATCGAGACTGTTCGCGGCGTGGGCTACCGTTTCTCCGATGGCGGGCTCGCCTAAAGGGGTGCGCTCGTATAGGCAGCGCGAAACAGACGCCATCCCCAACGGATAGCGTGCGGTGATCCATGCCGCCTGAGCAGTTTCGCCCGTACTCGTTTGACTCTCCTCGCACTGTGCGCACGGTTGCCGCTGTTGGCTTTGGACTCGGCATCGCCCTCGCTTTGAGTGCGGTTGCCCCGCTTGCGAGTCTGCTGCTGATGGTCGTAAGCGCGGCATTCTGGGTGAAATCGAACAACGCGATCAACCGCCGCCGAGTGCTCGAGATCTACGCACTTCTCGCCCGCATCGGTGACGGGGAATTCGCAGCAACCCAACCCGATTCAAGCGATGAACTCACCCTGCGGCTGCAGCGCGGTGTCGCTCGCGCTCAGCGGGGTTACAGCGAAGCGCTCGCCCGCGCCGAGGTTGAACGCGACGATTTGCGCACATTGCTCAGCGCCATTCGCACTGGACTGATCGCCCTCGACAGTCAATTGAGAATTCGAAGTGCCAACGATGTCGCCCAAGCAATGTTTGGACTCGCCGCAATCGACTATCGCGGGCGGCTTCTCGCTGAAGTGGTCCGTCAACCAGAACTTCTGCAGCTTGTAGACGATGCACTTCGGGCCGATTCAACGACTCTGCGCGAAATCAACCTCTCGGGAACAACGGTTGAGTTGCTCACTGCCGTTGCAGATCCGGTGCGAAGAAGAGATGGATCAAGCGATGGACTGCTGCTCGCATTCGACGACATTTCAAAGATTCGACGACTCGAAAACGTTCGCATCGACTTCGCAGCCAACGTCTCACACGAGTTGCGTACTCCAATCACCAACATCAATGGATACCTCGAGACACTCCTTGAGATTGGCACCGACGACCCCACGCAAGTTGCACACTTCTTGGGAGTCATCCATCGCAACACCAATCGACTTTCGACGCTTGTAGAAGACATCTTGTTGCTGGCATTCCTCGACCAACGCAGAGCAGGATCACAGCTCGAGTTCTCGCAGACCGCTGTGCTAGCGGTTGCCAACGATGCCATCGAACAACTCAGCGGCGTTGCCACTGCCAAGGAGATGCGCATCGACGTGCGCATCGACCCTGCCCTGCGCTTCTGTGTGAATGCGAGTCTGGTTTCGCAAGCACTGCTCAACCTCGTCTCGAATGCCCTCAAGTTTGCACCAGCAAAGAGCACGGTTGTCGTCACGGCTCTCCTCGCCGAGGGGCAGGTGCGACTCACCGTTGCCGACGGTGGACCAGGAATCGATCCAGTACATCTTCCACGCCTCTTCGAACGCTTCTATCGCGCTGACAAGGCTCGCAGCCGCGAACTTGGGGGTACTGGGCTTGGACTCTCCATCGTCAAACACATCGCAATGGTGCACGGCGGAAGCGTCGACGTGGAGTGTCCAAGCCAAGGTGGCACACTCTTTACCCTGCGAATCCCGCAGGGTTATCGCATGGCTGACCCAATCTGAATACAACCTGAACAGGCTCCAGTAACACTTTGCACCATGACCACAACCATGACAAACCCTGCACCATCCACCACCCACCCCGTGCTGCGCCGCGGTCGGGTCACGGCAACACTCGCCGCGGCGATCACCATCTTTTCGTTCGCCGCGACGACCAGCACGCAGGATGCCTCGACTCTCAAGGGATCGATTCGCGTTGATGGATCGTCGACCGTCTACCCGATTACCGAAGCGGTTGCCGAAGAGTTTTCAAAGGTGGCGACCAAGGTCAGTGTGACCGTTGGCATCTCAGGTACTGGCGGAGGTTTCAAGCGCTTCTGCGGCGGTGAAACGGCAATCTCTGCCGCTTCGCGCCCCATCTCGCCGAGCGAGGTCGAACTCGCCGCAACGAACAAGATCGAATTCATCGAAGTGCCAGTCTCCTATGACGCACTTTCAGTTGTCGTCAATCCAAATAACCACTGGATGAAGAGCGTCACCATCCCCCAACTGAAGGCGATCTACAGCGCCGGTGGAGCGAAGACCTGGAAAGAGATCGACGCGTCATGGCCCGATCGCCCGCTGAAACTCTTCTCGCCGGGGACCGACTCGGGCACGTTCGACTACTTCAAGGAAGCAGTGATCGGCAAAGAGGGCAAAGTGCGTTCGGACATCAGCGTCTCAGAGGATGACAATGTGCTGGTGCTCGGCGTCAGTGGCGATCAGGATGCAATCGGATTCTTCGGGCTCGCATACTTCGAAGAGAACAAAGACAAGTTGCGCGCCGTGCCAATCGTCAGTGCGACCGGCGGTGCGATTTCACCGAGCGCATCCACGGTGAATGATGGCACCTATCCGCTTTCGCGACCACTCTTCATCTATGTGAATGCCAAAGCAGCCGCGAAGCCCGAGGTCGCGGCATTCGTCGACTTCTACCTCACCACCTGTGATGAGCTTGCCAGCGAAGTTGGCTACGTCGCACTTCCCAGCGATTTGCG
Organism: Phycisphaerales bacterium; assembly: GCA_009691705.1. Taxonomy (GTDB): domain Bacteria; phylum Planctomycetota; class Phycisphaerae; order Phycisphaerales; family SM1A02; genus F1-60-MAGs104. The sequence goes on from SIAR01000001.1 coordinate 139,409, forward strand.
CGCCAAGTCCGCTGCCAATTGGAAGGCGCGTCGACTCGGCACCCAATTCGTGAAGGATGGCAAGAAGGTCGACGGATCTTTTTCGACGCTCTATCAGTAAGCGCTGAATTCCGTGGGTATCCGGTTGGCGTGCGCGATCGGATACCGTTTTCTCTTCTCTCCCCCGCAACTGAGCATGCCACCATGATCGCCGTCGCCGCCCGAACCGCAGCAGAAATCGCCCAGCGCGGCAGGCCTTGCTCGCTGCGCGTGCGCACGTTGATTGAGGGGTCGATTAAGTATCTGCTCTGGTCGCTGACGTTTCTCAGCGTTGCCACTACTGCGGTGATCATTGCCGTACTAGCGAGCGAAACGTACGGGTTTTTCACGACCACCGACCATCCCGAGATTTCACTCTGGACGTTCTTCTGCGGCACGGAGTGGAGTCCACTTCTGGGAGCAGAGCCGATGTTTGGGGTCTTGCCGCTCGTGGCTGGAACATTGCTGGTGACAACGATCGCCGGCGTCGTCGCCCTTCCAATTGGATTGATGACCGCCATCTACTTGAGTGAGTACGCGACAGCACGGCGCCGCACCCTCCTCAAGGCGGTGCTCGAGATTCTCGCTGGCGTGCCCACCGTCGTGTATGGGTTTTTCGCCCTCACCTTTATCACGCCGTATCTGCTGCAACCTTTCTCGAGCGCTTTCGGCACGTACAACGCAATGTCGGCGGGTATTGCCGTTGGAATCATGATTCTTCCAATCGTCTGCTCGCTTTCTGAGGATGCGCTCCGCGCGGTTCCACAATCGCTGCGCGATGGCGCCTATGCCCTAGGCTCGACAAAGTTTGATGTAAGCGCGAAGGTGGTCGTTCCTGCTGCGCTCTCAGGAATCGTCGCGGCCTTTCTGCTGGCGCTCACTCGCGCCATTGGCGAGACGATGATCGTCGCGCTCGCTGCTGGAGGGCTCGCGCAGTTGACTGCGAACCCAACCGCGCAGGTTCAGACGATGACCGCGTACATGGTGCAGATTTTTCTTGGTGATGCTCCCGCGGCAGGTATCGAATACAAGTCGAGTTATGCCGTCGCATTCACCCTCTTTCTGATCACCTTCTTTCTCACCTGGATCGGCGCCATCGTGCTGCGCCGCTACCGCGAGGAATACGAATGATGGGTGGAAAGACTATTGCGACAACGCGGCGGTTGATGAGCAACCGACTGTTTCTCTATGGATGCCTCACCGCGACTTCGATCGCAATGCTCGTGCTCGGCGTGCTGATGATTTCAATCGCGCTCGAGGGTTGGAGCTCAGTGAGTTGGCGCTTTCTTGACTCATTTGCGTCACGAAAGGCCGCGCAGGCTGGTATCAAGGCCCCGCTCGTGGGTTCGCTGTGGGTCTGCGCCATTTGCGCGCTCGTGGCGCTCCCGATGGGAATCGGCACGGCGATCTATCTCGAAGAGTTCGCCAAACGCTCCCGATTGAAGCACCTCATTCAATTGAACATTTCCAATCTCTCAGGCGTTCCGAGCATCGTCTACGGAATTCTCGCCCTCGCCGCGTTCGTGCGTTTCTTTGGAGTGAGCACCGGCGATGCTCCCTGGTCGATTGGCGATCCTGAGAGCCTCTTCTTCGTGCAGTTTCCGTTTGGACCCAGCGTTCTCGCCGGTGGACTCACACTCGCGCTCGTCGTATTGCCCATCATGATCATTGCTAGTCAAGAAGCGTTTCGCGCTGTGCCACAGTCGCTGCGGCAAGGGGCACTCGCGCTTGGGTCGACCCCCTGGCAGGTCATTTGGCGGGTCTCTTTTCCCGCGGCACTGCCAACGATTATGACTGGAGCAATTCTGGCGATGAGTCGAGCCATCGGCGAGGCCGCGCCACTGCTGGTCATTGGTGGGTTTCTATTGGTCTTTCAAACTCCAACCAATCTCATGAGTGATTTCACGGTACTGCCGCTGCAGATTTTCAATTGGGCGGGACGCCCACAGGCGGACTTTCACAAACTCGCCGCCGCAGCGATCATTGTGCAACTTGTCGTATTGCTCTTCTTCAACTCGATCGCCATAATCATCCGTCAGAAACTTCAGAGGCCGTTGCAATCATGACGCACTCCTCCGCCTTGGTGACACCTATGGATCCCGCCACAACAACTCCTTCAACCCCCGCCAGCACCCAAGATGCTCGCGCGGCAGCGACTGCGCCGCAATCGGCAATCTCAATGCGCGGGCTGAACGCTTGGTATGGCACCAACCAGGTCTTGCACGCGCTTGATCTCGAGATTGCAGCCCGCCAAGTGTGCGCTTTCATTGGTCCATCGGGTTGCGGAAAGAGCACGCTTCTGCGCTGGATCAATCGAATGAACGACACGATTCCTGGAGCGCGCGCCGATGGCACACTCTCGCTGCACGGGATCGATCTGCTCGACCGCGCGCTCGATGTGGTCGATTTGCGCCGCCGCGTGGGGATGGTCTTTCAGAAGCCAAATCCATTTCCAAAGTCGATCTTCGACAATGTCGCATTCGGTCCACGATTGCACCGTGTCTACACCCGCACCGACCTCGAAGAATTGGTTGAGCAGAGTCTGCGAGCCTCGGCACTCTGGAACGAAGTGAAAGATCGCCTCGACAGTTCTGCCCTAGGGCTTTCGGGTGGACAGCAACAGCGCCTCTGCATTGCCCGGGCGGTTGCAATCGGTCCAGAGATGCTGTTGATGGACGAGCCCTGCTCGGCGCTCGATCCGAGGTCAACCGCTTCTATCGAAGAACTAATTCGTGAACTTCGAGCGAGCTACACAATTGTCATCGTCACCCACAACATGCAACAGGCGTCGCGCGTTTCTGATTCGACTGCGTTCTTTTACGAGGGACGACTCATCGAATCGGGAGCGACGGACATTCTCTTTACCAATCCAAAGAATCGGCAGACTGAGGACTATGTCACCGGTCGCTTTGGCTGATCAGCACAACAGGAGTACTTTCGATGGGCGTCAACCTTCAAACAGAAATCCTCGAACTTCGCCGCAGCCTGCTTGGGATGGGCGCGCTCGTCGAGCAACGGGTCAACGCAATCGTCGAAGCCCTCATCGAAACCAATCTTGAGATCGCCAAGAGCGTTCGACAAGGCGACGATGAGATCGACCAGATGGAAGTCGATATCGAAGCGCAGTGCATGCGACTGCTCGCGCTAGCCCATCCAGTGGCAACGGATTTGCGCTTCGTACTCGCGGTTATTCGCATCAGCGGCGAACTCGAACGCATCGGCGATCTCGCCCGAGGAATCTCGAAGCGTTTGCTCAAACTCGGAGCCACCCCCCCCACCGAGATGCCCCCACCGCTCATCGACCTCGCCTTTGGCGCACGCACTATGTTGAGCGATGTTCTGTGTGCGATGATCAACGAAGATGCCCACCTTTGCAGGCAGGTGCGCCGGTCAGATCAGCGGATTGATGACATCCATAAGACCGTCCTGCTGTGGGGGCGCGAAGAGATGCCTCGCAACACATCCGCAGCGACAAATGCCCTCGAAATACTTGGAATTGCACAGCGCTTCGAGCGGATTGCCGACGTTGCCGCCCACATCGCCGACGACGTGATCTTTTTGATCGAAGGCCGAGTCGTGCGGCATGTGCACGACTGAGCAACCCCCTTCCCATTTTGCCGAACTTCGACTAGACTTTTCGGCTCGCCATGCATTACCCCCACAAAGTCAGCCGAAGGAAGAAAGTCCGTGCCGTGGGATTTCGCGCCCGCATGAAATCGAGCGCAGGTCGCAAGATCATCAACCGGAAACGTCGGCTCGGACGCCGCATCAATCCGCGGTGACCGCGACTCCAACGTCGCCCCAGCGAGGAGTGATCCTCATCGGAATGCGCGGCGTAGGCAAGACAACTGTCGGGGCAGTGCTAGCGCAACAACTTCACGCTCGGTTTGACGATCTCGACGATCTGGTTCTGCGCGCCCTGGGAGCGGCGAATGTGCAAACTGTCTTTGCAAACTTTGGAGAAGCCTCCTGGCGGGCGGGTGAGGCGGCGGCACTGCGTGCGACGCTCAATGACAATTCTAAGGCCGGCATGATGCGCGTCGTCGCCGTGGGTGCGGGCGCTCCGTGCGAACCGAACTGCCACCGCATTCTGCAGGAGAGCCGCCAACACGGCTGGAGAGTGATCCACATCGATGCTCCCATCGATGCCATTGCGGCGCGCCTCTCGAAAGACCTCGGGGGTCGCCCGATGCTCACCGCGCTGCCGCTTGCTGACGAACTACGCGAACTCACTCGACAGCGCGCCCACTGCTACGCGTCGCTTGCAGATGCCGTGGTGGATGGATCATCGACTCCAGAGCGCGTCTCGCTTTCGATCGCTGTCGCGCTCTCGACCTGAGCCGGCGCGGTTCGTCCCCAGAGAATCTGCACTTCGGGCTCTTCGCCGCTGGCGTGGCCAAGCTCTCGCAGCGCCAAAAGCGCCGCGGCCTGCTCGGCGTCCTTCTTGTTGCCGGCCCAACTGCTTGCGAAGCGGTGCTTGCCTACAACCACGCAGATTTCGAACGATTTTTCGTGGTCTGGTCCGCGCTGGTCGATCACGAGATAGTTGGGCGATCCCATTTCTTTTGATTGCGTGACCTGTTGCAGCACGCTCTTGTAATTCATCTGATGGCCCATTCGCTCGGTTGAGTCAACGTATGGTTCGACGTAACGCATCACGAACTTTCGTGCTGGGTCCATTCCCCCATCAAGATAGATCGCTGCGATGATCGCCTCGAATGCGGCAGCCGCAATCGATGAAGGGATCGCCACACCCGAGAGTCCCTTGCCGAGCGCCAAGAACTTCACGAGCCCTGCTTCGGCCGCGTAGTCGGCGCACATGCGTCGACTCACAAGAAACGACTTGATCTTGGTTAGTTCGCCCTCATCGGCTTCTTTGTAGCGCTCGTATAGATGCTCGCACACGACAAACCCTAGCACGCTGTCTCCAAGCAGCTCGAGGCGCTCATTGCTATCGATGCGGTGATTTGCGAGCGACGCATGGGTGAACGCGCGCACAATCAATTGTGGCTCAGCAAAGACGTAGCCAACTGCCGATTGAACGCTTTCGCGAACCGCGTTATCAAGGATCAAGTGCAACTCCCCCGCACCGCACGCGCGGTATCAACGTTCGTGACCAAAGAAACCACTCCCAAGATGTGTGGTAAGCCGCGAGGCATCGACAGGATTCTCAAAGGACTGAAAAGTCACCGCCATGCGCTTGGGACCTTGGTCACCATCTTCGTCAAACACCCGCACGATGCGACCTTTGGTGCGAATCGATCGCAGCAATCCCGGCAAATGCAATTCAACGTCTACTTTGGTCCCTTCTTCGAGTGGTTCATCCAACTCAAACCGAAGACCATTGAGCGAAACGTCGTACGCATGCCCTTCGAATGGTGAATCAGCTGACTCTTTGTCTGCGTTTGGGTTGGGCTCAACTCCATCGGGAACGATGACCACCCGTGAGTAACCAACGCGCGGCGCAAATCGATCTGCGGCCCGGCGGTTTGCATTGTCTGCGCTTCTCTCTGTATCTGTCTCAGGCACGTTCACAGTGTTATCGTCCAATCGCGCAAGATCCTTGAATTCGACAGAATTCGGTGACTCTTATTGCTGAATATGGCACCGATTTACGGATCGGCAAGTCGCAGAGTTCTCTGTTACGATTTTTTTTGTGCTAGAAGTTGAAATTGTTTCGAATTCGCAGGTTGTTGTTGGTGCGGAACTGCTTGCGACCGCTCGAGTTGCTGTGATTGGCTATGGAAATCAGGGCAGGTCGCATGCGCTTAATCTGCGCGACAGCGGTGTTTGCATTGAAGTTGGTGGGCGAAATGGCTCGCCTGCACTGGCGAACGCGCACTCTGATGGTTTTCGACCGCTGAGCTCTGAACTGGCGGTCGCGGATGCCGATCTGGTCATCGTCGCCTTACCAGATGAGGTGCACGGCGCCCTTTGTCCAATGCTGCTGGGAGCGATGAAACCCAGCGGAGTCATCGGGTTTCTTCATGGTTTTTCTGTGCATTTCGGAATGGTTGCAGTCGCCAAGAACAGAGGGGTCGTACTCGTCGCCCCCAAGGGTCCAGGGACGGCGCTGCGCGAACGATTTCTGCAAGGGATTGGAATCCCCAGTCTGCTCGCTGTGCATCAGGGTGGTGACGACCCAGGGCGCGCTGAGGCGCTCGCGCTCGGATGGGCGCACGGAATCGGTAGCGCACGCGCTGGAATTGTTCGTACGACTTTTCGCGATGAGGCTGAGACTGACCTCTTCGGCGAGCAAGCGGTGCTCTGCGGTGGACTCTGCGAACTTATCAAGGCGGCATACGAAACGTTGGTTGACGCTGGCTATCCCCCACTATTGGCATACACCGAGTGCTGCCACGAAGTGAAGCAGATCGCCGATCTCATTTGCGACCGAGGGATGGCTGGGATGGGCAGCGCGATTTCAAACACCGCCCGGTTTGGCGGCGCTGCGTCTGGTGAACGACTGATTGACAGTTCAGTTCGCACGCGCATGCGCGAAGTGCTAGCGGACATTCAAAGTGGCGCATTCGCTGCGCGCATGGTCTCTGACACAGAGGCAGGATCACCAAGATTGCACGCCGCGCGATCGCTGGCGGCCGACCATCCGATGGAAGAGAGTGGACGCGCAGTTCGTGCACTCCTGCCTTGGTTGAAGTAGCCGGGGAAACCTTTGAGTGTGGTTCGCATTGCATTTGTGATTCTTGGATCTCTGACCTTGCGTGGCACGCCCGCAACCGCGTACGACCTGAGGACCTGACTCCACCGAAGGGATGGCGCGCGCTGGACCTCTGTTTTTTGATGTGGTCTATGCTCGCACAACGATGACACCGCTCGACGCAATCATCCTTGGCATCGTTGAAGGGGTCACCGAATATCTGCCCGTGAGTTCGACTGGCCATCTCATTCTGGTCTCGCGATGGCTTGGGCTCGCCGGCGGCGAAGAGCAGCGCAAGGCGATCGACACGTTCAACATTGTTGTGCAAGGTGCGGCGGTGCTCGCTGTGGCAGGACTCTATCGCCGGGACGTTTTTGCGATGATTCGCGCGATATTGGCGTCCACTGGAATAATGCGACCCGCCGTAACTCATCGCCGACACCTAAGATTTGCGCGAAATTTACTGCTCTCGTTTCTGCCTGCCGCGGTCATGGGATTGCTTCTGGGCGATTGGTTCGAAGCGCGCTTCTTTGCTCCCGTTCCGGTGCTCATTGCCCTCGGTCTCGGCGGGGCAGCGATGATCGCACTCGCGCCGTGGGTGCGCAAGCGCGCAGAAGATTCGAGCGGTTCGGGACGCGATGGATCGACCCTGACGGCTCCACTCGCCGTCAGCGTTGGACTAATGCAATGCCTCGCGCTGTTTCCGGGCACCAGCCGTTCGATGATGACGATTCTTGGGGCGCTGACCACGGGGATGGCTCCGCGCGATGCGGCGAAGTATTCGTTTCTCTTGGCGCTCCCGACGCTTGGAAGCGCCTGCCTCTACAAGTCCTATGGTCTCTGGAAGAGCGGAGGCATGCTCGAACAACTCGGCGGATGGTTGCCACTCTCGCTGGGAATGCTCGCCGCACTTGTGAGCGCGGCACTCAGCGTGCGGTGGCTAATTTCATATCTGGGCCGCGGCGGGATCGCGATCTTCGGATGGTGGCGGATCGGTCTCGCAGTCGTTCTGGGCACCGGCATCTGGCAGGGATGGATGAGTCTCTAGCCCCGTCGGCCGACTTGGCATCCTCTACCATTCGAATCGTGAGTTCGATGTACCAAGTCGGTTTGGGTCTGCGAAGCCTCGCCATCAAGAGTGCTGTCTTTGTCTTGCTGGCTGGGATCTTCGCATGGGTCATCGGCGGATCGATTTTTCCTGGATCGCAAGTCGTCAACCTGCTCAGTTTTCCCTGGCAAGGCGAGACATGGCATGCGCAGATCACTGGCAATGGACGAAGCCCTGCACCCGTGGAATGGCGGCTCGTGCGCGTGCGGGCGGATGAAAGCGAGAGCATTGAAACCTTTGGATTGACTGGAGTTTGGCGGGCAATCTATGGTCCGCGCTTTCTCACTACCGGCATCGTGCTCGGTGTTGAAGTGCAGCGCGATGAACTCGCAACGTGGTGGATGATCACCATCGACGCCGATGGCACCGCCGTCACTCGTCAAGTTGGCACGGTGGGCGAACTCTTCGCCGCGCTGGCGCTGCCCGTCTCATAGCACAGGCGAGTCACCGAGCACACTGCGCAACTTCTCTTCGTTCCAAACCGTCACTGCGAGTTCGTGCGCTCGCTGCAATTTTGAACCGGCATCTTCACCGGCAATAACGATGTCGGTTTTCGCAGAGACGCTGCCCGTCACCTTGCATCCCCGCTGCTCGAGAAGTTCGGTCAGGGCACGCCTCTCGAACTTATCGAAGGTTCCGGTGATCACCACAGTTTTTGAGCGCAGCGGATCATCTGCCACAGCCGCGTCAAACTTGTGGCGACTCGCGGGCGATTGATAGTCGCGGCTCGTCATCTCGACCCCTGCCGCTTCGAGTTTCGCAATCGTCTCGCGCAGCGCCGGAGTTGCTAGATCGTGGGCGATGCTCGCGGCGGTGAGCGCTCCAAAGTCAGGAAGTGCTTCGAGTTCTGCGGGCGTGGCCGCCATCAACGATTGCATATCGGCGAAGCTGCGGGCGAGAGTCTTGGATGCCGTGCTTCCCAGATGGCGTATTCCTAGCCCCGCCAGCACGCGCGCGAGCCCCCGAGTGCGGGCGTGTTGGGCGCTTTGCATGATCGCATCGACTGTCTTTTCGCCCAGGCGCCGCAAAATCGTCCTGCCGGTTTTCAGGACGGTCTCACTCTCGAGATTCGCCATCGCGTCGCGTGGCAAACAAAACAGATCTGCAAACTGCGTGACGATCTTTGCGTCGACGAGTTGATCGATCAATCGTTCGCCAAGGCCATCGATGTTCATTTGATCCCGCCCGACAAACCACTTGAGCCGCTCGCGAAACTGTCGGGGACACATCGCGTTGGCGCAGAAAAACTTTGGGCCCTCCTGCACGACCTCGCCTGCGCACGATGGGCAGAGAGTCGGCGGTTCAATGGGCAGTTCGCTGCCGTTTCGTTTCGAGAGCACTGGACCGATCACTTGCGGGATGACCTCTCCCGCTTTTTCAACGAAGACGTGATCGCCGATGCGAATGTCTTTGCGAGTGATTTCTTCGAAATTGTGCAGCGTGGCGTGAGCGACCGTCGAACCCGAAATGACGACTGGGTCCATCGAGGCGCGCGGCGTGAGCGTGCCTCCCTTGCCGACCTGCCATTCGACTTTTCGCAAGATCGTCTGCACCCGTTCGGGCGGATACTTGAATGCAACGATCCAGCGCGGGCTCTTGCCAGTCGTGCCGAGTTGCTCTTGCTCTGCAAAGTCATTGACGCGCACGACCATCCCGTCGACTCCGAAGGGCAACGCGGTGCGCGTCGCTGCAAACGCCTCGATGGCAGCCAAGGCCTCGTCTGCTCCTGCGCACATTTTAGCGAGACGATTGACTGGAATGCCCAACCCCCGCAGTGCTGCGAGAAACTCCCAGTGCGTCGTCATGTTGAACTGTGCACTGCATTCACCGCGGCCGTGGGCGATAAACGCAAGGCGACGCGATGCCGCAACCGAAGGGTCGAGACTCTTCAACGTGCCTGCGGTTGCGTTGCGGGCATTGGCAAGCAGCGGTTCGCCACGCACCGTGCGCTGCGCGTTGATGCGCTCAAACTCAGCATTGGGCATATAGATTTCGCCGCGCACTTCGAGCAGTTCTGGCACGGCGATGGATGCTCCCTTGGCGCTGTGCAATCGAAGTGGAATGGCCCGCATCGCCCTCACGTTTGCAGTGACATCGTCGCCGAGTGCGCCATCTCCGCGCGTGACCGCGCCGGCGAGTCTCCCCTGCTCGTAGCGCAGGCTGACTGCGACTCCGTCGATTTTTGGATCGGCCACGAGTGCCAGTGGATGGCCAATCGCCTTCTCGCACCGGCGACACCAAGCGATGAATCCATCTATGTCGTAGGTGTTGTCGATGGACTGCATTGGGACGCGGTGCGCGACCTGTGCAAAGCCATCGATGGGCTTTCCCCCTACGCGCATTGTTGGACTAGTGGCGTCGGCAAACTCTGGAAACAGACGCTCTAAGTCGGCGAGTTCTGCCAAGAGTCGGTCGTACTCGGTGTCGGCCATCAGCGGTTGCGCGTCGACGTAGTACGCGGTGTTGGCGCGGTCGAGAATGTCGCGCAATCCTGCGACTTTCGACTCAGTAGGTCGCTCCATTGGGTGGCGTCACCGGCGCGCGAGGCGCCGGGCCTTGACCATCGCCTTGGGAGCGCAATGGAACGTCGCATCGCATCGCCCAACGCGTTTCTCTTTGGGGGCGCCAAGCACTTGCACCAGTTGCAGTATCTCGAGGTCGATATCGATATTGAACTCCCCCCCAGCGGCGATCTTGAGTTCGATGTCCTGCGCACATTTCACGTTGTAGATCGCGGGACCCACGCACGGACGCAAGAAGTTGTAACTCAGTTTCTTGCAGACGACGACGTAGTCGCCACCGCAGCGCGCGAAGAGGTACATACCGCCAGCGACCTCGCTGTTGGCGAGCAGCGCAGCACCCGCCATCGCGTTGTACCAATTGCGATTGATGCGGCGAAAGGGCAGGATCGCCACAAACCGATCCGTCCCGAGGTTTTTCATCGAGATCCCCGAGCGAAACGCATAGGGCAACCAGATTAACGAGCAGACGCGATGCCAAAAGTTATTGCGTGTTGAAAGGCGTGAAATGTACGCCTCGGCCCATTCGGCGAGTGTCAATTTCTGGCGATCGGTCTTCATCGTCGTCACTGAAAAACCTGAATTGACGATGATAGCATCCGATTTTTTGAGATTAATCCCATGATGAAACAAGGTGCTTGCGCGGTCTGTTCATGGAGCTTGCGACCCGCCGATGCACATGAGCTGGTCAAGCGCCTTCGCGCGCTCGACATCGCTGCCGTGCAACTCGCCCTCGTCCCATGTGTGAGTGAGTTGCCGTGGCGTTTCGCGATTGACTTTTTGCGCGGCGAGGGAATCGAGGTGATCAGTGGCATGCTCGCGATGGCGGGCGAGGACTACACAACACTTGAGTCGATCGCCCGCACTGGAGGCGTTCGCAGTGATGGGCACTGGGGCCAAAACATCGACCGCGCGCTGCGCGTTGCCGACCTCGCCGAGCGCGGCGCGATCGAACTTGTCACCCTGCACGGCGGTTTTCTTCCACACGAGTTGGGTGATCCTGTGCGCTCAGTCATGATCGATCGACTGCGCACGATCGCCGACATTTTTGCCCAGCGAGGAATCGCGATTGCCCTCGAAACGGGCCAAGAGAGCGCGCAGACTCTGGCGCTGGCACTGCGTGAGATTGATCGCCCAAGCGTGGGGGTCAACTTCGACCCCGCGAACATGATTCTCTATGGGATGGGGGATCCTGTTGAGGCTGTCGAGATACTCGCCCCGTGGCTGCGACAAGTGCACATCAAAGATGCGGTCGCTACGCAGTGCCCTGGCACCTGGGGCACCGAAGTTCCCGTCGGTCAAGGAAGTGTGCAATGGCAGCCATTCCTCGCCCGAGTGCAGCGGGCGCGCACTGCCGAACGACCACTCAATCTTGTGATCGAGCGTGAATCTGGCAAGTGTCGCGACGCGGACATTCTCGCCGCGCGCGATCTCGTGCGGCGCCATCTCTGCACTATCGTGTAGCGATGCCAACGTATGTGTACTGCGTGGTCCATCTCGACGGAAGCGATGGCGAACACTTCGAGGTTTTTCAGCCGATGACCGAATCGGCATTGACAACCCATCCAGAAAGTGGACTTCCAGTGCGCCGCGTTCCAGTCGTTGCGCAGGTGCAGTTTGGAAGCGATGGCAAGCGACTCTCTAATTCAAATCTCGACCGGCTCGGATTCACAAAGTATGAGCGGGCCGGCAACGGCATTTGGGAGAAGAAGGCTGGCAAGGGCCCACCGACCATTCAACGCGACGATGACTAATCAATGACCACACCCAGTTGGATTCGCACCATTGGATGGGGTCTTTTTTGTAGTGCCAGTTGGACCTGGTGCATTGGGATGTTTCTGCCATTCATCCTGCTGAACCAGTTTGGATGGCCTGGATTTCTCGCTTTTTTTATTCCAAATGTGTTGGGGTGCGCGCTCTTTGGATATGTGCTCAACCCGGCGCGGGCGCAGTTTGTTCGCACGCGCTGCGCCGACCTCTGCCTGTGGTTTTCACTCGCCACGCTGCTCTATCAAGCATTCTTTGCGGGATGGATGCTGCCTCCGCTGGGGGCCATTGCCGTCATCATGGGCGGACTCGCCGCGGCGCGATTCTTGGGCGACTCGGGGTGGTTGCGATTTGCGGTGATTGTGACGATCGTCTCGGCACTCGCGATCGATTGGGATGGTTTGCCATCCCTTCTTGAGTTGTCTGCAACGGGAACTCGGCCGCCACAGTCGCTGCCCGCACTTGTGCCTGCAATCGCGGTCGGGTTTCTCGCTTGCCCATACCTCGACCTGACCTTTCACCGAGCCCTTGACCGTTCGCCAAGTCGCCACGCATTCCTTGTCTTCGGCGTCGTCTTTGCGTTGACTTTGCTCTGCGTCGCGACGTTCTTTGATCGCACCACGATGAGCCCACGCCTCGGCAATGCCCTCATGATGCTCTGGGCAGTGCAGTTGTTCTTCACCATCGGCGCGCATGCCCGCGAGGGTTGCACAGACGCCCGTCCGCTTTCACGACGACTACTCGTGGTGTGGGTCTTGCTCGTGGGGCTCGCCCTCGGTTGGCTCACGCGACTTGCTCCCGCCCCGTGGTGGGGATCGGGCGAGGAGACCTACTTGCGACTTCTCGTTCTTTATGGGCTTGTTTTCCCATATTTTCTGCTGCTTCGCCTGCGGGCTGTGCCTGTTTGGCTATCGGTTGGACTCATCATCGCCAGTCTGCCCTTCTTTGAACTCGGGTTCATGCAGAACAGGACGGGCGCACTTTTCATTCCGCTCGCCTTGCTTTTAGTCCTGTTGATGTCATCTTTGGTCAACCGACGGTGGAAGGATCGCCTGCCAACATGAGCAACTACTCGACCACGCCACTGGGAAAAGCAAACTGGAATACTCAGTCGGCGCGTCACCTGCTGAACCGCGCTGGATTTGGCGGTACTACCGCCCAAATCGAAGCGCTGCGAGCGATGGGGTTGGATGGGGCGGTCGACTACTTGCTCAATTCTGGAACGACCCAAAACGACGCGATCAGCACCAGCGAGTTTGACAGCACGATTCGAAAGCCACTCACCGTTGAAGAGCGTTCGATGGTGCAGCAGGCGCGGCAGTCCAATTCTGAAACGGTGCGCGAGCAGTTTCAGAAATTGAAGAACCAACAGGATGGTCTCGACCGCGCGCAGATGCAAGAGATTCAGAAGTGGTGGCTGCGACGGCTGATTCAGACTGGCCGCCCCCTTGAAGAAAAACTAACGCTCTTCTGGCATGGACACTTCGCCACTGGTTACCGCACCATCGAAGACAGTTACCACATGTTTCAGCAGAACCAACTCTTTCGCGCCTACGCGACCGGAAACTTCGCTGACCTGGTGCTGCGCATCTTGCGCAATCCTGCCATGCTGAAGTATCTCGACAACGACGAGAGTCGGCGCGGTCGTCCCAACGAGAATCTCGCGCGCGAACTCATGGAACTTTTCGTACTCGGCGAAGGGCACGGCTACACCGAAAACGACATCAAGGAAGGCGCCCGCGCCCTGACGGGTTTCACCTTCGAAGACGACACGTTTCGATTCGCCGCCAACAATCACGATGGCGAGAGCAAGACGATTCTTGGTCAGACTGGCAATTGGGATGGCGACGATTTCGCACGCATCATTCTTTCACGGCGCGAGACATCTGAGTTTCTGTGCGGAAAGCTCTACCGCTTCTTCGTCAACGATGGCCCAGGAATGCCTGATGCCAAGTGCAATGCATACTCAAACGCGCTCGCGGCCGAACTTCGCAAGCAGCAATACGAGTTGAAGCCCGTCCTGCGAATGCTATTTTGCAGTCAACATTTCTACGACACGGCCAACCGTGGGGCGACCATCAAGAGTCCCACACAATTGATCGTGCAGACAATTCGCGAACTTGGCACCCCGCCGCGTGAACTCTCGTCGCTCAACGCGGCAGGCGACCTGATGGGACAGAGCCTCTTCATGCCACCCAACGTCAAGGGCTGGGATGGCGGGCAATCTTGGATCAACACGAGTACCTATTTCGTGCGGCAGAATCTCGCCGTCTATCTCATCACAGGTCTGCGCCCCGATGCGTTTGATTGGGATGCTGATCTTGCAAAGTGGGACACGACTGCGCTCGAAGCTGCGATCCTCTCAGCCACGGGTGGCGATAGTTCCAAAGAGGCTGACGCGCTGCTTGATTTGGTGCTCGCAGTCAGCGCGACCGAAGCGCGACGCAATCAGTTTCGCGCGTATGTGAGCGGACTCACCGGATCGCTCACTGGACCGCGCCTCGTCGCAGCGCTCTGTTTGGTAACCGCAATGCCCGAGTTTCAACTCTGCTAGCAACTGGAGACGTCAATGCAACCCAACACCCCACTCACTCGCCGAATCTTCTTGCAACAAGGTGTCACGCTGGCATCGTTGGTTGCCACTGTGCCATGGTTTCTTGAGAAGTCGGCGCTTGGAATGCTGAGCGCCGATAGCAGAGTCACGAGTCAGGCCGGTGTTCGCGAAGATCGCATTCTTGTGGTCGTGCAACTCGGCGGCGGAAACGATGGATTGAACACCATCGTTCCGTACGGCTCCGATGATTACTACCGACAGCGGCCGCAACTCGCCATCCCCGCTCCCGCAGCGAACAACGGCGCGTTACAGCTCGACAGCACCATCGGAATTGGACTTCACCCAAATCTCACTGGTTTCAAGGAACTTGTTGACAGCGGGCGGATGGCGATCGTGCAGGGTGTGGGCTATCCCAATCCGAACCGTTCGCACTTCGCTTCGATGGACATCTGGCACACTGCCAAGTCGCAAGGCCGCAGCAATGGATGGATCGGCCGATATGTCGACAACGCGTGTAGTGGATCTCCGCAAGCGGATGCTGAGGTTGCCATTGGACGCACTGCACCGCTGGCGATGTTTGGAGACCTGCACAAGCCCGTCTCTTTCGAGAATGCGAAGCTCTTTCAGTGGACAGGCAAGGAACTTCCCGCGTCACTCGAGTTGCCATACGAGACGATGAACCGCGCCGGAGCACTCGAGGGAGTTGCGGCGGGATCGCAAGCCGCGTTCCTGATGCGCACCGCCCTCGACGCCCAACTTTCGAGCGATCGCATTCGCGCCGCCATGGACAAGACTCCGCTCGTTTCATATCCAAACTCGCAGTTGTCGTCACAACTAAAATCGATTGGCGCGATGATTCGTGATCAGATGAAGACACGCGTCTACTACGCATCGATCGGCGGATTCGACACCCATGGCGGTCAAGCTGGAGCGCACGGCAACCTCATGCGCCAAGTGGGCGATGCGCTCTTGGCGTTCCAGAACGACCTCAAAGCGCAGGGCAATGACAGCCGCGTTGTGACGCTGGTCTTTAGCGAATTCGGGCGGCGCGTGAAGCAAAACGCCTCGGGTGGAACAGACCACGGAACTGCGGCGCCGATGTTCGTGATCGGCGCTGGAGTGAACGCGGGAGTCCACGGAACGCATCCTTCGATGACTGACCTCGATCAGGGCGATCTCAAGTTCACCTGCGACTTTCGTTCGGTCTACGCGACCGTGCTCGATCAGTGGATGGACGCCCCGTCGAAAAAGATTCTGGGTGCGGCGTATCCGACCTTGAAACTGCTTCGCGGCTGATCGTGGGCAGTGCCCGCGCGGCGCGGCGAGCGGACGGTTATAGCGAGTAGTCGTCTTCGCCAAGCACTTCGATCGGAACACCTTCGGGAAGAGCGTCGAGAAAGAGCCGCCCATAGCTTTTGTTGGCGATGCGTGAGTCGAGCACGACCACCCGTCCCATGTCATTGGCACTTCGAACTAGTCGACCAAACCCCTGTCGAAAGCGCATGATGGCGCGGGGAAGCGAGTCTTCGAAAAATGGTTTTCCTCCCCGCGCTTGAATCGCCTCGTGACGCGCCTGTACCAGCGGCGCGTCTGGCACCTCGAATGGCAATCGCGTGATAATGACATTACGAAGTGCGCGACCACGCACGTCGATCCCTTGCCAAAAGCTTGCCACCCCGAAGAGCACGCTGCGCTCAGACTCACGAAACCGCTTCAAAAGCAGCGCGTTTGGAGTGCCAGCACCTTGGGCGTGCACTGGAAACGAGCGCTCGGCGAGTTCTGGCATCGTCGCCTCAACGAGCGCTTGCAACGACTTGAAACTCGTGCAGAGCACGAAGGCTCCGCCGTCACTGGCGACAATGTGGTGCAAGACGCGCTCAGCAAGGAAGGCAAGGTGGTCAGGTTCGCGCGGGTCAGGCACTTGCGGCTCAACGTAAACGCGCACTTGCCGCGCATAATCAAAGGGACTCCCCAACACCAGCACCTGCGCATCGGTCATGCCAAGCGCTGCCGCGGTGTGAGCGCAATCTCCCCGAGTCACCGCGAGCGTTCCAGAGGTGAGCACGACTGAAACATCGTTGCTGAAAAGATGCTGCGCAAGAAGCGGACCGATCTCGATGGCAGCGCATGCAAGCGTGATCTCGGGGCGAACCGCCCCGCGCCCGCGCCTCTTGTGGGAACTACTCATCCAGTAGACGCAGCCGGGCATCGACTGCGAAATGAGCGCCGCGCAAGAGGCGGCGAGGGTGCTCGCCCGCTGCTGATAGCTGTTGATCTCGAATCCATCCGCTTCATCGGCGGCCCGCTCCCGAACGAGTTGCAAGATCGTTGCGAGTGCACGCAGTGGTTCACTCAGTGAGTCCGCGACCACATTTTTTTCGCGAAGTCGAAAGTCACCCTCGGCACCACGCGCCTCGCGCCATCGCCAGAGGTCGCTGAAGAATCCTTCCGCCGCCTGGCGGCAAACTTCAACTTGCTTCAGCGCTGATTCGAGGGTGCGATCTCCACCCTCTTGCATCGGCGCATCGTTCAGTGCACCCCGCTGATTTGCAGGATTCCAAAGCGAGCGCAGCAGAAAGTTGACTGCGCCTTCGCTGACGCGGGTGCCGAAGTGGTCGGCGGCCACTTCTTCAAGACTGTGCGCCTCATCGAGAATCACATGGTGATATGCCGGCAGAAACCCGCGCCCACCCGCCGCGCGCATCGCCAGATCGCTGAAAAACAGCGCGTGATTACAAACAAGCAGGTCGCCGTTTTCCATTCTGCGCCGCGCCGCCTGATAAAAACACTTTTCGTAGGTCGGGCACTTGCGGCCCATGCAATTGCCAGCATCGGATTGCACGTGCTCCCAAACAGCATGGGATGGCATCACCGCTAGTGAGTGCTTGGTTCCATCGCGCGTCTCGTAGGCCCAATCTTCGAGCCCGACGAGCGAGTGGCGCTCTTCTTCATCGCCAAAGAGTCGATCTTGACGGGCGCTGGCGAGTTTCAATCGTCGCAGCGAAACGTAATTGCCCCGTCCCTTGACGAGCACCGTACTGAACTCTTCTGGAATCACCGCATTTAGCAGCGGAATGTCTTTCTCGACCAACTGTTCTTGCAAGGCAATCGTGTTGGTGCAAATTATGACCCGTTCGCGATGCTCAACGATGCGGCGAATTGCTGGCAAGAGGTAAGCAAAACTCTTTCCAACCCCCGTGCCAGCTTCGACCAAGAGTCGACCCTTGCGATCCAGACATGAATCGATCGCTGACGCCATCTCAATTTGCTGAGGTCGCGTTTCAAATCCAGTGAGGCGCTTGGCAACTGGTCCGGTATCAGAGAGATAGATCGAGGCGTCGAGCGCCATCCCCGCAGTCTATTCACCAAGGCGCGCCGCACGCATCATCAACTCCAATTTGACAGAAGCACCGCGAGATCTGGACCACTCACACTGCCGTCTCCATCGAAGTCCGCCGAGCCAGATGATCCCCACTGCGAGAGCAACGTCGAGAGATCTTGCCCGTTGACGATGCCGTCGCCGTTAACGTCTCCCGCGATTGCAGTGCAGGCAGTGGTCAGGATGCGCACGTCGTCGATGGCAGCCTCGACGAGCGAACCAGCGTTGAGATCTTGCGCAACAAACTTCACGCGAACCGGTGCCCCGACCGGAATGAGTGCATCGAGTGCGATGTCCGCTGCGCGCCACGCGGTCGCGCTCGACTGCACGGTCGCTGCCGTTGTCCACGAGGTTCCGTTCGCCGAGACCTGTACGACGAATTCGTCAAGATTCGGCGCGCCACCCAGATTGTTCGAATACCAGTACCAGTATTGCAATCGCGCCCCTGCGGTCATCGTGCAGAGCACGGGCGAGAGCAGCGTTGTCACTCCGCCATCGACGTCGGCTGCCCCGGCGGATCCGCCCACGGTGCCTTGTCCGGTGAAGGCGCACTGCACTCCAGCAGCGGCGGTGTGATCATCTTCGCACTGCGCACTGGTCGCGATTGGATCGCCCCGCACCCAGACTCCAGAAGTCGCGGAGTCGCCGGCGATTCCGTAGGACCACTGCGTGTTTGCGACTTCGAATGGATACTCGGCGAGCACCTGCTCAGCCACGACCGCAGCGGTGAGCACTGCGCTGGGCGCGGTTGTGGGATAGCGCACACTCGACCCTCCAACAAGCGCGACCTCGATGTAGCAGTCCACGGTTGCGCCGCATGGCAGTGGTGGAATGACGGCCAAGTAGAGGTCGCCGGAATCGAGTGTCAATGCAGTCGATTGCCATGCTTGTCCGTTGACGCGCCGCATGAGCGAGCGGTCAGTCACCGAACCTGCGACTGCTTCGTGCACGCGCACTGCGAGCGTCGTTGCCACCCCACTCATCAGAGTGGCTGGAAACGCCGCGTCAAGTGAAATCACCGCGGGGCGTCCGGCAATCTCTGCCATGGTGAGTGCGGCCGCGAAACTCTCGCGCACGCACGGGAGAATCTCGCCGTCGGGAATAATGAACCCGTACGTTCCTGTGTCGCGCACTTCGATTGTCCACGAGAGTGCCCCGCGTGCGCCATAGGACCAATCGACTGACCCACCGCTCGCTAGATATAGGGTCGTTCCGATGGGTCCTGCGATGTAGTTCGCCCCCGTTTCGCTCGCGATCGCCCCCTTCATCGCCTCACCGATTGACTGAAAGAGTGCTGCCTCTGCGTTGGGAGCGGTGGTGTAGCCCCAGGGGGCGAGCACAAGTTGGCTATACGAATGAAAGTCAATGTTCGCAACGATGTTGGGATGCGCATTGTAAAAGTCGCGCATCGCCGCACTCTCAGGCTCTGAAAACGCGGCGAGACCGCGATAGGTTTCACTGGCAGGATCACTGCTCGCCCCCGCCCCTCCCCACTGGTATCCCCAATTGCGATTGAGGTCGACTCCAAAGGTTCCATCGCCGTTGTTGCGACGATTTTTTCGCCAGAGTCGCGCGGTTGTCCATGAGTGGCTGTATCCATCTGGATTCACGCACGGAATCACAAAGAACTCGATCTGGCTCAGAAGTGTGTGGATGCGCGGGTCGTTGTCGGCACCTTCGATGAGTTGATCAGCGCAGAACATGCCAGTCATCGCCGCGGCCCATTCGCGGGCGTGTTGGGTTGCGTCGAAGAGAATCGCCGGGGCCGGTGTTCCCACTGCGAGCGCGCTGATTCGAAGACCGCGAATGGGGCGTCCTTCGAGCGAAGTTCCAACGGTGACGATCGATGCGATGTCTGGACGCAGCGCCGCGAGTGCGTCGAGTCGCGCGTTGATTGCGGCGAGGTCTTTGGGTTGCGCAAACCACGCGAAATCTGCCACGCCACCCTCGGGCGCGTCCTCGATGCGCTTGCGTTCTGCTGCGATCGCTGCGTCGAGGTCGTCGATCATGACGCAGTACTCGAGGTGGCTCGCATCGATTGCACGACGCTGCTCAGGCGTGACTTGATACTCCGCCACACCGCCGTAAATGCCGTGCGACCACATGTCAATTGAAAGCGCGTCGATGAGCCGCACATCACGAATGGACTTCAACTTCACCCGCACGACGCTCTCGCCCGCGTACGAGTGGCGCTCAGGTGGTGCGCCGTCGTTGGCATTGAACGCGCAACTCACAGCGATGATTGAGAGCAGTGGAAGCATTTCAACTAGCGTAACCCCAATGCGCGTGGAATCCACCTTTCGTTGGCACTTTGGAGTGCTTTGGACGGTGATCTGCACCGTCCTTGCATGCGGTTGCACCACCGCGAACCAAAAACTCTCCCCCGCCCAGCAGATCGCACAGGCGCCTGCCTGCGAGTCGCTGTACGTTTTCGACGGCGCAACCCGCGCGCCAATCACCTGGTTTGAACTGTTGCTTCGCGTGGCGCGGTCCAATGCCGTGTTCGTTGGAGAGACCCACGATGACGCCAGCGGTCACCGCGTTGAACAAGCGCTCGTAGTTGCATTCTTGCTCGCCCATCCCGGTGGCGCGGTGAGTCTTGAGATGCTCGAGCGCAATGAGCAGGGCAAGGTCGATGCGTTCTTGAAGGGTGAACTCGCCCTCGATGCGTTTATCGACGAGACAGGATCGCGCCACTGGGCAGAGAAAGATTCGTGGCTGCCGTGGTACCAACCGATGCTCGAATCGGCGCGCCTGGCGGGAACTCCGGTGGTCGCCGCCAATGCGCCGCGCAAGTACGTCTCACAAGCCTTGCGCGAGGGATATGAGCCTCTGCTGGCACTTCCAGTCGAAGAGCGCGCGCACTTTGAAATCGATCCCACTCTCACCCGCGATGGTGATTGGCAGCGACTCAAAGATTTGATGACCGAGTTGCACAAAGAGCGCAGCGCGAGTGAGCGACTCGATCTCGTGCTGCCAAGCGACGAAGATGTCGACCGCGTGCATCGATCGCAGCGCATTTGGGACCGCACCATGGGAACAAGCGCGGCACTGGCGTTTGTGCGCCACGGATCGGTGCTGCACTGCGCCGGTGGATTTCACCTCGAGGGGCAACTCGGAACCGTTGCGCAGTTCAAGATGCGCTGCCCCGACGCAAAGACGCTCGTCATCTCACTGCAACCCAGCGCGAGTGCCAGCCTGAACGCCGACGATGTGCACGGTGCGGACATTGTGGTTCACACGCGCGCGCAGCAATAACTAGCTGACAGGATTCGCTGACGGGACTCGTTGACGAGACTCCCCGCGCCGCCACTAGCGGCCGACGAGTTTGTTCAGGTCGTCGCGCGAGTCGGCGACGGCGAAAAGCTTTTCAATCTTCATCATCGCCAAGAGCGCCCGCAGGTCTTTGTTCGCGCCATAGAGAATTGGTCTCGCTCCCAGCGCGGCCGCACCGTTGCGGCAGTTGATGCAGGTGCCGATTCCCATACTGCTCATGAACTGAACCGCTGAGAGGTCGAGCACCATGAACTTGAGCGCCTTGCCGAGCGACTTCATGTACGGGTCGATATCGCCGCTCATGATTGGCGCCTCGCGCTGTCCAATGTTGGGACCCGCTGGACGCACGATGAGAATCGAGCCATCCCAAATCATCTCAACATTTGCGGTCTTTTTCGTTATTGGTTCTTGTGATGTGCTCATGTGGTTGCCGTTGTGATTCTAGCGTTTCGAGTTTAGCGTCTCGACCCTTTGCCAGAGACCCATGCGGGATAAATGAGTGCGCGAAGGGATCCGCCACGCAGCGAACTGTCCACTTCGAGCAGTGCCACCGCACCCTTGTCCATCTCAATCGACGCAGATCCGGCGCCGATGAGCTGCCCGATGAATTCACTCAGGAATGGTTCGTGCCCGACGATCGCCAGCGACGTCGCGGAGCGCTCGATGAGCGCAGCGCTCACCGCAGCAACCTGGTTCTGTGCATCGCACTCGAGCGCCGCGCAGCGCAGTGGCGCGGGCCATCCGGCTGATTCTTCTAGGATTCGCGCGGTCTCCCAAGCCCGAACGTAACCACTGGCGAGCACCAATTCGGGTGGGGCGAAGAGCCGTCCTACCCGCTTGGCGAGTCGGGCAAACTTCTCGGCTCCTCCATTGGTGAGCGGTCGCAGGGAGTCATGGCTTAGGGTCGTAACGTCGCGCTCTGCTGCTTTGGCATGTCGAACGATAAAGAGTTGCATAGCGCTCTACGGTACCGTCCGCATCGTGGCTGGAACACTCATCATCAATGCCCGCATTGTCACGCTGCGTTCGCCTCATGGGCAAGCGCTGACCCCCCGCCGCGGGGCAGCGATGCGAGATCTGGGAGTGATCGAGCGCGGATATGTGTTGATGCAGGGTGGCTGCATCGTCCAAGTCGCCGCGGGTGATGCGGCGCGCGAACTGCACGATGGCGTGCAGGTGATCGATGCCCATGGGCGCGTTGTGCTTCCTGGATTTGTCGACTGCCACACCCACGCCTGCTGGGCGGGTGAGCGCTGGGATGAGTGGGAGATGAAACTCGCCGGCGCGTCGTACCTCGACATTCTTGCCGCGGGTGGTGGCATTCTCTCAACTGTGCGCGCTGTGCGGGCGACAACAACTGATGAACTCGCCGCGGGGCTTGAGACGCGCGCACTGCAAATGGCTGCCTATGGAACGACGACGATCGAAGTGAAGTCGGGGTACGGGCTCGACTGTGCGACTGAACTGCGAATGCTCGATGCGATTTCACAGGCGGCGGCGCACTCACCCGTTTCGATGATTGCAACATTTCTTGGGGGGCACGCGGTCGATCCGGCCTGCGATGGTTTCGTTGCCAAAACAATTGCTGAAACTCTTCCCACCGTGCTCGCGCGCCATCCTGGTATTGCAGTAGATGCGTACTGCGAAACTGGATCGTGGTCAGTGCAAGAGTGTGTGGACTATTTCACCCGCGCCAAGGCTCTCGGCAGCCCCGGGCGCGTGCATACCGATCAATTCAACTCGCTTGGGATGATCCCCGCTGCGCTCAACCTCGGTGCGGTCAGCGTCGATCATCTTGAAGCGGCGAGCGAGAGTGACCTCGCCGCAGTCGCCAAGAGTTCGACGATTGCCGTGGGGCTTCCCGCAACCTCATTCTGCTTGGGTACCCGAACAATTCGCGCCCGTGAGTTCATCGATGGCGGCGGCGCACTCGCCCTCGCCACCAATGCGAATCCTGGAAGCGCACCAGTGCGGGGAATGCCCATCATCGTCTCATTCGCCGTACGTGAAATGCGACTCACCACCGCCGAGGCGCTCACCACGGTGATCTGGAACGCCGCCTGCGTGCTCGGAGTTGCGCATAGTTGTGCATCGATCGAGTGCGGAAAGTGCGCCGACATCGTGCTCTGGCCTTTCACCGACGAACGCGCACTGGGCTACGAACTCGCGGGTCAACTTCCAGTGCAAGTATGGGCGCGCGGGGTCGATGTCGCCTCTTGCCCGCGTAGCGGTGCGCTACTCTCGAAGTGATGCTTTCGACGCGCGACACCGAACTTGCAACTGCGGCGGCTGAGTGCGTATCAAAGACCCACGAGGCGCTCGCCGAGTTTCTGGGCGAGGGACAGACGCTCGCGCAAGTCGACGCGTTTGTTGAGCGCACACTCACGAAGCTTGATTGCAAGTCTTGCTTTCTGGGTTACAAGGTGCGCGGTCATCCCCCCTTTCCGAGTCACTCCTGCCTCTCGCTCAACGAGTGCGTCGTGCACGGAACGCATGACATGCACGCACAACCTCTCAAAGAAGGCGACATCTTTTCGATCGACATCGGCGTCCGACATAAAGGATGGATCGGCGATGCAGCGTGGACTTACATCATCAAGTCCGGCGATGACGTGGCCTATTCGCTGTTGCGGTGCGGGCGCGAGAGCCTTCGCGTGGGGATAAATGCCATGCAGCCAGGGCGTCCACTCATTGATTGGGCGCGTGCGGTGCAGAAGTGCGTCGAGAGCGACTTTGGATTTTTTCTCGTGCGTGGTCTGGGGGGACATGGATATGGCCGCACGCTGCACGCCCCGCCATTCATCTCGAATGTGGTGCCCTCATATCCCGGCGAATGGAACGAAGCGTGGAAGACCTTTCGCCCGGGAATGCTGATCGCGGTCGAGCCGATGATCGCGGTGAGCACCACTGAGATAGTTTCGACCGGCACGGCCTGGCCGATCTACACCGGTGATGGTTCGCGCAGCGTGCACTACGAGGCGGATGTGCTGATCACGCCCGAGGGTCCGGTGAATCTGACACACGCCCTCTTCGACCTTCCTGACATCGTGGGATAGGCTCGCGCGCATGACCGCATCGACCGCATCGACCGCGCCGCGCGCACTTCTACTTGAGTCCATCCATCCCGCCGCAGATGCAGTTCTCAGTGGGGCTGGGTTCACGATCGAACGCGTCGCGGGGGCACTCGCTGGCGCGCCACTCGATGAAGCGCTCGCGCGCGCAACTGTGGTTGGCATTCGCTCGAAGAGCGAATTGCGGGCGGCACAATTCGCGCGACACGCCAATGTCGTCGCCGTTGGCTGCTTCTGCATCGGAACCAACCAAGTCGACCTCAAGAGTGCCGAGGCTGGTGGATGCGCCGTCTTCAATTCGCCATTCTCGAACACCCGCAGCGTTGCCGAGATGACGGTTGCCGAGGCGGTCTGTCTGTGCCGGCGCCTATTCGAAAAGTCGACGCAACTGCACGCCGGAATCTGGGACAAGAGTGCAACGCACGCCCACGAGATTCGCGGACGCACGCTTGGAATCGTCGGATACGGGCACATCGGATCGCAAGTGAGCGTGCTCGCTGAGGCGCTTGGGATGCGGGTCATCTTTCATGATGTCGTGCGCAAGATGCCGCTTGGAAACGCCCAATCGCGCCCGACTCTCGAATCACTCTTGCGCGAGGCAGACTGCGTCACCTTGCACGTGCCCGAGACGCCATCGACCATCGCGATGATCTCTCAAAAGCAGATTGCGATGATGAAACCCGGATCGGTGCTGATCAACAACGCCCGCGGATCGATCGTCGATGTCGATGCACTCGCCGCGGCACTGCGCGAGGGTCGACTTGGCGGCGCCGCGCTCGACGTTTTTCCGGTTGAACCTGACTCTGCGGGCGATTCATTCTCTTCGCCACTTCGTGATTGTCCCACCGCGATCCTCACCCCGCACATTGGAGGTTCGACGCTTGAGGCGCAAGAACTCATCGCGCTTGAAGTAGCAGAGAAACTCGTGCATTTCTGGCAGCACGGTTCGACTGAAACGTGCGTGAACTTGCCGCAAGTCGATCTGCCAGTCTTGCGCCGTGGGCAGTTGCGCATCCTGCACGTGCATCGCAATGTTCCGGGAGTGCTCGGAGCGATGCACACACTCTTGGCCGAGGCGCGCATCAACATCAACGCCGAATACCTGCAGTCGAATCCATCCACGAGTTATGTCATTCTCGATGTCGAACAGTTTGAGGATCCCAAACTGCTCGATGGAATTGCCTCGATGCCGCAGACGATTCGCATGCGCACAACCGTGGGGATCGCCCCGACCGCTTAGGATGCGCCGATGCGCACATTCGCTTTGCTTTCTCTCGTCGCAGCGTGCCAGACGCTCGCCACACCTCCAGTCACGGTCGTGAAGCCGGTAACCGATGTCGTGCACGGTGAAACAATCGTTGACGACTACCGTTGGCTCGAGGCGCTTGAGGCAGATTCGAGCGAGGTGCAAGTCTGGACGAGTGCGCAGAACCTTCGCACCCAGTCGCTGCTCGATGGGCTTCCGTGTCATTCGACACTCGAACAGCAATTGGCCCCGTTGATGTCTATTGGATCGATCGGCTTGCCCAAACGCGACGGTGGCTTTGCGTTCTGGACTGAGCGCGCCGGCGGGCAAAATCAAGCGGTGTTGTATGTCGGCAGCGACCCCGCACTCACGCCGCGGGGTGCCGGTGCGCCGACGGGTCCGCTGCGCGATGCCAAGCGAGAACTGCTGAACGTCAACACCCTCGACGCCAAGGGACTCACCAGCCTCGACTGGTGGGAACCCTCACACGACGGGCGATTGCTGGCCTTTGGCACATCGAAATCGGGCAGCGAGATGAGCGTCTTGCACGTGCTCGATGTCGCAACTGGCAGTTGGCTCGCCGATGAAATCGTTGGCAAGATTGACTTCGCTGGCTGGACACCTGACGCAAGCGCATTCCTCTACACGCGCCTTGCCAATGTTGCCGATCCCTACTCGCGCGAGATTTGCTGGCACGTTTTGGCCCGACACCCGCGTCACGACTCGGTGCTCTTTCGCCAAAGCGAACCGAGCCGAGTTCCGGGCGCCGCACTTTCGCGCGACGCGCGTTGGCTGCTCATTCAACAATCCCGTGGATGGCAAGCGAGCGATCTTTTCGTGGGCGATCTCGCCGGGTGGATTCGCATGGGGATGCCAGAGGGCGGTCCAGTGCTGACGCCGATTGCCGTCGACCTTGACGCCAACTTTCAGCCCGCGGCGATTGTTGGCGACACCCTCTTCATGCAGACCTCGCTTGATGCTCCCAAGGGGGCGCTCTATAGCGTCGACCTCACCGCTCCGGCCCGCGCAAACTGGAATCTCATCATTCCGACCCGCGAGAGTGAAGTGCTCGATTCGGTGAGTTATGCAGGTGGGGTGTTGGTTGCCATTTACGCGCGCGATGTCGTGACACACATTGAGCGCTTTTCGCCCAGCGGCGTGAGCCTCGGCGACATTGTGCTGCCAGGGCTCGGCAGTGCCAACGCCGCCACCGACGAAATGCGCACCGACGGATTCTTGAGCTATACGAGCTTCAACGAACCGCGCTCGATCTACACGATTGATTTTCGCACCGGCGCCAGTGCGCTCTGGGCGCGACCTGAAGTGCCGGTCGATCCACAGAGTGTGAGTGTGCAGCAGGTGTTTGTTGCCAGCAAAGATGGCACAAAGATTCCAATGTTCATCGTGCACAAGAAGGGTCTCAAGCCAACGGGATCGCTGCCGACTCTGCTCTACGGCTACGGCGGATTCAACGTGAATCTTGAGCCGTACTTTGATCCGACGCTTTTTCCGTGGCTCGATGCTGGAGGGGTCTACGCGGTTGCGAATCTGCGCGGCGGCGGCGAGTATGGCGAGCGTTGGCATCGCGATGGGATGTTGTCAAAGAAGCAGAACGTCTTTGACGATTTCTACGCCTGCGCGCAATGGCTAACTGCGCAGAAGTACACCGACGCTGCCCACCTTGCGATCAAAGGTGGATCGAACGGCGGACTTCTCACCGGCGTTGCGATCACCCAGCGCCCCGAACTATTTTGTGCCGCCATTAGCGCCGTCCCTCTGCTCGACATGGTTCGCTTTCAGAACTTCTTGATGGCGAAGTTCTGGGTACCCGAGTATGGATCGAGCGAGAGTGCCGAACAGTTCGCCTGGATTCGCGCATACAGCCCTTACCACAACGTGCGGGTGGGCACGAAGTATCCGGCGGTGCTCTTCACCGCGGGCGAGAACGACTCGCGGGTGCATCCACTGCATGCTCGAAAGATGGCCGCGCGCATGCAGGCGCTAGCGTCGAATGATGATGCGATCGATCCAATCTTGCTCTGGGTCGACCGCGACGCGGGACATGGTCAAGGCAAGCCGCTAGCAAATCGCATCGCTGAGCAGGCCGATCAGTGGTCGTTCTTGATGTGGCAGACCGGACTCTGCGACCAGTGATCTCACGACCCTAACTCGCGACGACAATTTCGAGTTTGGCGTACTCAAGCACTAGCGTTCGCTCGCCTGCGGTGCGAAAGCGCACGGTGACGCTCGTCATGCTTCCGCGGGGAAGCACCGCTTCGATCCTGCCGATGCCAAACT
The DNA here is from genome assembly GCA_009691705.1 of Phycisphaerales bacterium. Taxonomy (GTDB): domain Bacteria; phylum Planctomycetota; class Phycisphaerae; order Phycisphaerales; family SM1A02; genus F1-60-MAGs104. The sequence continues at coordinate 167,303 of SIAR01000001.1, forward strand.
GCGTGTGGCGAACGGTTGTTCCAACATTCATCCCGCGCGCCGCCGGAGAGTGTTGTTGACGCGTCCCACCCACCGCTGACTCATCGTCTGCACCGTTGAAGCGTCCAGCCGTTCGATCGATCAACTCGATGTGCTGGGCGGGCAGTTCGCGCAGAAATCCACTGGAAACTGTGCTCATACGCACTCCACGACTTGCGCGCGATGCAACCGATGTCAACAGAAGCGACCGTTCGGCGCGGGTCATCCCCACAAAGAGCAATCGTCGCTCTTCTTCGACACCTTCGCCCGACGCGAGGCTGCGCGCGTGAGGCAACAGACCCTCTTCGATGCCGATGATCGCCACCGTGTGAAACTCGAGACCCTTGGCAGCGTGAAGCGACATTAATGTCACAACTCCACGCTCGGGATCGATCGCATCCGAATCTGCCGCCAAGGCGATCGACTGCAGAAACTCGCGCAGTGCGTCGCCAAGGGTGAGGGCTGGGGCATCTGGCTCGCGCTCGGCGGGCACGAATGATGCGGCAGCGTTCGCCACTTCTTGCACGTTCGCCTTGCGGTCGAGTGCATCCTGTTCATCGTCTGCCGACTCGGCGGCGGCGCGCTCGAGCCCAGCCTCGCCGATCAACCGCGCGATGAAGGCTCCAAGATTTTCCGCTGGTTTCACGGCGAGTTCGCTGCGATAGCGGGCGAGCAGCATGAGAAACCCATCGATACTGCGCGCCGTTCGCTCTGATATTCCGGCCTGGCGCGCCTGTTCGAGCGCAGCGCCAAGCGAGATTCCACGAAGCACCGCCACGTTTTCGACCTTGCGCAGCGAGGTCGCGCCGATGCCACGGGCTGGCACGTTGATGATGCGGCGCAGTGATGTGTCGTCGACCGTGTTGATGAGTGCGCGCAGATATCCCAGCGTGTCGCGTACTTCGCGCCGCTCATAGAACGCCGTGCCGCGAGCGATGATGTATGGGATGCCTCGCCGCCGCAGCGCGTCTTCAATCGTGCGACTCAGCGCATTCATGCGGTAGAGCACCGCCATTTCTTTCCACTGCACTCCGGCGCGGCTTGCGCTGACAAACTCGTCCACAACGTAGTTCGCCTCAGACACTTCGTCTATCAGCCGTGCGACTCGGGCGGGACGACCATCGGGCAGCGCCGTAAAAAGATCTTTGTGGCGGCGGGCAGAGTTGTTGCGGATTAGTTGATCGGCGAGCGCGACGATATGACCGGTTGATCGAAAGTTCTCGCCAAGCGGAATCACAACCGCCCCTGGATAGTGCGTTTCGAAGTCGAGAATGTTGGCGATATCTGCCCCGCGCCAGGCGTAAATCGATTGGTCGGGATCGCCCACCACGCAGATTGAGCGGTGCACTCTGGCAATGGCATGCGCCACCGTGAACTGGGCATGGTTGGTGTCTTGGTATTCGTCGACCAACACTTCTAAGTAGCGCCCTTGAAGTTCTTCGAGCACCGCCTTGTCATCACGCAACATGCGGGCCGTTCGCATCAGCAGATCGTCGAAATCGAGGGCGTTTTCACGCGTGAGATTCTTCTCATAGAGCCCGTAGACACGGGCAACGGTGCGCTCTCGAAAGTCTGTCGCGCAGGCGGCGAACTCGGCGGCGCTCTTGAGTTGGTTCTTGGCAGCAGAAATCTCACTGGCGATTCCGGCGATGGGCCACTGCATTGAATCGAGATTGGCTTGATTGATCGCAGACTTCAGCGCGGCGCGCGAGTCATCGGCATCGAAGATCGAAAAGTTTTCTGCGATGGGAGCGCCGCCAAGTCCAGCGGCAGGCGATTGCGAACCGTATCGCCGCAGCAACCCCGCACAAAACGAGTGAAAGGTTCCAATGGCCAGACCGCGTCGTCCTGGCAGGTCGTGCGCGACAAGTGCGTCGACGCGCGCTCGCATCACCGCGGCCGCTTTGTTTGTGAATGTCAATGCCAAGATGCTCCAGGCAGGAACCCCGCACGAAATGCGGTGGGCGATGCGCCGCGTTATGACGCGCGTCTTGCCTGACCCTGGACCGGCAAGCACGAGCATTGGACCACTCTCATGGGTGACGGCCCGCAACTGTGGCTCAGTGAGGTCGGTGAGCCAAGGCTGTTCTGATGCGCTTTGCACAGAGCCGAGTCTAGAGATCTCGCAGGATGGTGAGCGACCCTAGGTTTGTAAGACCGCCAGATTCACCGCGGTTGGTTCAGCGGCAGTGGAATTTGCCATTTTCAAAATTTTTTTTGTTTGCATTGACAGCCACCAGCCTAGGACAGAAACGAGCAGCAGCCGAAAATGGAAAAGGAAAAATGGGAAAAGGAAATTACGGAGTCCTGGCGACACGGAACCCGATGCTGCTGCCGAAGTTGCCGGGCGAGTTGCCGGCGCGCAACGACGCACGGCAGTAGTCGGAGTCGTAGTCCCAGTTGCCGCCGCGCAGGAGCCGAGACGAACCACTCGCGGGGCCTGTGGGGTTGGTGACTGCCGCAGCGCTGTACGAGCCGTACCAGTCCTGGTTCCACTCCCAGACGTTGCCAAGAGTGTCATAGAGACCGAAGGCGTTGGGAAGTT
>SIAR01000010.1 GCA_009691705.1 Phycisphaerales bacterium
ATGGTCCGTGTCACATCGGCATTCCGAAACCGCGTATGACGCTTCTTTGCGTCCATCCGCGTTTCGTTTCGGCAGAGGCGATCGTTTCGTCGGAGACCCCTGTGGGTTGAACGGCGCAACGAGCGCAGTCGGACGGGTCATGGTTGCACCGCGCAACCGTGACCCTTTTTTTTTCGCGGTGACAATTTGAAAGGATCTTCCCATGAATGACATTATCCGCCTCCTTGACTCCGTTGCACGAGATCGAAATATCGACCGCGAACTCTTGGTTCAAGACCTCGAACTCGCGATGGTGAGTGCTGCCCGCAAGCACTTCAACTCAGAAGACCCCGACGAATTCGGCTGCGAGATTGATCGCCTAGCCGGGAGCATTCTCTTGTGGCGCAACAATGAAGACGCAACACGCGAGGTGATCCCGCTCGAGCTGCTCGGTCGTATTCCAGCGCAAACTGCCAAGCAAGTGATGATTCAGCGCTTCCGTGAAAATGAGCGCATTTCGCTGCTCGATGAGTTCTCGAAGCGCCAAGGCGAATTGGTCACAGGTGTTGCCCAGCGTTACGAAGGCAACGCACTCATTGTGCAACTCGAGCGTGCCGAAGGATTCATGCCAAAGAGTGAGCAGATTCCTGGCGAGCAGTTTCAGGCGGGCGATCGGGTGCGGTGCATCTTGCTCGATGTGCGCGACGCAGGAAGCCAAGTCAAGATCGTCATGAGCCGCGCCCATCCCGACTTCATTCGCAGACTCTTTGAGTCGGAAGTTCCAGAAGTCGCTGAGCGCACTATTGAGATCAAGGCGATGTCGCGCGAACCAGGATTTCGCACGAAACTCGCCGTGTCATCGGTCGATTCAAAGGTTGATGCGGTTGGCGCATGCGTTGGAGTGCGCGGATCGCGCATCCGCAACATCGTTGATGAACTCGGAGGCGAGAAGATTGACATCGTGCGCTGGAACGAATCGAGCCAGGTGCTCATCGCCAACGCGCTCAAGCCAGCAGAAGTCGAAGAGGTCAGCCTTTGCTTCGAACTAGGTCGCGCGACGATCATTGTTCGGGACGATCAGTTGTCACTCGCCATCGGTCGCCGTGGACAAAACGTTCGTCTCGCAGCGCGATTGACTGGATGGGATGTCGACATTCTCACTCCACCAGAATTCGATAAGGGATTGCAAACCCTGCAGGCCGCCGTCAAGGCAGTTGAAGGCGCGACCGACGAAATGCTTGATCGCATGGGCGCACTCGGCATGATCAGCGTCTTTGACGTCGAAGAGATTGGCGAGCCATCACTCGTGGCCGAGTGTGGAATGTCAGAAGAGTTGGCGACCTGCGTAGTCGATGCCTGTTCGGCTCGCGCCAAGGTCGTCGCAGAAGAAATGCAGAACGAACGCGCTGCTGCCGAGTTGTTGCAGGCGGAAGAAGGCGCTGTCGTCGATGCACTGCTGGGCAACCGCCGAGCCGAAGGGCACGCTGCGCCAGTGGTTGATGCTGGCAGCGAAGCCGCTGCAGACAGCATTCTTGGTATTGGTGGATCAGGCGCGAGTTGACGCGCTTGGCTGGAGTTTTTGTCTAGCCAATCGGCTTTGGTTTCGGCTTTTGACTCGCGTTTCACGGATCGATTCTTGTCTGGTGTTTCCTGTTCTATCTATCGGAGTAACTCGTGGCAGTGAAGTCCCTGAAAAAAGTTCGAATTACCCAAGTGGCAAAGGACCTCGGGGTCACCACGAAAGACATCATCGAGAAGTGCATCCGCGAAGGCGTCGAAGATGTCACGAGCCCACAAGCGTCGATCCCGTTGGGATTGGCGGAGACGATCAAGGAGTGGTTTGGCGGAGCAGGTTCATCGACTTCGACCGAAACGGCACAGAGCGTCGATGTCGCTGAAGCGAAGAAACGCGCTGAGAAGCTCGCGCCTAAGCGCAAGGGGAAGGCGACTGAGCCAAGGACCGCGCCTGAAGTTCAGATGGTCGTGATCGATCCCATCGCGCCGGTAGTGAGTGCTTCGAACAAGCCAGTCGTTGTTGCAGCAGTCGTGAGCGCTCATGCACCAGCGGCGCCAGTTCAGAAACCTGCAATCACGATTCTTCCTCCGCGCGTCGCGCCAGCTTCGACGGCAGCGCGTGTGCCACACTCTGCCGCCGCGAGTTCACCGTCAGGCGTGTCGATCAATGCGCCAACCGTTGCGGCCCATGTTGCATCAGTCACGGCGCCGGCCGTTGCGCCGGCAAGACCAATTGTGCCTGCGAAACCAGCCGCTGTGATCAAACCCGCTGCCATGAACGTGCCGACGCGTCCAGTGCGCGCGAAGCCGACGAGCGAGATGTTGGCGCAGCCGACCAAGACGAGTCTCTCGGGTCCAAAGGTCATTCGAATCGACAAGGCAGATGTGCTGCCAGTTCCTCGCCCGCGCTTTGGTGCACCGATGGGTGGACCCACTAGTGCCGGCGGGGCGGGCGTCGCGCGACCAGGTGGATTCACACCGGGCAAGCGACCGCGTCCTACAGATGCCGGTCGGTCAGGACGCAAGGGAGAGGCGGGTGCGGGCGTCGGTTCTCGCTCGACCAAAGATCTCGAAGAACGCACTAGCCGAATCGCGGGAGCCGATGGTTTCTTTCGCAAGCACAAGCCGGGACTCATGCGCCCCGGATCACATTCGCCGCGGGTTGTGGTTGCGAAGCCGCAAGGTCCGGTCAAGGTTCCCGATCCAGTCTCGGTGAAGGAGCTCTCGGCGCTCACCGGCATCAAGGTCGCAGAGATCATGAAGAAGTTTCTGCTCGCGGGAAATCCAATCACGATTAACAGCGCTCTCGATGGAACTCAATCTGCCGAGGTCATGATGGAGTTCAGCATCGAAATCGAGGTGAAGGCATCCAAGACTGCGGCCGATGAAATCGAACAAGAATTCGCGGCGCGTGAGCGTTCAGACGAACGGGCCCGCTCGGCGGTTGTCACGATTCTCGGTCACGTCGATCACGGCAAGACGACCCTGCTCGACCGAATTCGCAGCACCAACATCGCGGCGGGCGAAGCTGGTGGAATCACCCAGTCGACCCGGGCATTTCAGGTCGAAGTCAAGGTCAGCGACCAACCGCGCACGATTACGTTCATCGATACACCGGGTCACGAGGCGTTCACGGCGATGCGCGCGCGTGGTGCGAAGGTGACAGACGTGGTGGTGCTCGTCATCGACGCGGTCGATGGGGTCATGCCACAGACAATCGAGAGCATCAATCACATCAAGGCGGCGAAGGTCGCAGTGATTGTGGCGTTGAACAAGATCGACCGTCCAGAGTTCGACGAGAAGAACTTGCAGCGCATCTATGGAGAGCTTGCGAAGTATGACCTCAATCCAGTGCCGTGGGGTGGATCGGTCGAAGTGGCGCTAGTGAGCGGTCTCAAGGGCACGGGCCTTCCCGAATTGCTCGAGCTCATCGCACTGCAAGCAGACGTTCTCGAACTCAAAGCAGACTGGGGCGGCCACGCGCTGGGCACAGTGCTCGAAGCGCGCATGGAAGAGGGTCGCGGTGCTGTTGCGCAGTTGCTCGTGCAAGAAGGTGTGCTCAAGCGCGGCGACTTCGTCGTCGTGGGTCGAGCATTTGGCCGGGTGCGCGACATTGTGAACGATCGTGGTGTCCGCATCACGTCGGCAGAACCAACGGCGACTGTGGCGATTTCTGGAATGGATCTCTTGCCCGACGCGGGCGACAAGTTCTATGTGGTTGAATCGCTAGCAGCGGCTGAGCTAGCAGCAAAGGAGCGGCGCGCACTCGAACGCGACCGCGAGCTCTCTGCTCCCAAGGTCACTCTCGACAACATCTTTGAAACGATGGCGAACTCGAAGAAGAAGGAGTTGCCGCTGGTGGTCAAAGGTGACGTGCAGGGGTCTGTCGAGACACTCAAAATGGTGCTCGGACGAATCAAGGCCGAAGATGTCTCGATCTCGATCAAGCACGCCGGCGTGGGTGGGATCAACGAGAGCGACATCGAACTTGCCGCCACAACTGGGGCAGTCGTCGTCGGATTCAACGTCACGAGCAATGCAAAGTCGCGGCAACTTGCCGAAGCGCGCAAGATCGATATTCGCCTTTACGAAGTCATCTATCAGCTCACCGACGACATGGAGAAAGCCGTGCGTGGATTGCTCGAACCCGAAGTGCGACTGCAGGTGCTCGGACATGCCGACGTACGTGCCGTTTATAAGATCACCAAGGTCGGCGCGATCGCAGGGTGCTACGTCACCGACGGAGTCGTCGAGCGCAACGCTCAGATTCGTGTCACGCGTGATGGCATCGTTGTCGAAAAGGATCGCCGCCTCGAACAGCTCAAGAGATTCAAAGAAGATGCGCGCGAAGTGCGTTCTGGAAACGAGTGCGGCATGAAGATCAATGGCTACGACGACATCCGCGAAGGCGACGTGCTCGAGTGCTACCGAACTATCACGGTTCGCCCACTAGGTGGCGGAAATGCGTGAGCGTCGCAGCGACGATCGATCCCAGCAGCGATCCAATGGACCGCGACTTCCTCCCGGCGTCTCGTTCTCAGCCGATGGATCGCGGCGCGATGAGGTTCCTAGCTCGCGTCCAGCACAAGTCGCAAGCGTCTTGCAACGTGCCTTGCAAGAGCGCATCGTTCGCGGACTCTCAGATCCGCGGCTGCAGGGAATGGTCTCGATTCAAGAGGTACTCATGAGTCCAGACTTGCTCAGCGCCCGCGTCAAAGTATCGGTGCTTCCAGCAGATCGCGGTCCACTTTCGGTGGCTGCCCTGCGAAACGCCGTTGGATTCTTGCGCTCATCACTGCGGGAGTCGACGAGTTTGCGCCGCGTGCCAGAGTTGAAGTTTGAGTTGATAACACCGCCCGAAATCATCCCGCCGTTTTCTTCCACCACAATCGTTGAGGACCCTTCGTGACCGAAAAGAAGCCAGCGTTCAATATCAATCGACTCAATTCGCTCGTGAAGAAGTACAGCGCCAGGGCGCGCACCGAAGAGCCTAATGCGACCGATCTTCTTGGGCTGATGATTCATTCAGCCCTCCTGTACGACGCGACGACGGAGATGGCAGATGGTGCGATGCAACGCATTCGCAGCCGCAATGTTGACTTCAACGAGTTTCGAGTGAACCTCGTTGATGAGATGGTCGCGACCATCGGCGTCAAGCATCCAGATGGCTTCGAACGCATGCGTCGGCTGCGCATGACTCTCTTTGATCTCTACCGTCGCCATCACCGCGTGGGACTCGAGCAACTTGTTGGCAAGCCGAAGCGCGACGTGCGTATCTACCTCGAGAATCTCGAAGGCATGCGCACTTATGTCGTCTCGCGGGTGATGTTGATTGGATTTGACGTTCCACTCCTCCCAATCGACGGGACGACGGTCGATCTGCTCGTGCACTACGAGGTGCTAGCCGAAGCGATGAAACCCAGTGAGTTGACGGAGATCTTCTTCAAGAAGTTCAGCAGTGATCGCGCTACGTTGATGCATTTCGCACTCGTTGCCGCTGCGGATGCCTTTCATAATTCTGGCAAGGCCGAGGCGGCACGCGTTGCCCGCGAGGCCATAAAAAAACCAACTGGTGCTGCGGCAGCGTCAGTGGCAGCTTCTGCGAAGAAGAAGGCGAAGGCGGCCTCCAAAGGCAAGGCAAAGTCGCATTGATGGATCGCGCTTGTTTCTCGCTGTTTGCTCGGTAGGTTTGTGGGAGTCTCCGCATGGCTGGTCATAGTGCATGGAAGAACATCAAGCGCCGCAAGGCAGTTGTTGACGCCAAGCGCGGCAAAGTGTGGTCAAAGTGCGGTCGCGCAATCAGTGTTGCTGCCCGCGCGGGCGGTGGCGATGTGCGATTCAATTCGGGACTGCGTCTCGCAATTGACGAGGCGAAGGCGGCGAACATGCCGCGCGACACGATCGAGAAAGCGGTCAAGAAGGGCGCTGGCGGACTCGACGGTGAGACGTTTCACACGATTCGTTACGAGGGATATGGCGCGGGTGGCGTCGCGGTGATTGTCGAGTGCCTCACCTCGAATCTCAACCGCACAGCTGGCGATGTTCGTGTGATCTTTGACAAGAATGGCGGCAATCTGGGAGTTCCTGGATCGGTCGCGTTCAGTTTTCAATTGCTTGGCGTGATCGTGGTCGACGGCGCGAAGCTCAATGAAGAGCAGGCGGTTGATATTGCCATTACTGCTGGAGCGCAAGATGTCGTGGCAGATGATGGTGTCTGGCAGATCACGACATCTCCTGGTTCGCTCGCCGCTGTTCGCGATGCGCTAGAGGGAGCGGGCGCTCATCCATCGGATGCGCAGGTTGCGTGGGTGCCGTTGACGACCATCGATGTCGAAGGCGATCACGCCGATTTGGTCACAAAATTGACTGATGCGTTTGAAGAGCACGATGACGTGCAGAAGGTCTTTACCAATGCGAACTATCTCGAGTGAACTTGCGGGGGTTGTGGCGCTGTGTTGGGTGGCCATGGGAGGGGTGATCGGCTGCACGACGACTTCGCGCGACTATCCAGGAGTTGCTGCGGATGCACTTTGGAAGGCCGCCGTTGGAGCGGCGCAGCATCCGCGCTACACCGACTGGATGGTCACAGAAAACGGAGTCTTCGTCGATGAACCCGCCGGACGCATCGAGGTCTACCGCGAATTGAAGCGCGATCATGCTCCTCCGGGAGCGGCGTTGCAGCGGCAGAGCGAGATTTGGACGCTTTCCATTCGCGTTGAGACGCATGATCGACTGCCCAAAGTTGTGATCGATACACGCAGCACGCTGCGATCGCCTGGGTTCTGGAAGCAGACCGATCACTTCTTTACTGAGATCGACTCGCGATTGGCACAGTCAACGAGCGCAGCGGCCGCGACAAGCGAGCAGGCGCCTGCAGCACACCCGAATGCCAATGGACTCGAGGCTCCCAGTGCCCAAGACAAACCAGTCGCGCAGGGAACTGCCCAACAACCTGCGGCGAGCGGTGCCGCGCAAGAGCCGATGAAGACACCGTAAACGGTTTCTGCAAAGCCCACCTCACTCACTTCGCTTCAACCATCAGCCCCGCGCGCTTGAGCGCCTTGCGGGCGATCGCGGCAATAATCATCATCACGACGATGAGTGTGGCGATTCCGATGGTGAGGCCGATCCATCCCTTGTCGACCACGAGCTCCTGAATGTCGTGCGCTCCAGTTGCGGCAGCGGTCGCAGCGAAGGCGCAGGTGACGATGGTGCGCGGGAGCATTCCAATTGCAGTCCCGGCGAGCATGGGGAGCGGTCGCACTCCGGCTGCACCCATCGCAAGATTTGCAATGGCGAACGGCGAATTCGGAGGCAGACGCAGCAGGGCTATCAAGAAAAACGTTCTGCCTTGACTCGCCTCGACGAGTGCCTTGCGTATCACGGCGCCGCGCGGATTGCTATCCACAAGCGCGATGATCGCCCCACCGCTGATGAATCGGGCGAGAAAGAGTCCAATGGCAGCGCCTGCCGTGAGACCGCACATTGCGGCAGCCGATCCGGTGGTGGCGCCGAAAACCCATCCACCCAGAATTGCTTGGGCGTAGGTTGGAAGCACGCCAAAGCCCGAGGTGATTGCGAACACCGCAATGAAAATCGTGAGCCCCTCTTCAGGACGCTCCCGCAACCAATCTCCCACGGGACCGAGTTGCGCGATCAGCCAGAATCCCATGAGTGGCGGAACGGTGAGCCAGAGCGCGCCTAGTACGAAGACTGCTTTGCGTCTCCAGGGTGCGAGATGGTGAAAGCGGTCGATGAGTTGTTTCGTTTGGTCGATCATGAATGGTTGGCCTGCGCGCGGCGACTTTATCTTCCGCCGCCAAGCATGCGAATCGAAAGTGCCATGCAGAGCAAGGCGAAAGCGAGCGCAAGATGGCGCGGGGGAATCTTGTGCACCACCGCTGCGCCGACCATAGCACCGAGATATGCCCCGGGGGCGAGCGCCGCGGCCAGCCAGAGCGCAGCAGTGATCGTGAGTGGATTGCCGGCACTGTCGAGCACGGTCGAAAGCGTTGAAAACTTCATGATCGCTCCAGCAATCACCGTGGGCAAGATCATGAACGCGCTCGTGGCGATTGTGACGCGCAGCGAAAACCCGTTGACAACGCGCATGAGCGGCACGGCGATGACTCCACCTCCTACGCCGAGCATTCCTGCAAGCGAACCCATAAGCGTGCCGACCACCGCCGCGGGTTTCCATCCCGTGCGATGCAGAGGCACGACAATCTGCTCGGTGGGTTTTTGCGCAGTCGAGGCGAGTCGCTGCCACAACTCTGCGGCTGCCACGTACAGCAGAAACGCGGCGAAGATTCTCTCAAGCAGCACAGGATCGGTGAGGCGATTTGAAATCGCCACGCCAAATGCCACGGCCGCAATTGAGATTGGAATCGTGCGCCAGGCGAATGCCCACTCGATCGCTCTCGCGCGAATGTGCCGAGGGATGCTGCCAAGGCTCACCATGATCGCGGCGACCAGGCTTGCGGCTTGATAAAGGTGCGGATTGCTTCCCAACACGAGCGTCAGCAGGGGAATGATGACGATGCCGCCGCCGATGCCGAAAAGTCCACCGAAGAATCCGCCCACACATCCAATGAGAATCGAAAGGGTGATGGTGGTGGAATCCAAAGGCTGGGCTCGACAGGCGACGATAGAGAAAAAGAGGCAGGTTTGTCGAGAGCGTTCGGCGGCGGCGTAGGTTGACCATGTGCACGCACTTGTTCACGCCTTCATGCTTCGCGGAATTGACGCACTGGCCTGCGAAGTTGAGGTGCACATTTCTCCTCATGGATTGCCGCAGATTTGCGTGGTTGGGTTGCCCGATGCGGCGATTCGCGAGTCGGTAGAACGGGTGCGCCGCGCCATCGAGGCATCGGGCTATGAAGTGCCGCGCCATCACGTCGTTGTCAATCTCGCTCCTGCGGGAACGCGCAAGGAGGGTCCGGTCTACGACCTTCCAATCGCCATGGGATTGCTCTTTGCCGCTGGAACTGCCGAGCCGAAGCGCGCCGATGCGCCGGAATCAAACGGGTGGTTGATCGCAGGCGAACTCGCCCTCGATGGACGGCTGCGCCCAATTCGTGGCGCGGTGAGTGCGGCGTTGCTCGCCCGCGCGCATGGTCGAGGGATCATCGTGCCAGTAGAAAACGGGATGGAAGCAGCGCTGGTTCCTGATGTGCGAGTGATTGGAGCGCGCACGCTTCGTGAAGTCGTCGAGTTCTTTCGAGGCGAAGGCGTTCCCAACCCAGCGCAATTGACAAGTGACGAGGCGCACGCGCGGGCATTGGATGCGCAGAGCGATACGCGCGGCGCGGGTGAGGCAGCGGTGCTCACCCCCGTCGACTTTCGCGATATCAAAGGTCAAGCCGTTGCGAAGCGCGCGATGTTGATTGCAGCAGCGGGGGGGCACAACGCGCTCTTGCTGGGACCTGCTGGATGCGGCAAGACAATGTTGGTGCGGGCGCTCGCGGGCATACTGCCTCCGCTTCTCGCCGAGGAGGCGCTCGAAGTGATGCGCATCGGCTCATGTGCAGGGGTGGAGTGCACGCAAGCCATTCGCACTGGAAACCTCACGATTCCACGCCCAATTCGCGCTCCACATCACGGTGCCAGCGCCACGGCCATCGTGGGTGGAGGTCCTAGCGGGCGCCCAGGTGAGATCACGCTGGCGCATCACGGGGTGCTCTTTCTTGATGAGTTGCCAGAGTTTCGCCGCGACGTACTCGAAGCACTGCGCGAACCGCTCGAAGGGGGGGTCGTCTCGATTGCACGCGCGAGTGGATCGATCCGCTGGCCCGCCATGACGATGCTCGTTGCGGCGATGAACCCGACTTCGCGCGGGGATCGGGTGGCGGGAGCTGGCGGAGCGCGGGCGATGAACGACTACTTGGGCCGCATCTCAGGACCGATTCTTGATCGCATCGATTTGCACGTTGAGGTGCGTCGGGTGAGCGCCCGCGATCTCGCGCGATTGAAGCCGAACAGTGAGAGCGCGGCGATGCGCGAACAAGTGCTGGGTGCGCGCGCGCGGTCGAATGCCCGACAAGGGTCGACCCCCAATGCGCGACTCGGCGGTGAAGCACTCGATCGTCACTGCGCGCTCGAAGGTCGGGCGGCTGATCTCTTGACGAGTGGACTCGACGAACTCGGTCTCAGCGCGCGTGCGCACGACAAGATTCGCCGCGTTGCGCGCACGATCGCAGATCTGGCGCGAGAGAGCGAAGTCAGTGCGGCCTGCGTAGCAGAAGCCATTCAGTATCGAACGCTCGGTGGTCGCTAGCAGATCATCACTCGAGGCCAGGGGCGAATCCGCGGCGCATCGTGTTCTCGCAAACTGTGCGGGGCTCGACAAATTGCAAGAGATAGTGCGCTCCGCCTGCTTTGCTTCCAACGCCACTCATGCCAAAGCCGCCGAAGGGTTGCCGTCCAACAAGAGCGCCAGTGATTGCGCGGTTGAGATAAAGATTGCCCACGCGATACTCGCGCCGCGCTTTGGCGAGGTTTGATGGCTTGCGACTGAAGACCCCTCCAGTCAACTTGTACTGCGTGGCGTTAGCAACGCGCAGTGCCTCATCGAAGTTCTCGACGTGAATGACGGCGAGGACCGGTCCAAAGATTTCTTCGTTGGCAAGTCGATGATCGGGGCGAATGCCCGAGATGATTGTTGGACCTACGAATGGTTTTCCGACCCGCGCCGCGAGTCCTTCAGGGATCGCAAGTTCGATTTCGAGCTTTCCTTCGCGCGCCCCCAACGCGATGTAGCTGCGAATTTTCTCTGCAGCGTCGCTGTCGATGACTGGGCCGACATCGGTGCTAGGCAAAAGTGGATCGCCCACAGTAAGCGTGCGGGTTGCTTCGATGAGCCGATGCAAGAAGCCATCATGCGCACTTCCGACGACGATCACGCGACTGCACGCCGAGCACTTCTGTCCAGAAAAACCGAACGCAGATTGGCGAACAGCAACGACAGCCTCGTCGAGGTCAGCGCTCTCATCGACGATGATCGCATTCTTTCCACCCATTTCGCACACGACCTTCTTGACGAACTCCTGATTCGCGGGAGTGCGTCCTGATGCCTCGACGATGTCGAGCCCGACACCCTTCGATCCTGTGAAGGCGATGAGTGCGATGCGTGGATCGCGCACCAGCGCCGCACCGACCGTCTCGCCGAGTCCGGCGCAGAACGCCAGCGCATCCTTGGGGGCGCCAGCAGTCCAGAGAATCTCACACATCACTTTGGCGATGGCTGGAGTCTGCTCGGCAGGCTTGACGATGACGGTGTTGCCAGTGACCAGAGCCGCGACGGTCATTCCGCAGCAGATCGCCAGAGGAAAGTTCCACGGGCTGATCACCGCCGCCACACCACGGGGTTGAAACCACTCTTCGTTGAGCTCACCTGTAAACGATCCGAGTCGCCTTGGATCAAAGAGTTGTGCCGCCTCACGCGCGTAGTACTCACAGAAGTCGATCGCCTCGCAGACGTCGCCGTCCGCTTCGCGCCAAGTCTTGCCCGCTTCGCGAATGATGATGCCGCAGAGTTCGTCGCGGCGGGCCCGCATCGCCGCACCAGCGCGTACAACCACGGCCGCGCGGTCTAAGAAGGGGGTATCGCGCCAGCGTGGAAATGCCGAGTGCAATCGCGCGACATGTTGCAGGGCCGCGTCAACCGTCGTGTCATTTGCAACTGTTGGCAGGGTCGTGGTGCTGACGACGGCCGCGAAGGTCTCCCGCTGGGCACGAATTGAAAAGTCGCGCAACGGCTCGCTAAAAAAAGCGCGTCCATCGGCGATCTCGGGATGTGATCGACTCAAACCATGTCGCTCGGGTCCTTGCGTGATTCGTTTGAGTCCATCGTCGCTGCCCGATCCAATGCCATCGGTTCGGTGGGGACTGGCTACGAGCACCGCGGCATCGGCGCCATCGGAGAATCCACTGCGAAGCCAACTCTCGTTGCTCGTGTTCTCGAGCAGGCGCCGCACGAGATACGCCATGCCCGGAATCATCTCGCCCACCGGCAGATACTCGCGCAGTCGAAGTCCACGGGCGGTGACCGCCGACTTCAGCGCATCACCCATCCCGTGCAGCATTTGCAGTTCTAGCGCCGATGTTGGAAGCCCGGCGCGTTCGAGCATCGCCAGCGCAGCACCGATCGACCGCGCATTGTGGGTGCCGAGGGCGAGTTTGACTCCGCCCACGCCAACCGTGGCTGGGGTCGAAGAGATGAACCGCTGCGCCATGCGCTCGAAACACGCGTCGGTGTCGCGCTTGGCGCCCCAAACCGGAACCGGCCATCCAAACTGCTCTGCGTGAATTGTTTCGGAATCCCAGTATGCACCCTTGACCAACCGCACAGTCACAACGCGACCAGTGCGCTTGGACCAATCGATGATGCGCTGCGCATCTGTCTCGCCACTGCGCAAGTATGCCTGCATCGCGAGGCCCGCTGCGAATGGAACGCGCTCGCAGCACCGCATGAACAAGTCAAGGGTGAGATCTTTGAAGGCGTGATGCTCCATGTCGAAGTTGACGAAGACTCCGTGCCTGTGCGCGCTCTGCAAAATCGGCGTGAGTGCGTCAACAAGACCAGTGAGCGATCCAGAAAAATCAATTGGATCGGTGCGCGCGAAGAGCGACGAAATCTTGATGGAGACGTTCGTTCTTGGAATCGCCCCGAGGTGATCGCTTTCGAGGTGCGGGTTGGGAGTCCACAGCGCAACCTCGCGGGGAAGGTTGCCAATGAGATCCATGTACTTCGCGCGGTACATGTGGGCCTCTTCATCGCTCAAGCACGCTTCGCCGAGCAGGTCGACGCTAAATGCCATCCCGTTGTCCCACAGTTTATTCAGAGTTGGAAGTGCGCTCTTGGCATCGCGACCGGCGATGAACTTGCTCGCCATCGATTCGATCTGTCCAGCCATGGTCTTGGCGACGAGTCCCTTGGCGAGACCACCCGCCCGAAGACCCATATCCAGACCAGGAGGAACCTTGAGCCCAGGCTTCGACATGAAGTCAACGAGATGGTCATAAATCGCATCCGACGACTTCAGAGCGGGAAAGCAATCGACAAAGTGAAAGAGTTGCACTTTTAATTCAGCATCTTTCATCGACCACGCCATCAACTTGTCTGACCAGAACGCCGTGCTGAGCAGTCCGGCGCGATCATTGCGGGCGGCATTCAGGATCGCAAGCGCATGCACCTGGGCCTGCGACTCAAGTTGCGCGTCGCCGCCAAGCGGCGCAGGCGGCGTTGTGGCATCCGGCTTATGAGCAGCAGGAAGAACAGAGGAGTGCGATGCTTTGGTCGCGGACGGCTTGCGGCGAGTGAACAGACCCATAGAGGTCAGCAAGTATAGGAACGGACAATCAGTGCGCTGCGACCGCGCGATGCAGCGAGTCTGTGTGCAAGACCGAAAGGGCCTTGCGGTAACTGTCGAGGCAACGCTTCGCGGCGCCATCCCAGGTGATTCCGCGCACTTCAAAGAGACCTCGGTCGCGCAATTCGGCGCGCAGCGGTGGATGGCGCAAGACCGCAACAATCTTGTTGGCGATCTCGTCGACATCCCAGAAATTCACCTTGAGCGCGTGCGTGAGCACCTCAGAGACTCCGGAGTTTCGGCTGATGATCACTGGAACACGGTGCCCCATCGCCTCGAGCGGAGCGATCCCAAATGGTTCTGAAACGCTGGGCATGACGTAGAGGTCGGCCAGCGAAAAGACGCGCTGGATATCTTTGCCGCGCAGAAAACCGGTGAATGTCATGCGACCGCCGATGCCCAGTTCTGCAGCCATTTCGATCATCTGCGTTGCCTGGTCGCCCGAGCCCGCGACGACGAAACGCACATTGTCTTCGACTTCGAGCACGCGCTTCGCAGCACGAACAAAATACTCAGGACCCTTCTGCATCGTGATGCGTCCGAAGTAGAGCACGATGCGTTCGCTGCGCTCGATGCGCTTGATGCCGTACGCCGAAGGTTCGAGGTCGACACCGTTATAGACAACATCAATCTTGGCGGGAGAGATGCCATACCGATTCACGAGCAAGTTGCGCGTGAGCATGCTGACGGCGAGCACGCGTACTGCGGCGTGCATGCCGCGTCGTTCGATGTTGTAGACAGCTTGATTCACATGGTCGCCCGAACGGTCGAACTCGGTTGCATGCACATGCACGACGAGCGGTCGACCGGTGAGTCGGGCGAGTGCGATGCCCGCGGGATAGGTCAGCCAATCATGGGCATGGATGATGTCAAAGGGAAGCTTCTGCGCCGCGCGCACGCAGAAGTGGGCGTAGCGTTCAGCTTCAAGAATGAGATCACCGTCGTAGCCACCGGTGGGAGCTGTCGCAGCGTGCTCATTCGTCGACCCACGACTGATTGCTTCTGGAAGGGCACGTCGAATTGCGATGTCGACGGCCGATCGCTCACCTAGTGGTTGCTCTTGGAGTGATGTGAAAAACTGCTGAAACTCGGCATCGGTGAGCGAGTCGATATATTCGGCGAGAACCGGATCTGTTCCTGCGACGACATCAACAATCCGTCCGTGAGCAGTTCCAGAACAGTACGAACTCGCTGCCATCGCCGGCAAATCAAGGATGCGAATGCGCTCAGGAGTTCCTTGCCGCAACAGTTCCATGCGCCGACTCTCGACGCGACTCTTCGCCTCACTAGCGGGCAATTCAGCCAGCGGCACGGACTCGAGCACATCGCCCGCAGGTGGTGCGGTCCACGCAGCGGGCTCTGCAACTTCAGTCGCTGGAGAAAGCAGCCGCACATGCGAAGAGTGCGACCGATCAATCGATCGTGGCAGCGCGAACGTGACATCGCAGCCGGCTTTCGTGAGTCCGCGCGTGAGTCCATGGCAGGCAGTGCCGAGTCCACCAGTGATGAATGGAGGAAACTCCCAGCCGAGCATCAGTACACGCGGCGTAGTAGTCAATGCGAGTCTGCTCCCGACATGTCGCCGAGTTGGCGAAAGGTCGACTCGAATGCCAAGAAGTGCACCCGCACCTGCGCGCATGGCATGGCGTTAGGAAGAGTGCACTCGAAGACGTAGCACTTCGCCTCATCGCGAAAGTGCCGCACGGTAGGGGCCGCAGCGGAGCAATCCAAATCTTTTAGTTCTTCTTCGAAGAGTTCTTCGAGCGAATCGCGCGACTCAACGAGTTGCGACTCAATCGACTCGCTGAGCCAGCGGTCGGCGGTCGAAAGCGCGATGCGCCAGCCACTGGAAAGGGATTCGAGGGTGTATTGCGCGGGGGCTGCGGCATTCTTGGCATCGCCAACCACGCGCGCTCCCTCGAGTCGAATTGCAGCGAACACAGCGCAACATTTATCGTCGGTGGGTATCGATTGAATGAGCTGTTGTGAGTGGTTTGTGTCCATAGAAGACCGGATTGGTGAGCCTACCGTAGATCGCGTTAGGATTGCGTTATGGCAGAAACGTGGACCGTTCGCCGATTGCGCCTGTGGGTCAAGGATTATTTGGCCTCCCGCTGTGTTGAATCGCCCATGGTTTGCGCCGATTTGCTGATTGGGCACGTGCTCAAGTGCGATCGCGTGCGCCTGTACATGGATGTTGAGCGCGTCGCGCTCACCTCAGAACTCGAGCAGTTGCGCGCCCTCGTGCAACGCGCTGGTCGTCACGAACCCGTGCAGTATCTCGTGGGGACGTGGAGTTTTTTTGGATGCGAGCTCGAGGTCGCGCCATCAACGCTGATTCCTCGCCCGGCGACCGAAGCACTCGTGAGCGAGGCGATCGATCGCTTGCGCGCGGTTGCCGCATCGTCTGCCGCATCGTCTGCCGCATCAAAGGAAGCAGAGACTCCACTTCGAATCGCCGATCTCTGCACCGGCACGGGATGCATCGCCATTGCAATCGGGCGGGCACTGCTGGCATCACGCGCCGGGCGGCGTCAACTCGCGTGGCAGGGGGTGGCACCGGCTGATCCTGTTGAACCCGTTGATGAGCCAGCGCATCGGCAAGTCGAGATCTTTGCAACCGAGTGCGTATCGGCGGCTGCGGAGCTTGCGAAGCGCAACGTCGCGGCGCACAGTTTGGGTGCGATCATCCACGTCGAAGAGGGAGATCTCGATGCGCCATTTTCAGGACGAAGCTTCGAAAACTCGTTCGATCTCGTCTGTGCGAATCCCCCCTACATCAGCGATGCAGAATGGGCAGACCTTGCAAAGAATGTGCGCGACTACGAGCCCGCCTCAGCCCTGCGCGGGGGATGTGACGGTCTCGACTTCGTGCGGCGGATCATCGCTGGCGCTTCGGGTTGGCTGAAGCCGGGCGGATCGCTACTCGTCGAAATCAGTGCAAGTCAGGGCGAACCAGCGCTGGCACTTGCCTGCGAAGCGCGATTGGTCGATGTGAAAATCTTGCTCGACCTTGAAGGGCATCCGCGGGTGTTGGCGGCCCGTGCCCGGGCGGTCTAGTCGGGTTTACGCAGGTGCGCCGAGCGCTTTGCGAACTTCTTCAAGCAGTACTTGCGCCTGAAACGGCTTGAAGAGAAAGTGATTCAACCCATCCTGCGTTGATCGGACGATGGAGTGATTGGGGTCATAGCCAAACCCAGTCATCATCACGAATGCAGTGTGCGGCGAATCGTCACGCGTGCCGCGAAACACCTCGTAGCCGTTGCGGTCTGGCATGCGAACATCAGAGATCACAAGGTCGAAGGGTCGTTTCTCTTCAGCCGTGCGACGGATGAGTTCGAGCGCGGCGCCACCATCGGCACGATTCTCGACAAGTCCGCCCGCTTCCTGCAGAAGCCACTGGATCGTCTCACGCACTTGCGCATCGTCGTCAGCAACAAGAATGCGCTTTCCAGCGATGTACGGGTCGCGCGTGCGGTCGCGCGGAAGTCGGTCGATGCCAAGCACCGACTGCGGGCCAGCGGTTGCTCCGCGAATGCGCGCCGAGAGCATCTCAAGCGCGCGCTCGAGCGCTTCATATGCGCCGAGTTTTCCGACGGCGAGTTCGTGCGTCGCATCGCGCAGCCGTTGCTGCGGAACTGTGAGCTCGTCGCGCAACGTCTCTGAGACGCGCGCGCTCGTCGTCGATCGCTCCACGATCAACATGTCGAGAATGTTCAGTGCCATCGCTTGGTAGCGACCAAACGTCTCGAGTGCCATCCTGTCTTCATCAGTGAATGCATCGGCCTTCAGTGATTCGACGTTGACGACCCCGATCACACGGTCGCGCAGAAGCAGCGGGACGGTCAAACTCGAGCGTGCCCCAGGAAGTCCCGGCAGGTAGTGCGGATCTTGATCGAGATTGCGACCGATGTAACTCTCGCCAGACGAGGCAACCAGACCCGATATTCCGTTGCCGGCACCGCGGCCATAGATCGATTCGCCGATTCGCAACGGTTCGATGCCATGTCCCATCACGAGTTCGAGCTGTTCAGTCTTTCGATTGCGCAGCCGAACTTCAAAGGGATGGTCGGCGAAGAGCACCCGCATGGTGTTAGAGATCTTGCCCTCGAGAAGGGCGAGCCGCTCGGCGACGTTGAGCGGGTTCACGATCTGCGCATCTAGGTCGAGCAAGTCGGCACCCGCCTGATCGATAGAGTCGAGCCGCTCACTGAGTCGTGTTCTGGCAGTCACGTCGAAGAGAATCCCAGTCGCGCGCTGTCCAGCTGCCATCGAAATCGTCAGGTCGAAGAAGAGTTCGCCCGATGCAAACCGCTTTCGCACGTGAGCGGTGGGCTCTCTCGAAAAATTCGCAGCCGCCTCGGCGCAGAGTTTGGTGAAGTGGCGAAGGGTCTCAGGCGAGTGCTCCGCCATGCGAGAATTCATCCAGACCACTTCGCCAGCCGCATCGACCACGCCAGCGCCCGCACCAACGTGTGCGAAGAAGTCGTTGGTCTCTGAGCGAACTGCCTGCGGGGCGGAATCAACCATGGGTCGAGCAAGTGTACGGTCGCTTACACTCGCCATTCTGCCCATGATCGTTGTCGAAAGCGTGCACAAAGAGTTCGGTTCATTCACGGCGGTCTCGGATCTATCGTTTACTGTCGCTGCGGGATCGGTGTGCGGATTTCTCGGTCCCAATGGGGCTGGCAAAACGACAACGATTCGGATGCTCGCTGGCGCGATTACGCCCACCCGAGGAACGCTCTCGATTGCCGGAGTCAATGTCGCCAAAAATTCGCGGGAGGCCCGCAGAAAACTCGGCTACTTGCCCGAAGTGAATCCTCTTCCGGGCGAGCTCACGGTGAGTGAGTACTTGCGATTTCGCTGCGCGCTTTGGGGGGTTGAGCGCGCCGCCCGTCGCAGCGCAATCGACCGAGTGATTGAACTGTGTGGACTCGCCGAAGTGCGGCGAAAACTGCTCAGTGCGCTGAGTCGCGGCTTTCGACAGCGGGCCGGACTGGCCGCGGCACTCGTCGCCTCGCCCGCCGTGGTGATTCTCGATGAACCTGGCACGGGGCTCGATCCATCCACTGCGGTTGCCTTTCGTGAACTCATTCGTTCGCTGCGCGGTGAACACACGGTGCTCTTCTCTAGCCACAATCTCGCCGAGGTTGAGGCGACCTGCGACCACCTCGTGCTGATTGGACGGGGCAGATTGATCGCGAGCGGAAGTGCCATCGATCTGCGACAGCAGGGGGCGGTGGGATTTCGCCTCGAGATTGAGGCGACCCGCTTCGACGCCGCTGCCATTCGCGCAGTCGTGGGAGTGGTGGCGGTTCAGACGCGTTCACTTGCGGATGGCTGGACTTGCATCGATGTTGAGATTGATGGTGCCGCAGGAACAGTGCTCTCGACTGCCGTTGGACAGGCGATTCACACCGCGGGTGGAATCGTGCGGCGATTCGAAGCGGTGAATCCGCCGCTTGAGCAAATCTTTGAGCGACTCGTTGGTGCGAAGCGCGCGGAGCCGGTGCGATGAGCACGCTCCTTGGCGACATCGCAACTGTTGCCAGACGCGAGTGTGCAGCACTCTTCTACACGCCGACTATCTGGGGGGCGCTTGCGATATTCGCCTTTGCCACCGGAGTGATCAGTGGAATCGCAGTCATCGTCCCTGGCGCCCCAGCAGAGTTGCGCACTGTCGCCGCCGCGGCGGGATGGGCAATGCTCTTGACCGCGCCAGCGTTGTCACTGCGTCCCACAACCGAAGAGCGGCGCAGCGGGTTTTGGGAAATACTCGCAACGAGTCCCGCGTCGGTCGCATCGCTGGTGATGGGTCGCTACCTGGCTGGAATGATCGCGTTGGTGGTGCTTGCGCTCGTGGGGTTGGGCGGTCCATTTGCAGTTCTTGAAGCGCTCGCGCGACCAGATGTCGCAGCAGCGCTCTGTGCCGCGACGGGCGTACTGCTGGCGGGATCGATGTATCTCGCATCGGGAATCTTCTTTGGTTCGCTGGTTACTAGCGCAGCGGTCGCATACATGGCGACCTTTTTCTCATGGCTGATCGTGCTGATCGCAATTCGTTCGATCGCCCCACTGCTGGCAAGTTCGCAGGCAGATTTGCTCTTCGCGGCCGATCCGATTCGCCGACTCGAAGGATTCTTGGATGGCTCGCTCGACAGTTCAAATGTTGTCTACTTCGTGAGCGTCACAGGTGCGTTCCTCATCGCAACTACTGCGGTGCAGGCGAGCGAAGCCGAACGGGTGAGCAGCCGAGGAGCGGTGGGTGTTCGCTTGCGCGTGGCACTCGGCGTGGTTGGCGCATTCGCGCTGGCCAGTGCAGTCGCCGCGATTGCCCACGCCCCAATCGCCCGCAACGCAATTGATGCAACCAAGTCGCGGCAGTGGGTGTTGAGCGCGCAGACCTCGCACATCATCGAGCAGTTACCAACGGGATGGCAGATGACATGGATCGCCCCCGCTGGGAGCCTCGACAGCGCGATCACTGCCCAGGTTGATGAAGTCGTACAGGCGCTTGCGGCATCGCGCGAGGGGTTCTTGACCACGATCGATCCAACAAGTTCGGGTGGCGTTGCGCACTACGCAACTTGGCTCGCGCGGCTTGTCGAGCAGCGCCGTGGCGATCCCGCATTGATTCGTGAGAGTCTTGCGGACGCACTGGCTGAACTCGCGCAGCTAAGCACATTTGCCACGAGTGCGTCGCAGGCTCTCGCGGTCGTCGCAGCGCAGTTGCCCACCGAATCTTCCGACCGCGCTCCAATTGAGCAGGCGCTCGGGGCGGTACGCGCGCTCGCAACCGGAGCACCGCTGCTGGCGGATTCGATTGCGGCATTGCGCACCGAACGATCGGATCGCGCGCTGCCTTGCGACGGCGAGGCGGCCACGATTCTCGCCCAGAATCACCGAGACTGGGCGCTGCAGTTTGGAAGCCTGTCGAGTTGGCTGGCGAGTCGCGCGCTCGATGAACGCGCCCCCGAGGCTCTGCGCGACCTCGCCCGAAAAGTGCGACCCGAACTTAGTGCGCGGGCTCGTGCCCTTCTGCGAAGCGCCGATGCGCTCGATGCGTTGCCCGTCGATGTGCTCTCGCAACTCTCGAAGGCCCTCGCGCAGGGAGGGGCAATCGTCGTCGAGTCTCCAGCAGGAATTGCCGTGATTTCAGATCAAGAGATCACCGTTGGAAGTGCAGACGAAGATCAAACGGTGCGCTTCGACCGACGATTCCGAGTCGAACAACTCGCGAGTGCGGCGATCCGCAGCATCATGGACTCCAAGACTCCGCAAGTGATTCTGGTGCATGCTCAAGAAGGTTCGCTGCTCGATGCAACAGCAGATGGCAGCGATTGTGCAGCGCTCTGCGATGCACTGCGCGCGGCGCGAATTGAGGTGCGAGAGTGGCGAGTGACAGCCGATCCCAAGCCCATTGCGTCCAATGATGCGGTGTGGATGATCGTGCCGCTGCGCGCGATCTCAATTGAGGCAGACGCGCGTGAGCGTGCCCTGCTCGAGGCCGTTGGCGGTCTCGTAAAGAGTGAGCGTGCGATCTTTCTTTCGCTTGGCCCAAGTGTTCGTCCGCTCGCGGGTAGGAGTGATCCTTGGGCAGAGATTGCGCTGACACTTGGCGCACGCGCCACAACTGATGCCGTCATTGTTGAAGATGTGCCAGTGGCCGAAGGCCGAACCGAACGCCGAACACGCATCGAACTCGTCGCCAGCACTGGCGCACATTTGCTAGCGAACGCGCTCGTCGGTCAGCGGGTCGGATTTGGGGTGGCGGTTCCTGTGGCACTCATCGCCGAGCCGTCGGCAATGGTTACGGGCGAGAGTGTGCTCGTTGCCCAGCCGCATGCGGGAAGGTCGATCGAACGCGATTGGCGCCGGCGAACTCCTGATCCGAAGTCTGCACTGACGATGACATCTGATGTGAGCGTCGCCGTCGCCGCAACTCGCCGTTCACTCGATTCTGAAACGGTGCGGGCAATCGTGGTGGGATCGCCCAGTTGGATGTTGAGTGCGACCGTCGACGCGCTGCGACCAGGGAGCGGTCGCGAGGTCTTGTTGAATCCAGGCAATCGAGAATTCGCGGTGAATTCTGCCCTCTGGCTGGCTGGTCTCGATCATCGCATCGGTGACCTCGGGAGTGGGCGCGAAACGCCGCGCATCGCGAATATCTCAGTGGCGCAGCGGTTGCAGATCACCGCAGGGCTGGCGCTTGGAGTGCCGATGATTTCGCTGCTGATGGCGCTGCTCATTTTACTGTGGAGAGGGCGCGCATGAATTGGCGAATGACGCTTGGCATTTGGATGGCAGCACTCGCGCTCTGGTTCGGGGCATGGTCGCTTTGGAACGTCGCAACCGATGCCCGTGCCAATCGAGTGCTGCAAGGCTTTGCCCCCGTTTTCCCAGCTGGTTCCGTGCCATGGAACGATGTTGATCGCATCGAGATCTCGTCTGGCGATCGACCGCCACTAACTTTCACCCGCACGGCTGGTCAGTGGTCGCAAACAACACCATTTGTGTTTCGAGTCGATGCCAGTGGACCGCAACAACTCATCGCCCAAGCGAGCACTTTGATCGCACAGAACGTCGCGATTCAATCGGATGCGAGTTCGTCGGCAACTGGTCTTGACGAAAAGGCCGCGACAATCGCATTTGCTTGGGAGGGCGGTGAAGCGCGCATTCGCCTTGGTGGCAGACTTCCAGCGGGAAAGGCGTGGATCGACCTTCCGTCAGGTGCGATCGGGGCACGACTCGCTCCTGCGACACTTCACGACTTGGTACTTGCCCGCGACCTCGTGAAGTGGCGCCAAACGGCGCTTTTCTCGCGTGCCGACATCGATTGCAATCGAATCGTCTGCGAGAGTCTCGACCGCCTCGGCAAGGTGCAGCGCCTCGAAGTTGCGCGCGAAGGGGCAGCGTGGATGGTGATCTCGCCGATCAAGACACGGGCCGATCGCGCCGCCGTTGAGCGCTGGCTCGAGGCGCTTGCGCGCACGCACGCAAGCGGATTCGTGGCTGATTTGCCGCATGATCTGCTGCCCTTTGGTCTCGAAACTCCCGCAGCTTCACTCGAGATTCATGCCAGTGCGCGCCGCACACTCGCCGACGGCCAAGTCGTCGTCGAACCACTGCTCGAGCGGCTCGAAATAGGCGCCCCCGTTCGTCGTGGAGCGCAAGAACATTTCGCACGACTCGCAGCCCATCCAGAAGCCATCATGGAGATTGATGGCACGGTCGTCGCCGCAGCAATCCCGCCATCATTGCTCATGATCGATCCAACCGCAAGTGGACTGCGCCCAAGCGACATTCGCGCCGTTCGCGTTGAGCCGGCTTCGGGAGTGGCAGTGCGCCTGGAACGGGTGGCAGGAGAGTGGAACGCCGCAACGCCAGCGGGAGTGTGCAGCGCATCGACGGCAAAGGTCGCGGCACTGCTCGCAAGATTGTGTGACAACCGTGCCACTGAAATCATGTTGCAGGTGGCGCCGGCCGATCTCGTCATCGGCAAGATCGTTCTCGAATCATTTGATGGACGCGATCTCGCGGTGCTCACGCTCTCGCGCGAGCGCGATGGGGGACGATTCGGCATTGACGACGGATCTGGAGTCTTGCGCATCTATCCCGCAGCGCTGGACGTGAGATTCGACCTCGATGGTTACACCAGTACCGCGCCCTAGCGAATGCGCTCTGCTCAGCGAATGCGCTCTGCTCAGCGAATGCGCCGCCAGAGAGTCATCGAATCCTGGCCGCGTCGGCGCGAATCAAGCAGTTCGAACTTGTGCGCGTCGATCATGAGTCCACAACCGGGACCGGTAGCGACGGGCGATCCCGAGCCATCGGCAATCACGAGCGGCGCGGTGAAACACCATGCGTCATCGATGAGATCTTCATGAAAGAGTGCGCCGAGCAATCCCGCCCCTCCCTCGACGAGCACCGTCGAAACTCCGCGCGCAAAGAGCATGCCCATGGCCGCGCGCAGTGCGCCGGTGGGGAGTCCACGAAACGAACGGTGCGCATCGCTGGCCGCTGGATCGTGCAGTGGTTCGAGTGTGATGCCAGCAGCCGTAAACGCCTTGCGTCGATCGGTGTGAAGTCGCTCGATGGCAGTGGGGAGGGCCAGAATCATGACCGCCCCTTCGCCGCTTGTTTGAATGACCCGCGCATCGGTGGGAGTTGCAAGTCGCGGATCAACGATGACGCGCAGCGGAATGCGCCGCGCGACACCAGCGTGATTCGCGCGCGGCAGCAGATGCGCATCATCTGCGAGCAGCGTTCCGATGCCGACCATGACGGCATCGACGCGGGCGCGCTCGCGGTGCACCATCGCGCGACTCACTTCACCACTGATCCAGCGACTATCTCCCGCCCGGGTCGCCGTTCGTCCGTCGATTGTTTGCGCCCACTTTGCCACGATCCACGGGCGCTGCGCGGTCATGCGAGTCACGAATGGATCACTCACCCGCACGCATCCTTTGTGATCGATGCGCTGCACTGAAACGCCAGCAGCTCGCAGCACCGCCGCTCCTCCCGCGGCGAGCCGATGCCCATCAGAAACGGCGTAGACGACGCGGGAGATGCCAGCATTGACTAGCGCCTGTGCGCACGGGTGGGTTCGTCCATGATGTGCGCAGGGTTCGAGTGAGACGTACGCAGTCGCCCCGTTTGCGCGCGAACCTGCGCGCGCCAGCGCTGCTGCTTCAGCGTGCGGTCCACCACAGCGGTGGTGAAAACCCCAACCTACGAGAACTCCCGCGCCATCAACGAGTGCACAACCCACCAATGGATTGGGCTCGGCTCCACCATGCCCGCGCAGGGCGAGCCGCGCCGCAAGATCAAGCCACCGCCGATCTTGAGCCGCTTGAGCCGCTGGCATCTCTTGCGAAGACGAAATGCCTCGCGAAGTGCTCATGCGGTTGTGTCGATCTGTGCACTCACTGTTTGGCGAGAACTTCGTCCTTCAAACGCTCAGGCATGATGCGATAGGTCAGCGGTTCCATCGAACTCGAAGCGCGTCCCTGGCTCATCGAGCGCAGGCTGGTTGTGTATCCGAAGAGTTCCGAGAGGGGAACTTCTGCTGTGACCAATCGCAAGACTCCGCGAACTTCGCTGTCGGTGATCTGACCACGACGGCTGGCGATGTCTCCCGAAACACTCCCGAAGAATTCGTCTGGGGTTGTGACGACGAGTTTCATGATCGGCTCGAGAAGCGCCAAGCCTGCTTCGGTGCAAGCCTCGCGGAAGGCGAGCGCACCAGCTTGTTCGAAGGCGATCTGGCTCGAATCGACATCGTGGTACGAACCGTAGACCAGTTCGATCTTGACATCGATCACGGGATAGCCGCCAAGAATTCCGCTGGCTGCGGCCTGACGCGCTCCGTACTCGATGCTCGGGATGAATTCGCGTGGGATCACGCCACCACTGACCATGTCTTCGAACACGACCCCGTTCTTCATGACCAGTTCTTCGGCGAGCGCTTGTTCTTTGGTCATTGGGCGCACGTTCACAACGGCATCGCCGTACTGACCGCGTCCACCCGACTGCTTCTTGAAGAGTCCGCGCACCTTCTCGGCGACGCCTGTGATCGTCTCGCGGTAGGCCACGCGTGGCTTTCCAACGCTCACGCCGATCTTCATGTCGCGCACGAGTTTGTTCTTGATGATTTCAAGATGCAACTCACCCATGCCTGAGATAATCGTCTCGCCCGTCTCGTCGTTGTAGTTCGAGCGAAACGATGGATCTTCACGGCGAATGGTGGTGAGCGCTTCGCCAAGTTTCTTCTTGTCATCAGCCGTCTTTGGCTCGATCGACATCGAAATCACAGGTTCAGGAAAGACCATGCGTTCGAGCACGATTGGATGGTCTGGATCGCACAACGTGTCGCCAGTGAAGGAATCCTTCAATCCAACGACGGCGACGATCTGTCCCGGACCCGTCTCATCGAGCGCATTGCGATGCTGGGAGTGCATCTCGTAGAGGCGCGAGACGTTCTCTTTGCGATCGTTGCCTGGATTCAAGACGCGCGATCCCTTGGTCAGCTTTCCTGAATAGATGCGCAGGTAGGTGAGGGTTCCCGCGACGTCTGAAACAACCTTGAAAACTAGCGCAGAAAACGGCGCAGTTTCGGTGTGGGGGCGCGTCAGTTTGATAGATGGATCGCGCGCGTCTGTTCCTTCGACGTCTGGGCATTCCGTAGGGCATGGCAGGTAGTCGATGGCAGCGTCGAGCACCGTCTGCACGCCGACATACTTCAGTGCCGATCCGCAGAGCACTGGGAAGGCACGCAGCTTAATCGTCGCCTGGCGAAGAGCACTTTTCAGTTCGGCAGTCGTGATCGTGGTTGGATCGGTGAGGTATTTTTCAGTGAGGGCGTCGTCGAGTTCGGAAACTTTCTCGACCATCTTGTGGCGCCATTCGAGCGCCTTTTCCATCCACTCTTCTGGAATGTCGGTCTCTTTGATCTCTTGCCCGTTGTCGGCCTGCGACCAGTACATCGCGCGCATTGTCATGAGATCGATGATGCCCTTGAAGTCATTTCCCCATCCCACTGGATACTGAATCGGGATGGCATTCGCGCCGAGGCGGGTGATAATCGATCCAAACGAGAAGTCGAAGTCTGCGCCGAGCTTGTCCATCTTGTTGATGAGACACAAGCGCGGAACGCCATACCGATCGGCTTGGCGCCAGACTGTTTCACTCTGTGCCTCAACGCCTTCTTTGCCGTCGAAGACAGCGACTGCGCCGTCGAGCACGCGCAGAGATCGCTCGACCTCGATGGTGAAATCGACGTGGCCTGGCGTGTCGATGAGATTGATCTTGTACTCAACGCCGCCGTGCTCCCACGGGCAGGTTGTCGCGGCGGATTGAATCGTGATGCCGCGCTCTTGCTCTTCGACGAGCGAGTCCATCGTGGCCGTGCCTTCATGCACTTCACCCATGCGGTGGATCTTGCCTGTGTAGAAGAGAATGCGCTCGGTGACGGTGGTCTTTCCAGCGTCAATGTGAGCACAGATTCCGATGTTTCGAACGCGGTTGAGATCGTTTGCCATTGTTCAATTGCTCCAGTAGTAAAGAGTCCCGAAGTCTAGCAAGGGATCGCCTCGGGTCAATACGTTGGCAATGTGTTCTTGTGGCGGCGCTAGCGCGGCGTGGGTGGCGATTTTGCCCGCAAACTGTGGTGGTTCTCACGATTTGTGCAGTGCCTGCGCCGGCCGGATTCAATCGCGATCAGATTGCACGCACCAAGCGCGTCTCGGCGATCCCGTGGGCCTTGAGCTCGTCGCGCACTTCTGCAAGAAATCGACGCCCATCTTTGACATATCCGGCGGTTGGTTCGAGCGGCTGCACGCGCTGCGCAAACCAGCGATTCAGACGAGCCATCCAGAGTTCTCTGGTGTACTTGGCGGTCATCGAGGCGAGTGCGATGGGGAAGTGGTCGTTCTCTCCCTCGACAGTGAACGAGATCACCAACGGGGCGCCCGTGCGGTCAATCCGGTAGATGCTCTCGCGCTCATCCTCGTGCAGAATCGCAAGTGAGTCTCGTGGAAACGCGCGCATGAGGTCGGCGAGGTAGCGCATCCGTCCACTCTGTCTATCTGCTGCGACGCGAATCGCACTCGTAGGAAACTTCGCGCTCAGAGCCTGCACATGTTGCACAAGCAGCGACCACGGAATACTCGTCTTGACCATCCCGCGCTGGGCAGCGGCATTGATCGACTCTGCGTCGAGTGCCTTGCACGCCAGCGTGTGACTGGTGATGCCATTGCCGCTCGCCGCAGTGCGAAACATCGACTCTGCAATGCGCAATCGCGCCGCATCGCAGGCCCACGGAATGTCGATCGATCCTCCGTACCACGCGGCATGCAGAGCAGGATCATCGACTCCCAGATGCGCGAAGAGTTCACTGTCGGAGGTGAGCGAGAGGGTTGGGCACTCGTGCAATCGCAATGACGAGAGCACGCCGCGTTCGATTGTGGCCATGGGATGTTCACCACCAGTTCCAGTTCCTTTCAACTTCTTGCTGTCGTTGATGGCGATGCGACCGCGGCGATCGTTGCTGCTTCGACAGACGGCCTGGTGCAAGAGTTTCCATAGATTGGGTGGAGCAAGTGGATCGCACGCGCCGTCGATGCACCACTGCGACGAGGCGACAACGAGCGGTCCCATCAATGGGCCGTAGCCAGCTTCATCGATTCCTGCGTAGACCAACATCGCGATGGGCATTGTGACCGCGCGAGCGATCAAATGCGAGCGTGGTATCCTGAAAATGCAATGACATTTACTTCTACGCGGCTAGCCACAACATCCTCGCCATCGATCGAAGAACTGCTCGGATCCGAGGCCGATTCGCTGCTGCATCACACGGCAAAGGTCAGCAAAGACCTGCTGCATTTGCCCGGGCCAGACTTCATCGACCGCACCTGGATTCAGAGCGATCGCAACCCGCAAGTTCTGCGAAATCTTCACGCGATGTTCAATCACGGACGCCTCGCGGGAACTGGCTACTGCAGCATTCTTCCGGTCGATCAAGGCATCGAACACTCCGCCGGGGCGAGTTTCGCGAAGAATCCGATTTATTTTGACGGCGAGAACATCATCAAGTTGGCAATCGAGGGGGGGTGCAACGCCGTCGCAACAACCTTCGGCGTCTTTGGATCAGTCGCCCGCAAGTACGCGCACAAGATTCCGTTTCTCGTCAAGATCAACCACAATGAGTTGCTGACCTTTCCAAATCAAGCCAAGCAGATAATGTTTGGATCGGTCGAAGAGGCGTGGAACCTCGGTGCCGCCTCGGTCGGTGCGACGATCTACTTCGGATCTGAAGACTCTGATCGACAGATTGTCGAAGTCTCAGAGGCCTTCCAGCATGCGCACGAACTCGGCATGGCGACCGTGCTCTGGTGCTACCTGCGCAACAATGCATTCAAGAAAGATGGCAAGGACTATCACACTAGCGCAGACCTCACGGGTCAGGCGAACCATCTCGGAGTGACGATCCAAGCCGACATCATCAAGCAGAAGCAGCCAGAATTGAACGGGGGATACCAAGCGCTCAACATGGGATCATCGAGCTATGGCAAGTTCGATTCGCGCATCTACACCGATCTCTGCAGTGACCATCCCATTGATATGACGCGCTACCAAGTGCTCAATTGTTTCTGCGGACGGTCGGGATTGATCAATTCAGGTGGCGCAAGCGGCGCCAACGATCTCGCCGATGCCGTGCGAACTGCGGTGATCAATAAGCGGGCCGGCGGAACGGGATTGATCTCTGGCCGCAAGTCCTTCCAGCGCCCGATGGCGGAGGGCGTTGCGTTGCTCAACGCGATTCAAGATGTCTATCTGAATCGCGCGATCACGATCGCGTGACCCGGCGTGGGCGCGCGTTCTGTGCGCGCTACTGCGCGTCGGAAGCGCAACTGTCTGCAACGAGCACAACGACCGTTGGCTCACTCATTGCGGCGGCGTGCGTATCGAGCGGCAGAAGTTCAGCAGCGGGGTTTGCTGTCGAGCGCACCTCGAGGCGGGTGCCCTCACAGAGCGCAATCGGCTGATCAAAGAACCAAGGCTCTGAGAATTGCTCATTCCACGCCGGAATAGTGAGCAGTCGAGTGGTGGCCCCCCACATATCAACCGCCAGCACTTCGATCGACTTCACCCGCGAACCGGCGCGGACAGATACCCCAATCGCATCGCCCGCTGCGGTCAGCACCGCTGGGCGAACGCGACTGAACGAGTATGGGTGGACGATGCGCGCGTCGGCGCTCGCGGCCAGAAAGCGAATGGTTGCGGCGGGTGATTCGACTTTGCCCCGGCCTTGCGCATGCGCCTCAACAACCAAGGCAGCAGAGCGCGGAATCTCTATGGCATATCCGCGCGGCAAGATCAACCGCGGTGACAACCGAGAGATTGCGCCAGCCGATCCAGAGGCATGCAGTCCGATGTCGCCTACCGCTTCGTATCCCGGCGTGATGTCGGAGGCATCGAGACGCACTCCGTAACCGAGTTGGTCCCAGAGCAGCGAGACGCCGTGCACAACTCCTGGCGCATCGGCGACGAGTTCGAATCCGCCGATGAGCAGTGGTTGCGCGACGAGGGGCGTGAGTGCGAACGATCGCACGCTGAGTCCAGGATCGGCGCTGAGACTCCATCCTTCGCCAAAGCGCACCGTGAGAACTGCCGGAATCTCAGTCGCTGTTTCGGATGGCACAACCGAGTTGGCACTGCGCGCGCCACTCTCAAGCCACGCGAGAAGCGCCGCGCGATCAACGCCGTTCAGTGCCCGCGAATGACGCAGAGGTGGCCCCGCCGAACTAGGCAGCCATGGCGGCATTGTTCGATCGCGCACCACTTGCGCCGCAGTGAGAGCACGACGAGCGAGGGTGCCTGGTGCAGAGAGATCGAGTCCCGATCCGCTGCCACTCTGGTGGCAGGGCAGGCAAGAGTCGATGAAGACGCGTTCACCAGCGCACTGCTGTGAAATTGGCGGCGAGTCGTCAGCCCTTGCAACCCCAGCGTTCACCAGCGCCAACGCCAAATATTGCGCAGCGAGGCGGGCATCTCGTCGCTTGCATCGGCAGCGCGCTGGCAACATTGCGCTACGAATTCGCCGCGAGTTTGTGCACGGCGCGCAGGGGTTTTTGAGCCCGCCGCGACTCTGCCATTCGGCGCACTTCTTCGGTGTCGGCATATTCCTCGCCGAATCGCACCAGCCGCAGACTGTTGGCAATGACAAATATGTACGCCGCAGCCTGATAGAAGGGGGTCACCCAGATCTGAATCTGGCCAGTCGCGGCGAGGGCGAGTCCAACGAGGGCCAACAACAGACTTGCGGCAATATTCATCGCAATCACGCCACGCGCCTTTGCGGCGAGTTCGAGAAGGAATGGAATGTGACGCAGGTCGTCATTCATCAGTGCCACCCCAGCGCTGTTGGTTGCGATATCTGAACCAGAGAGTCCCATCGCAACGCCCACATCAGCGCTCGCAAGAATGGGGCCGTCGTTGATGCCGTCTCCCACCACGAGCACCCTGTGCCCGCGTTGCAAAAGGTACTTCAATTCTTCGTGCTTTTCTTCAGGAAGACACTCGGCTTCAATCGTGTCGACACCCACTGACTCGCCGACTTGTCGGGCCACGGCCAGGCGATCGCCCGTGAAGATGCAGACGCGGCGCACGCCAAGATTGCGAAGGCGAGTGACGGTCTCTGCCGCGTGTTGACGCAGTTTGTCTTCGAGTCCAACCGCGCCCAGATAGCAATTGTCTTGCATCACATGCACGCTTGACATCCCCTCGATGCGCGCTTCAACCTTGGCAACTTCGGCGGCAATACTCGGGTTGATCTCGCAGAGCCAGCGCGAGCGTCCGGCGTGCAGGGTCGCACCCGCTGCGGTGCGCGCGACGACTCCTCGACCATGCACTTCTTCGTACGAGGTCAACTGCGCGGGTTGGATGCGGGCACGTTGCGCCGTTTCGAGAATGCTCTTGGCGAGTGGATGGTTCGACGACTGTTCGCAGTCCGCGGCACCCTGCAGCAACGCCGCACCCTCACAACCCTCGGCAGGCGCGAGCCGGCTCACGCTGAACTTGCCGGTGGTCAGTGTTCCGGTCTTGTCCATGACAACAGTGTCGATGCGTCCCGCTGCTTCGAGGGTGCGCGTCTGCTTGATCATGATTCCAAGGCGAGCGGCGGCTGCGAATGCTGCAACCATTGCCGTTGGATAGGCAATCAAAAGTGCCCCAGGACAGGTCACAACGAGCACAGTGATGGCGCGCACCGCCGCCTGATCGCGCACGCTCGCAATGGCGCTCTTGCTCGTGAAGAACCAGACGAGTCCTGCCACCATCAAGACGACGGGAACGTAATAGCTCGCCAATCGTTCGATCAGTTCTTGACGATCACTGCGCGAATTTTCTGCCTCACGAATGAGCGACTCGACCTTGCCAATGGTTGTGTCGCCAGCGACTGCGGTGACTTGGATGTCAATCTGTCCAGTCAGGTTGGTGGTGCCAGCGTGCACGTCAAGCCCCGGTTGGGCGTCGACTGGCACCGCTTCACCCGTCAGTGAGGCTTGATTGATATTGCTAGTGCCGCGAATGATGCGGCCATCGGCGGGCAGGTTTTCGCCGGGGCGAACGCGCACAATGTCGCCCACTCGCACAACCTTGCGGCTGACTTCGCGCTCCGATCCAGCCTCGTCGACGATGCGCGCCATGTCGGGAGTGAGTTCGAGCAACTCGCGAATTGCGCGTTGCGCTCCCCACGCTGTGCGCGAGAGGATGAGCTCAGAGAGCCAGAGAAAAAAAGCCAGAAAACCTGCTGCGAGATAGAGATGGTTTGCGATCGCCGCCAATATTGCAACCGTCGCGAGTGAATCACTCGATGGACGGCCCACCCGCAGTTCTTTGATTGCTCCCGTCGCCATCGGCACAGTGAGGACGATTGCGCCGAGCACTGCTGGAATCTGCGCGACAGAATGTTCGATGCCCAAAAGCGACTCGCCGAGCCACGCAACTAGAAGCAGCGTGCCACCACAAAGCGCAACGAAGAGCCTTCGCTCAAGGCGCGCACCGCCCTGAGCGGCCTCAGTCTCGCGGTCGATCTGCATCGTTGAAGTGGTGCCATCCATCGTTGTCATAGTGTTGTGAGGGTAGCACCGCTCAACGCTCTGCGCCGTGGTAGGTTGCGTCGATGGCAGAACGGATCGCAGTCATTGGATGCGGACAGTTTGGAACGGTTCTCGCCTGCCATGCAGCACGCGCGGGGCACGCCGTGGTGCTTTGGGGGCGCACTGCAGAAGAAGTCGATCCGTTGGTTAGCGATCGCGCGAGTCCGCGCATCGCTGGACTCTCGCTGCCTGACTCGCTCGAGGTGACGCGTGATGCGCGTGCGGCGATGGATCGCGCTGATCTTGTTCTCACGGCCATTCCCGCTCAATACGCCCGTGCCGTCTGGAAGGTTCTCGTCGCTGATTGTCCGAGTGCTGCGGTTGTGGTGAGCGTTGCGAAGGGCTTCGAGATGGGATCGATGATGCGTCCTAGCGAGGTACTGCGCGATGTTGGTGTGCAGGGCGAATGTGTGGCGCTCTCGGGTCCGACGATTGCCACGGAGGTCGCGCGCGGATTGCCCACGGCCTTGATCGCGGCGGGAAGCGAAGGGGCTTCGCAGCGTGTGCAGTGCGCACTCACGAACGATGCCTGGCGCATCTACTGCAGTACCGATCAGGCTGGAGTCGAAGCGGCTGGGGCAATCAAAAACGTCATCGCACTCGCGGCTGGAATGATCGATGGCATGGAACTCGGAATGAATGCCAAGGCGACACTGCTCGCCCGTGGACTCGCCGAGATCTCGCGCCTCGGCATTGCGATGGGTGGACGGCGCGACACGTTTTTTGGCATTGCCGGGATGGGCGATCTCGCCACGACCTGTTTTAGCGCGGATGGGCGCAATCGAACGCTCGGCGAGAAGATTGGCCGGGGAGAGAATTGCGAGGCGGCGCTGCGGGCGATGGACTCGGTGGTCGAGGGTGTCGACACGTGCAAGGTCGTTGCCCAACTTGCTCTGCGCTACGGCGTTGACATGCCAATCGCGCAGGCGGTGCATTCGGTGCTCTTCGATCGAATCGCTCCGCGCGTTGCGCTGCAAGTGCTCATGCGCCGCAGCACGCTTGAAGAGCGAATCTAGCCGCCAGACAAAGTTGGGCTTTCTATTGGGCGGCGTCTAGGCGGTGCCGCGCGTGTCTGGCACCCCAACGATTGTGCCACCCGATTCGACCTTGCGTTGAAACCGGTGGGTGCGCAAGAGTTCGACCGTGCGCTGCATGTCGCCCCAAAGCGGCGCTTGAAAAGTCATCGGTTCATTTGAGATTGGATGGCGCACTCCCAGGAATGCAGCATGCAGAGCCTGTCGAGTCATGAGCGGGGTGTCATTGTCACCGCCAATGTCGCGCTCGGTGATATGGCTTCCACCGTACATGTCGTCGCCAAGCAGGGGATAGCCGATGTGGGAAAGATGCACGCGAATCTGGTGGGTGCGACCAGTACGCAACTCGAGTTCGACCAGGGAATACCCCAAGTAGTTTTCGAGCACGCGGTAGAAAGTTTGCGACGGCTTTCCAGTCTCGTCGTGGCGCACCGCGTATCTCTCGCGAATTGTGGGGTGTTTTCCCAGTGGCAGATCGATGAGATCGACTAGCGGTTCAGGATGCCCCTGCACAATGGCGAGATAGCGCTTTTGCGTCTGGCGCATTTCGAACTGCTTTCCGAGTCGCCAATGTGCGGTGTCGGTCTTTGCGGCGACCATCACTCCGCTGGTGTGCTTGTCGAGTCGGTGTACCACTCCAGGGCGCGCGAATTCTTTGCCGACGCCGGAGAGCTGTCCGCTCGTGCGATTCTGAAAGTGCCAGGCCAGTCCATTGATCAGTGTTCCAGATTTATGGCTTCGCGCCGGATGCACGATGAGCCCAGGGCGCTTGTTGATCACGATCATCTCGCCATCTTCAAAGAGCACATCGAGCGGCATTTCTTCTGCGGGAATCTCGCTGCTGGGAGGTGGCGGCAGCGTTGCAACGATCACATCACCCAGGCGCAGCTTCGTACTCGCTTTGGCGACTCGTCCATTCACGAGCACCGCTTCTTCGTCAATGAGCCGTTGCAGCGATGTGCGGCTTAAGAACGGAACGCGGTCGACGAGATATCGATCGAGTCGCTTGTTGAGATCGTGGCTGAGTGTGAAAGTCACCGAAACAGGTCGGTCTTCATCCACTGCTGCCGACTCTTCGTACAAAGCGAAGAGGGCATCGCGATCGACTGTGCCCGCATCCGAGAGAAGTGGCGACTTCTCAGCGTTATCACGGGCGGTCGAGTCATCACTCGGGGGGGCAGGAGTCATGAAGTCAGAGCGCCAAGCGACGTGAAGCGACGCGTGAGTCAGGGAGTTGGCTCAGGCTCAGGTGCAGGCATCGCTGGCGGTGTCAGTGTTGGGGCGGCAGCGCCTGTCTTGGCCATGTCTCCCAGAAGCAACTTGAGCGCTTCGTTATCGGGTGAAAGCGCAGATGGCGCCAGGCCGGTGGCAGGGTCAATCGTTGGTGGCAGTGCTGCGACTGGGGCCGCAGGAATCGGATAGGGGGTTGAAATGACACCCAGCGATTCAAGTCGCGCGGCCGCGTTCTTCGAGAGCCAAGGATAATCGTCTCCCGCGACAGATCGCACCGCCTCAAGATTCGTCTTGGCCGCCGCGACATCACCGCGAGATTCAGCGATAGCGGCGCGTCCAAAAAGTGCGCCGATTTCAAATCCGCGGGATCCGCGTGTTTCATCGGCCTTGGCTGCGGTGATCACGTCAACGTAGAGCGCATCGGCTTCAGCTAACCACTCAGTCTTGAGTTCCGGAGTCATCGTGGCATCGGCCGCAGCCGCCTCGCGGTCAAAGCGCTTGCCGGAGAGCACGCTCTGCAGGTAACGGTCGCCGGCGTTGAGCAAGGCGTACGAGGCGATCGAGTCGACCTCACCATGCTTTGCGGCAACATCTTTGAGGGCAGACGGAATATCCGCGGCATTGAGTTCGGCCCAGGCGAGGTCGCGGGCTTGTGCCGCGCGGTTCTGCCACCAATTCCATCCCATCGCCAAACATGCGACAACCAGCACGGCCAGAAGCCAGTTGGGTCCGCTGGTCTTGAGCCAGAAGAGAAAGTCATCGTTGATGCGACCCTCGGTGAGGTCGGTTTGTTGCACGTTGCCAAGTCGTTTGCGATCCATAAGGGGGCGAAGTGTAGCATTGCAGCGCAATCCAATGCGATGTCGAATTCTTGTGACTGATCTGGATGGCACACTGCTCGACCGACGCGGTCAAGTTTCTCAAAGAAACTATGAGGCAATTGATCGCGCACGGCAGGCTGGAATCGAGGTCGTTTTCGCGACAGGGCGCTCTTGGATCGAGTGCCGAACAGTTGCGCAGGCGACACTCGGTTCAGGCATGACAATCACCGCTGGTGGCGCAGCGATGCATGACGTTGGCACCGGCAATTGTGTCGATCGCATCGTGATCTCAAACGACCTAGTTGCGCACTGCACGCAGAGCCTTGTGCGCCATGGCCATCTCGCACACCTTCTCAAGGATGCATCCCAAGCGGGCTACGACTATCTCTTGGTGGGAGATGCACAACTCGATGAGGCGAGTCGCTGGTGGTTCAGCGTGCATCCGCTTCTCACCCGGGCGGTGTCGGCGCTCGAGAGCGATCCGCAGTTGCTTAGCGCCCAACTCGCACATGTGCTGCGCGTTGGCACGGTCGCGGCCGCGAGTGAACTCGATAGTGTCGCTGCGGCGATTCGCGCCGAAGTTCCAGAACGGCTTACGCTCAAACACTGGCCAGCGCTGGTTGCGCTTGGTCAGGTGGGAATCGACACGCACCTTCTTGAAATCTTTGATGCCAACGTTGATAAATGGAACATGATCCAGCGGCTTTGCCTCGCGCGCGGCATTGACTCTGGCGACGTCGTCACTGTTGGGGATGGTCTCAACGACATTGGAATGTTGCAGGGTGCCCAGCGCAGTTACGTTGTGGCGAACGCCGATCCGGATGTCGCGCGCTGCGCAAAGCGACGGGCCCCCGACCATGACCATGATGCGCTTGCCTTCGTGGTAGAGGACATACTCAATGGACGCTAGTCCCACCGCACTTCCGACGTGGACCATTCCTTTGGGGCGGGTGGATGGTCGGGCGCTTTGCACTGCGTCTGAGGCACTACTCAAGGGGTTCCTCGAGACAGAACTCGACGTCAATCTCATCGTCGGCGTGCGGCGGGTTCCGTTTGAAGGTGTCTTTGACGCCGTTGAGAGCGAACTGCCACAACTCATCCTTTCGCGCAACGGTCTTGTGGTTGTTGCCGCGTTCGATTCGGTGCGGGCCATCGAACTCGCCGCGCAAGAGGCCGCGCGAGGTCGGCGCGCGGTTGTGCTCATTGCCAACGACGACCTCGATCAGGTCGTTGTGTCGCTTGCGCAACTCGGTCAGGCGCCGATAGGTGAAGGAGCAGGGGTCTGCATCGTGCTCGAAGATAATCCGTTTGCGGTCCCCACAACCTGCCCGCGCAAGGTCTGTCGGCGCAGTGGACTGACTGCGATCGAGCCGTGCGATGTCGCAGGATTGCGCGACGCGTGTGATGCGGCGCTGCGAATATCGCGAGCCTCGCGGCGTCCATCGGCAATCATTGCCCACATTTCGCTGCTGCGCTCCGCCGCCACGCTCGTGATGGCGCCCAACCGCCAAGTGGCGCGGGTCGATCATGATGCTTGGCTGCGTCGCAGGCCGCTGATGCGCGCAGGGGAGTCTTCTGATCCGCTACAGATTGTTCGCCGACTCGAACTTAATCTTCTTGAACACTTGCCGAGCCCGGGCGAACGAGAGCAGTATGGATTCGTCGCCATCGGAGCGTGCGCAGTCGCAGTTCGTCACATGCTCGACGAACTCACCATGACGGGTCGGGTGCCATTGCTGCGACTGACGGTCACCGAACCGCTCGACGAAGCCGCTGTCTCACGATTGCTAGAACGTTGCCACCACGTCATCGTCGTTGAGGCGCGCCCCGGCTCAGTCGCGCCCCGCATAGTTGCGATCGCCCAGTCGCTGCGTGCGAAGGACGGAGTGCCCGCGCAAGTTTGGTGGGACGCGATGCCGCCAGGAGCAGGTGATGTCGAACCGCTCGGCATCAACGATGGGCTTCGAACGAGTCTGCTCACGCGACGAGTCATCCGACTATTGCACGAGGTGCGCCCAGGATTGCAGCTTTCAGCGCGACTCGCCCGTGTACCACCGGGCATTACAACAATTGAACTTCCAAGGCGGGGCATTGGCATCGGACTCGCCGCCGGTTTCAACCTTGCCGCTGCGGTCATCGCCGAGGCTGCCGCTGTCATCGGCGCGCGCACCTTCGCCGATGGACTGAAGCGCGCGATCGTTGCCGAGCGCGGGTGTGCAGAACTCGCAGACATCGTTTGCACGGTTGAAGTGTGGGATGCGCGACGATTTGAGCGCGAGGGAGTTGCGTTGGTTCGGCAAGCCGCCTCCGAGAGTGCTCCGCGCGTGGTCGTCGTCTGCAGTTTTTCTGGAGAGACTCCCATCGACATCGAGCGACTCGCGCGCGCATCTGCAGGGGTTGATGGCGAATCACGCCTGGTCTTTGTGCGCATCGACATCAATGACCGCGAAGCACTACGCACTGCACTCGTGGCGGCCGCCGAGGCGACCGCGCTCACGATCATCATTGCACAGGACGGCCCTCCGCCTCGATTCGATGTTGCTGCCCTTGAGCGAACCGCGCGCGAGATCGATCTCGACGGATTCTTGCGCTTTCAGAGATTCGTCCTCCCTGCTGACAATGCTTGCGAGTTGCGCGACCCAGGACTCGCCACGCAGATAGCGCGAGGATTATTGCGCGGTTCTGATCCGCTGCGACCTGAGCCGCTCGTCGAACGATCAATTGTGCCTGGAGCACGGGGACTTTTCTTTCATCTCGAATCGCTGCTCGAGCAGGTTGAGATCATCCGCACGCGGCCTCCTGCTGGAATCGATGCACTTCGAACCTCTGTGCGGGTCACACCTCCGCGCCCAGCGCATGCCGATCAGGGAATGTGGAGGGTGCACATCGCCGGCTTTCGGGGCGATGCTCCCGGAGCTGCGGGGCAACTGCTCGCCGAGGCTGGGCGAGCAATGGGATTTCAAGTCGAGTGGACTCACCTGGGAGTTCCCATCGGGCCTGGGCGACGCGCCTGGTCACAACTCGTCTTCACGCGCGTCGACGAGTCGGTCACACTCGAAGCGGCGCGTTGCACGATTCAGATTCCGTACGGTGAGGCAGACTTGGTCATTGGAGTCGATCCAGTCGAAACCATTCGTGCGATCGCGACCGATGCGCAATTGCGGGTTGCCGATCCGGCGCGGACGGCGCTGGTCGCCAATGTCACGCCACTCGAGGATCAGATCGACGAATCATCACAGCGGTGCGCGAGTCGACTCGCGTCCATTGCGCAGGTCACAACGCTGGCGAGTAGCTGTGTCTTAGTCGACATCGTTTCGGAAGCCCGCGCGATCTTTCTCAGTGATCGACAGTGCGATCTTGTTGCACTTGGGATCGCGTTTCAGCGCGGGTTCATCCCAGTCTCGATCGATGCGATCGAAGCCGCGGCGCGCCGGATGGAATCACGGGGATATGCCCGCAGTTTCGAAGCGATTCAGCTTGGTCGACTGCTGGCTGTGCGCACGCTCGAGAGTTCTGCAGAGGTCGCAGGCACACCGGTGTCGCTGCCGAGTTCCGATGAGACGCTGCGCCTCGCGCGACTGGTTAGCGCTGACCGTCAACTCGGTGGACGGCGTGAACGAAGTCGCGGTCAGCGATTGCGCAAGGCAGTTGCGGCGGCTCTGGGGCAACTTGGTCCGCTCGCGACCACCCGTCATGGCCGCGAAGCGATGCGCGACTTTGCAACGGCGATGCGACGGTGTGAAATGTGGGGAGGTTTCGAGTACGCCACGCAGTACGCCGCGTGCATCACCGCACTGCGCGGCGCGGATGGCACAGACAGTGGATGCGAACTCGCGCGTCTTGCCATCTTGCCTCTCGCGGAGTGTTTTCTGATTCGCGACCTTTGGTATGTCGGCGCGCTGACCACGAGTCTTGACCAGGACCACCGCATCCGCAATACCCTCGGCGTGCGACTTGCGCGCGGCGATGAGATTCGCCGCCGCTATCTACATCGTCTTGAGGTGCGCGTCGCCTCACATAAGTGGGTCGTCGAGTTTCGTTCCAGCGATTGGCCCGACCGTATCTTGCGCACGACGCTGCCATTCATTCCGCGCGGGGTGCGCGGCAACATGCAATCCCGCGGTGCAAGAGAGTCTCTCATCGCCCTTCTTGACCGTGCGGCGATTGATCGCGCCGGGCGTTCCAACTGGATCGAATTCGCCCGTCGCGTGCACGATGGGGCAGTCGACGGCAGTATTCGTTCGATGAATGCAGGCGCCCTTGTGCAACTCGCGGTGGCTGCGGGAGCTGTTCTCAGCGCGGGGTCCGAGGACGGGTGGGTTGTCTAAGCCTGGACTTGCTCGTGGCGCAATTGTCCACACGCCGCAGAGATATCTCGTCCACGGCTCGCCCGGATGTGCACATTGACTTCGCGACTTCGCAGGATGTTCTGAAAGCGCAGGACATCCTCAGTTGCGGGTCGCTGGTATGGCAGCCCTTTGACCTCGTTGTAACGAATCAGATTGACGTTCGCATGGATGCGCAGGGCGTGGGTTGCAAGTTCTTCGGCGTGTTCTGGCCGATCGTTGACACCACCAAGCAAGATGTACTCCAGGGTGATCTCACG
Organism: Phycisphaerales bacterium; assembly: GCA_009691705.1. Lineage (GTDB taxonomy): Bacteria > Planctomycetota > Phycisphaerae > Phycisphaerales > SM1A02 > F1-60-MAGs104. The sequence goes on from SIAR01000010.1 coordinate 39,721, forward strand.
ACCGGCGCGGCGGAACCACTCGTCGCACGCATCGAGTAATTCGTCAATGGTGCTGAACTCGGCCCACGGGATGATCGCTCTGCGCAGAATGTCGTTCGGAGCGTGCAGGCTGAGCGCGAGTGTCACGGGGATTTCGAACTCACAGAATTTGCGGATCGCCGCGGGGAGTCCAACAGTCGAAAGTGTGATGCGTCTGGCACTCACGCCGAAGCCCCAAGGAGCGTTGATGGTTCGAATCGCGGTGGTGACCGCGTCGTAGTTGGCGAGCGGCTCACCCATCCCCATGAAGACGATGTGAGTGATGCGCTCGACCCGCGGAAGGCAGGTGAGGTGAAAGACCTGTTCAATGATCTGCGCCGCAGTGAGGTTGCCTTCAAACCCGCCAATTCCCGAGGCGCAGAATGTGCAGCGCACTGGGCATCCGAGTTGGCTCGAGATGCAGGCGGTGCGCCGATCCTCAGTGGGGATCATGACGCATTCCGTCTCTTCCCCGCGGGCAATGGCCGATTGGCCGGCAATTCCAAGCGCAATGTTGGCGCGCGGGGTTGGTGAAGTGTCAGCCGAGAGGGTCTGCGCAACGTCCACTGTCTGCGCCACCGGCTGCGCCGCCCACGAGAGCAACATCTTGTTGGTGCCGTCGCTGGCTGTCTGGTGTGCAACAGTGCGCGCGGTCGTGAACACCATCTGTTCACTCAGCTGGGCACGAGTGCCGCGCGACAGATTCGTCATCAACGTCGGGTCAGAAACTTTCTTGCGATAGACCCAATCGAAGAGTTGGTCGGTCGTGTGGCGCGGCATGTTGCGCGCAGCAATCCAGGCAGAAAGTGTCTCGTGATTGAGGGAAAAGAAGGAGTCCATAGTAGTTCGTCGTAATGCGGGTTCGGTCTGGTCGCGCGCAGGCGTTCAGTTCTTGAGCGTAGATCCCGCCACCGTGAGGTCGACAATTCGAAATGGAATCTCGTGTTTCGCAAACCAAGCGCGCAACTGTTCTCCCTCATCTCCGCGCACAATGCGGCGGTCCGAAGGGTCGATGTTGCGGGCGCGCATCATTGTCTTGAGCGTGCCAGGCAGTCCAAACTCGACTTCCTCATGGCAGACGTCATGCTGTTCGACCTCGGCACCGAAGTTGCGAACGAGCGTTTCGATGAGATCGTGCACGAGATCTTCGGGAGCGCTGGCTCCGGCAGTCACCAGCAGAGTGTTGACCCCCGCGAACCACTTGAGGTCGATCTCGGTTCTGTCATCAATCAAACGAGCTGGGGTCCCGCAGTTCATCGAGATTTCAGTGAGTCGCACAGAGTTTGACGAGTTTGCGCTTCCAACAACCAGTACGAGATCGCACTGTGGAGCAATGGCGCGCACCGCGAGTTGGCGATTGGTTGTGGCGTAACAAATGTCGCTGACCGGGGGCTCTTTGATGGCAGGAAACGCAGCCTTCAGGGCAGAGATCACAATGGTTGCATCATCGAGCGACAGCGTCGTTTGCGTGAGATAGACCAACTTCTCGGCGTCGTGAATCACGAGATTGGCAATGTCTGCGGGGCTTTCGACCACCTGCATCGCTTGCGGCGCCTCGCCAAGAGTTCCCACGACTTCTTGGTGGTGACGATGTCCTACGAGCAGAATCTGGAATCCCTTGCGGGCGTAGCGGATCGCTTCTGCGTGCACTTTGGTTACGAGGGGACAAGTCGCGTCGATCGCAACAAGTCGCTTCGCCTTCGCTTCGAGTCGAATCGCGGGACTCACCCCATGCGCGCTGAAAACCACAATCGCTCCATCGGGAACCTCGGCGATCGATTCGACGAATTGCACTCCACGCTGTTGGAAGCGTTGCACAACATGTCGATTGTGAACGATTTCGTGAAAGACGTAGATCGTCTCGTCCGGGCAGATCTCAAGCAGTTGATCGACAACGTCAATCGCCATGTAAACACCGGCACAAAAACCTCTGGGATTTGCGAGCAAGATCTTCATTGGGTGATTCGTGATCATAGCCATCGCAACCTGCTTTCGACGGTGTAGTCTTGGCGATCCATGAGCGTGACGCGCAGCGAGCGACTGGTTGGGTTGGCGGAGTACGGACCCACAAGTGCCAGAGTTGCCACCCGCGCTGAGGCACGCGCGTGGTGCCGCAACCTCACTCGCACGCACGGAGAGAACTTTTCAGTTCTTAGCGCGCTCGTTCCACTCGATCGGGTGGATGACTTTTCGGCGGTCTATTCATTCTGTCGTGTTGCAGACGATCTCGGCGATGAAATGGCATCTCCCCAGCGCGCCACCGAGTTGCTGGCATGGTGGCGTAGCTCCCTCCAGCAATGCATGCGCGGAGAAGCAACTCATCCTGTCTTCGTGGCACTGCGCGAATGCGTGCAGCGACACGATCTGCCCGCCGAGCCCTTTCATGACCTCATCACCGCGTTCGAGTCTGACCAAATCAAGAACAGGTACGCATCGTGGAACGAGGTCATCGACTATTGCAAACTGAGCGCAGATCCGGTGGGACGCCTCGTGTTGATGGTGCTCGGCGAACGACGTGATGCCCTGGCATTTGCTGCGAGCGACGCACTTTGCACGGCACTTCAATTGACCAATCACTGGCAGGATGTGCGGCGCGATTGCCTCGAACGCAACCGCATCTATCTGCCCGCCGACAGTTTCACATCGGAGCGCTTCGAAGAACGACTCGTTGCGACCTGCCGAGTGGGCTATGCGCCTGACCGTACGTTTCTCGCGCAATACCGAGATGCCGTCCACGCGCAAGTTGCAAAGACCTGGACACTATTCGAGCGTGGATCGGAACTCTTGGGGATGTTGCAGCCCGCCCATCGCCCGCTGATCTGGCTCTTTCTCGCTGGCGGAACAGGAACGTTGCGGCAGATCGAAGCGTGGAACTGCGAGACCTGCATCGCCCGTCCCAAACTTTCTAAACTCTCGAAGTTGCTGCTCGTCGGGCGGGCGCGGTGGTGGGGAAGGCGTGCAATTGAGGCGAACAAGGCGGCGTCATGAACGCGAGTGCGCTGACGAGTGATCCCCAGATTCGGCGGGCTGTTGCTGATTGCCGCGATATCACCCGCAATCGCGCGGGAAATTTCTATTGGGGCTTGCGGCTGACTCCTGAACCACAACGCTCTGCGATGTATGCGATCTATGCCTGGATGCGGGAAGCCGATGACATCGCCGACGATGCGAACACCGACTCCGCCCAACGAACTGCGCGGGTTTGGGCGTTTCGGGCCGCGACCGATGAAGCGCTCGCTGGACGTTGCGCCCACGACTCTTCTGTGTGGCGTGCCCTGGCAGCGGTTGCTCGCGAATACACACTCGACGCGCACGACTTTCATGCGATGCTCGATGGACAGATTGCAGACCTTGTGCCGCGCCGCCTGCAAGATTGGATCGAACTGCGCACCTATTGCACGCAGGTTGCGAGCACCGTTGGATGCGTCTGCGTGCGTATCTGGGGGTACGACCATCCAGCGGCGATTGCCCTCGCTGTCGACCGCGGGATCGCCTTTCAACTCACCAACATCCTGCGCGACATAGTCGAAGACATCGCGCGCGACCGTGTCTATCTGCCAGCGTCTGAATTCGCACGCGTTGGAGTCACTCCCGAAGAACTATGTCGCTGGTCCAACCCTGCCGCGTGCGCAGATCTCTTGGGGCAGACGATTGCGCTCGCGCGTGAACACTTTGTGCGAAGCGCGCCACTCGATGGCATGATCACTCCCGCCTGCCGCCCGACCCTGCGCGCAATGACTGAGATTTACCGTCAGTTGCTCGAACAGATTGCGCGTGACCCATCGCGCGTGGTGCGCGAACGGGTGGCACTCTCGACCCTGCGCAAAGTTCTCATCGGATTGCGCGCGAAAACGCTGGGTGGTGGCGCGTGATGCCACCGGTTGTGGTGGTGGGTGGAGGATTGGCCGGCATCGCCGCAGCAGTGAGGCTCATCGACGCAGGAAGGTCCGTCGTGCTGCTTGAGACGCGCAAGAAACTCGGGGGACGCGCGACGAGTTTCATCGATCCCCGCAATGCCGAAGTGCTTGACAACTGTCAGCACGTGCTGATGGGAAGTTGCACGAACTTGATCGATCTCTACGAGCGACTCGGCGTGCTCGCCAATATTGAGTGGCATCGTCAGATCTGGTGGGCGAATCCTCCGCATGAGCATGACGTGATGCGGCCGGGAAGACTTCCTGCCCCCGCCCATTTCACGATAAGTTTTCTTCGCCTGCGCTTTCTCGAACGGGATGACAAGCGGTCGATTGCCCGCGCGATGTGGCAGTTGATTCGCATCGGGCGAGAGGGGCGCCAAGCATGGCGTGGAAAATCGTTTGCAGCATTTCTCGACCACACCCAACAAACCAAGCGCGCCCGCGAGTTGTTTTGGGAACCCATCGTCACGAGCGCCTGCAACGTGCCTTGTGCCCGAACCGACGCATTTCACGCCATGTACGTCTTTCAGGGTGGATTCCTGCAAGATTCGTGGAGTCCAGTCATGGGACTCTCTGCTGTCCCACTCTGGTCGCTCTACGACTCTGCGCACAGAATTCTCAAAGACGCTGGTGGTTCACTGCGCACGGGAGTCAGCGCCATCGCGTTGGCATTCGATGGCAGGCGCATCACGGGTGTTGTGACAAATGAGGGCATCGTCGAAGCCTCCGCGGTCGTCGCCGCGGTGCCGCCCGATCGTCTTGCCAAGCTCTGCTCCCAAGTTGTTCGGAGTGCCGATCAGCGCCTCGCACGCCTCGAGGAGTTTGAGTTCAGTCCGATTCTCGGCGCGCATCTCTTCTTTGCGCAGCCTGTTCTGACGACTCCGCATCTGGTGCTGCCGGGCCGAGCGACCCACTGGCTCTTCGACAAGGGGCGCGATGCGCAGGGGCGCTTTCATGTGCACGCCGTTGTCAGCGCGGCAGATGATTGGATGGCGCTCGATGAAAGCGAGATCACCGCCCGGCTCATGCGCGACATCCACTGGGCGCTTCCGCACACGGCGGGCCTGCAACCTGAGGCGGTGCGCACTGTGAAAGAGAAGCGCGCTACGTTCGCCTGCCTTCCAGGCAGCGATGCACTTCGCCCCGCAGCCTGTGCCGATGGAGTGCGCGGTGGAATCAACAATCTGTTTCTCGCTGGGGATTGGTGCGCGACTGATTGGCCCGCCACGATGGAAGGTGCTGTGCGCAGCGGATATCTCGCCGCGCAGGGAGTGATCGCAGGCCGTGGCCTCATCGCCGATGTTCCAGTCGCACCGCTGGCGCGATTGCTAGGACTCTGAGATGAAACCCGCCGACGCGCGCCCACTCATCTGCCCCTGCGACCCGCAAGACTGCGATGGACTCGCCGACTGGGCAGGCGCGCGCGCCCAACAACTCGGATTTGCCGCCGTAGGAATCTGCGATGCAGCCCCGAGTCAACGGGGCGATCAACTGCAGGCATGGCTCTCGGCAGGCAAGCATGGATCGATGGAGTGGATGGCGAACAACATCGCAGTCAGACTCGATCCAGCGAAGCTTGTCGTGGGTGCGCAGAGCATCGTCGTTGTGGCAGATCGCTATCACGATGGACGCCCAGACGCGCGTCCTGTCTTTGCGGTGAACTCCCAAACGATGGTCGAAGAACCAGCAGGGCGCGCCGCGCGGTACGCACGCGGGCGCGACTACCACCGCCGTATCAAGAAGCGACTGCGACGACTGCAGCGCGAAATCGAGGCGGCGCTTCCGGGCGCGCGTGGAAAAGTCTGCTGCGACATTGAACCTGTGATGGAACGCGAGATGGCGCAACGCGCCGGTGTCGGTCGCATCGGAAAGCACACCCTGTTGATCGCGCCACAACTCGGCTCGTGGGTGTTGCTCGCGTGCTATGTCACGACGGTGCGATTGAAGGCGACGACTCAGAGTGCGATCATCGACACTGATCCCTGCGGCACATGCACCCGTTGCATCGACGCCTGTCCGACGGGCGCGATTACTCCCTGGTCGGTTGATGGTGCGAAATGCATCAGCGGCATCACGATCGAAGAGCGGGGGATGGCCGATCCGCAGTACGCATCGAAGGCGCAAGACTGGTTGCTCGGTTGTGATATCTGCCAAGAGGTCTGTCCGCACAATCAGCCGACGCGCCTCTCTAGAAGCACGGGTTTTCACCCCGAGTACGACGGCAGAAATGCAGCGTTTTCACTCAATCAGATTCTGGGATGGGATGAACCCACTCGCCGCGCTGCGTTTGGCCCAAGCCCACTCAACCGGGTGCGCGTGACACAATTGCGCCGTAACGCGGTCTGGTGCGCACTCGAGGTGCTCGAACGATCGATCGATCTACCGCTCTCACAGGCACTCGCGCAGATCGCGACTGATGCGGGGGAGGATCCAGTGGTTCGCACGGCAGCCCAAGAGGTACTCCAACGCCTCGCCCAACGCTAGATTCAGTTGCCGTCAGGGCTAGGCGCGCCACCAGTCATGCCGCTCATCAGCGATTGCATCGCAGCAGTGAGCGCCTCTTGCGTCGCCGCGAGCGAATCGAGTTCGCCGCTCTCAAGATTTTTGGTGATCTCGTTGATCGAGTTGATGAGTCCACCAACCATCTTTCCCATCATGGTGATTTGCATCAGCATTGCACCCGCCATCGCGTCAGCCGTCGCGTCGAGATCTAGTTTCCAGTCGCCGTCCACGTTCACCGCTTGAAACGGCAGCGAGCCTTGCGCGCCGCCCACAGAGATGGTGGCGCTATTTGCGGTGACATCCGCTGCGCTCGCCGCAATCGATTGCGCGCCCATGGCTGAGATCGGTCCAAGGTCGTCCATCTGAAACTTCGCCTTCATGGCGTTCTGCAAAGTCGCCATCGCCTTTGGCGCTGCGAAGAGTGCCGCTTGGAGTGCTTTTCCTCCGGCGGTCTTAGCGATCAGGCACTCGTCGATGCGAAGTGCGTTGGCCGGTTGCGTCGAGAGCGACGAAATGAAGGCAACCAAGGCATCGGCACTTGCGCAGGGAGGTCCCGCGGAGGTCGCCGCACCCTCTGAGTCGGGCCGAACAGAACTTGCTGACTTCTTGGCCGACTTGGTGGCCGACTTCTTGGCATCAGCGTCCGCCGAAATATCCTCCGCCGAAATCTCAAAGGTCGGCACCTTGAGTTTTGTCACGACGCGATCGATCGTCGCTTGCAGCGCAGTGACTGCAGCGTTGTTACCCGAGCCATTTGCGAGTGCTTCTTTGAGCGCCGCGTAGACCTCGAGCGCTTCTTTCGTTGAAGCCTGCGCCTTTGTGAGTGCCTTCTGAGCGTCGTCGCCAAGAGCGTTGCTCGCCGCTGCCATGCTCGGGCTTCCTGAGAGCGAATTCAACAGCAGTGCGGTTTGAAACTCTCCTTCGCCGCGTGAGAGCAGGGCCCGTGCGCGCGTCGAAAGGACGGTGTTCACAGCACTCGCGGCGGTCCCACTGCGTCGAGCCGACGACTCGGCCGATTCGAGATCTGCGAGCGCCCGCTCGTAACAGCCAGTCAATTCGGGATGCTCGCGCGAATCAGTCGCCGTGCGAAGAGTCTCAATGGTCTCACGCAAGTTTGAGATGACTTCTGTTCCTTGCGCTGCAGTCTTGTCAAAGCTGGATTGCATCGCTTGGATCGACGTCAGCGCGTTGCTGATTGCAGCGGCCTGCCGTGATGCGCTCTGCGCGACACCGGCAGCGAGTCGCAATTCGACTTGGCGCGCCGCCGCATCGACACTGCTCTGTGAGGCTTGTGTTTGCATGACCCGCGCTTCATCGCGCTTCTCTCCAGCTTGCTGGGCAATCACCATGATCTGCCCGCGACCAGCGGAGAGTCCAGTCTGACGAAGATCTTCGGCGGCGATCAACAACTCCTGCGCCTGCGCAAGTGCCTCGTCATGTCTTGCCTTCAACGCCGCAACATCTGCCTCGATCGACCCATGCGCCGCGGACAGCGCGGTGCTCTGAGCACTTGCCAACGTCTGCACTTGGGTGAGCGCTGCAGCCGATGCATCCAGTCCATTTTCCTTCTGAGATTCGAGCAAGAGGCTCATGTCATCGGCGACGCGAGTCAGGGCGAGGGCGAGCGAACGGCTGGCGCGATTGGCGCTCTCGAGCTGTGCAGCGCGGGCTAGTTCAAGAAGTGCTGCCTGGGTCGTGGCAGTGGCAACCAGTCCAGCGGCGGCCTGCTGCTGGGCATCCGAAGCGTTCGAGATTGACTGCGCCGTGCGTCCAGCGGCACGCAGGTCCTCGGCGGCAGCGACGCGATCGAGGCTCGCCCGTTGCGCAGCGAGCGCAATTGATTCGGCGGCTTGATTGATCTTCGCTTGAGCCGCATCGCGCTGGGCAATGGTGGGGTCTTCGCATCCAGCAATCACGAGTGAAGCGGCGAGCGTGACAACGACGGTGATTGAAGAGTGTTTCATTGTGGGCTTTCGGTGGGGCTCACGAGTCTACGGTGAGCAGTGCGGTGCGACGGGATGCGACTGCACTCAGCGCGTCGGTTCGCCAGCATCGCCCGGCGTGCCAGGCAGCGGAGCGGTCAGGTCGGGTGGTACATACTCAATGGGATAGATCGGCCGCGGTTGGTACATCGAGCGAATCCACTGCAGTGTTTCTTCGAGTTTCTGTGGATAGAGCTTGGTGCCGAACACGGGCTTCCATCCCTTCACCGCCGGATGGGGTGTCGTCGCCTCACTCGCGGGCAGCGCGTACTGCACGATCACGGACTGCACAGGATCGTCAAAGTTGATAAGCGGACGACCGCTGCTTGTGCCGCGCAAGAGATTGAGCAAGTTCGTATAGCGAACGCGCGCGTCGGTGGTGTTGAGACTGAAGAGAAAGAACTTGCCCGCATCAGGACCGCCGTGGCAGCGACTCGTTGCGCAGTTCGCGATGATCCATCCATCGTGCACCTTGCGGCGAAACGCGCTGAGGCTCGCGGGCTCACTTGTCACGCGAATCTTGTTGTAGAAGTCGCGCGCCTTCAGTTGAAATGCAAGTTTCACAATCTGCAGCGGATCGCCTTGCACCAGCGCAGTCTGGGCGACTGCATCCGTGGGAATCAAGGGGCTTGAACTGAAGTCGCTCAGCAGCGTGCGGGCATCGGCGTGATCTATCGTGATCTTGGGAGGTTGGTTGATATCAATCTCGTAGACCCGAATGAGATTTATTTCATCTGGTGTCAGGGTGCGGGTCGGCAACTTCACGAGTGGCGCAGGCTCATCGGGCACAAAGTCGCCCGCGGGGATCTGCGGCTTGTCCGACGCGTCCCGATCTTTTCCCCTGGTCGTGGCGAGTTGGGCGGTCACCTGTCGAAGCAGCGCGACCGCCTCGGGCATCTTTGCGTCTTCCACGAGTTGGGTGAGTTCGGCGTGCGCCTCGACGTACTTGCCCTCGCTGATCAGCCAGTCGCACAGCGCAAGCCTGCGAACCGTGTCGTCTTTCTGCATGGTCGCCTTTATTGCGCGGTAACGCTCCTCAAAGGGACGGCTGAGCGCCACTCGGAAGACCTCGCTGCGAGTGACCTTTCCAGGAACGACCCCGACCTGATATCGCACCTCGTCGTAGTCATCTGCCACAATGTCGGCAGGAAACCCAGTGCCATCCCGGCGATAAATCACTCCAGGAGTCGGCGCAAGAACCTCCATGAGTGGAATGACATCGAGAATCTCGTCCTTCTTGAATTCACTGCGCTTGCCATCCCGTTCGATGACGATGCGATCTTCATCTTCGTACACAACTACTCCGCCACACTCATTCTTGCGATCGATAACGAGGTGTACGCGTCGTGCAGCAGCAACGGGAGCGGTTGTCGCCGGCGGTGTCGCCGGCGGTGTCGCACTGGGCGGCGGTGAAACTGGCGCCGCGGGTGCACTTTGAGTCGCAGTGGCGCGCGAAGCGGGCTGGTCGTCAGCCTCTGCCACGCGCAGCGCGACGTGCACACAACACAGACTCGAAATCAGAATCAATGATGATCGCAGATTCATGGATGAGGTGACCCACGAGCGAGTGTACGAGATACGCTTGAGACATTATGAAACTTGGAGTGATGTCCGCACTGTTTTCTGGTCGTCCCCTCGAAGAAGTCGTGCGATTGTGCGCCGAGCAGGGCCTTGGGGCGATCGAACTTCCGGTCGGTGCCTATCCAGGCAAGCCTTTTTTTGAGCCATCTTCTGTGCTCAATGATCGGCGCGCGCAGGATCGCATCAAGTCACTTCTCAAAGATCACGGACTCGAACTCTCCGGGCTGGCAGTGCATGGAAACCCAGTGCATCCCGACCGCACCATTGCGCGCGTTCATCACAACGCGTACGTGGCCGCAGTGAAACTCGCCCCCAAACTTGGCACTGACATCGTCATCACCTTTTCTGGATGCCCCGGCGGCGCCAAGGGTGACAAGAGTCCAAACTGGGTGACCTGCCCGTGGCCTGGTGACTTTTCGCAGACGCTCAGTTATCAGTGGGACGATGTGTTGGTTCCGTACTGGGCTGCGCAGGCGAAACTTTGTCGCACGCACGGTGTGCGCACTGCTTGGGAAGGGCATCCCGGGTTTTGCGCCTACAACCCCGAGACGCTGATCCAACTTTCACGGCGGGCAATGGCGGCGTCGGCCCTCAAGGGAAAACCGAATCTTGGAGCGAATCTCGATCCATCCCATTTCTTCTGGCAGGGGATCGACCCGGTTCTCGCAGCGAAGATTCTGGGTGAAGCGGGGTTGCTCTTTTACGTGCACGCTAAAGACACCGAACTCGATCGACATGAGGGACCGCGCAACGGATATCTCGATGCGCGCCCATACAGCGCGCTCAATTCGCGCTCATGGAACTTTCGCACCTGTGGTGATGGTCATGGTCACGAGTTCTGGAAACCATTTGTCGCCATGCTTCGCCGTTACGGATACGACCACGTTCTCTCAATCGAGCACGAAGACGCACTACTGAGCGTCGATGAAGGATTCCGCCGCGCAGTGCGATTTCTCAAGGATGTGATCATCGAAGCGCCGCCCGCGACGCCTTGGTGGACCTGAGGCTCGTCCCGACACGCACTTATTCGCGCGGAAGAGGCGTGATGTCGATGTCTTTCGAGCGACTCACCACGACGGTCCAAGTGATCGTTGTCCCTGCGCTCCCCGTGGGTGTTGGAGCCATCCCAAGATCCCATCGCAGGATGCCCAAAGGAAGTTCATTCGCAACATACTGCGCGTTGACGGAGAGCGGCAACGAGTTGTTTGTGAGGCGCACTTCAACCTTGTCACTGCGACTCACAGGATGGCGATCGAGTAGTTCGACGCGAATCGACCTTCCCGATCCATTGGAAAGGGTGATGCGGTAATCGCTCACACTGTCGAGTCCGCCCCCGAAGAGTCCTGACTGCCGATCCTCGCGCTTCACGAGTTCGCGGCACGCCGTGACGGCCTGGTCTGCGCCGAAGAAGACTTCGAATTCTTGCTTTGGGGATGCACCCGCGAATGAGGTTGCTCCCACATAGTCGGCGCCAACGAAGACCGATGCGCGCCCTGGCAAGAGCTGAAATGCGCTCGCATTCGTCAGCGTTCCTCTGAGGAAGACCCCGTCAGAGGCGACCGGTTGCGTCTGATAGACGAACTGGGCAGGTGCATCAAACGAAGCGATGCGGGCCCGCCTTCGCAACTGATCGTCGCTCGGCGCGTCAAAGGGAAGTGCAATGGTGTAGGTCACGCTCGGACCCGATCCCGCAACGCTGGCATCAACGCTCAGCTCTTGCGCGACTGATTTGCGCCGATCGGCGAGCGCCGCGCGCCCGCGCATCGCAGGCCACGCATCGCTCTTAGATGGGGCTGCGATCGTGGGTGCCGGAGCGTCCGCGGCCATCGAGAGACTATCGACACTTTCATAGAAGATGCCGGGCGTTGGCGCCTGAACATCGACGTACCACGGTGTCACAGCCGATGGGCTTGCCGCACGCGAGGGACGCGCCGTCGAGAGCGAGAGGCGAACGCCATTCCAATCTTCGCCAGAATGTTGAACAACGACCGCATCAAACTCAACCGACATGGCATTGCTGTCTGGAGCGGCACGAAACGAATATGCCGGCTCCCAACGCGCGTCAGAGACGAGATACGAGAGGCGCAATGAGACCGACCCCTCAGTTGCGACCGCCAGCAAGACTTCAGCACTCGGGATGGTTGTTCCTTGACCTCCTAGTGCCGCGCGCCGCGATTGCGCCGCAGCAAGATCTTTGCGAAGAAGGTCAGCGCGTTCTGTCACTTCTCGAATCGCGTTGGACGCGCGCGTGCGCTGGGCAGCCATCCAAGCCAATTGACCGTCGAGGGTCGCAAGATCAAGTTTGGCGGTGCCGCCATCCTTGCTGGCATCCGCTGCGGCGCGCACTCCCACCGATTCGATCAACTTGAGTTCGCTTTGAAACGCCGCGAGTGAATCGGCGTTGGCAGCGATCGTTTGATTCAGTTTCAGAAGTTGGGCGTCAAGTGCGGCAGCTTCGGGTGTCGAAGATGCATCGGCAATCGGGCGCAGTGCAAAATCGACTGAGAGAATCCGTCCACTGCTGCTCTTGGCTTCGAGTGTGTCGGATTGAATCGTAAGAGGCAAGGCGTCAAAGCGAAGTTTCCAGAGACCCGGAGTGAGCGTTTGCGTCGTCACCCGCGTGACCGCTGCACGCCCCTGATAGAGCACAACTGCCTCAATCTTCGCGTCGACGAGGCGCTCTTGCGCCACGTTTGGATCGACTCCCGCACCATCCTCTTGAGCGGGGGCAGTTGAGGCGAATGCGACGGTTGCGATTGCCAACGAGCTAAGAAGTGATTTCATGTGAGTACTCCGTTAAACGGTGCGATTCATTGTTCAAGTCAAGGATCGATTTCGAGCAGCGCAGCGCGAGTGCCGGCGCGTTCTAACAATGCTGCGATGCGCCCTCCGTGGGCAAGGTTGCCGGCGTGAACCTCGCGAATGAGTGCGCGCGTCTCTCGTTCTTTTTGCAGGTATCGCAGGGCAATCTCAGCGACGGCGGTTGACTCCATTGACGCAAAGAAGTCGATTCCTTCCCGATACACAATGCGACTTGCGACTCCCTTTGCAACGACCCACTCGAGGTAAGGCACCGGCAACTCAGTGAAGATTCGCTCGCCGACTGTCGCGACGAGTTCGCTCGGCATATGTTGCAGGATCACCTCGCGAAAGAGTTCCCGATCGTTCGATGCCCAACTCGCCACCGCCGGGTTGATCGCGTCGGCAGCAGCATTGATCGCGCGCGACAACTTGGTCGACAACTCAGGAAGCGGAATCGATGGATGGCGCCGTCCCTCACCGAGCAGAATCACTGCCTCTTGGCGGGCAGCTTCGCGCAACTTCTCAAGAACCTGAGTCACAAACTTCGGTTTGATCGTGAGAAACTGTTCCTCGTTGAGCAACATGCTCTCCGCGATCTCGAAACTCGAACACATCACGCCGCACTTGTTTGCGCTCGAATCTTTGATAATCAGTGTTCCAGCCTTGGTGAGTTCGATGCGCGCTTCGGGTGTCAGAAACAGGTTTGCCCCTTCAACGATGAGCCGACTCGAAGGCGTTCCGTCCGCCAGAAGAAACTCTCGCCAGTTGCGATCATTGATCGTTGCCGGGCGTCCGCCTCCAGGGATGAATGCGTCGGCCACGAGGCGATTATGCAGCGTGTTGCGAAGTTGCACTCCTTCAGGTGTGTCGGCCTTCACGATGCGGCCCTGCGCCGAGAGTGCGGCGGGATTGAACGACGCGATGGCGAGTCCAGCATGAAACAGTCGGGCGAGTTCAGTGTGGTCGAGACCTGCGGGGTCTTCTGCGACTCCGCTTCCATCTGCGACGCCAACAATGCAGGCATTTGCACCATAGTCGCGGTGCAAGATGCACATCATGTTGCCGGCAACATCGCCGTCTGGACCGCCAGTGAGTTTGACCGTGAAGCGTTGCTTGGTTGGGTCAATCCCTTGCGACATCAACGCGATCCGCAAGAACACGTTGACCCCCTCACTTGTGACGCCGTACTCCTTGTGGTTGATTCCGCCGTTGGGCTTCGAACTCATGAACGCATTGGCGAGCGGATAGTTGCGTTGCGCGGCGTGCGCGACGATCCACTCAATGTGCATGGGAGTGATGTTCTCGTCTGGACCGAGAAAGATGAACTCATCGCGACCGAGTCGGTCCACGATGTGCGACCGCGTCGCAGCATCGGGAGTGATCAAGTCGAGAATGCCATCCACAAATGCCTTGACGCAGCGGTTGGTTTCAGCAGGCGGCTCGAGCACGATCGCGGCCTTGGCGCCACCTTCCGGAATGTCCTTGTTCTTGAGTTGTTGGGCGAACGCAAGTCCATACACCTCGTCAAAGAGACGCTCAGACTCACGCTCGAACAGCACCGCGGTAGCTGGTTTGACCACGCGCAGTCCTCCGCGCGCAATCTCTTTGAAGCGCACGTGAAAACCGTGGAATCCGCGCCCGTTGACAAAGAAGACTCCAAACGGAGTCTCTGGACGGGTCGGTCCAACAAGCAACGTCGGATCGAGCCGCAATGCGAACGAGAACCGACCAGGCACATAGAAATTTGTGCGGCGCACTGCGCGCACTGCGCGCAGGAGTGCCCCGAAAATCTCACGCGAGTCATCGGAGTCGTTAACCGCTGCGACTTGGGCAGCGAGTTCTTCGCTGCGCTTCTCGAACGCGTGGTCACTCATGGGAGCGGCAGGGTTGAACCGCTCGGTGAATAGCGCCAGAATTGGCCGGGTCAGCGCAATTCGGCCCTCGAACGTCGCTGTCACTCGGTCGCGACTGAATGCCAGCGGATCGGTCGGGCTGAGCATGTGCCGAATCAGGTCGGCAAAGGCTCCGATTAGTTCGCCCTCAATCAGCGTGAACTCGGGTCGTCGACCGAGCAATTCGAGCGCGCGAAAGTCCATCCACTTGATGCGCAGCAGATCATTCTTGACTGTCGCCCAACGCGGATCGCTCGCGTCGATGCGGGTCTGGTTCGCCCACTGCACGATAAACCCGACGAATGTGACCGAACCGTGCGGAGGGTCTTGCACCATGTCAAGATGAGCTCTGGTGATGTTGACATTGTTGCGAGTCAACATTCGCGCCGCGCGTTCGAGCATCGTTCTCATTCGGGCGTTGGATGCCGCGAATGTGATCCGGCTCGTGGTTGGATCAGATTCGTTCTCGAGAGAGACCACCGGCTTGTCGCTGCCTGAAATGGTGCAGAAGAGCTCAAAGTGTCGGCAGATTCGCAGGGGAGTAACAGTGAGCAGATATCGCGCCGAGCAGCCTGCGAGGTAGCCGCGCAGTCGCTCTATATCCACCGTTGGATGCTCGCGCTTGGCAAAGGCGATGGTCGATGCAACTGCCGCGGACTGGGCGGCGTTGCCACTGTCAAATGGTTCCTGCTCTCCAAACTCAAACGTGTCGATGACGAGCGTTCCATCCTTCGATGAATGAATCTTTGCCGCCCGCAATGAGGCGTCGAACGGAAGATCGCGCACGATGTCGGCAAGCACCCCGGCACGGTTGCCAGAGCGGATCGCTGTGATCGTGCTGCCGTCGGTCCCGCGAAGCATCACATCGACTGGGCGATCGGACGCGCGCGCCGCCAGTATCGAGCGCAAGTGCACCCGCTGAGCCTCCTGCGGGGTGTCTTGAAAGTACATCGTGGGCATGTTGTTCAGAAACCACGGGACGATTTCGCTCGCTGTCGAACGGAACTCTTCCGTCAGAGACTTCATAAGTCCGTCGGCAGTGGATGCGTGCTTAGAAACATCAGTTGATTGCACAGAGGTCATCCCGTAAAACTACCCGCTCTGCTCACTTGGAGGGGAGCCAATCTTGCGATGACAACGATCATTCTCGGAAATTTCGATGGCGTCCATACCGGACATCAAGCGCTCATTCGCACCGCCTGCGATGTTTCAGCGGGTGGCGAGGTTATCGCTGTCACGTTTGAGACGCATCCAGCGGAGTTCACGAAGCGCGAAACCCCAGCGCGGCTAACTTCAAACGCAATGCGGGAGCGTCTCCTGATCGGCGCGGGTGTGACGCGCGTCGAGTCGTTGAAGGTGAGTGAGGCGTTGTTGCGTCAGACGCCACACGAGTTCATCGCAACATTGCACAACCGACTTCGGTTTTCCAACATCGTCGAAGGACCAGACTTTCGTTTCGGATGCAATCGCAGTGGCACCGTCGAGACGCTTCGTGAGATTGGAGCGCAATTGGGATTTGCAACCGCCGTCGTCGAAGAAGCCGAGGTGGCACTGCACGATGGGCAACTCGTCTGTGCGCGCAGTTCGCTGGTGCGTTGGCTGCTCGCGCGCGGGCGGGTCGCAGATGCATCCATCATCTTGGGTCGCCCCCATTGCGTGGCGGGAATTGTTGTGGAGGGTGCGCACCGTGGCAGAGAGCTGGGCTTCCCAACTGCCAACATCGCCGAGTGCGATGCTGTGCTTCCCGCGGATGGCATCTACGAAGTCGCGGTAGAAGATGCGCGTGGCAAGGGCTGGAGTGGAGCGGCCAGTATCGGCACGAATCCCACGTTTGGCGCAGGTCTGCGTACGCTCGAGGTTCATATGCCGGCACTTCCATTCGAGAGCAATCTCTACAGCCAATCGCTGCGCGTTTCTTTCACTCGGTGGATTCGTGAAATGTTGCGATTCGATTCGGTCGAGGCACTAGTGGCGCAGATCACTCGGGATTGCGCCAAGGTGAGGGTATGAGCCGCTACGCCTCGACGAGCGACCTCTCATCCATCGCCGCGCGTTTGCGCAGTGCTGCCCATATCACGATCGTGACGCATGCGAAGCCAGACGGAGACGCGGCGGGATCAGTGCTAGCACTCGCCCGCGCCCTGCGAGCGATAGGCAAATCCGTCGACGCTTTCTTTACGGGCGTTGTTGAGGCGAACATCATGGCGCTCGCGCTGCCCGGCGAGGTGTTGGTTGCACCAGCGGCGATGCCCAGTGCGACTACTGATCTTGTTGTGCTCGTCGACACGGGCGCATGGAGCCAAGTCGAACCGCTTCATGACTTTCTTCGCGCGATGGCTGGGCGTGTCATCGGGCTCGACCATCACGCCCGCGGCGATGAGATCGCGAGTGATCGCATAGTCGACCCGTCACTTGCTTCGGCGACACAGTTGGTTGTGAAGTTGGTCGATGAACTCGGGGTGCCACTGGTTTGCCCTGGCGCATCGGCGAACTTTTCGATCGCCGAGGCGGTCTTCACTGGCCTCGCAACAGACACGGGATGGTTTCGCTTTCAGAGCGCGGATGCGGCCGTCTACGCACTCGCGGCGAGATTGCTCGCTCTGGGAGTTGACAAGATTGCTCTCTATCAACGCCTCGAAGAGAACTGGCCAGCGACGCGGCTTGGCATGATGGCACGGGCGCTCTCTTCGTTGACCTTTCATCAGGATGGTCGGGTCGCGATGATGTGCATTTCGCTGAACGACATCAATGCGGCAGGTGCGAGTTCAACTGACCTGGCAGGCTTTGTCAACATTCCACTCGCAATTGGATCGATCGGAATGTCCATCGTGCTCACCGAAGCAGAATCGAATCTCACCAGGGCGAGTTTTCGCAGCAAGCCATCCCTCTCGAAACTTCCGCCCATCGATGTCAATGCATTCGCTGCGCGATTTGGTGGCGGGGGCCATGTGCAAGCCGCAGGGGCGAAGTTCAGGCTGCCCCTCGATCAAGCGCGTCTCGAAGTCGAGCGAGAATTGTTGACACTCTGCTCGGCGCCGCAATGAGGTGATCCCATGCCACGACTGACAACGATCTTCAATGCGCTTTGCCTCGCGCTTTCGCTCCTCTGTGCCGCGTGTGATTCGCAGGATGCTCAGCCGTCCAACAAACTTGTCACCCCGCCTGTCAAAACCACAACGCTCGTCTTTGACGTTCAGGGGATGCACTGCAACGGTTGCGTCGCAGCGATCACTGCCGATGTGCGGGCTATTGCCGGGGTCTCTGGGGCACAAGTCTCGCTTGAGAGTCACTCGGCGCGAGTCGAGGTCGCAGACCCGTCGCTCGCGGGCAAGATCGAAGCAGCGATCGGCGCGCTGGGCTACACGGTCAAAGCGGTTCCTGCGCCGAAGTCGTAACCGCTTCAAGAGTGCTGGGGAGTCCGAGCAATCGTGGAAATCTACGCAGCGCCGCTGGAAGCACGCCCACCGCACAAATCAAGCAGGCTGCGCTTCCGATGCACATTACCCATCCCAAACTTTGAAGTCCCTTGTGTGCCGCAAACAAGAGTGTGCCAAATCCAACCGCGGTGGTCACTGCGCTCAAGATCACCGCCCGAGTCGTCCAGCCGAAATCTCGGGCACTACCTCCTTCGCGCGCTCTGTGCATGACGTGCACGCAGCTGTCAATTCCAAATCCAAGCAGCATCGGCACGCTGAAGAAGTTGGCGAGATTCAAAGAGACTCCCAGCAGCGTGAGCATTCCGAGCGTCCAACTCATCCCCAGAAGCAGACAAGCGAGACATGTAAGTGTGGCAACAGTCGACCGCAGGTCGAGCCAGACCAAGAATGCAATCACGACCAGTGACCACGTCGACATGGCGACAAATGCACTGCGCATATCGACGACAGATTCGTACACGGTCATCGGCACGCCCGTCGCATCGGCATCGATGGTCCGTAGCGCCGCAACGAACTGTTGAAGCGGAACAAACTCCCAGATGTCGTTGCGAGGAAAGAGTGAGACCAGCAACCCTCCCTCTGGCGAGACCAGTCGATCGCGCACCGCAACGGGCAAACTCTCGCGCAATCCTGACCGCGCTCCGATCCCAAGTTGATCGAGGGCACGGGCGGTGGTCGCTGTTGCCAACTCTGCGCGCGATTGTGCAGCCAGGCGCTGCGCAGGATCTTCGAGTTGATCCTTCAATGAACCAAGTGCTTGCGCAGTAGAGCGCAGTTCCGCGAGCGCATCCCCTGCAGAGGTGAGTGATGCCAGTGCGATGAGTGCGCGCAGTTGATCGTGCACGCCTGCGACGGTGGCGGCCGTCAACGCTGTCGCGGGAGTCGCACTAGGGGCCTCTGCTTGTTCACGTGTGCGGCGCGGGATCACCCGTGCGAGTTCTTCGCGCAACTTTTCGCGCGCTGAACTCTCTGCTTTCACAAGGTCGAACACACTGCGCGCCTCGGCGATGAGCGGTTCGCGCGACGCGCGGTCGATGACCCGTGCGACTTCTTCTTGTGAACGACAGAGGACTGCCCCAAACCACGATGCGCTGACCGAGTCATCCAAGATTCGATGCTCCCACGCGATCGAGTCGAGACCATCCGCTTGCAGGCGAAGCAGATTCGTTTCAAACTTTAGAAATGGGATCGCCCCGCAGAGTCCAAGGGTGATAGCCGCCCCCGCAACGAGTGCCCGCCGATCGCGGCGCCTCCCCGTTGCGCCGGTGGAGTAGGTCGCCGATTCGACTGGTTCACCAGGGAAAAAGTGCCCTCCCAGATTAGGGTGCTCAGCTGTCATCGCCTTCGATCCGAGTCTCACAAGCGCCCGTCGTTCACGCCACTGATCGACGAGCACGACGAGCGCGGGCAGCGCGACAGTCAAAATCACGGCGCAGACCAGCAGCCCAGTCCCAGCGATGATTCCTAACTCGCGCAGTCCACCGAACTCAGTTCCGAGCGCGAGAAAAAACACGGCGGCACTCGTCAGTGCGCCGACCCAGGTTGGGATTGTGTTGGCGACGATCGCGGCGCGCATTGCGGCTGTTGCACCCAAGCGAAGACGAAATTCGGTGTAGCGCGCAACGGTGTGGATTCCGTAATCAACTCCAGCGCTCACCAGCACCAGCATGAAAACCAAACTCAGCAGGTTCAGTCGCCCCACGAGCAGAGCCGCGGCGCCGTAGGTAACGGCAAATGTCACAGCCAACATTCCCATCACAAGCAAGGGTCGAACGACACTGCCGAGGGTCCACATCGTTAGAAGCGCCACGAGAATTGCGGCAACGACTGTGCCGCGGGTCATGTCGGCGTTGGTGGTTGCAAGCTCATCCGCTTGCAAAACAGGCTTGCCGGTCAGTCCAATATCGACTGCAGGAAACCGAGACTGCACCGCGCTTATCACGCGGCGAATTTCTGCCAAGATCGGCTCGATGGTGGCGAGTCCAGCGAAATCCTTGCGCGGCAGGAGTTCGACGAAGAAGATGTTGCCGCTCGAAGAGACGAGATATTCAGCGGAGCGCGGCTGCGCGAAATCAAACCCATCGCCTCTTTGAGCGGTCACTGCCTTCATCAAGAAGAGCGCGCCAGCAGCGAGTCGTTGCCGCTCTTGGGAATCCATCGAAATCCCATTTGATTGCAGACGAGCCAGCCGTTCGCCTGCCTCGCGCAATAACGCGTCGGCCCCTTCACTCTTGGCCGCGCGATCAACGAGCGCAGCGAAGCCATCCGAGGCACCCAGCACTGCCTGCAACTCTTCATTCGACATCGCCCGCGGAGCGAGTCGCCACTGCTCATCGGCGTCGATTCGCGCATGCACGGCTGGCACCCCAGAGATTGAGGCAAGTTCGACTTCAAGCGCATCGACCGCAGCCTTCGCACTTTCAGGATTGCCGCGCGCATCGACTGCTACGTACAGATACTCAAGGTCGCCAAACTCGCGCATGAATTCGCGGTAAGTACGCATGAATGCCCGGTCAGGCGAGATCAGTGAATCGGTGTTGGCATCGAGTGTGAGATGGCGCCCCGCATATATCGCGCTGAGAGCCGCAAGCACCAGCGTCGCCGCCACGATCGACCGCGGCCATCCCGTTATGAATTCTGCGAGTTGATTCAGAAACTTCGCTCGCCAACCACCTGCGCAAGCGCGTTCGGGCGGTTGCGCACTCATGACGGAGAGTCGGAACTGGTGCGAATCGCATTGCGCGCAATTCGACTCAGCGCGTCGTAGCTTGGTCCTGGAAAGGTGTGCAGCGATTCCATGACGCGTTCGAATGCCCCGAGAAAGTGCGTGATGTCATTATCGTTGATGATGAGCGGGGGAGTCAGTTTTAGCACGGGCATCCCATGCCCAGCGACCTGGCAAAGGATGCCATGATCTTGCATCAGCGGCATTGTGACTGCTTGGGTGAAGAGATTCTCGTTGAGCGCGTGCACCATTTTCCAGGCTATTTTCAGCGATATCCGCGCCGGACTCGCAAACTCGATGGCGATCATGAGCCCCCGCTGACGAATGTCGCGGATGAAATCGAAGCGCGAGCGCATCGCGGTGATGCCTTCGCGAATCCGTGCTCCCTGTTCACGTGAACGCTGGGCAAGTTGCTCATCGTCATAGACCGCGAGTGTCGCGAGCGCCGCCGTCATGGCGAGTCCACCCATGTGAAAAGTAGAGGAGTGCACGATGGCGCGGTCGAGGCGCGAGAAGACGCGATCCCATACTGCCGTGCGAGTCAGAACAGCGCCCACAGGAACATAGCCCCCAGAGAGTGCTTTGCTCATCACAACGATGTCGGGCTCAACCGCCCCCTCCTGATCGATGGCGAGAAAGGATCCGGTTCTACCGACACCTGTTTGCACTTCATCAATAATCAGCAGAGCGCCGTTGCTGTGAACGAGGCGCGATGTCTCGGCAAGAAACTCGGCGGAGTGCAGATTGACTCCCTTGCCTTGGATCGGCTCTGTGACGAATGCTGCAACATCGCCGCGCGCGAGCTCGCGTGCAAGGGCAGCGAGGTCATTGAATGGGATGGCGCGAAACGATTCTGGATGTGGTTCAAACCCCTCCCGAAAACTATCGCAACCGTTCATGGCGAGCGCCCCAGTGGTCAGACCATGAAACGCACCCTCTTCGAAGAGCAGAACCGGTCGACCTGTGGCACATCGTGCAAACTTGATCGCTGCTTCGATCCCCTCGGTGCCAGAGTTCGTGAAGAAGACGCGGTCAAGCCCACGCCCGACGCGTTTCTTCAACTCGCCAGCGAGAACGCCGCTGAGCAGTGGCGTTTCGAAAGCAACCATCGAAGGCTCGCCGCTCGCGAGAAAATCACCAAGTGCCTGCTGCACAACGGGATGGTTTCTCCCGATGTTGCACACCGCATAGCCAGCGACCATATCGAGATACTGCCGTCCTGCGGAGTCCCAGAGATATTGTCCACACGCGCGCACATACTCATTGTCAAAGCCAATGAGTTTGAGTGCCTTCGCCCACTTGGGATTGACATGCCCACCGTGCAATGCGCGCGCCTCGCCTCGATGCGCAGCGATCAGCGTCCTGAGGTCAAACGACATCGAGCCGCGCACTCTGGCTGGATGAGCGCACAGCTGACGCGACTCCATCGCGAATCAACAGACACCGGCCACCGACGAACACATTGCTTGCGCGCCCCTTGACCTTCCAGCCATCAAACGGGCAGTTGCGGCTCTTTGACTTGAACTGCTCAGCATCAATCGTCCATTCCACAGTGGGATCGATCACAGTGACATCACTCGATAGTCCTGGCACAAGTTGACCCAACCCGCGACCATCGATGCCGAGCAGGCGCGCTGGTTCGATGGTCATGAGCGCAATCAGACGAGCCCACGAGATCGCACCGCTCTCGACGAGCGCCTTGATGTAGAGCGGTAGGGCGCATTCCAACCCGATCATTCCAAATGGTGCGCTTGAGAAATCACGGGCCTTTTCGGCAGAGGTGTGAGGCGCGTGATCAGTCGCAAGAATCGTGATCGTTGCGTCGATTATGCCTTCGATGATCGCATGAATGTCGCTGTCGCAACGCAGCGGCGGATTCACCTTGGCCTGTGTGTTGTATCCCGTGCACATCTCCTCAGTTAGAAGCAGATGATGCGGTGAAGCCTCAGCGGTGATTGGCTGTTGCTGCGCACGGGCGCGTCGCACGATTTCAACACTGCCGGCGGTTGAGAGGTGCTGCACGTGGTAGCGCGCTCGATGCCCGCGATTCAATCGAACGTCGCGCTCGATGATGACCTCTTCGGCAACGCCCGGCCATCCACCAAGTCCAAGGCGAGCACTCACCACGCCAGCATTCATCGCGCCACCAACCGTCAGCGTGGGATCCTGGCAGTGTTGCATGAACACTTTGTCGAGCGATGCGCAGACTGCGAGCACCTTGCCCATCATCCCAGCGCTCGCGACGCAATCGCCATCATCGGAGAATGCAACTGCGCCGACCTGTGCCATTGCTCCCATCGGAGCAAGTTGTTCGCCGGCACGACCCACTGTTGCCGCACCTGTGACGAAGACCCGCGCCTTCTGGCTTGCGTTAGCCCGCATCTGCACGAACTCAACCGTGCTTGGCAGGTCGATTGCCGGAGTGGTGTTTGGCATGCAGCAGACGCTTGTGAATCCGCCTGAAATCGCCGCGGCTGCTCCTGAGGCAATCGTCTCTTTGTCATCGGCTCCGGGTTCGCGCAGATGCACATGCGGATCGATCAACCCCGGCACGACAAGCTTCCCTTCGCAGTCGATGACACGCCCGCCCGCCGGAGCAGTCAGTTCGCCGCGCGTCGCAGAGATCGCCACCACCAGGCCGTCGGCAATCAATACGTCAGCAGTCTCATCACGACCAGTCGAAGGATCGATGACTCTGCCGCCGAGAAGAAGAAATGCGGTGCTCATGCCCAAGCAATAGTAGCGAAGCCACGTGGGCGAAAAAAAGCCGCACTCCCGATTGCGGGGGTGCGGCTTTGTGTTTGGCTCGAAAAATTGCTTAGCCGTTGGTCTTGCCAGACATTGGGCAGGACGTGCTGCTGCCACTCTTGCTGCAACCAGGCTTCGCGCTTCCATCGCATCCAGACTTCACTGCGCCCACTGCGCCAGGAGCTGGAGCGGCTGCCTTGTCCTTGCAGCATGATGCCTTGACTTCTCCCACTGCGCCAGGAGCTGCAGCGGCTGCCTTGTCCTTGCAGCATGATGCCTTGACTTCTCCCACCGCGCCTGGAGCTGCAGCCTTCGGATTGTTGTTGCACCCGGCAAGGGCGAGAAGAAGAGTGCTGCCGACAATGAGTGCGAATCGATTCATGTTGATACTCCTAAATGTTGGTGGTGAGAGAGAACTTTCAAAACAGTATACAGAGCGAACGATGCACACCATCTAGGATTGCGTCAAATGCCCAAGAAAGACCCTGAGCGGTTACTGAATCGGGCGCGGGAATTGCCTCCCGATACCGGGGTCTATCTCATGAAAGACGCCGCGGGATGCGTCATCTACGTCGGAAAGGCCCTGCGCTTGCGCGATCGGGTGAGTTCCTACTTCATCCCGAGTGCTGATTTGGGGTCGCGCAAGCAGCCAATGATCGCCCTGATCGCTGATTTTGACGTCATCCCATGCGAGGGGGAGTGGGAGGCGCTTCTCATGGAGGCCCGCCTTGTCAAGGATCTTCAGCCGCGCTTCAATGAACGACTCCTCGACGACAAGAGTTTTCCATACCTCGTTGTGACCATGCGCGACGAGTTTCCGGCCGTCTTTGTGACGCACAATCCCACGGATGCGAAGTTTCGCTCAGCACGCACGCTCGGACCATTCGTCAGCGGTAGTTCGCTGCGCCATGCCATCCAAATCTTGCAGCGGGTCTTCAAATTCAGAACGTGTGAACTCGACATTCGCGCCGACAATCCAAGCAACACGGGGTTTCGTCCCTGCCTGCTTCATGCGATCGGTCAGTGCACGGCGCCCTGTGCGAATCGAATCACGCCAGCGGTGTACCGCGCCGATGTCGAGCGTTTTCTGCGCTTTCTCTCAAGCAAACGAAGCGCAATGCTTCGAGAATTGCAGGGCGAAATGGCAAGCGCGGCGCGCGAACATAATTTCGAACATGCCGCAGTTCTTCGAGATCAGATTCGTGCCATTGAACGACTTGACGAGCGCGAACGTCGCGGGCACGAGGGCGAGTTTGATTGGCAGCCAGAGGTCACTGGACTCATCCACGATCCCGCCAGAGCACTCACCTCCCTTCAGAAGTCACTCGAGTGCGAGACCCCGATTCGCTGCGTCGAAGCGATAGATATCGCTCATCTAGGTGGCGATGAGACCGTGGGAAGCAAGGTGTGCTTTGTGGATGGTCGCCCGTTTAAGGATGGTTACCGCAGGTATCGCATTCGAACTGTTGCCAACGATGACTACCGGGCGATCAAAGAAGTGGTGACGCGCCGCTACCGCGAGGCAAGCGAGGGTCACGAACTCTATCCCGATCTCATTCTGATCGATGGAGGTGCCGGCCAACTGAGCGCGGCGCTCGCTGCGTTTGCAACGCTCGCGGCGCAGCCGCCCATGGTCATCGCACTCGCAAAGAAAGAAGAGCTCATTTTTCGGGCTGGATCCAAGGACCCACTTCGGCTGGGGGCTGAAAACATCGGATTGAAACTCTGTCAGGCGATAAGGGATGAGGCGCACCGCTTTGCGCAGCACTACCACCACCTCTTGCGATCGAAGCGCATGTTCGGCGATGCGCAGTGAACCCCGAGGCTCCGCCGCACAATGCCTCAATCGAATTGGATGGCACCATCCCTATGCGAACCACGGTCGTTCTAGGAGCGACGCGCGCCTGGTCTACGCCGGATTCGCAAGCGCATCGGGTGGCAGATCTTCGCGTGGCTCTTGCTTCTGTGGCGACTGAGTCGGTGGCGACTTTGGAATCTCCCGTTCGAGCAACTCGGTAACCGAAGGTCGGGAGAAGACTTCGCCGCGCATGATGCGATCGACTTCATCCTTCGAGAGCGTTTCGACGCTGAGAAGTGCCTCTGCCACAGCGAGAATTTGCGCCCAGTGCTCTTCGATCATTTTGACGGCATCGCGGTAGGCGCCATCGATCAGTTGTCGCACTTCTTCATCGATGACGCGGGCCGTTTCGGGGGAATAGTCTTTCTCTGGGATGAACGACTCTTTGTCATCTGCGCTCGCGTAGTTCACAAATCCGAGTCGATCTGACATTCCCCACTGCAGCACCATCGTGCGTGCGTACGAGGTCACCATTCGAATGTCCATCGCAGCGCCGCTCGATATATCACCCGTTTTGCGCTCTTCGGCAATGCGACCGCCGCACAGCACCCGCATCGTCGCGAGCAAATGCCGTCGCGAATAGCCGTAGCGATCCTTTTCTGGCAGGGTAAAGGTGGCGCCCATTGCCTGGCCGCGCGGGATGATCGTCACCTTGTGCAGTGGATCGGCATCGTCAAGCAGAACCTGCAAGACAGCGTGGCCAGCCTCGTGATAAGCCGTCGCCACCCGTTCTTCTTGTTCGATCTTGCGACTCTTGTTGGCGCGCCCCCAACGAACCTTGTCGCGCGCTTCTTCCATGTCGGCGAGTTCGACGAAGTCCTTGTCCGCCATCGTCGCGATGATCGCCGCTTCGTTGATGAGCGCCGCTAGGTCTGCGCCAGAGAACATCGGCGTTCCGCGGGCGACCCGTTCGAGATCAACATCTGGGCTCATCTTAATTTTTCGGCCGTGCACGGCCAGAATCTGGCGGCGGCCGCGCAGATCGGGCAGTGGCACCGCAACCTGTCGGTCAAACCGACCTGGACGGGTGAGCGCTGGATCGAGCACATCTGGGCGATTCGTCGCCGCGATCACGATCACCTGGTCATTCGCTTCGAATCCATCCATTTCAACCAGGATGGCGTTGAGAGTCTGCTCGCGCTCATCGTGACCACCCGACGAGAATCCGCCGCCGCGGCGCCGTCCAACCGCGTCAATTTCATCGAGAAAGATGATGCAAGGAGAGTTGTCCTTAGCCTGCTTGAACAGATCGCGCACGCGACTCGCCCCCACGCCAACGAACATCTCGACGAAGTCTGATCCTGAGATTGAGAAGAACGGCACGTCTGCTTCCCCGGCGATCGCCTTCGCGAGCAAGGTCTTTCCGCATCCGGGCTGCCCAGATAGCAAGATTCCCCGCGGAATTCGTCCGCCGAGTTTGCTGAAACGCTTTGGAGTCTTCAAGAACTCGACAATTTCCTGAACCTCTTCCTTCGCCTCGTCGACGCCAGCGACATCGCCGAAGGTGATTTTGACATTATCTTTGTTGGTGACTCGGTGTCGGCTCTTTCCAAATGAACCGAGCATTCCTCCTGGACCGCCGCCCGCAGCGCCGCGCATGCTGCGGGCGATCACGAACCAGAGGACTGCGAGAATGAGCAGGGGTGCGGCGAGCGTCAGCAAGAGTTGCATGAACATGCTCTGCCCGACTTGCTCTTGCCACTTCACCCCCGACGTCGTTAGTTGCTCTCGAATCCAGTCGTAGTTACCTGGAATGATTCGCACCCACACTTGGCTACCTCTTTGGCCAGTGCGTTCGGTCGCACCTGGCAGCACCTTCGCAAGGGTCGCCATGAGTTTCTCGTCTTGGATGACGACAGACGCGGGCTCAAAGTAGCCCTCCTTGGCGAGTACGAAAAACTCTTGCGGAGTCTGAATCGTCTCGCCGCGCTGCGAGCTATTCGTGAGAACCGTCCAGACGACCGCGACGAGGGCGAGCACCAGGATCCACGTCATCAACTGCCGGCGCATCTTTGGCGGAGTTTGAGTTGGCTTGCCTTCCGGTCCGGTCTTTCCTGTTGGGGTGCGCTGCGGTCGTGAGTCGTCACCTTCGTTGGCCGTTCGAAGCGAATCAACATCAGTGCGGTGTGTCATATCGGTCATTTTAGATTCACTTGCCATTCCAAGTCCTTTTCAGTTCAGTCCTACCACTCGCCTTGCAGGCTTGCGACTATATCCCGAGCCATCTGCCCAGTGACGGCAAATCTCCCCAAGTCAATCGGTTGGTTGTTGGGCAGACTTGCAACAAACACGGCGCTTGACTGAAAACCAGTACGCGCGACGATCGGTTTGCCGGTGCGCATGTCGATCCACTCGAAGTCAACGGTCACCTTGAATGCCATCTCTTCGGTCAGCCCTGTTGCCAAACTCTGCGACAGATTCTGCAAATCAACGCGTGTAATCGTGCCGCGCAGCACTGTATCTGCCCGTCCCTCCGATGTCACTTTGTAGGGGGTCGAAGACTCAACCTCTTTTACAAGCGCGTTGGCGAGTTGCAGCGGGACAGCTCGGTCTTGACTCGAGTTCTTGAAAATCGGCAGGGCCACCGTGCGGTACTTCATCGAGTAGAGCCCCCCCGATGTGTAACTCGAATCTGAGTCTGTCGAGCAACCTGCGTGGGTGAGCCCGAGCAAGAGCGTGGCTAGGACCGCGCAACGCAACATCCGTACGTGCGGCGCGAGAGTCGCCAAGAATGCGGTGGATGGTCGTGCGGTGGTCATGGCGTTGTTGTGGCAGGTGCTGCTGGAAGCGCGGCGGGAACCTCGGTTGGAGTCGCGGAAGAAGTGTCCCAATCAAGTCCGAGCAGTTGCTTTCGAAGCGCGTGGTAATCGGGGCAGGATGCGCGAACCTCAGCAGGCAACTCTGCAACCACGGTTGGAATCTCTCGAAGCGCGACCAGCGTCGCAATCGACTTGGGAAACTTGCCAATGAGCCTTCGGATGTAGAGCTCACATGAGATTGGATCGTCCATGTGCTGGTACCAACCTGCCTCAGAGAGCAACTTGGACGCCTCTGATTCGTAGATGCGAATCAGCAGCGCATCGGCGCCAACGCGCTGCGCAGTGATGGGATCGAGCGCCTGCAGTTGGCGCAGTAGCGCACTCGCTTCGAAGAGACCGCGCGCGTCGTAGAGCGGTCCCCTGTAGGCGGCGCATAGCGAGTAAATCAGCCGCAAGCGAGCCTTTTCGACCTGGCGCGACTTCGGATAGTTCTGCACAAACAGGTCGTATGCGTCGGCGGCGAGTTGCAAGTCGCGTTTACGAAAATAGAAGTCGGCGAGTTCCATCCCAGCCTGTTCGGCGAGTTCGCTTCCGGGTAATCGCTCTTGGATTCGAATCAAGAGTTCCTCAGCCTCTTCCTCGGCGTTGAGCCACCGAAAGGTGCCGAAGAACTTTCGTCGCAGGCCATTGCTGTACGCCTTGGCGATCTGAAACTCACGTTGAAGCGCCGTCACGAAGACATCACTGCCCGGATAAAGACGCACGAGCTCTTCGTAGTCGTAGAGCGCCTTGTATTCGTCTCCTTGCGCCAGCAACGAATCGCCCTTCAAGAGCAAGGCGTGTGCGCGCAGCGGATCGGCTGGATATCGGTCAAGCCATCCCGCTACGAGATTGGACGCCCGCGACGCATCTCCGCGTGCAAGCGCGAGTTGCGCTTGCCTCAACTGACTTGCGGTGCTCGCTGGATCGCTGTCGGCAGGTGGCATCCAACGGTCATCTGCCGAGAGCTTCAGCGTCTCTTGGGAATACGCTGATGAAGTCAAGAGCGCCACGACCGTGAACGCAAGCGCCAGCCTCGGCATGAAGCGAACAAGAGTGAATTGAAGTGTCACTCCCAAAGATATTACGCAATCGAAGGAGTTCTGGAGCGTGGTTATCACGGCGCGGTCCACCCCATATATCTTGTGGTCGAAGTTCGTCCGATCCACGACGAGTCGTGGCGCGGCAAGTTTTGGAACAGTCGCAAGGCGAAAATCGGACTCGCCGAGCATCGCGAGATGGAAAAGAAAACGGCAACTCCGCTTGCAGAGTTTCGAAAACGTGTTGTATAGTGCCCGCAGACGTTGCGACAAGGATCGTTGCAACTAAGATTGAGTTCGAACCGATCAATAGGTCATGGAGAGACCAAGATGCCCAAAACAAAAATCAAGTCTGAAACGCCTCGTGCAGTTCGGGAACTTTTACGGCCAGTACTGCTCAAGAACACGTCGCGCGGCGCAGTTTCCGTAGATGTCGCACCGACCAAGGTGACATCGGATGCGCTGTGGAAGCGCTACTGCAAGTTGCGCAATGACTCCGATGGGCAGAAAGAGCGCGAACTCATTCGCAATCAGCTCATCGCCACCTACTACCACCTAGTTCGGTACACAGCTGAGCGAATGCGCACCCGGC
Source organism: Phycisphaerales bacterium (assembly GCA_009691705.1). Classification (GTDB taxonomy): domain Bacteria; phylum Planctomycetota; class Phycisphaerae; order Phycisphaerales; family SM1A02; genus F1-60-MAGs104. The sequence goes on from SIAR01000010.1 coordinate 69,613, forward strand.
TTCCCGCTGAAGTCGAAGTGGACGACTTGATTTCAGCAGGGCTCTTCGGATTGATGGACGCAATCAACTCGTACGACCCAGGTCGTGGGATCAAGTTTGAAACATATTGCCCGCAGCGTGTGCGTGGCGCGATCTTCGACGAATTGCGCTTGATGGATTGGGTTCCTCGTCTCGTGCGCTCGCGAACCTCCCGCATGGATCGGGTGCGAAAGCAGATCGAAATGGAAAAGGGCCGCGTGGCAACCGACGATGAGTTGCGCACGCAACTCGGTGTGAGCGTCGAAGAGTTCGAGAAGATCTCACGCGACTCGCGCCCGGTGGGGATCGTGAGCCTCAACAAGAAGTGGAGCGATCCAGACTCTTCAGGAGAAGCACGCGAGATCGACGTGCCAAAAGAGGGTGGCGACGCCGATGCATTCCAAACACTCCAACGTCAAGACTTGCAGTTGCTCTTGACACGTGGTCTCACGCGATCAGAACGATTGATTGTGATTCTCTATTACTACGAAGAACTCACAATGAAAGAGATTGGGATGACACTCGATCTCTCAGAGAGTCGCGTGAGTCAGATGCACTCATCGATTCTCGCTCGGCTCAAGTCGCAGATGAAACACCGCTTGAAGGAAGTCAGCGAGGAATGATCACAGGCTCGGTTTGGATGGGGTGATTGGTCGCACGAAGATGTTCATGCACTCGAGCGCAGAGCCATGGTGTTGAATACCAATCGGTCCTTGCCCTGCAACGCCCGGCAATATTGCGCCTGGAATGACCAACGTATTGTTGAGAGTCACCGAGAGTTTTTCGCCCTGCATCAAGATATGAAAGCGATTCCATGAACCGATCGGCGCGTCGGCCTTTTGGGTCGGCGTGCAAGCGCTTCGCACCGCAGGCGACATCGATTCATCGGTGCGATATCCCCAGATTTCGCCGCTTCCGACGGGCCAATTCCACATATTGATCTGACTTTTTGAGGTTCCGCGCAGATAGATTCCGCTGTCCCACTCTTCAATCTCGACAGTTTGCGTAGTGCCTTTCTCGTCGCGCAGCTCCTTCCCATCTGCGCCTAAAAGTGGACGATGCAGTTTGCCTTGCGACGCGCCGACCCACTTCCAGTCGATGACCATCTCGAAATCGCCAAACGATTCGCGCGTCCAGAGGTCGCCGCCCATTGCGTCATATGAGAGCACGCCATCGGCGAGTTTCCAGTGTCCCTCACTGCCAGCGGACTCTTTCCACTGCGAGAGTCCGCCGCGCAGCAGATCTCGAAAGCCCTCGTCGCCGCGCGCAATCTGGTCGGTAGTGAGTGTGGCAACCGAGTCTGCAAGGGGAGTGATCTGGATGTTTCGAAACCGAATCGGAGTTCCCTCACTCTCGAGGCAGATGAATCCCTTTCGAGGATTGATGTTCGACGCGCCAGAGACTTCGGTGCCGTTCACAGCGAGTGTGATGCGACCCAGATTCGCCGTGACTTTATAGTGGTTCCACTCACCCTTGCCCTTGGTCATGCGCGCCGATGGAAGGCAGCGATTCCATCCTGCAGGATGGGGTCGATCGGGAGT
>SIAR01000030.1 GCA_009691705.1 Phycisphaerales bacterium
GCCTGCGATTGCACTGCTCGCCGAGAGGTTGACACTCCCTGCGCAGACGGCGGCAACCGTGAGTTTGACTGCGCCAGTTGGCGCGCCAGGCAGTGCGCCGATTGAAGTGGTGCTGCCTGCGCCTGCGCCTGCGTCTGCGCCTGCGCCTGCGCCTGCGTCTGCGCCTGCGTCTGCGCCTGCGCCTGCGTCTGCGCCTGCGCCTGCGTCTGCGCCTGCGCCTGCGCCTGCGTCTGCGCCTGCGCCTGCGCCTGCGTCTGCGCCTGCGCCTGCGTCTGCGCCTGCGCCTGCGCCTGCGCCTGCGTCTGCGCCTGCGCCTGCTGCACCGTCCACTGCCGGCGGAGTGCTGGTCGCATCATCGCGCCTCGAGCGACTGCTTCAACTCTCTGGTGAATCGCTCGTCGAGGCGCGGCGACTCGATTTGATTCGGCGAACACTTGGGCGGGCGAAATCGGCGCACCGAACGCTCGCGGGTGCGCTCGACTCGCTCGAAGTGACTGGACCACGCGCGGGTGAAGCGATGAGCGCAGTCGCGACAAGTCGCCATGCGCTCGAGGAGGCGCTCAGCCAAGTCGAAGAACACTTGCGACGCGGCGAAGAACTCGCGAGCGCACTGCACAACGAAGCCGTTGCGAGTCGCATGCGTCCCTTTGGAGATGCGTGCGGCGCGCTACCGCGTTCAGTTCGAGATGTTGCGCGCACGCTTGGCAAAGATGTGCGGCTTGTGATCTCCGGAGAGCAAGTTCCGGTCGACCGCGAGATTCTTCGGCAGCTCGAAGCTCCGCTTGGTCACCTCGTGCGCAACGCAATCGACCATGGAATCGAAACTCCCGACGAGCGTGTCGCCGCAGGAAAACCGCGCCACGCGACGCTGTGGGTCGAAGCGCGTCACCACGCTGGAAGCTTGGTAGTGGAGGTGCGCGAAGATGGTCGCGGTATCAACCGAGCCAACTTGCGCGCGCGCATCGCAACAAACAACCTTTCGGCGCCTGAGATTCTCGCGGCGATGGACGACGCAGAGCTCTTCGACTTTCTCTTTCTTCCCGGCTTTTCAACCGCCTCGCAAGTCACTGATATCTCGGGACGGGGTGTCGGACTCGATGTCGTGCAATCGATGGCCCATGGGGTCGGCGGATCGGTTGAAGTTCGCTCGAGCCCTCGCGGTACAGCGTTTTCGCTGCGGCTTCCTGTGACACTCTCGATCGTGCGTGCGGCGGTGATCTCGATCGCGGGAGAAACATACGCACTCGCGCTTGCCCGCCTCGAGCGCATCGATCGAATTGCCCGCGCCGATATCACAAACGTTGAGGGACGTCCCACCACGCTCATTCGAGGCGACACGGTCGGACTCGTGCACGCCACCGACTTGCTCGAACTGAAACCCATCGCCGCGGGCCTCGCGCAGGGCGATCTCGCGGTGGTGAGTCTGCAGGCCGCTGGCCGCACGGTCGGACTCATCGTTGATGCGTTCCTTGGCGAAGAGGATCTTGTGGTGCGCAAGCTTGACGCGAGACTCGGCGCTGTCGCCCATGTCAATGCCGCCAGCATTCGCGAGAATGGCGACTTGCTACTTATTCTTGATGCAGATGATCTCGTGCAATCAACTCTGCAATTGCTCGAACAGGGACGCTTGTGCGGCGACGGCGGTCGATCGTCTGCGTCAACTCGTCGTTCGAAGCGCATACTGGTCATCGAAGATTCAATCACCGTGCGCGAGGTCGAACGGCAGATGCTTTTGCGCGCTGGCTACCTCGTCGACACCGCCGTCGATGGCGTTGATGGGTGGAATGCGCTGCAGAAGAACTCGTACGACCTTATCGTCAGCGATGTCGACATGCCCCGCCTGAGTGGCATCGAACTCGTGCGAAAACTGCGCGCAGACCGCCGGTTTGAACGCGTCCCAGTGGTGATTGTGAGTTACAAAGACCGCGAAGAGGATCGCCTCGCCGGGCTTGCCGTTGGTGCATCCGCCTATCTCACCAAGGGATCCTTTCAAGATCACTCATTCCTGAAGACGATCGCAGACCTTGTTGGATCGGCGACCGAATGCGAGTAGCGATCGTCAATGACCTTCGCATGGCGCAAGAGATCTTGTGCAAATCCGTCGCACTGATGGCTGACGCATCGGTCGCGTGGATCGCCGCCGACGGCGTTGAAGCGTTGGCTGCTTGCAAACGCGACCGACCCGATTTGATTCTGATGGACATGGTGATGCCTGTGATGGATGGCGCCGTTGCGACCCGCGCGATCATGAAGGAGTGTCCGTGTCCAATTCTTGTTGTCACTAGCACGATTGAGGGCAACCTCTCGCTCGTCTACGAGGCGCTGAGTGCTGGCGCGATTGATGCAGTGCAGACGCCGCAGATTGGTGCAGGCGGAACAATCACCGGAATCGACACGCTCAATCGCAAGGCGCGCATCGCGCTTGCGTCGATTGCATCGGCAGCGAGTGCACGACCATCGGCTGTGCCGCTGACGACCCGCGCCGCGACCACCGCCCGTTCGAAGTGCGTAGGTTCGTGCACTCCACTGCTTGCCATTGGATCGTCGACCGGCGGTCCACATGCGCTTTCGGTTGTCCTGCGCGGTCTCACGAATCACGCCACGCACTGCACGGTCATCGTGCAACACATCGACATCAGTTACGCCGCTGGCTTGGCGACGTGGCTCAGTGGCGAGACCAAGAAACAGGTGCGCATCGCGGTTGATGGTGACAGTCTGCAGCCTGGGCTCATACTCGTTGCTGCAAGCGATGACCATCTTGTCATCTGCCAAGGACGGGTTCACTATGTGCGGGAGCCCGTGGACGAAATCTACCGACCAAGCGTCGATGCCCTCTTTCGAAGTGTTGCGGGCGATGCATCATTGATTGGCGCGGCAGTGTTGCTCACCGGAATGGGTCGCGACGGCGCCGATGGGCTGCGCGTTTTGCGCGCAAGTGGCTGGCAGACGCTCGCCCAAGATCAGAACACCAGCGTTGTCTGGGGAATGCCTGGTGCGGCGGTGGCGCTTGGTGCTGCAGGGCAGGTGCTTCCGCTCGACTTGATTGGTGGCGCGGCGAGTCGCGCTATCGCCGCAGCGATTGCTGCTTCATAGCATCACAACACTCATGCCGACCACCGCCCCAACTGCCACCGACTCAAGCTTGCTCGAACGCATTGTCGTACTGCTGGTCGACGATCAGCCAATGATTGGCGAGGCCGTGCGACGCATCTGCGCGACGCAACCAGCGATCGAGTACCACTTTTGTGCCGATCCAACCAAGGCGGTCGAAACGGCGACGCGCATCGAACCAACGGTGATATTGCAAGACCTCGTCATGCCCGGGATCGATGGACTCGATCTCGTGGTGCACTACCGACAGAATGATGCGACTCGCCTCGTTCCGCTCATCGTGCTTTCATCGAAAGAAGAGGCCGCCACAAAGGCGGAGGCATTCGCCCGCGGCGCAAATGACTATCTGGTCAAGTTGCCCGATCCTATTGAGATTCTTGCGCGCATTCGCTACCACTCCCGCGGATATCGCGCGCTGCTCGAACGCAATGAGGCTTACCGCCAACTCAAGAACGAACTCGATCAAGCGGGCGATTATGTGCAGTCATTGCTGCCGCCAACCTTGAGTGCGCCCGATCTCTCAATACGCGGAGCTTTTATTCCCAGCGCGCAGTTGGGGGGAGACTTCTTTGGATGGAGCGAACTGTCTGACGGCAACGTTGCGCTCTTCTTGATCGATGTCTGCGGTCACGGAGTTGGACCCGCGCTGCTTTCTGTCTCGGTGAGCAACGCGCTGCATGCGGGTGGCTTTTCGAAAGATGATCTCTTGAGTCCCGCCCGCGTGATGACGCGGCTCAATGCGGCGTTTCCAATGTCGAATCACCGCGGGATGTATTTCACTGGCTGGTATGGAATCTTCAACCGATCGACGCGCGCGCTGACGTGGGCGGGGGCTGGCCATCCACCGGCGATGGTGACCCGTGTGAATGGCGACTATCTCGAGTTTGACTCGGGCGGTCCTCCCGTGGGAATCGTCGAGGGATTTGTCTTTACAGAGTCGACGGCGCAACTCGAGCCTGGCGACCGCTTCTACCTTTACAGCGACGGAATCGTCGAGATTCCAAAGCCTGATGGATCGGTGTGGGCGTACTCAGACTTTCAACTCTTTGCGCGCTCTGATGCGCTCAAGGCCAATGACCCCATCGCGCGCATGCTCGAGTTTACCCGTGGATTGCAGGGTTTTTCGCAGTTCACCGATGATGTGTCAATTGTCGAGATGAAACTTCCCGCGGACTGACGATGCGCAGAGGCGATCCCAATCAGGGGTCGCTCTTCGGTGATGCGCCTGAGCCGTCTCCGATCGCTGGTGCGCCGATCGCTGGTGAATTGCTGACGCTTCGCGCGCAACTCGTCACGTCGATTCGACTCGGCACGAGTTCGTGGAGTTTTCCTGGATGGCGCGGCATTCTTTGGGATGGCACACCGTCAACAGCAGCACTCGCCCGAGATGGCCTCGCGACCTACGCGAAACATCCTCTTCTGCGAACGGTCGGACTCGACAAGACCTACTACAAACCAGCACCGCTCGAAGAATTTGTTCGCTTGCGTCGCCAAGTCACCGACGACTTTCGCTTTCTTGTAAAGGCGCATGAGGCACTCACCCGGCATTATTCAACCGATCCCGCGACGAAATGCCGCTTTCTTGATTGTGGTTACGCGCTCGATCAGGTGATCGATCCCATCATGAACGGACTTGGCGCCTCGGCTGGACCGATTCTCTTTCAGTTCTCGCCGATGGGATTGCGCACGGCCAAGAATGCCGAATCTTTCATTCGAAAACTTGGTTCGTTTCTAAGCGCCTTACCAGTGGGACCGCTCTACGCAGTCGAGGCGCGCGACCGCGCCGTGTTGCGTCCATCGTGGGCTGCGATGCTGCGCGACTCGGGAGTCGCACATTCGTACTGCGTGCATCCATCCATGCCTCCCCCTTCGGTGCAGGCGCACACCGTCGACCCCGCAACCCAACCTGCAATCGTCTGCCGATGGATGTTGCACGCTGGTCTCGCCTACCGGGCTGCGGTCGATCGATATGAGCCCTTCAATCAGATCGTCGATGCGGACCCAGCGAGTCGCGAACAGTTCGCCAGACTCTGCGCACTCGCGATCGCGCATGGCAAGGACGCCTGGGTGATCATCAACAATAAAGCCGAAGGATCTGCTGTGCGTTCTGTTGAGTTGCTCGCGCGTGCGGTGATCGCGGCGACTTCGCCGCCGCTTGCCACCTAGGGTGCTGGTGCGACCTTGGCGCGTTCGTTCGCAGCGTCGCGCAGCGCGTCGAGCGTCGCGCGAGTGCGGTTCAATTCACCGCGAATTGTGCCGAAATCTGGCCGGGCTGCTGCGATCCAAGCGCCGAACTCGAAGCGGTCGGCACGGACCGAGAGGGCAGCAAGTTGCGCCGTGGCATCGGGCGCGCTCCAGGCTTGCGCCGCCGCCACGAAGAACGGTTCACCGGCGCGCATTTCAACGAGCAACTCTTCGCCGCTCAGCCGCGAGAGCGGGTACTCATTCGCCTTCGAGATGATCGCCGCACTCTCGCTCTTGGCTGATTGAAAGAGCGAGGCGCCATCCCCGCCGGCGCGAATGCGATCTTGCGAACGAGATATCCACCGAATCTGCTCGGTCGGCAGGCACTGCGTCCACGCGAAGTCTTGCGCAATGGATAGCGCAGTCGCGGCGTCACGAATCTTCTTTGCGCGTTGGGTGTCGCCCGAAAGCGGCAGAAACGAGTCGGCGCGTTGAATCGCCTGCCATGCCAAGCGCGAGGCAATCTGCTGTGAGTCGAGACGCGGCACGAGCGACGCCACGCGCGCGACATCGAGCATCGCGACGATTCGGTCGCACGCCTCATCGCGCCGACTGAATCGCTCGAGGCGACGGCTGTCTGCGTCGAGCAACGTCATCCAATCCTTGAGTCGACCAACATCCGGACTGGACGCGTACCAATCGCTCTTCCACTCACAGGGTGCCGCGAGTGCGCTGGCCACCTTCAGAATCTCCCCTTGCGCCGCGTCTAGTTCAGCGATCGCGCTCTCGCTTGGCATCCACCCGCGCGATCGAAAGTACTCCCGCATCGTGCGCGGACAGCGGCTCGCCAGATCACTCGCCACATCAGCCGCGCAATCTGGAAGCGGGCTCGCAGGGGCGCTCTCTTGCTGCGGCATAGCCACGATGGAACTCGCCCAGAGATGGATGAAGAGCGTGACAATCACCCCCGCAGAGTAATCGCTCGGCCGTGCCACTTATCCATTCGACGCCGCCGCCGAGGGCAGCGTGAATCTTTCTGCTGGCACGAATGGCAGGAGTGGAACGGGCAAGGTGGCTGCGATCGCCATCTGGCCGTCAATGATGCGCGCAGGTTCAACGACATCGGCAGCAAAGAGTGCCGCGGTGCCTAGCCCGTGATCGCGATCGCCAACTCCAAGTGCCGTTGCCATGCGCGCGACGAGTGCGATCGTGTACGAACTATCAACCGTGGTCGATAGCACCGTGTCCATTCCCTGAATCCGACCGCGCGTGACGACAGACTCGACCTCTTCTAGCGCACCGAGCAGTGACGGTTTCACCACCTGCACTTCGACACCTGGGGCGCCGAGCACTTCTTCGATTGGCACTCCGAGATGCAAGCTCTCATCGATCGCCATAACCATGCCGACGCGGCGCGACAGCTCGCTGAGATCAGTGTGATCTTGCAGTGGTTCTTCGACGTACTCAATGCGCGACGCGTCGAGTCGGCTCAGGAGCCGCTCCGCTGTGGCGAGTGACATCATTCGATTTCCGTCGAGGCGTATTCGAACGCCCGCGTCGATCAGCCCAAGAATCGTGCTGATCGTGCGCAAATCATCGACCGGCTTTCCACGACCGATCTTGATCTTGATCGTCTTGAAACCGTCAAAGTCTCTGGCGGTGAAGGCGACCTTCGCCTCGCGCGCCCCTCCTGAGAAAAACGCGTTGATGCCGACTGAAGTTGCCAGCGCAGGATCGCCAAACCCAAACCGTTTGTTCGCCGCGGCCGTCTCGATTGCGCATGACATTCCAAATGCGGCACTGCGCACAATCGGAGTCGAGTGGTTGCGGATCGCTTCTTGCAGACAGGCGAGTGCCTCTGCGAGAGTCTCTCGATGAAAGCCCGCGAGCGGCGCAACTTCGCCGTATCCCGCGCGCGATCCTTTGGTGCACCGCACCATCACACCCTGACGCGAAGGGATGCTGGTCGAACCCACAACATAGGGTTTCTTGAATGGCAAGTCGAAGTATGCGAGGTCAAACTTCATAGGTTCCAACCAATCGACAGCAGAGCACCGTACCCGAGGATCGCCCCACCCGTTGCGGCAAGAATGCCATTCAGTTCACGCCCACTCGCACCAGCGAGAATTCGCCGGCACGCTGGAACAAGTGCAATCGGCGCGGCAATTGCGCTCGCACACCACCACCGCTGTGTGACCATTGCCATAGCAATGGCGCAACTAGCGGCTGCCGCGACACATGACAGATACTCGACGCGGGCGAAGCGCACTCCCCAACGCACCGCGAGTGTGCGCTTGTGGGCAGTGCGATCTGTTGATTCGTCTCGAAGATTGTTGACGCCGATGAGCGCGGCGGCAAGGAATCCGCTGCCGAGTCCCGCCATCGCCGAGATCCAGTTCCAATGTGTCGCTTGCGCGGCGTAGGTGGCTGCGACTGCGATGGGTCCAAAGAAGAGCAGCGCGAATAGTTCACCGAGTCCGTGGTAGGCGATCGACCAGCGACCTGCCGTATAGAGAATTGCGAGTGCTGCAGAGAGCGCGCCCAACACGATGAATGACCATCCGGCGCGCAGTGCGAGATATGCGCTGCTCGGCACCACGGTCAAGAGCACCACAACGCAGGTGGCGAGCAACATAGCGCGCGCAGAGATCAATCCCGATGCAACGGCGCGCGTTGGCCCGAGTCGTTCGTGTGTGTCGGCGCCCTTGCGCGCATCGAAGAGGTCGTTGGCAAAGTTGCACGCGATTTGCACGCCAAGCGCCCCGCAGAGCGCAGCGCCCGCGCTCGCAAAGTGAAATAGTCCGTCACCGTGCGCGATTGCCGATCCAACCGCAACCGGCGCAAATCCAGCGGTGAGAGTGCGCGGTCGGGTCGCGGCGAACCAGATTCGACACTGTTCCATCATGGACGGCGCGTGAACGACGAAAAGTCTGGAGGACGCTTCTCGAGATATGCCTGGTGCCCCTCTTGCCCCTCTTGGGTCATGTAGTACAGAAGGGTCGCGTTTCCAGCGAGTTCTTGCAGACCCGCTTGCCCATCACAATCTGCGTTGAGCGCAGATTTGAGACAACGAATCGCAAGCGGTGACTTCGAGAGAATCTCGCGAGCCCACTTCACCGTCTCACTCTCGAGTTGGGCGAGGGGCACGACGCAATTGATGAGTCCCATGTCAAGCGCCGCTGCGGCGTCATATTGACGGCAGAGAAACCAAATCTCGCGCGCTTTCTTTTGTCCGACGATGCGCGCCATGTACGAGGCGCCAAATCCACCATCGAACGAGCCAACCTTCGGACCAGTCTGCCCGAAGATGGCGTTGTCGGCCGCGATGGTGAGATCACAGACCATGTGTAAGACATGTCCGCCGCCAATTGCAAATCCCGCCACCATGGCGATCACAGGCTTGGGGCAAGTGCGAATCTCGCGTTGCAAGTCGAGCACGTTGAGACTCTGTGTGCCATCGGCATCGGCATACCCAGCGTCCTGACGAATACGCATATCGCCGCCCGAGCAGAACGCCAGTTCACCCTCACCAGTCAGAATGATGACCCCCACATTGGCGTCGTAGCGCGCAAGCCGCAGAGCACTGCGCATCGATTCGACGGTCTGGGGGCGAAATGCATTTCGCACTTCTGGACGGCAAATCGTGATCTTTGCGATGCCATCGGCTGTTTCGTAGCGAATGTCTTGAAAGGTTCCGCCAGACTTCCACTGCACCAAACTCGTTTCAGTTGATTGTGTTTGCTTTGTCATTGTCACTGCATTCGCGAGAGAAGAAGGTTGCTCGATGTGCACGGCGTGACCAGCTTCGGGAATCCAAGTCGTGGCGATTCTCATCGCCTGCGCTCGAGTTGCGACGGCACAGTACCGCCGATCATTGCCACCAACGATAATCGAAAGTGTGGCCCGCGCGTGTTCGAGAGTCTGCCACCGCGATGCGGTGCGACCGGGCGAGCAGCCTAGGACGATGCGTGACCAGAGAGTCGCCGATTCGCCGTGCCCGAGCTGCGCACAGCGATCCTGGGCGAGTTGGCTGAACTCGCAGTGGTCGCGCAGTCGATCAAAGAGTTCCTGCTGATACCACTCTTCCAAGAACCTCGCCGCAAGCGCATCTCGCTGCGGCTCTCGAGCCGCAGCGATTTCGGCGAGCCTTTGCGCGAGGCACTCGTCTGCGTTTGCGCGCACTTCACGCGCGGAGGCATCTTCAAGTCCAGGATGCGCGCTCACCAAGCAGACGCGTCCAATCCCGCCGCGCGACTGCGAAAGCATCTCGAGGGCGATGCGTCCACCCATTGAGTACCCCACGATGTCGAAGCCACCCTTCGTGACCCCATCGCGGGCGAGTTGCGCGAGGATTTCACCCGCGAGGTCTTCGATTAAAATTGCAGCGGTCGCACTGCTGGTTGGGGCAATACTCTCGGCCACCGCCATCAGATCGATGCGCACCGCTGGCGACGCGAGAGAGTTCTGTGCGCGTCGCGCCCGCTCGAATGCATCCCAGTCGTAGGGCGATCCAAGGAATCCGTGAATCAGAACGAGGGGAACCGCCGTCGATGACGCTGGCGGGCTCTCTCTCACTGCGTGGCCTTGGTTGCCGTCGATGACAGAGACGGCGATGTGTCGAACGAATCGAGCCGCGCGCGAATCCCCGCCTGCAGTGCGCGATGAAAGTGCAGGTTTTCGCTGCGGATGGTGCGCACTTCTATCAGTGTCGAACGCCCCTCATGCCCACCGCGCCGATGAGCGCCAGCGAGGGCGGCGCCGAGTTCTGCGCGGGTTGTCGGCGCGTCGTAGTGCAGCGCAAATGCCTGCGCAACACCTGCGAATAGCGTGCCATGCGGCGCGGTAGTCCAAGGATCCAAAAGCGCAGGATGGTCAGCGAGTGGGAGAAAGTGAAAGATTCCACCGCCATCGTTGTTGACGAGAACGATCACAAGAGGAACCGGCGAGTCGCGCACTAGGGCAAGCGATCCCACATCATGCAAGAGCGAGAGATCGCCCAGATGCACATATGTAGTTGTGCCAGTCGCGCGCGCGTGCCCGACCGCGGTTGCCAGCAGACCGTCGATTCCGCTCGCTCCGCGATTGACCGCAACGGTCAGCGGCGCCGCGGTTCGAGCAGCGTGCATGTCTGCATCGCGAATGGGCATGCTGTTTCCAACCAGCAAGGTCGCGGGTGCCGCCGCAGACTCGCGCGCGCAGTGGGCAGTGACGATTCGCGCCGTCGAAGGCTCATCGAGCAATTCACTTGGCGCTGTGAGTCGGGCATCGAGCACTTCTTCGACCGCGCGCTGCGCGTCGTTCCACGCGCGGGCGTACGCAGTTGCCTCTGCAGACTGCGGACGGGTTGCTGGCCGAGTGATCGTGGCCAGTGCGGCAATCTGAGCTGCATCGAGCAGAATCTCGGCTCGTGCGCTGTGAGATGGATCGATGCGCATGGGAGCATCTCGTATCAGCAGCTGGCGCGCACCCGTGCGACTCGCTGCTGCCAGAAACTCGGTGATGCGCCGGCTCGAGACTCCGCCGCCAATGCGAACAATGAAATCGGGACGAAGCTTCTCGCAGGCCCGAGACGAGAGTGCGATGAGATCGCCGTGCGCAACCACGGGGAGTTGCTCGCAGCCGTGGCGCAGTCCGCTGCCCACATCAGCGATCACACTGCCGCCTAGTGCCTGAGAAATCACCCGCGCTGCACTGCGCATGGCGGGCGAGTAGAGCGCCCCCACGCACACGAGCGCACGCGCTGCATCCCCCTGTTCGCGTGACACACGAGCAATGAGATCACTAAGCACGTCACTGCCGATGCGCGCTGACGCGAGCACCCGTCGCCAAGGTTCGCGCGTGTCGATCCACTGGGCGATCGCTGCGAGTTCACAGCGATCCCATGGTTCGACTCGTGGCGCAAGTGGTTCACGAAACATCCAATTGAGATGCACTGGACCAGCTGGACGGGTCGGCCCATGCGCCCTGTGCCACGCCTCATCGGCGGTTGAGAGCACCCACGACAAGTCAATCGCCTCGTGGGCACACGGAATGTCAAAGCTCCAACGCGCAAACTCGCCGAAGATGCGACTCTGTGAAATCGCCTGATTTGCCCCGCATTCATGCAATTCTGAAGGACGGTCTGCACTCACGATAATCAGTGGCGTTCCAGTTTGCGACGCTTCAACCACGGCAGGCAAGAGATTGGCTACCGCCGTTCCTGAAGTCGTGATCACCATCGCCGCTCGACCGGTTGCCCGGGCCGCACCGAGTGCAACGAATCCTGCGGCCCGCTCATCATGCGCGATCAATGACTCGATTTCGGGTGAACGCGCGACGGCATACGCCAACGGGGCGCTGCGCGATCCCGGGCAGACGACGGCGAGTGAGAGTCCAAGGCGCCCCCATTCGCTAACTGCGAGTTCTGCCCAGAGTGCGTTTCGATTAGGCGCGGCTGCAAAGTCGGGTTGTGGATGGCGCCCACTCACGATCCAACGACCAGTCGCGGAAGTGCCAGGCGATCACCCGCCCGCTCGCTGTTGCTTGTGGCGATCGCTCGTGAATGACTCTCATTGGATGCCCGCACGATGAGTGCATCGAACGACGAGAGTTTGCGCTCTGTTTCCAGCCACTCCGCATCGCCATCTGATCCGCGCACGATTCCCGCGCCTGAATAGGCGGTCATCTCTGTTCCCACGATGAGCGCAGAGCGAATTGCCACCGAGTAGTCGCTCGCACTTGCACTCATCACTCCCACAACACCGCCATAGAGACCGCGGCAGGTTCGCTCATGCTGTCGTATGAATTCGCGTGAAGCATCGACTGGCCATCCACAGACTGCCGGAGTTGGATGAAGCGCAGCAAGAATCGCGGCGTCGTTGGTGGTCGCTGCGAGTTCGCCCGTTGCAGCTGTCATGAGATGTTGCACATGTCGCAACCGCATTACGGTTGGCGATTCGCCGCACGTTAACTTTGTCACCATTGGCGCGAGCACCGATTCGACGTGGCGAATCACGATCTCATGCTCGCGGCGGTTCTTATCGCTTGTAAGCAATCGACCCGCGAGTCGATCATCCGATGCACTGTCGGGACCGCGACCGCACGTTCCTGCGACTGCCTCACTCTGCACGCTCTCGGCAGTGCGGCGAAAAAGTCGCTCAGGACTCGCCCCCACGAAGGCGCGACCAGCAACCTGCTCAACCATGAAGTGAAATGCGGCCGGCTCTTCTTGCATCAGTGCTCCGAGCACTGCGCAGGGATCGATCGACTCGATCGCGCTGTATCCGCGCGTTCTCGCCAGCACGACCTTTTCGATTGAGCCAGTTGCAATGGCGCCAAGCGCCGCGTCGATGCCGTCAGCCCAGCGCACTGGATCGCCATCTGAACTCAACCGCAATCCGCGGGGAAGGGTCAAGTGCTCGACTGGCGCTTCGCACTGCTCGAGTGCTTCAAGTGCGGATGATCCATCCCCCCAGAAGTGCACCGCAAGAATTGTCTTGGTGGTTCGTCGCACTTCGATGATTGGCAAGGTGATGCTCGCGCGATCGAATCCAGTCCATTCTGGAGCGTGCTTGCCAAACGCTTCGGCGTCGAAGAAGTTTGAATAGAGGAAGAGCGGCTCGGCGCAGTGCGCGGGGAGAGGTTGCACACAAAATGCGCTGAGTGCAACTTCATCGCAGGCGGCGAAACAGATCGCGCGACCGACTCCCGCGACTATGAGCGATCCCTCACGGCTTCGAAAGTAGAAACGGTCCCCCGCGCTCTGCGCAGCAAGCCACCGCACAATGTCGGTCGAGTCAACCTCGATCTCGATGCGCACAAGATCTGCACAGGATGGCGCACCTGCAACCTGAGATTGGATGTGCGACGCGATGGTTTCGATCGCCGCGGCTAGCGGCAAGCACCCACGAAGGCGCAGGCAAGGCATCTGTGCTGTAAGTCTTGGAGACATGCGGTGAATCTTTGAGACAAATGGACTGCGTCGGGAGTTTGGCGATGATAGGAAGAGTGGACCCGTTTTCTCCCAGTCCGCCGCGCGCCTAACTGTCGTTATAGGACTTAGACTTCTAGAGATCACCGCCCTGAGTAATGCGCAGCGCAGCGCGACCAGTGCGCAGTCGTCCACTCGGGTTGAACTGAACAGCGAGGCGAGTGACCGAGGGAAAGTCCTTCCGCGGCTTTCACGCAAGGGGTCAACCGCGCAGGAACCATGCTCTGGGCGAGTTTGCAAGCCAAACCAGAGCCCGCGAAGGCGAGGCGCAACCCGATTCGCGCACTCTGTACCCTCACTAGTTGAATGAACTTTCGAAGAAGAAAACGGGCGATGCACCATGCCGAGGCGCACTCCGAGACCGACCCAGTTGCCGCGCAGGTTGTCGATCACCCCGCGGTTCCCCAGGGTGAACCCGAGCTGATCGAGAGCCATGACAAACTCGACGAGTTCATGAGCCACGTGCGAAGCGCTGGTTCGTTTGCCTTCGACACTGAGTTCATCGGCGAAGAGACGTTCATTCCAAACATCTGCCTTGTGCAGCTCGCGACCCGCTCGCGAATCGCGTTGATCGATCCACATGCGATCGATGAAGAGGCGCTTGCTCCCGTTTGGGATGCGGTGTGCGATCCAACCCTTGAGACGATTGTTCACGCGGGTGGGCAGGACATCAGCGCCGCCCAACGCCGCACAAACCGACCAGCGCAGAATGTCATTGACACGCAAATCGCCGCGGGTTTCATGGGGATGCCTTGGCCGACCAGCCTCGCAAACACTGTGCAGGCCATTGCAGATCTTCGCCTAAACAAGGGGCATACTTTTACAGAGTGGGATTCGCGCCCGCTCTCGAAGTCGCAACTCTCGTACGCCGCAGATGATGTTCGGTACTTGCCACTCATCTGGCAAATGCAACGCGAACGCCTCGATGCCGCGAATCGCACGGCGTGGGTACTTAGCGAGAGCGAGGAGTCACTGCGAACTTCTGAAGCGTTCGAACCTGATAGTCATGTGCGTCGCGCCGCGCGCGGCCTTGGGTTGCGTCCGCGGGTGATGACCATCGTGCGCGAACTGGTGATACTGCGCTATTCGATCGCGCAGTCGAAGAACCTGCCACCACGCACGGTCTTGCCAGATGGTCCGCTACTCGAGATCGCGCGGCACAAGTTCGCCTCTACCGATGAACTCGCCCAAGTGCGATCGCTTCCACGATCGACATCGCGCGACTTCGGAAATGAGATCCTGCGCGTCATAGAGGATGCAAAAAACTTGCCCAT
Organism: Phycisphaerales bacterium; assembly: GCA_009691705.1. Classification (GTDB taxonomy): domain Bacteria; phylum Planctomycetota; class Phycisphaerae; order Phycisphaerales; family SM1A02; genus F1-60-MAGs104. The sequence continues at coordinate 14,539 of SIAR01000030.1, forward strand.
CGAACGCGACCGCATTTGGATGAGTCCGCAAGAGAACGCCGACGATCGCACGCGCATTGACGCGCTGTGGTCGATCATCACCATGCGCGCAATCTCGATGGGAATTGCCACAACACTCATCTTGACCCGCGCGCATCTCTCGCGTTGGTATCTCGGTCGCGATTCCACAAACGCCCCGCTCTTTCTGGTGGGATCCTGGCGGGAGCAAGCAATTGGTCAGTGGCTCGCCAACTTCTTAGATGGTCGCGAAACACTCAATGTTGGATGGAAAGACGGAGGACCTGTCGCACCATGAGCCACTGGACACCACAACCTCCCACACCATCTGCGCTCGGCGACCACGCGGTCGCGCTCGATGGATCACGCTTGCTTGGCAAACGCATCGCACTGCTCATCACTGGCGGAATCGCCGCGATGAAAGCTCCAATGCTGGCGCGAGCACTGCGGCGCCAAGGAGCCCAAGTGACGGCGTTTGTCTCTGACGAGGGATTGCGCTTCGTGACTGCCGAAACGCTCGCGTGGAGCACCGATCAACCAGTCATATCGTCGCTCAGCGCCCGCGCCGAACATCTCAGCGACTCCGAGCAGTTCGACGCCTACCTCGTTGCACCCGCCACCTACAACACGATCAACAAGATGGCGTGTGGAATAGCAGATGGCGTGTTGACCGCAACGCTCGCTTCTGCGCTCGGACGTATGGAACGCGGCGCTTGCGCGGTACTCGTCTGCCCAACGATGCATGGATCGATGCACACCCGCATTCTGACTGAGAGCCTAGAACGACTTCAACGCTTGGGAGTCACAGTCGTTCCTCCGCGTGACGATGCGGGCAAGCACAATCTGCCAGACGAAGAACCGATCGTCGTCGCAGTCGCTCGGGCAGTTTCGACCTCTCCACTGCGCGGCAAACGCGTGCTCGTGACGGGCGGTCCTGTGCCTTCGGTGCTCGACGCAGTTCGACGGCTCGGCAGTCGCTTCACCGGAGCGCTTGCCGTTGAAATTGCGCGCGAACTCGCCTATTGCGGCGCAGATATCGACCTGATTCTTGGTGCCGGAAGCGTCGCTGCGCCAGCGTGGCTTCACACGCGAATTGCCCACAACGTCGATGAGTATCGCGCACTGGTGTTGAGCACACTCGCGACGAAGGCGCATCAGTCGGCGGTGTTGAGTGCGGCGGTCAGCGACTTTGCGCCAACTGAACCCCGCCCTTGCAAGGTCAAGACCTCTGATGGAATGTGGACCGTGCACCTGCATCCAACCGCCAAGGTCATCGACGCAGTGCATCATGACTTTCCAGAGGTGCACCTAGTTGGATTCAAGTACGAAGAAATTTCGACGCATGAGGATCTCATGGCAACCGCGCGCGCGCGCGCAGCACTGCACGGCGCCTGCGTTGCAAATCGCGGCGAAGAAAATGCGCCGGGCGTGGCGCAGGTCGCATGGCTCGTTGCTCCTGGTCACGATCCCGCTCGGCTCGAAGGAAAGCCAGCAATCGCTCGAGCGATTCGTACGCACCTCGAGCAGTGCGCTGCGACCCATCGAATGGCCCACAACTAACCGATCGACGAGAGCGCAGCGACATGGCAAAACGAATCTGGGTCACCGCAGACACGCACTTTGGACACGCCGCAGCGATCGGTCTCTTCGCGCGTCCCATCTCGGCGGGCGATGTCATAGCGATGGATGAGTTTCTGCTCGACCGGATAAACAGCCGCGTTGGACGGGGAGATCACCTCTTGCATCTGGGCGACTTCACCGGACCACGCCCATGGAAGGGTGAGGAAGGCGAAGCGAGCCTGCGCTACGCGGCAGAGCTGCGGGGGCGCATTTTCTGTAAACGAATCGAGCTGGTGCGCGGCAACCACGACCCATCCCGCAAGCGGCTCAAAGATCTCTTCGACGATGTGCACGACCTGTATTCATTTCGTGGATGGACCGGCGGCGATGAACGCATCGTGTGCTGTCACTATCCAATGCGTACTTGGCAGGGCATCTTTGATGGCGCGGTGCATCTTTATGGCCACGCGCACGGCACTTTCGAAGCGGTGGGACGAAGCTGCGACGTTGGCGTCGATTGCTGGCAGTATGGTCCGGTTCTGCTCGATGAGGTTGTTGCGCGACTGATGCAACACTCCGCGCCAACCCGCGAAGAATCACTCCCCCGCCGGCAGCCGATGCGCACGCCTGAGTCGCACGAGCGGGGTGCTGAGTAGCCGCGCCGCATTCACAATTCTGATCACGCGCGCGCGGTCGCCTCTTTCACGCGCGCGAGCACTTCAGCCACCGGAACTAACTCCTGCGATCCCGCGTCGAGATCTTTCCACGCGACCATCCCCTGCTCTAGTTCTGCCCCCAAGATGATCGCGTGTCGCGCACGACATTTGCCGGCCTCGCTGAGCAATTTGCCGACATTGCGGGTTGCTTTGTAGGTGTGACGCACGTGCAATCCTGCGCGGCGCATACTCGCCGAGAGTTGCAATAGCAACTGCTCAGCATCAGGCGCCCCCGCCGAAACGAGAAATACGTCCGGTCGTGGCAAGAGCGTTGCGCCTTCATCGGCAGGCAATTTTCCACGATCGCGCAAGAGCAATCCGAGCACGACATCGCCCATGCCAAATCCGACCGCGGGCATCGATGGACCACCAAAGAGTTCAATCAACTTGTCGTAACGCCCTCCACCGGCAATTGCCCGCTCCGATCCACTCGCTTCATGCAATTCAAAAACTGAACCTGTGTAATAGGCGAGTCCACGCACGATGCCGAAGTCGAGATCGCACCACGCGCCGAGTTCAGCGACGATGAGGCGCTGGGCCAATTCGACGAGTGGCTCTGCGTTGGCGGGAGTGCATCCCAGGGCAGCCGCAATCGCGGACGCGTCGCTCGTGATGGCCAGTTTGGTTCGCGCCAACTCAGTGAGCCGCTTGGAGGATGATGCGCCGAGTCCAATCGCTGCTGCCCGTGAATCGAATTCTGCTGGTTCGAGTTTGTCGCGTCGATCGAGCAGAGCAAAGGCTTCAGCGAGTCGTTCGCTCTGCGCTCCCAGAGCGTGCAACGCAGCGGCGACGACTCCGCGGTGGCTCAACTTCACGCGCACATCGGCGGGGGTGAGTCCGAGCCGCTCCATCGCAATGATCGCTGTTGAGAGCACATCCACTTCGGCTTGCGATCCCTCAACGCCGATCAAGTCGACATTCCACTGGATGAACTCGCGCAATCTTCCGCGCTGCGGCCGCTCGGCACGAAAATGGGTCGGAATCGCAAACCACTTGATCGGTTGCGGAAGGCTCCCAGCACGCGCGGCGACCATGCGCGCAAGTGTGGGGGTGAACTCAGGACGAAGTGCGTAATCATCCTCGCCGCCGGCGCGGCGAAAACTGAATAGTTCATTGATGATCCCCTCCCCACTTTTCACGGTGTAGAGCGAGAGGTGCTCGAATGTTGGTCCATCGATCTCATCAAATCCGTGATCGATCGACGCTTTCCGCCACGCACTTTCGATGTGCCTGCGCACTGCCATCTCCGGCGGATAAAAGTCGCGCGTGCCTTTGGGTGGTTGATGATGCGCTGGTGCCGACATGATGCGAGTGTATGAAAATGCTCTTCGAGCGCGGCGGTAGCCTAGGTTCGCATGAGTTCTCGTCCGTCCACTGAGGTGCTCGTGCCGCTCTACAACGAGTCTGCGATCGTTTGCAGAGTGCACAGCGAGTTCGTGCAGTTCAGCGCAAACCACCCTCAATTCAAGATCACTTTCATCGATGATGGTTCGTCCGACGACACGGTGGCAGTGCTGCGCGAGTTGCTCGTCGGGCAGAACCGAAACGGCGCACTGCGGCTCATCGTCGCGCCGCACAACGCCGGTAAAGCCGATGCGATCGCCCTGGGAGTTGCGCAGTCCACCACTGACAAGGTGCTCTTTATTGACGGAGATCTCGCATACTCGCTCGATCATCTCGATGCGCTTGAGTCTGCCCTCGACCATGCCCCAGTGGCAATTGGATCGCGCGCCGTCGCAGGTGGCGTCAAGAGTCGCCGACTCTTGCGCGGACTTTCGGGTGGTTCGTACAACCTGCTCATGCGCCTTGTGCTTGGGTTGCACTTTCGTGACACGCAAGCAGGACTCAAAGGATTCCGCCGCGATGCGGCCCGAGCGCTCTTCGCTAGGCGACGTCGCCAGGGCTTTGGCTTTGACGCAGAACTTCTCTTTGTGGCCAAGCGTCTCAATCTCGGCGTGGTCGAGATTCCCGCCGCCGTCAGCCCAGATCACAGCGCACTTGGATCAAACGTGCGCATCCTGCGCGACTCGGTGAGCATGTTTCTTGGATTGCTTGCTATTCGATTCGATGCGCTGCGCGGTCGTTACCGCTAGCGAACGCTCACCACTCAGGACCGCCCGAGTACCGACCAAAGACATCGCCCATCGCCTGCACCATCTCGCCCAGAGTGCAGCGTCCATGTGCAGCAGCAATCAGCGCGGGCATGGTGTTCTCGTCAGATCGCGCCGCACGACGCACCTCGTCTAGGCAGCGCTTCACCGTGTCGCCATCGCGGGCGCGGCGGAACGCAGCGAGGCGTTCGCACTGCACCGTCTCAACTGTGTGTGGAATCTGCAAGATTTCCATGTGGCGATCTTGGTTTCCTTCTGGATACGCGTTGACCCCAACGACGATGCGGTCACCTGCTTCCATCTCTTGCCCAACGCGGTAACTCGCCTCGGCAATCGCCCGGCGAAAGTAACCCTTGTGAATTCCTGCGACCACGCCACCCATCTCATCAACCTCACGAATGATCGCGTCGGCATCCTGTTGCATCTGATCGGTGAGCGCCTCGACGTACCACGATCCACCGAGCGGATCGACGGTGCGGTGCACGCCGGTTTCGTGCGCAAGAATCTGCTGCGTGCGAAGCGCGACGCGCACGGCTTGCTCGGTGGGAAGTCCGAGCGTTTCGTCCATGCTGTCGGTGTGCAAACTCTGACAACCACCGAGCACTCCAGCCATTGCCTGATAGGCGACGCGCACGATGTTGTTCAGCGGTTGCTGTTCGGTGAGTGAACAACCCGCCGTTTGCACGTGCGTGCGCATGAGCCATGATCGCTCGTTCTTGGCCCCAAAGCGCTCGCGCATCGCGTGCGCCCAGATGCGTCGGGCAGCGCGCAACTTGCAGATCTCTTCGAAGAACTCGTTGTGGCTATTGAAAAAGAACGAGAGCCGCGGAGCAAACGCATCGACCGGCATGCCGCGCTTGAGCCCCCATTCGACATATTCCATTCCGTCGCGCAAGGTGAAGGCGAGTTCCTGCGTTGCAGTCGAACCCGCCTCACGAATGTGATATCC
>SIAR01000011.1 GCA_009691705.1 Phycisphaerales bacterium
GCGATGGCGACGATCGCGGCGAGGACAAGAGCCACCCCCACCGCGAACCCGCTGATTTTCGCCGCCTTTTTGAGCCTTGGACTCATGCTCGCACTCACACGCTACGGAGCGATTGGCGCGGACGGTGGCCGCACCTCTGGTGGTGCGCTCTGGCCCGGGACGATCACAGTGTCGGTACGGTCTTTGCGCTTCTCTTCAACCTTCAGCTTGTCGCGCACTCCCATCTTTGCTTGCGATCGCTCACCGCGCATGCGCTCATCCGCCCGCGCTGCTTCGCGTTGAAATCGAGCTGCGATGACCGAGTGCGCCATTTTCGCGAACGGCTCATCAGAGCGAAGCGCGGCGGCGAGTTGGGGATCCTCTGGAGAGATGCAGTAGTTCAGCAGATACGCACCACGCACATCGCCCGAGGTCGTTGCGCGCGCGAGTTCGAGCACGGGGTGAAGCTCATTGACGTTGCGCGGTCCAACCAGCAACACCCACGCTTGACCATGCGCGGGCAACTTGGCAAATCCATCGGTAATCGCCTTCCACGCCACTGCCGCTTGCTCGGCAGAGAGCAACTTGCTCTTTGCTGCGTAGATGAGCAGGACGAGCGTCCGAAGATCTTCGTCTGTTTCTGGAGCGGCGGCGCGCGCAATTGCTGCGTCGATCCATTGGTCATTCACCCGCACTCCGGCAACTTCAACATTCGGCACACTCGGACTCGCCCCAAGCGTTCCTGGATTGAATGATCCCGCCTCGGCGTTGAAGTTCAACGCTCCGCGCACTGAGAGGGTCGACCCCGCGATTGGATCGAGGTTTAGGCGAAATCCGACCTCGGTGAAACTCATATCCCAGAGCATTTCCATCGACTCACTCGGTGCGAGTTGGATCGCACGATCGAATGGGATAATTTGCGGAAGGAGTCGTTCGACACCGGCAGCCGAACTCGAGTTGAGTCTTGGCTGCAGCAACACGTTCTGTTTGATGGGACCGCCAAGCGCCACAGCCATCGTCAAGTCAGATTGGTTCGTGACGATAAGTCGATATCGAATTGGATCGAACGCCTCGACAATAATTTTCTCGGGGATGACCTGAAAGAGGAATGCCTTGGTGGATCCGGCGAGATACTGCTCGAACGCCGGCGGGATGGAGGCGACGATTCCGTCGAGGCTTGCGACTGATGGCCTGGCGGGGATGTCTGCGCCGACCAGTTCTTTGAATTCGGCCGCTGCCAGAATGCCAATGAGATTTCCACGCTCGCTCGTAGCGATGGCAAAAAACCCGCGAGCGGCATCCTTGAGATTCCCCGCCGCAGCGCGCGCTTTCGCGCGCATGAACTGCGCTGCAGGAGCGGTTGACGTTGACTGGTCGAGAATCGCGAGCGCACCTGCGCCATCCCCCGCTTTCATTTTCATCCAGGCGCTGATGCGCAACTTGGCATCATCATTCAGAGGCGCCCTCTTCTCTGCTGCATCGATGAGCCCTTGCACTAGCGGCGCGTCCGCTCCAATTAGCGCCGCAGTCATGGCAGTATCAAGCAGACCTGATGCGGCGAATTCTGCTTGTCGGCGCCGCGCCTCAATGCTTGCAACCGCACCCGTTTGGGAAGGCCGCTGCGTTGGATCGTCCTGCTCAGCCTGCTCCTTTGACGCATCGATCATTCGCGCAATCGCCGCTGCTGCCTTCTGGTGCTTTGCTGAGACTTTAATCGCAGCGTCAACGACTGCGACGAGAGGCGGAGTCATGAACGGAATCAAGACGCATTCTGCGCGCGTCAGGGTTGGGTTGTACATTTGATACTGCACCGTTTGATTCTCTGTGCAAATCGCAATATGCCGCTGCAGCACGGCAACGGCATCATCCGCGCGGCCTGACGCCCAGAGCGCAAGCGCTTGATCGGTGACAATGAGGTCGACGATCGCCTCGTTCCCTTTCTTTGCGCGCCCAGCAAGCGCGGCGAGTTGGTAGACGCGGGCTGCTGATCCGTAGGCGCCCTCTTGCATGAGAAGTGCTCCGAGTCGTCCCCACATGCGCTCTTCGATCGGGTTTGCGAGGATTGCGGTCACTAGCAACTCTGCTTCTGCAACTGGATCGTCGAGTCTTTCGTTGGCGAATCCTGCGGCGGTCTCTGCCGCTGCCGGGAACGAAGGCGAGAGTGCGAGAGCCTGCGCAAGGTCACGACCGAACGCGTCAACATCACCCATGCGTAGTTCGAGCAGCGCCAAGTCAAACGAGAGGCGCGAGGCGACCGGAACTCCAATGATCTTGATGGTCTCTGGCGTGAGATACCGCTTAAAAACTTGAGTTGTTTCTTCAGCCTTCTGATAACGGCCGATTTCGTGCAGCAATCTGCGCAATCGAATCACTTCATCCGCTGGCTCGAGCCTCGTGAGTTGTTCAAGCGCCCGCTGCCCCGCCTCGACTGCGGCGGGCATGATGTCGCCCGCAAATCCGCTCAAACCCAAAAGCATTCGCCATCGGATTGGATCGTTTGGAGCGAGTAAGGCCGACTTTGTTGCGAAAAATATGGCCGCCTCAAGCTCGACAGGTGCGAGGTCTGTCGGCGTCACGGTCGAGTACGCCTCGCGCATGAGTATCTGTCCAAATCGAAGGGATGCGGCATCCCATAGAGTGGGAGTGGAAGTCGCCTGAGCTTGGCCGCAAAGGCAAAGAGTCAGGACGATTGCGAACATGCGAAAAGTGTAGCGGTTTGGGTTACACTCCCCCGCTCCAATGTGCGCAACACGAATCATTTCGACAGTGCTCTCGCTGATGATTACACTCGCAGCATCGGCACAAACCGTACTCACACTCTCAGACACGATCGTCTCGAGCACCGTTCTTGACGCCGACGGAAAGAAAGAAGTGGCGACCTTCATCAAGGCAACTGCGACATTGCTGCGCAGCCAGGATGCCAGTCAAGTGCGAAAGGGGCGCGAGTCGATCATCAACACGATCGGCAAGTCGCAAGCGAATTCGCCCTTTCGAACCCTCTTCACAGCGTTGATGCTGCCTAGCCTGAAAGAAGTCATCAAGACTGGAACGCAGTTGCAAGGGGTCAATGCCCTCGAAGTGATGCGCGCCCTGAACTCGCCAGACTCGCTCTCAGCACTCGCTGAGCAGTGTTCGCTCACTGCCCAACCACAGCCGTCGCTGCGGCTTGTTGCCAGCGGAGGTCTGGCAACATCAATTCTCTTCACCGATCTCAATACCGCTCAGGCCGACGCCATTGTTCGAACACTCAGCACATGCATCGATCGAGAGATTGATTGGATGGTCACCGCGTACGAGTTGCAGTCATTGAAGGCCTTGGCAACCTCGCCGCGCGTGCCAAAGGCGAGCCAGGGGACCGCTCGGGTCGTTGAGTCGAGCGCACTGTCGACGCTCGTGAACAAGATTCGTAAAAAGTCGGTCGACGCGATCATGATTAGAGCGGTCAATCGAACCCTCGATGCGATTCTTTCGGGACAGATCGAGGCCACCGATGCAACAGCGATGGCTGACTTTGGAAAGTCGCTCGAACCCGCGCTCAAGACCTTGATCGACATGGCGAAGGATCCGCCTTCAACTGAGCATGCGGTGGCATTTGCGCAGTCCGCGAAGTTGGCTGAATCTCTCTTGAACAACCTCGGCGGCAACCGGAAGCCGACGAAGGGTGCTGGGGGCAGCAAGCCCGCTACAGCGCAGAGCGGATCGACCGACGTTTCTTCTGAACGCTTTTGCCGCACAGTGACTGCGTACGCTGTGCCGCGATGCGATGGGTCTGCTGCGTTCTCCTTGTACTGCTGACCGCTGGGGCCGTTGTTACATTTGATGGATCGAGATCGCGGGCAGACATCACGTTTGCGAGTGCCGATGTCTTCACGATGGATCCGCAGCGGATGAGTTACATGCAAGACTTGCGGGTTGCGCGGGCGCTTTTCGAAGGACTCTGCGCCCGCGACAACACACTGGACAGAGCAACGCCTGGGGTCGCACTCAACTGGGACGTTTCTGCCGATGGAAAAAAGTGGACCTTCCACTTGCGCCCCGAAGCGCGGTGGACCAACGGCGACCAAGTTACTAGTGGCGACTTTCGCAGTGCATGGCGAAGACTGTTGCTGCCCGACACCGCTGCCGACTACACCGAGTTGCTCTTCTCGGTGCGCGGCGCGCGGGCGTTCTTTGCGTGGAGGGTGGAAGCGTTGGCGCAGTACGTGGCAGGATCGATCCACGACGATGCGGCGGCGCAAGCGCTCTGGACCACGACGCTCGAAACATTCGACGCGATGGTTGCGATTCACGCGCCCGATGATCAGACGTTGGTCGTCGAGCTTGAGAATCCAGTGCCATATTGGCTCGATCTCTGCGCGTTTCCGACGCTCGCACCGATTCACGAACGCTCACTGGCGAAGTGGACACGGATCAATCCTGCAACAGGGCTCGTTCAATCCGATGCGGGATGGACAAAGCCCGGAGTGCTGGTAACGAATGGCCCGATGAAACTGGTCGAGTGGCGATACAAGCGTGGCATGCGACTCGAACCAAACGAACTCTATGTTGGAGCAAATCCACCGCTGGCGGGGAGCGTTGAGGTGGTTCCAATCGAGGATGCGAACACCGCCGTGCTCGCCTATGAATCGGGAAGCATCGACTGGATCAGCGATCTCACTGCGGAGTTTCGAGCAGACCTTGCCCAAGCATCACGGCAGTGGCGTGAAGCACACCAGACCGAATTCGAACTGCGAATTGCGGCCGGAGCAACAGTCGATGAGGCTCTTGCGGCACTTCCTGCGCCAGACATGGCGCGCGGCGAGCGGCGCGACGTGCATGTTTTGAGCGCGTTTGGTACGGATTTTTGGAGCTTCAACTGCCGTCCACTGCTCTCGAACTCACAGCCCAATCCATTCGCCGATGCCCGCGTTCGCCGGGCGTTTGCTCAGGCGGTCGACAAGCGCGCGCTCACGAGTTCTGTGACGCGACTCAATGAACCCGTTGCGACGACGCTTGTTCCAGTTGGATCGATCGCGGGATACACCTCACCCGCTGGTTTGTCGTTCGATGTCGCCAGGGCACGACAAGAGATGGCAGCAGCTGGATGGATCGACCGCAATGCAGATGGCATAGTCGAGAACAGTGCGGGAGTGCCATTTCCAACCGTCGACATGCTCTACATGACTGGCAATCCACGGGTGAAGAACATCGCGATTGCCCTTGCTGCGATGTGGCGCGATGCACTTGGAGTGCAATGCGAACTGCGCGCAAAGGACGGCAAGTTTGCGAAGGAAGATTTGCGCCGCGGCAACTTCATGATTGCCCGCGGAGGGTGGTATGGCGACTATGCCGATCCAACAACTTTTCTTGATCTGTCGCGCACTGGCAACGGCAACAACGACCGCGCATTTTCAAACGCGCGCTTCGATGAATTGTTGGGCGAGGCTGAACGCGAACTCGATCCAACGAAACGCATGGCGCTCTTGACTGCTGCCGAACGATTGCTTGTCGAAGAGGAGATGCCGATCCTTCCGCTCTGTCAGTATGTCACGCTCTACATGTACGACCCGGCGGCGGTGGCTGGACTCACCCGCCATCCGCGTCTTGACCAACAACTCTCGCAGTTGCGACGGGTGCGCGATGCATCGGTGAGTGTGTTGCCATGATGCACATGATTGCACGCCGGCTCTTGCAGTTGCCGTTGGTGCTGCTCGCTGTGGTTGTTGTCACCTTCGCACTCGTCTGGCTCATCCCTGGAAATCCGATGCAACATGAGGGGCGCCAACCGCCGCCCGAGGTCGCGCAGGCGATGAATCGTCAATACTCACTTGATAGTCCCGTGACGTTTTTGGGCGGATACCTCGCCCGGGTGAGTGGCGTTGGATGGGTGCTCGGTTGGAACACTGCCCCGGTCGACTTTGGACCGAGCATGCGCCATCCAGATTGGACTGTGAACGAGATCATTCGCGCTGGATTTCCAGTCTCGGCAACAATCGGCCTCGGCGCAATTGCCATCGCCCTCGTCGTCGGCACCTGCGCGGGGCTGGTGGGCGGGCTGCGGCCGGGATCGTGGTGGGATGCATCTACCCAAACAGTCGCGCTCATCGGAATCAGTATTCCATCGTTTGTCACTGGTTCACTATTGATCGTGCTGTTCGCGGGGAAGTTGCGCATCTTTCCAATCGGCGGCTGGGGATCGCCCTCGCAGGCGATTCTGCCGATGGTGACGCTCTCACTGCCATTCGCCGCCTACATCGCTCGGCTGCTTCGCTTTGGACTGATCGAACAGATGCACACCGATCACCTTCGCACCGCTCGCGCAAAGGGACTTTCGCGGCGTCAAGCGGCGTGGCGACATGCGCTCAAGAACGCGTTCTTGCCAGTGCTCTCGTTTTTGGGTCCGGCAACTGCGGCGGCGATGACCGGCTCATTCGTCGTTGAAAAAGTCTTTGCGATTCCTGGGCTCGGGCGGCACTTTGTTGAGGGAGTGCTCGGCAAGGACATCACGCTCGTGATGGGCATTGTGCTTGTTTATGCGGCGCTTTTGGTCGTTTTCAATCTATTGGTTGATGTGCTCTACGTGTGGATTGACCCGCGCATCGAACTGGCAAGCGCGCCGTCGCGGTAAGGCAAGCGCGCCGTCGCGCTAGACTTCGCCGATGCGAATCGTCGCCCATCTTGCAACACTTTGCGCCTTCGCGATGAGTGGATGCATGGGGGCGCTATCGAGCGAGGGCGAAACACAGCTCACCGTGACACCGGCGCAATACAAGGATGCTTTCGATTCTGCCGCCCGCATCGTGCGCGAAATGGGATACACAGTGGTAGTCGTTGATCGATCCAACGGGATCATCGAAACCGCCGCGCGCCATGCCGGAAGTGCCCTAGAACCCTGGCGAGTTGACAACGCTTCGGCGAGCGAAGTAGCGGCAAACACCGCCGCGAATCGTCGGCGGCGCATCCGCTTCGAGTTCATTCCAGAGTCGGCGCAGTTTGCTACGGTGGGTGCGAACGACACGCTTCGCGGGGCCGCGATCCCAGGCAGCACGGCAGCGCAAGAACGCTTCGATGTTCAGAACAGCGTTGGGCCGATCGCAGTGGATATCTGGGTCTACATCGAACGCTCGTTCATCGAGGGGGTGAAGCCATCGAGTTATTCTGGTGCGATTGCATCACGTTGGACCAACCCACTGAACGCCAAACCGAGCGACGCCACCGACGATTCGATCCGCGAAAACGCACAGTGGGTGCCAGTGGGACGCGACGACGACTACGAACGCACAATCATCGGCAAACTCGCTGCGGCTCTTGAAGTCCGATAATTTTTTGACCACCGTTTTTTTAGTTTTTTTGACTTTTTGCTCTTCTATGGCACCTTGAATGGAGATGAGGATCAACATGAAGAATCGACCAGATCTATCTATAGTCTTGCTCGCCTGCGTGGGGCTTACAGGAGTCGGTTTTTTTGTTGGATCGGTGCAGGGACTTCCAGGCGCGGGAGACCAAGTGCAGGTGCCCACGACGGCGAGTGACTTTTTTCTGCCGGGCACACAACCAAACACCGACAGTCTCGCATTCGAACCGATTCAAGCATCGAACAACTGCTCCTACTGTCACGGTGAATACAACGCGACCGTTGCTCCATTCGACACGTGGGTCGTGAGCATGATGGGTCAATCCGCGCGCGATCCAGTCTGGCACGCCGCGCTTGCCATCGCAAATCAAGATGTCAACATGTCGGGCGGACTGTGCATTCGATGTCACGCGCCGGGTGCGTGGCTCGCGGGGCGTAGCGAAGCGGCCGACCTTTCACAATTGACGCCCGACGACTTCGATGGAATCACCTGTCACTTCTGCCACCGGGCAGTCAATCCAGTTGCAGGATCGCTCAGCGCAGTTGGCTATCCCGCAAATAGCGATCTGACGCCTGATCCAGAAATCCTCGCGCCGCTGGTTGCAGCGGGAATCCTGCCGAGCCCAACGCTGGGCAGCGCGACTTATGTTGTCGATCCTAAGGATGTTCGGCGCGGTCCATTCAGTGATGTGACGATGAATTTCCACGGTAGACCCGAGTTGATCTATTCGCCCTATCACTCTGATGGATCGATGTGTGCCACCTGCCACGATGTGAACAATCCTGTGTTCAGCAGAACCCCAAATGGTCAACTCACTCTCAACGCGCTCGGAGCGGCCCATCCCACAATGCAAGGTGGCGATATGTTCGGAGAGCAGCGCACATACTCCGAGTGGCTGCAGAGTTCGTTTCCCACAACTGGCGTCTCGTACCAAGATGGTCGATTCGGCGGCAATCATGCCACTGGCGTGATGAAGACTTGCCAGGATTGCCACATGCCCGACCAACAGGGCGGCGGATGCGTCTTCTACGACGGCAACCTCACGACTGAGCGGCCCAATGTTCCGCAACACTCCTTCGCAGGTGCGAATACTTGGGCATTGCGCGCAGTCAAGACTCAGATGGCTGATGATGCCGAATACTTCGGACTCACGCAAAGTCGCGTCGATGCTTCGATCGCCCGCAACGTGCAGATGTTGCGCGATGCCTCTGACATGGAACTCTCGCAAGTCGGCGGAACTCTGCGCGTGAAGATCATCAATCAGTCGGGCCACAAGTTGCCGACGGGGTACCCCGAGGGACGGCGCGCATGGATCAACGTCAAGTTTCTCAACGCCGCTAGTGTCGTCATCGCCGAGCGCGGGGGGTACAACTACACGACTGCGACGCTGACCGAAGGCGATACGAAGGTCTATCACTCGCACCAGACGATCAGTCCCGAGACCGCCGCTGCGACCCATCTTCCTGAAGGCACTGATATGCATCTCACACTTTCAAGTGTGATCGAGTTCGACAATCGCATTCCACCGCGCGGATTTACAAACGCTGGCTTTGCGTCGGTGCAAGCAGCTCCAGTTGGATACACCTACGCCGATGGTCAGTACTGGGACTTCACCAACTATGCGATTCCTGCCGGCGCCACAAATGCAGTCGCGACTTTCTACTACCAGACATCAACCAGGCAGTACATGGAGTTCCTGCGCGACACCGCGGCGGATGGCTCTGGATTGACCGCATACAACCTGTGGCTCTTGCACGGCCGAAGCGCCCCGGTCGATATGGACTCGATGTCGATGCCATTGACCGCAGCGAATCCTGCCGACTTCAATGGCGACGGACTCGTCAACGGTGTTGATCTGTCGATCTTGCTCGGCAACTGGGCCGGCAGTGGTCAGGGCGATGCGAACGGCGATGGCGTTGTTAACGGCACCGATCTTTCGGTGTTGCTCGCGAGTTGGGGAAGCTAAGAATCGGCTGGCTTCACTTCAAACGCCGCCGAGCGGCTTTGGCAGTGGATCTGGATAGACCGCAACGTAATCCGCCATCGCGGCTTCAACAACCTTCGCGGCTCTCGCATATCCGTAGACATCGCGAATCGAACTCGTACTCGGCTCGCCGATGCGCTGCTTGTATGTTGAAAAGTAATGTTGCAGCCTTTCGATGATCAGTGGCGGCAATTCCGAGAGTTCGCGCGCGCCATCCCAAACAGGATCTCCAACGAGCACCGCGATGATCTTGTCATCAGCCTCGCCAGCATCGAGCATCTGAAGTCCACCAACAACGCGCACATCGAGCACGATGTCACTCTTGTTGATCGGACGTTCTGAGAGCACACAGATATCAAGTGGATCGCCGTCGGCCTTCTTCGCGTGTGGACTCAGTGCCGCAACGCGATCTGCACACAGAGTGCGCGGAACGAATCCGTAGAGCATCGGCGGAGTCGCACTTGTGCGCTGGGGACGATCGACGTGCAGATATCCCGATTCCTTGTCGACCTCATACTTCACGAGATCGAAGGGCGTGATCTCGATAAACGCCTGCAGAATGCGCGGTGGTTCATCGCCACAATGCAATCCATGCCATGGATGCGGCCGATTGATGTGATAGCGAATGGGATCCATTAATGAAGAGTAACTGGTTCGCTAGTTTGCTTTCTTGGGCAGCCGCTGCAGAAGATTGTCCGAGGCGGCGCGTAGTTGTTGATCGGCGTCGGCCGCTTCATCTTGCGGAGTCTGCGGCACAATAATGTCTGGCATTGCGCCGTTGAGTTCCATGTCGGTGCCATCGAGCAGATACCAACCGCGCGTCGGCATGCGCACGGATGTGCCGTCGAGCAACATCGCACCACCAGTCGAGATCACTCCGCCGTAGGTCGCAGAACCCACGAGCGTGCCACGGCGCAGCGTCTTGAAGGCGTGGGCGACAATTTCGGCATTCGAGAAACTCTTTTCGTTGCAGAGCATGTTGATTGGTCCAGTGAAGCGCTGAATGAAGAGCCGATCTTGTGGATAGCCGTCGACGTGCGTTGGATCACTGCCGCGTGGCACGGTGTAGGCATGAATCGGTGCGCAAATCGAAGCGAGCAAGCGGTCGGCGGTCCACCCGCCGCCGTTGTTGCGCACGTCGATGAGCAATCCATCTTTGCCGATGCAGGCCGCATAGAGATCGCGTTCAAACTCGTCGAGCGATGGTTGAGCCATGCCAGCGATGTGGATGTACCCCAGGCGACCACCAGACCACTCACTCACCCGTGCGGCGTTGGCGTTCTGCGTTGCCTGATAGGCGAGCGTGCCGATGGTGCCATCCGAGACTGGGATGATCGTTTCGTCGAACGAGACTTCACGACCATCTTCAAGCGTTCGCGCGATTGTCAGCACTACTTCCTTTCCAATCGTGCCCACCATGCGCGACGAGAGCGTGTCGCCCGCCAGAATCGGCGTGAAATCGAGCGCTGTTATGACGTCGCCGACGATGAGCGGCGTCTTCAATGTTGCAGCAGGGCTCTCGGGAATGATGCGTTCGATGCGAAGTCCCTTCTGCGAAGATGCCACTGAGACGCCGATGCGCCCTTGTGGCAGAATCGTGCGCGCGCCAGCAGGAGGCGTGCGAATACCGAGGTGGCTCGCGTTAAGTTCGCCAAGGAAGCGATTCGCAACGTGATCGAATTCGCTCGCGGTGCGCGCGTGGGTGGCGAGTTCTGCGTACTGCTTCGTCACCGCCTGCCAGTCGAGATTCTTCATCGTCGGGTGGTAGAAGTTTTCGCCCATCAATCGCGCGGCTTCAGCGAATTTCTGAGAGGACAGTGCGGCGCGGTCAACGACGATAGATGAGTCAACGTCAAGCGAGTCACCGCTGCTGCTGCTGGCACCACCGCTGGCGCGACCTCTACCAGTTGTTGGCTCTGCGAGGGCTGGCTCTGGAGATGGCGTTGTCGATCCACCACCACTTGGAGAGAGCAGCTGTCCCTTGCCGCCCGAAACGACGACGAGCTTGTCGCCCGTCAGTGAGATGCCCTGCATCTGAACGCGCCCACCGATTCGGCGTTGGCCTGTGCCATCCCAACCGATCGAGAAGAGACCACTCTCGAGTCCATCGCCGCCCGTGAAATACATGCGGTCACCGGCCGGCGCGAGTTCGAGATCGCCTTCGTTTCCTGGCAACGAGCTCACCTGCCGCACGCGGCGATATGCGTCATCGAGCGAGATCACGGGGGTGGCGTCTGGCTTCTCGGCCTTGTCTGATTTGTCTGACTTGTCAGCGTTGTCAGCAGCGTCATCCTTTGCGCTGGCATCGTCCCCTTCTGACTTCTCCTCTTTCTTCTTTGCCGCATCTGCGCCCAGAGGCTTACGCTTTTTGGCGGCATCGCCAGCATCTTTGAAATACTTTTCGAGTGCGAACTTGGGAAGCGCTTCGAGCGACTTGTCGAGAAAGACCATCCAGACATCTTCTTCTTCGTTCGTGCGTTCAGAGATGAATGCCAGAATGCGGCCATCGCCAGACCAGCGCGGCGAGTGGTCATTGTCTGGATGACGCGTGACATTGATCGCAGGTGTCGCGCCATCAGCGGAAGCGATGAAAATGTCTGTGTTGAAATCACGATCAGTACTTGTAAACGCGAGCCACGCGCTGTCAGGGCTCCAACGAAACTCGATCTCGGGGTCCCATCCACTGTTGACAACGCGTGCCACGTGGGTTGTGAGATCGAGCACCATGATGTCGCCACGGCCACGGCGAAATGCGAGGTATTTTCCATCAGGCGAGGGACGGGCTGATCGATCATTGGTCGTCTCGTTGATGATCGGAGTGACTTCGAAACGAACCGCTTGCGACCAACGCTCGCTCTTGGGTTTGTCTTTCTCTTTGTTGGCAGGCTTCTTGGGCGATTTGGATGGCGCCGCCGCCGCGGTTTCGACTGGTACCGGCGCAACAACAGGTTCGACGACCGGTGCAACGACAGGTTCGACGACCGGCGCAACGACAGGTTCGACGACCGGTGCAACAACCGGTTCGACGACCGGTGCAACGACAGGTTCGACAACAGGTTCGACAACAGGTTCGACGACCGGCGCAACGACAGGTTCGACAATCGGTGCAACAACAGGTTCGACGACCGGTGCAACAACAATCTTAACTGGCTTCTTCTCGAGCACTTTCACAGTCGCCACGACATCCTCGCGCGTGGTTGTGACCGTTGCAGCCATGATCGACTCGCCTCCTCCAGCATCGCTGGTGAAGTAGAGAGTCTGACCATCGGGACTCCACGCGATCTCGTGCTCGCGCGCAATGGCATTCGTCACCCGGCGCGCTGAGTACTTTCCTTCAACTGGCTTGATCCACACATCACCGAAAGCAACCAGTGCCGCGCTCTTTCCATCGGGATTCAGCGCAACTTCACTCACCGCACCCGCGAGCGACTTCGTCTCTTCATTGTCGAGCGTGTCATCGGGGGCGGTGAGCGTGAGTGCCACAGGAAGCGCCCCGGGCTTGTTGAGATCAAGGCGATAAAGCGTGTTCCACACGGTGAAAAACGCGCGACTTCCATCGCGACTCACCGTGAGATCTTTCACATCTTGACCCTCAAACCCCGTCACTCTGCGGGCCGTCGACAACGACTTCGCCTCTTGCGTGAAGACATTGACCGTGCTGAGATCACGGTCACTGAGAAACAGGAAGTTCGAATCGTCGCGCCACTGCGCCCAGCCATCGTTGCCCTGAAACCTTGTGAGTTGCGTGAACGCAGTCGCCGCGGGAGCGGTCGCGTCAAACATCCAGACATCGCAGTTATCGCTGCCTCGGTAACCACGACGCGACCAATCGCTTCCCCCGCGCTCGAAGAGGTAGCGCGTGCCATCCGGCGAAAGAACAGCGGCGCGACCGAAGGCCCCATGACGACGAATCGGCTCGCCTCCAGTGAGCGCAACGTAGTAAGGACGCGGCGCCCGAAAGAGGTCGTAATCGACCGAAGCAGAAAACTCGAGAGTTGGCTCGCCACTCGCCGTGCGGCCGAAACCAGAGAGACTGAATGTCTCGTCTGAATTTGTGACGCGGCGAAGCGATCCACCCATTGGATCGACCGTGTACAAGTTGCGACCACCATCGCGCGAGCTCTCGAAGGCGATCATCGATCCATCATCACTCCAGACACTGCGCGATTCATCGGCGGGATGGCTCGTCAGACGCGTCGCAGTGCCGCCATCAGCGGATGCCTTCCATAGGTCGCCACGCCAACTAAAAGTGACAAATGCTCCGTCGGGGCTTGCGGCAGGAAGCCGCGGCAGGTCGATGTCGGCCGCTGAAACGAGTTGAGCGCACGCTGCAAACGCCCAGAGATAGTGGATGCATTTCATCACACCACTCTAACCGCATACACGGTCGCAGCCACCCGACTCTTGCGGCGATTGGGGCTATTCTGAGGGACTCATGCGAACCGAATCACTCTCGTTCTTGCGCCGTCTGCTTGACACTCCAAGCCCATCTGGATTCGAACACGATGGCCAGCGACTCTGGCTCGATTACACCAAGCCACTCGCGACCAAGACCTGGTCGGACGCGTACGGAAACTGCTTTGCTGAACTGCTGCCAACGCGGGGTCTTGCAGACAACACCCGCACGATTGCCGTGTGCGGACACGCCGACGAGATCGGATTGATGGTGAACCACGTTGACTCGCAGGGATTCGTCTACTGCAAGGCGATTGGAGGCATTGATTCAGGATCGATCGTCGGCAAGCGCATCCAGTTTCGCTCGTCCGTGGCCGGAGTGACCGATCCTGTCATCGGACTCGTCGGTGCGACTGCGATTCACTTGCAAGACAAAGATGCCGGCGCGAAAGTTCGCAAGGTGCATGAGCTCTTCATCGACATCGGCGGCAAAGACCAAGCAGCCACCCTTGCCAGGCTGAACATTGGCGACGCAGGAGTTTTTCTCGACACGAGCATGATGCTGAGCGATGAACTCATCGTGGCGCGCGCGCTCGATAATCGCATCGGAACATTTGTCGCGGCCGAGACCCTGCGGCTTGTTGCAGAGCAGCGCGCATTGCTCAACGTGCGGGTTGTTGCAGTGAGCACGGTCCAAGAAGAAGTTGGATTGAACGGCGCGGCGATGATCGCCGAGAGTTTGCGACCAGACATCGCGCTTGTGACCGACGTTGGTCATTCGACTGATAGTCCGGGCATCTCACACCCGCAGCATGGTCAGTTCAAGATGGGTGAGGGCCCCAAGCTCGCCATCGGTGGTGCGCTCCATCCTGCCATTGTGGCTCGACTGACCGCCGCGGCAGCAGCCAAGACAATTCCCCTGCAGCGGGCGGCAACGCCAGGACGCAGCGGCACTGACACCGATGCGATCTTTCTTCGCGCGGGAGGAATTCCTTGTGGATTGCTGAGCCTGCCAATTCGATACATGCACACCACAGTCGAACTCGGAAACATTCGCGATTTGCGGCAGATTTCTGAAGTGTTCGCGGCCATGATTCTCGACTTCCAGAGTGGCGAATCAATCACAAGTGGTCTGTGAAACTTGCCCGAAACCGCACTACCATTCCCCACCCAATGTTGAAGTTTGTTCATCAAGCGCTTCGCGACATTCGAACTACTGGATCGGTCTTTCCCAGTTCTCCGCGGCTTGCGCTGGCGATGACGAGTTCGCTGCGAGAGCATCGCGGCGAGAAGAGGATTCTCGAAGTCGGTCCGGGCACGGGAGCCTTCACCGAGGCGATTCTCTCGTCGTTGCGCGGGCATGACACCTTCGACGTCGTTGAGGTCAATCCTGTCTTCTGCGAACACCTCGAAGAACGCCTCTTGAAACCATTTCGTGCGCGGCACTCGAGCATGTCGATCAAGCTGCATTGCGGACCTATCGAAGCAGCAGCCCTCGAAAGTGGATACGACTTTGTGATCTGCGGCCTGCCATTCAACAACTTTCCGCTTGCGCTCACCGAATCGATCTTCGCGCGCATGTTGCAGTTGATGCGCAATGGCGGCGAGTTGACCTACTTCGAGTATGCCGGAATACGCGAACTCAAACGTCCATTTGTCGGCGCCCACGGTCGCGCACACATTGCCAAGTTCATGGCATTCGCGAAGAAGACTGCGGCCGCACACACTGTCACCCGCAAACTAGTCGTGGCAAATGTCCCACCTGCACTTGCGGTGCGGCTGATTAAACGACACGGAGTACTCGAAACATGTTCCGCATCAATGAAAACTTCCTAAAGCTCTCCGCTGGATACCTCTTTCCTGAAATCGCGCGACGGGTCGCGCTGTTTTCGTCTGAGAATCCGGTCGTCGCGCAGCGCATCATTCGCTGCGGAATCGGCGATGTCACCGAACCGCTCCCGACCGCCGCCGCCGAGGCAATGCACAAGGCGATTGACGACCTCACGAAGCGCGAAACATTTCACGGATATCCACCACCAGCGGGTTACGACTTCGTGCGCGCGGCGATTGCGCAGGGAGACTTTCGCTCGCGGGGTTGCGCGATCGCCGACGACGAGATTTTTCTCAGCGATGGATCGAAGCCCGACGCGAGTGCGATCCTCGAGATTCTCGGAAACGGAAATCGCATTGCGATCACTGATCCCGTGTATCCGGTCTATGCCGACACCAACGTGATGGCTGGAAACTCAGGCGCAGCGCTCGATGGTGGCGGCTACGGCGGATTCACCTACCTGCCCTGCACGCCAGCGAATGGCTTCTCGCCCGCGCTTCCAACCGCTGACGTCGATGTGATCTACCTCTGTTCGCCGAACAATCCAACAGGCGTTGTCTTGGACCGCGCCGCGCTCACCCGCTGGGTGCGGTATGCGCGCGATCACGGCAGTGTGATTCTGTTCGACGCGGCATACGAGGCGTTTATTCGTGAGGATGGCATCCCCCATTCGATCTATGAGATTGATGGCGCGCAAGAGTGCGCGATCGAGTTTCGATCGTTTTCGAAAGTTGGAGGTTTTACGGGAGTACGTTGTGGATACACCGTGATGCCCAAGGCATTGCATGCCACGACAAGCAGTGGCACGCGGGTTGGCTTGCATGCGCTCTGGATGCGGCGCTGGGCAACGTGCTCGAATGGCGTTTCATGGCCAGTGCAGTGCGCAACCGCCGCGCTCTATTCGCCCGCCGGACGGGCGCAAACGCGCGCGTTGACCGACTTCTATCTTGAGAACGCAACGCTGCTCTCGACTGCCTGCGAGGCAATGGGTCTCAAGACCTATGGCGCGCGGAATTCGCCCTATGTGTGGATGACATGTCCGGCGGGTCTCGGCTCGTGGGAAGCATTCGATCTGCTCTTGCGCGAGGCGCATGTCGTGACGACTCCGGGCGCGGGATTCGGCCGCGGCGGCGAAGGCTTCATTCGCATTAGCGCCTTCAATTCACGCGCAAATGTTGAAGAGGTGGTGCGACGGATCGCAGTGCTAATGCCCAGCACAGCGCGGTAAGTGCGCGCCGTGCCCCACTCGGGGGGCGCGCGGCGCGGTTGATCGCTCGTTCTCCGCGTCGCAGATCGCTCGGTATTGCTCGGCGCTCACACTCATCCGTCCGAGGTAAACGGGCTTTGTCATTGCGCGTTGATGCGCTAGCAGTGGCAATTGTGGCGCAGCACTTGCGAGTTCAACGCGACAACACGTGGTGTAGTGGCACGCGGTGCGTGACACCCCAGCCCGTGCATCATCGCGCCAGTCACAAGTGCGGCTGCGGGCGCGCGATTCACTCTCGCACTGGTTGGATGCCTGTCTTTGTTGTATCGAATCGCGGGTGAGGCGATTGCTCGTCGAGTCATGTTTCGCCCTTACTCCCCCCAGCCGCCGCGTTTCTTGGCTTCACTTGTGTGCGTTGGCTCAGCTGGCGCACCGCGATAACCGTGACCAACGATGAACATCTCGACGCTCTCGCGCCGCGACGACGCGGGCTTCACACCTTTGGCCTCGCCAAAGAGTTGTTGCGTGCGCTTGAGGAGGGATGGGTATCCACCGCCCTCATACACCTTCATCACGATGTGTCCGCCGAGCTTGAGCCAAACAGGCAGGCGGTCGAGCAGTGTGTTGCAAAGCGCGACCGATCGAATGCTGTCGCCCGATGCATCCCCCGAAGTATCAGGGCCGATGTCGCTGATGACCACATTGAAGAATTCTCCGTCGAACGCTGCGTTGGTGAGTTTGTCTAAGTCTGCTTGCATCACGCGCACGTTGGGTGCGAATCCGCGCGGATCGATCACTTTCAAATCGAATGCGCAGACGAATCCGGTTGGTCCCACCCGCGCCGCAGCGACTTGTGTCCACGATCCAGGAGCCGCGCCAACATCGAGCACGCGATCACCTTTACGCAAGACGCGCCGCCGCTCTTCGATCTCGATCAACTTGTAGGCACTGCGCGCCCGGTATCCCTCTTCTTTGGCCTTTCTAAAATAGTGATCCTGAACTTCGCGCATGGCAGAGATTAGTCGTGGTGCGCGCCGACATGAAAGAAGGCGCGTATCTCGTGATTGAATCGCACTTGCGCAGGTTGGTAGACGCTGTCGTGCGTTGCGCCAGGAACAATTTCGATGTAACCCGGTCCAGTAGCAAAGACCCGACCCGCCGCCGATTCTTGTCGCATGTGTTCATCGATCGAATCGCGCAAGCGAATGGCGGCGCGCTCGAGATAAAACGAATCGCGCTCGCCAACAATGACCCGCACCCGTTCAACAAATATCTCTCCGATGCCACTCCAGTCCTGACGAACGCGCCGCGCAATGTCGTAGTGACTCCACGCCTCAACCGTCACTGCATCGATCACCCCAGTGTGCGCATCGCAGAGTCGACGTGGTTCGCCCCCTCCCGTCGCGATGGGACTGAACATCGCAGCCCACGAATCCCACTGCTGCCCCGACGATCCTTGCGGCGAGAGTGCGTACTCCATGCCCACCTCATCGCGCACCAGCATCGGAACGAGGTCATGACTTGGACCAATGGCTTGCCGAAAACTTGGCCGGTGTGTGCCATCATCGGCCGTGTACAAGTTGATGTCGCGGTAAAGGTCGCTCATCTCGAACGCCGAAAAGTCGAGTGGATCGGGACTACTGGCGAACGCTCCTCCAAACATCTTGGGATGGTTGATCGTGAGCCAGACGCTGGTCCATCCGCCCGAGGAGTGGCCAGTGACAACCCGCGCACTTGGATGGCGAATCAACCGAAAGCGCGTTTCAAGGTAGGGAATGAGTTCGGTCACCAGGGCGGTGCCGCGCGGACCATTCGCAGGACTGTCGACGAATCCATGATGGCCAAATGCACTTTCGGGGTCAAGAATCACATAGACGGCTTGCGGCCAGAGTCCGGCAAGGGCGGGATTGTCCACTTTCGCAGCGATATCGATCGCATCAGTGAATCGACCGCCAAACCCAGGCACAACATAGACGGTTGGCCAAATGCGGCGCTTCGCACGAATGTCGTGGTAGCCAACCGGAAAGATCACCGCCGCTCGGTGCGTCACCGCACGCTCCGCCGCCGCCGACAGCAGTGCGCTTGGATGGTCGATCCACACCACATTCTTGAGCGCGGGCAGAGCGAGCGCTGTGATCTTCTGCGAGAGCTCGAGCGCGACGACATCGGCCGCCTCGCGGTTGAAGAGGATGGTCACTGGCTCCGACGAGAGGTTTCCGTTGGCGAGGTGGCCGCATTCACTCTCGTTGACGTCGAACACCGCCTGCACTTCATACTCGCCTTCGAAGAGTTCAGACCCCCCTGGCCACCAGACGCTCGACGCTGCGAATTCGATCGGTACTCCCGGCGCCAACGCCGCGACCTGAATCGATGCGATTGGTTGCGGGTCTTCGAAGAAAGGTGCCATTGATGGATCACCACTCGCCCGACTATCGAGCGCTCGAAAAAAGAGAATGAGGCGGCCGGATCGGTGCGTTGCGTCGAGCCACTCGCTTCGCGCTTGCGGCAAAACCACGGTGATGGTGTCAGCGGGAAGCGCCACCCCGGCCTGCGCCGGTCGCACGCGCCGCCCTTTGTCAATGCGGGTTCGGTCGGGCGCACTGGCCGTTGGTTGCGGCGCGGTTGTCGGTGCCGGCGAGTTTGCACTGGTGGGTTGCTGCGCGGGCGCCACCCGCTGTTGTTGGTGTGGACACAAGAGTGCGAGCGAGATGAAGAGTGCCAAGACCACAAGACGATCGTAGTCAGTGACGGGATCGTTAGACTTCATCCGTGCGACGCGCCAGCTCGATTACCGGCCTTTGTTCAATGCTGCTGGGGACAGTCGCGCTGGCTGCTGGTTGCACCGCGAATGTGCGTCCTGGAATTGCATACGGCGTAGTTCAAACATGGAACCGCAGTGTGGGTGGTCACGTGCATGAGAACGAATCGTTTCTCGTGCCAGCCGCTGGCGTGATCAACGTCGAAGTCGACAACTTTGCTGGCAACGTTGTAATGCATGCGGTGGGCGATGGTGCGACGGCATCGATCGATGTCGTTCGACGCGCCACACATGGTCTTGGACGGCACAGCGAGTCTGAAGAATCACTCAAGCAACTCGCTGTGGCCTACGGCGTCGAAGAACGCGGCGGTCGCGCAACACTTGTCGTCAAAGCAACAACGACGCACGTCGAACCTTGGTTTCAAGCCGTTGATATCGACATCGCCGTGCCGCGCCTCGGCGTAGTCATCGTGCGCACAAGTCGCGGTCACGTGATGGTCACCAACTTCGAAGATGGCGTCGACATCGAAACATCTCACGGCGATGTGCGCGCTGCAACGAACGCGGCCATCCTCTCGCCGTCGACAATCCTGAACCGAGAAGGATCGATCGACTGGCGCGTTGCTCCAAAGAGCGCTGGTTCATTTCAAATGGAAGCGGTCAACGGGCAAGCTCAGATTCGTGTGCGCGATGGAGTGTGGCTTGCAACCGATCGGCGCAACGACAGCAACTCGAACTACGGGGTGCTCAATCGTGGCACGAATCTTGTGATCCTGCGCACTGTTGATGGCGACATTCGCATGTACGTCGGCGAGAGCCCCACCGAAATGGGCACGTTCATCGATTGACTCGCCGCTCAGCCGCACGCCCACGCCGCTGGAACACTCCCGCGACTCGCAATAATGCGCGACCGAATGCCGCCGCGGCCACGCCAATGGGTGATCACCTGCATCCAAGAGGGACTCATCGCCTGCCCGAGATCGTCGCAGATGCGATTTGTCACCGCCTCATAGAAGATTCCCTCGTTGCGAAATGACTGGTAGTAGAGCTTCAGTGACTTCAGTTCGACGCAGACCGCGCCCGGTTCATACCGCAGCGTGATCGATCCAAAGTCTGGATGTCCAGTCTTTGGACAGACTGATGTGAACTCTTCGTTGATGTGTTCGATCAGAAACGATTGGTCGGTGGGTGAATCAAAGAACTCGAGCAATTGTGGATTTGGCATAGTCGCTTTCAGAGTCCGTAGGTGGTGTAGAGCTTGAGCACTTTGGGTTGGTTCGGATTCGCCTGCATCGAGGCGCGAAATGCGCGGCGTGCCTCAGACGCCGCGAGGTCATCCCTTTTCTCGGAAAGCAGCCAGCGATTGAGCGCGTTGACTCCGATGCCATTCCACGACGGCCAATAGTTGGGATCGAGCACCACAGACTGTCGGTATGCGACGCTCGATGAGTCATAGTTTCCGGCGCGAAACTCAGCCCATCCAAGTCGCTCAAATGTTTCTGGACCCGACGCAAGCTTTGTCAGCGCGATCGCTGTGTTCACAGCCTCGGGATACCGCCCATCTGCGACGTATGCATTCACCATGTTGGTGAGCAGTTGGGGAGTCTGCGGCAACAACTCTGCGGCGGCCTGATACTGCATGATCGCATCTGCGGGACGGCCCAACCGCTCATAAGAAACGCCAAGGTTGACGTGCGCCGCTCCATTGCGTGGTTCGAGTTGCACAGCGCGCTCAGCAAACTGCGCTGCCACGCGTGGATCACCCAGCGACAAATACGCGGTCGCCATGTTGAGATTGACTTCAGCACTCTTTGGATTCGCGACGAGCGCCCGTTGATAGGCGCCGATCGATTCGGCAAGCCGTCCGAGCATTTGCAGTGATCTGCCGTGACCATACTGGGCCTGAAAGTCCGCCGGATCGAGGGTGACGGCCCGTTTGTACGAAGGCTCTGCTTCGACGAATCGGCCTTGCGAAAACCGCACGTCTCCGATACCGACGTACGCCTCGGGCAACAATGGATTCTTGTCGAGCAGTTCTTGAAAGAGCGCGAGCGCAGCCTCGTTATCTCCAGCGTTGCGCATCTGCGTTGCCGTGACGAGTTTCGCCTGTTCATTCGCGGTCGGTTCAACTGGCGCTGCGCTCGGTGAAAGCGCCGCGCGCTTGGTCGGGCGCTGTCCACCTGAAAACAGTTGGCAGCCCATGGGCAACCCAGCCAAGAGTGCGACCAACACAACCATCACGAGGGTCTTGAGCAGACGCATCGCTTCAAGTCGCTTGATGTTCACGAGATCCCATGCTTCATCTGAACGATCACTCTCATCTTCTTCCTTGGGCGTTTCAAGAATCATTGGAACATCCCACAACGCCTTTGCGTTGAGAATAGCGTGAAAACAAGCATCGCCACAGCATCCAGCGCCGATGTGCGCGTGACGATCTTTGCGCGATCCCATCGCCCCTTCGGAATCGTTCAAGTGCACGACCCGCACCGCCGCGAGACCACACACCTCGTCGAACTCTTGCAGAACTGCGCGCGCCTTCGACCGAGTCGAGAGGTCATATCCCGCCGCAACGATGTGGCAGGTGTCGACACAGATGCCCACCCGCTCAGGATCGCGCACGAGCGAACGAATCTTGGCAAGGTGTGCAAAGTCGTATCCGATGTTCGTGCCAGATCCGGTGGTGGTCTCAAGACACGTGACCACTTTGTAGCCACCGAGCTCGCGGTGCAACTGGTCGAGCGCCGCGGCGATGCGTTCAATCCCCGCTGCTTCGTCAACGTTGGGTTGCGCGCGCAACACATTTGGGTCGCTCGGTCGCCGTGGCGCGCCGAGATGCGCGCCGGGATGCATCACACACCAGGCGATGCCGAGCACCTCGCAGCGCTCGAGTTCGTCGCGCTGCAGTGCGATACTTCGAGCCCGTGCAACTGGATCGGGCGATGCAAGATTCACCAGGTATGAATTGTGACTCACGATGCGCTGCGGTGCGTCGGGCCAGCCAGTGGCTACGACTGCTTCGCGCCAAAGCGCAATCTGCTCATCGCGCAGTGGTGGTGCTGTCCATTGCCGTTGGTTCTTCGTGAAGACTTGCACTGAGTCAAGTTGCAGTCGAACCGCCGCGGTGAGTGCGAGGTGACCGCCGCCAGCGACGGAAAGATGGCTGCCGTAACGCGGGCGAAGTGTCGTTGCCTTGGCCTTCAAATCATCCGCGCACCTGCACGGCGCGCGCACTCGACGATGCGCTGCGCGGTGCGAACTGCGGCGAATCCTGCTTGGGCATCAACAAATGGTTTGCTGCCGGTTCGCACTGCGTTGAGAAAGTTTTCGAGTTGCAACTTGAGTGGTTCGCCCTGTCCAACATCGAGCGCGTCGACCTTCACAAGTTCGAGGTAATTCAACCCTGAGAGGTCTTCGCCGCTCTTGAAACGGGCGCGAATGTCGGCGAGTTGTGCGGCGTTGACAGCCTTGCGCACCACCGTTCCACGCCGTTCGCCGAAGTCTGCAGAGACATAGGCGTCTTCGCTGATAATGCGCATCTTGCGTTCGGTCTTGAGTGCGAGGCGGCTCGCTGTGACATTTGCCGTGCAGCGGATGCCGTCGAGCCCCGCCGGAAAGACGAGTCGTGCGTTACACACATCTTCAGCTTCGCCCAGCACGCTGACGGCGTTGGCGTGAATCTCTTCGGGCTCGCTTCCCATCAACATGATGAGTACATCGAGATCGTGAATCATCATGTCGAGCACAACACCGACATCGACCGAACGAAACGTCATCGGAGAGACGCGGTCGACTTCGACAAATCTCGGCGTGAGATTTGGAATGTTTCTAATCGCAACCATCACGGGATCGAATCTCACAACATGTCCAACCTGCAAGATCGCCGTGCCGCGCGCCGCCGCATCAGCCATCGCACGCGCTTCGGTTTCGTCGGGGGCGAGAGGCTTTTCGACTAAGCAGTGCACGCCCGCCGCGAGCAACTGTTCGACAACTGCGCGGTGGGTGACAGTGGGCGTTGCGACCACGCACGCATCGACCCCTGCGGCAATCAGCGCATCAACGCTCGCGAATGCGCCGCAACCATACTGTTCGACCATGTCATTGCGCCGGGCTTCGCTGGCGTCGACGACC
The DNA here is from genome assembly GCA_009691705.1 of Phycisphaerales bacterium. GTDB lineage: Bacteria > Planctomycetota > Phycisphaerae > Phycisphaerales > SM1A02 > F1-60-MAGs104. Next base: position 23,617 of record SIAR01000011.1, read on the forward strand.
CCCACCAGATCGGCCCCCTCGACTTGCGAGCAGAGTCGGGCGTGGTGGCGTCCCATGCGCCCGACACCGATGACCCCACAGCGAATCGTTGCAGTCGATGGAAGTGCGGAGGCGTTGTTTGTCATTGTTGTGCCCTCTTTCGGAATGTCATTTCAAGGTGATTGCCTGTGCCGTGGTAGGACGCCTCGGTCATATAGGCGCGAATGAGCATGAGACCGCGCCCAGATGGAATCTCAATATTTTCGTCGAGCGTTGGATCGGGCACGGACTCCGGGTCGAACCCTTCTCCTTCATCGATCACATGAAAGGTTGCGGCCTCTGCTGAGATGCTCCAGCGCACCTCGACAAACTTGCTGGCGTCCTGGCGATTGCCATGGCGAAATCCATTCATCACCGCCTCTTCGATGGAGAGCCGCATCGCGAATTGCGCCGCCGCTGAGTAGTCAAAGCGCGCGAGCGCCGCTTCGATGCGCGCCTGCAACTGTTCGACTTCTGAAGAGATTTCTTTGAGTCGCGCCGATCCTTCGTCGAGACTTTCGAGGGGAGAGGTCATCAGTTTGACCCCGAAACGATCATCCTTTGCCGAAACCTTCGAGCGCCTGTTCGGCGGTGTCGGAGATGTGGAAGAGCTTGTTTAGTTTCGTGATGACGAAGACTTCAAGGATCGTTGGTTTGATGTCGGAGAGGCGCAGTTGCCCCCCCCGCTTCTTGGCGAGACTGTTGACGGTGATCAACGTTCCCAGGGCTGCGGACGAAAGGTGCTCGACTCCTCGAAAGCAAATCAGCACGTGCGGATTGGCGGCGGCCTCGATGCGTTGAATCAACTCTGTGCTGATCCTTCGAATGCTGGCTTCATCGAGGATGTCGCGATCGACAAACTCAACCCGCATCACCCCGTTGATGTCTGTCACCCGAATGCGTGAGTTTTCGTGTGCCATACGTTTAGCGACTTCCCGCACCAGCGCCGCTCAACTGATCGCCAAGACCTGGAAAGAGCAGATCTTCGGCTTCCTGTTGAATGATGACTTCGGGGCGAATGAGCAGCAGCGTGGTCGTCTCGATCTTGCTCGTCACCGAGTTCGTGAAGAATCGATTGACGAATGGAACCTTTGAGAGCACTGGCACACCGACTTCGATTTCGGTCTCCGCAACTTCACGGCGACCACCGAGCAGAATCGTTCCCTTGTCTGGAACCGAGACTGCCGTATTGATCTGGGTCACAGCCACGTCTGGCAACTGGATGGTTGCGCTGAAACTTCCTGCCCGACCGAAAGCGTCTCCACCTCCGGCAGCTCCAGAAACGCTCTGCTGATCGAACTTGATGAGGATGTTCTGGGCAAACTGCACGGTCATCGAGACGTAGCGGCGGTCTGCGCTTGTCACCGCTTCGATGTCGAGCACAAATCCAGTACGAAGGTTCTGGATGTTGGGTTGAAACGCTCCTGCGGCGTCGCCGGTCACTGCCTGCACGTTTGCCACATACGCTTGCGATGCACCGAAAGAAATCCACGAGCGCGATCCATTGAAGAGGGTCAAGCGTGGTGCAGTCAAAGTCATTGCCCGCTGGTCTGCTTGTGTGGCTTGCACCAACAGGTCGACCTGTACGTCATCGAGGTATGTGAATCCGACACTCAATGCTGGATTCGCCAGAGCGGCCTGCGCGACTGTTCCCTTGAGACCTGCCCCAAGCAACTGGATCAATGGCAGACCTTCTTGCTGCACTTGGATGGGCGACATTCCGTTGGAGTCGTAGAGTCCGCCGTAGCTATCGCCGTTGCGACGCACGCCAATAGGGTTGTAGAAGCCGCCGTTGGTTGGTCCTGATTGTCCGTAGACGAGTCCGCCGCCGGCTGCGCCGCCGACTGGTACTGGTGGCGCAATCGCCGTACCAGTCGACGTCGAATTGCCGGATGCCAGAGTTTGACCGAGTCCCTGAAACACCACTGGATTCTTCAAGCGACCGACTCGTGGGTCACCAGTGTTTGACGCTGGACCAGGGGGGCGCTGAAAGAAGAAGTCGCGCAACTGAAAGTTGGGATCTTGATCGACCGCGTAATCGAACATGCCAGGATTCGAGTTGAAATACAAATCGAAGTCGATTCCGATCTGTTCGAACCACTGCACTTCGACCGAAATGAGTCGCGACTCGATGTTGATTTGAATTGCACGCACAGCGCGTAGCTGCGAGAGCAGATTCATGATGTCGCGGTGCGTCTTTGGAGTCGCAGTGACAATGAGATTTCCGCTGAAGTCATCGAGGCGGCTCTCGGTCATGTCGGCCTTGTCCCAGAATGCTTCTGGAACGAGGAACTTGATGAGTTCTTTGAGACGGGTGAGAATCTGTTCGCGTTGGTCTTCGATACCGAGGCTGGTGCCGCTTCCAAAGAGCGATCCACCACCACCACCACCACCGCCACCACCGCCTGATCCACCGCCACCGCCGCCACCAAAGCCACCACCGCCGCCGGTTCCACCACCACCACCACCGCCACCGCCGCCGCCTTGGGCACCTTGGTTGAGTGCTGCGTCAATGTTGAAGTTGGGCGCGTTGTCGAAGTAAGGAACGAGGTAAAGAAGATCACGCACGTCGTAAACGATCGTGACCCGGCGAAGTGCAAGTGCTTCAGTCGAAGCAACGACGACTATGCCATCCTCCATCGCCCAATCTGCGCGATTTGCCTGCGAATCTGCTGGATTTGCACTGTCTCCGCTCGCGGACTCAAGCGCCATATCGAGTGCCTTGTCGGCCCGAATGCTTGGAAAGGCGAGCGACACCGTTGATTGTTTCGTGACACCGGCAGCGTCGAGCGACTTCCAGTCGACGTAGAAATCGAGACCAGTGACTTCTTTGAAGTAGTTGATTGCTGCTTCGAATTCAGTTTCAGCAAAGTCAACATTGATCTTCTCGCGCATCTTGGCGAGTGCTGCTTGATCGGTCTGCGAGTCTGTGAACCCTGCTGCGCCACCTCGGCGGGTCGAAATCTGCGGCCAATCCTCTGGATATGACATCACAGCATCGGTGCTGCGCGGTCCAGGACCGCTGAAGTTTTTCTTCGGTGGCACGAATGCAGCTTGGGCGTCTACTGCGAACTCTTGGAACGCGACCGAACGTTGGCGCTGCATTTCGGTGTATCGGCGATAGAGAATGCCCGACTCGATGGTGTCACGCAGCGCGAGCGCTGCTGGATTGGTTGGATCGATGAACAAGATCTCTTGCACGACTTCGAGAGCTTCCTTGTATTTCAACTCCGCTTGAAGTTGACGAATGCGCGTCATGTCTTCATTGATCGTGCGCTGGCGCTGCTCGAGCAACTGCTGCTTCTGCAACGTGGCTGACTGAGAGGCGTCCTTTGAAGCTAGGACTTTTTGCGCTTCGGCGCTAGTGGTCTGCGCCGAGGCGATGCGCACCTGTTCTGACTCAGCACGCGCCATGCGATTGTCATAATCGGCCGGCGAAAAGAGCGACTTATTGCGTTGCAGAGCAACCTTTGCTTGAACAACAGTGTTGTTAGCACTCGCGAAATTTCCCTGCGTAAAAAGTTCGCTCGCGCGAATGAGTGAACTATCAAACTCAACCTGGGCCTGCTCGCGAAGAACTGCGTCATCTCCAGCAACCTTGTCGACGGATGATGCTTGGTTCAGTGCAGCCTGAGCATCCGAGAGCCCCTTTGCAGCCTCAGCATCACCGGGAACTTGAGCCATGACTGCCGACCAGAGGTCGGCCGCCGAAGCCCACTGACTGCGCGACATCGCCTGCCGCGCCTGCGCGCGAAGCATTGGCACACTCGCGCCCTCTGTAGCACTGGCCGCGGCTGGGTTCTCAGAGGCTGGCGTTGGTTCTGTTGGAATTGGCTCAGAAGCTGGTGGATTGTCACCGCTGGCTGGTTCAGATTGAGCCTGAGAAATGGATGCGGTGATGGAGAGACAGAGAACTGCGACGGCGAATGTCGATTTTTCAAACTTCATGGTGATGGTGAAAGTGTTGCGAGCGAGGGGCGAAAACAGGTTCATGCAGTACTCCGTGGGCACCCGATCAAGGGGACCCTCTCGATTCAACTTTTGATCCGACATACGTGGGTTGGCAACCATGCCTCTGGCGGATTTGAATCGCCTCGCCTCAAGGCGAACGGAAAGACTAAACGGCATTCAGCGCATCCGCAAGCGCAGTCGCGTTACAATCAAACACATGTCGATGTCAGAGTCCACTTATGCGCCCGCACAGCACCCCTGCCGCCTCGTCTTGGCAGATGGCACCATCTTCGACGGCCTCGGATTTGGGGCAGTCGGCACGGCCATCCTGAACTTTGGTGAGGTCGTCTTCAATACGGCGCTGACTGGGTACCAAGAGGCGCTCACAGATCCGAGTTATTGCGGGCAAATACTGACATTTTCGGCGACTCAGATCGGCAACTACGGCATCACGACCGATGACGTGGAGAGCGGACGTCCGACTGTGCAAGGGGTGGTAGTTCGCGAGCTCAGTCGAATTTGGTCGAACCAACGCGCGGTCGAAGGGCTCTCGCAATGGCTCGCCCGTTTCGGAATTCCAGGAATTCATGAGATTGACACACGCGCACTGGTTCGCCGGCTTCGAAACTCTGGATCGATGAACGGTTTGATATGCGGCGATCCATCCCGTGATTCGGACGAACTTCTGCGGTTGGTGCGGGCGAGCGCGTCGATGTCTGGCAAGAACCTGGCGAGTGGTGTTAGCCCCAAATCGGCGTGCCAATGGGATGAACCGCTTGGAGAGTGGGCTCCGCGAGAGTCTGCCGGAATGCATATCGCCCGACGCCCGCTCAAAGTTGTGGCGATCGACTGCGGCGCAAAGCGCAACATTTACCGCAACTTGACCGAGCGCAACTGTGAAGTACACGCCCTGCCGCATGATGTCTCGGCGGCGACAATTCGGGCACTCAAGCCCGATGGGCTTTTCATTTCGAATGGTCCTGGCGATCCTGCGGCGGTTACCGCGACCGTGAGCACCCTGCGTGAAATCGCTGGAGAAATACCCACTTTTGGCATCTGCCTTGGGCACCAACTGCTTGCCCTTGCCCTTGGGGCGACGACCTACAAACTCAAGTTTGGTCATCGCGGATCGAACCAACCGGTGCGCAACTTGCTGAGTGGGCAGATCGAAATCACAAGCCAGAACCATGGATTCTGCGTCGACGAACTCAGCCTGCGCGCCGCGGGTGGCGAACCGACGCATGTACATCTGAACGACGGCACAGTTGCTGGATTCCGCCACGCCACGAAGCCGATTTTCAGCGTGCAGTACCACCCAGAGGCGTCGCCAGGTCCGCATGATTCTGACTACCTCTTCGATTGCTTCGTCGAATTGATGGAAACGGGTGGAACGCTGACCGAAGCATCGATGCGAAAGGCGCAAACGCGCGCCGCAGTTCTCGCCCGTGGCGAACGCGCAGCGCGATGACCTACCCAGTCGCCGAGGCAATTGCCTACGTGCGCGTCGCTGTCGAGCGAGGAATTGATCGATACCCCGATGGATTGACATATCGAGCGCCCGCGCAACTCGGAGCGGTTTCATTGGGAGATCACGTCACAGTGCCGCTTGGTCGGGGCGATTCGCCGGTGCGCGGCGTCGTTGTTGGCATCGGCGGATCGGAGTTGCTCGCAGCGCGGGTGAGCGCGAGTCGCATAAAAGCGGTCACCTGTGTTGATCGAACTAGCGATCCGATGCCGAGCGTTGTTGTGCGGCTCGCGCAGTGGATCTCTTCGTATTACTGCGCTCCAATCGGCGTGACGATCGCAGCGATCACACCAAGTGCGGTGCGAAAGGGAGTCGGGCGGGTGCAGAAACTTGCTGTCGATTTGGCGCCAGCGCAACCCGCGGCTTCGAAGTTGCACGCGAAACGACAGGCGGTGCTCGACCAGCTTGCGCGGTGGCCGGCAGCGGAGCGTCCAGTCGACATTGATGCCTTGCGCGATGCGTGTGCGCTCGCGACGCGTGCGCCGATCATGGCGCTCATCAAAAGTGGACACCTCATCACGACCGCCCGCACCTCGGTGCAGGCAAAGTGGCGGGCAACTTCGCCTGCGTCGGGGGTTGCTCCGCTGCTCACTGGGCAGCAGTGCGCTGTCGTTGAAGCGATCGAAAACACTATTAACAAAGGCTTTTCGCAGCACTTGTTGCTGGGAGTCACAGGATCTGGAAAGACCGAGGTCTATCTGCGACTCGCCCAGCAGGTGCTTGCCGCGGGTCGCAGTGTGCTCTACCTCGTTCCAGAGATTTCACTGACTCCACAAACTGGTGGACGCATCGCCGCGCGACTGCCACTGCACCGTATGGCGATATTGCATTCGGGGCTCACCGCTGCGCAGCGGCACGAGCAGTGGATCGTTGCCGCCCAGTCTGGCGCCAAGATTGTGATCGGGGCGCGCAGCGCAGTCTTCGCGCCCATTGCCGATGGCGAACTTGGACTAATCATCGTTGATGAAGAGCACGATCAGTCGTACAAGCAAGATCAAGCGCCTCGTTACAACGGACGCGATGTGGCGATTCGCCGCGCGCAACTTTCCGAGTGCCCGATCGTGATGGGAAGCGCGACTCCGAGCATGGAGAGTTGGTTCAACGCGACCAAGCGCGGCATCTGTGCGTTGCACCAACTGCCACAACGGGCGCCAGGGTTGCGCACTCCCCGCGTCGATATTGTCGATTTCCGCAAGGAAACGGCCCTTCACAAAGACCGTCGAGTGCATCTGATTGGACCCACCCTCGAGGTTGCTTTGCGACAGTGTTTCGACCGAGGTGGACAGGCAATCGTGCTTCTGAATCGGCGTGGATATGCGAATTGGATCACATGCCCCGATCCAGCGTGCGGATGGACGATGCAGTGCGACCACTGCGAGGCCGGCATGGTCGTGCATCACATGTCAACCGATGCAAAGCTTGTGAAGTTCACGCGATGTCATCACTGTCAGACTGAGCAGAAGATTCCGACACGCTGTCCGCGCTGTGCAAAGAATGTTGTGATTTTCGGACTCGGCACGCAGCGCGTCGAAGAAGAGCTTGATCGGCTCTTTCCACAGTTGTCGGCGCAACGCAAGATCGCGCGCGTCGACAGTGACTCGATGAGTCACGCAACCGACTTTCACGAGACACTCGAGCGCTTCGGTCGGGGAGATATTGCGCTGCTGCTGGGAACACAAATGATCGCAAAGGGGCTTGATTTTCCGAATGTTCAGGTGGTGGGGGTCATCAGCGCCGACACCGCGCTGAACCTTCCAGATTTTCGAGCTAGCGAACGAACATTTCAGTTGGTGGCACAAGTTTCAGGTCGATGCGGACGCAGTGACCATGCCGGACGGGCGATCATCCAGACATTTCAGCCCGATGCCGAACCAATTCTTGCGGCCGCCCGCCAGGATTTCATTGGATTCGCACAGGGTGAAATCGAGATGCGGCAGCGATATGGGTTGCCGCCATCCCACAGACTCGCTCGCATCATTGTGCGCCACGAGAGTCAACGCGAGGCGCATCAGATCGCCGATCGATTGCGCGGTGCGCTCGTGGCTCTTGACGCGGCGCACGGCGTGACCATTCGCGACGCGGCCCCCTGCGCCATCGCCCGCATCGCAGATCGGTGGCGTGTGCACATTGAGATTCTCGCCCAGACCCCAGCGCAGATTCAGAAACTGCTCGCAACTGCGCGCAGTCGTGGGGTTCTCGTGCCCGGCGAGATTGTCGCGGTCGATGTCGATCCCGTCGCGCTGCTGTGAGCAACCGCATCGCGTTAATCAGCGAAGACCGCGCCCTGTTTCGGAGCCGTTTTCGCATTGCCTTGCTACACTCGCTCTTCGGTGTTGAGACGACTCTTCACCATTCTTTTCAGCACTCGTATGGAGCAAGTTCGTGACCCAGAACGGCCACGCCAATTCGGAATCTGCCCCACCCGCGCGCCAAGCGATCAACGGGTGGGATGCGGACTTTTTGGACACACTTTTCGCGCAGTGGAACCGCGACCCCAAATCGGTTGACGCATCTTGGCAACAGTTTTTCGCTGGGTTCGAACTCGGACTCGCGCGTCCAGTTCCTGCCGCAGATGCTCCTGCCGCTGCCGCAGATGCTGCAGCCACCGCGCCCGCGACCGGCACCGTGTCGCGAGCCCAGTGCGGAGTCGATCAACTCATCGCCCGCTACCGCGAGTTTGGACATCTTGCGGCGCATCTCGATCCACTGGGATCGACCCGACCGTTTCCTGACGCGCTGACGCTTGAAAGTGTTGAGTTAGGGGATGCTCATCTTGGACAGTCGTTCGACGCTGGCTCGCTGCCAATCGCCTCACCTTCGACACTCTCCCAGATTGTCAGCCAACTCGAACAGACATACTGCGGATCGACCGGCGTCGAGTTTGTGCACATCACAAACCTCGAACAGCGCGAGTGGATTCAGCGGCGCGTCGAACAGGCGCGTGGCAAACCAAACTTCTCGGCGCAGCAACAGCGACACATCTTGAGTCGCCTTGTCGACTCGGATGCGTTCGAGAGTTTTATGGCGTTGCGTTATGTGGGCAAGAAGCGGTTTGGTCTCGAGGGAGCCGACACGGTCATCCCGATGCTCGACAGCGCGATTGAAACCGGCGCAACGCTTGGCGCGCGCGAGTTCTGCTTTGCCTTTGCCCATCGCGGTCGCGTGAACTTGCTCACAAACATCGTGGGTAAGAAGTACGAGCAGGTGCTCACCGAATTCGAAGAGACCTGGACCGCCGCCTTCGTCGATGGTGGTGGTGACGTGAAGTATCACCAGGGCTACAGTTCAGATCGCGCCACGAGCGCAGGCACGGTGCATCTCACGGCATCGGCCAATGCATCCCATCTTGAATATGTCAATGGCATCGCACTTGGGCGCACCCGCGCAAAGCAAGATCTTCGTGGTGATAGCGAACGACGCGAGGTGATTCCGATTCTCGTGCACGGCGACTCGTCGTTTCCAGGACAGGGCTCAGTTTCGGAATGCTTCAACTTCATGAAACTCGCCGGATATGACGTTGGCGGCGCGTTGCATGTGATCATCAACAATCAAGTTGGATTCACTACGAATCCGCAAGATGTCTTTGGCGGACAATATTGCTCTGACTTGGCCAAGGCATACGACGTGCCGATTTTTCATGTGAACAGCGATGATCCAGATGCGTGCGTGTGGGCAATGCAGACGGCGACTGAGTTTCGTCAAGCATTTGGTCGCGATGCGCTCGTCGAACTCTGGTGCTACCGAAAGAATGGCCACAACGAGACAGATGAGCCAGCGTTCACGCAACCGATTCTCTATCGCCGTGTGCGCGATCATCAACCAATTGCTGCGGTCTACCGCAACCGACTCGTGGCAAGCGGCGCGATTTCGCGCGAAGATGCCGACGCACTCGTAAAGAGCGTGCACGATCGAATGGACGCCGCGCAAACTGCCGCCAAGGCCAAGGCGGTCTTTCCGGCAGTTGCTGGCTTCGAAGGACGATGGAAGGGGCTCGACAACCCCTACCACACCGAGAGCGATGACACGGGTGTCGCCCTCGCGACACTCGCGAAACTTTCTGCGGTGATTTCGACCATTCCAGATCACATCACCCCCCACCGAACAATCGCGCGATTGGTCGCAGCGCGCGGAGCATTCGACAGTGATGCAAAGGTCGATTGGGCGACTGCTGAGTTGTTCGCCTATGGATCGCTGCTCTTGGATGGATGCCGCGTGCGAATCAGTGGACAGGATGTTGAGCGTGGAACGTTCAGCCATCGCCACGCGGTTGTGAATTGCCAAGACACGGGCGGCAAGTACAACGCGTTGGCAACCATCGCCAAGAACGCCGGAGACCTTGGCGTGTGGAACTCGCCTCTGACAGAGAATGCGATCGTCGCATTCGAGTTGGGCTATTCGCAGACCGATCCCAATGCGCTGGTCATTTGGGAGGGACAGTTTGGCGACTTTGCAAACGGGGCGCAGGTGATCTTCGATCAGTTTCTCACGAGCGGCGAAGTGAAATGGCATCGGGCCGCAGCACTAGTCTTGCTCTTGCCGCACGGCTATGAGGGGCAGGGTCCGGAACATTCATCGGCACGCATCGAACGCTTCTTGCAGCTCTACGCGAACGAGAGCTTTGAGGCGGTTTATCCGTCGACGACAGCGCAGATGTTTCACGTTTTGCGCCGACAACTCAAACGCGATTTCAGAAAACCGCTGGTGGTCTTGACTCCCAAGAGCATGCTGCGCCTTCCTGCTGCGCAGAGCACTGGATCGGACTTCGTGCAAGGACAGTTTGAGCGCGTGATTGATGACGCAAGCGTGAAGAGCGCGCGCGAGATCAGCCGCTTGTTCTTCTGCAGCGGTAAATACTTTCACGAATTGCATGCACAGCGCACGGCGCTCGCAGACATGACCTGCGCTTTCGTGCGCCTCGAGCAACTCGCTCCGTTTCCGGCCGATGAGGTTGATGCGATCATGCAGCGCTATCCGCAGGCGCAGGTGCACTGGGTGCAGGAAGAGCCGCGTAACATGGGCGCGTATCGGTTCGTGCAAGCGAACATGCTCGACCGGTTCAATGTGAATCCGAAATATGTTGGACGCCCCGACTCAGCCACGCCTGCCGTTGGTTCGACCAAGGCTCACGAGAAACAAGCCCACGCCCTGCTCACTGAAGTGTTCCCAACGCTTGATGGTGTTTCGACCCAGGTCAAAGAGAGTGCGAGTCATGGCAGCGCTGGCAAAGTTGATCCAGTCAAGAGTGATCCAGTCAAGAGTGATAAGAAATCGAGCGGCCGCAAGCCGACTGCCAACAAACGCTAATGCGAGGATGCAATCATGGTTGAAGTCGTCGTCCCAAGTCCTGGTGAATCGATCACCGAAGTCACACTCGGAACGTGGCGCAAGAACGATGGCGACTGGGTTGAGAAGGATGAACTGCTCAACGAGATCGATTCTGACAAGGCGACCCTTGAATTGCTCGCTCCAGCATCCGGCGCACTTCGATTGGCAGCGAAGTCGGGCGCTGAACTGAAAGTCGGAACGCTTGTTGCGAAAATCGACGAGAGTGCGAAACGACCAGCAGGTAGTGCGCCCGCAGCCGCGAAGGCACCCGCTGCTGCGAAACCAAGCAAAGATTCTCCAACGCGCGTCTCAGGAGTCGCAAAGAAAGTTGCTGCCGAGCGTGGGATCGATGCGGGAGCGCTGGCAGGAAGCGGCCCATCCGGACGAGTCATGAAGATTGACGTCGAAGGAGCCACGACTGCGAACGTGCCAGCCTCAAGCACACCAGCGCCAGCCAGTGGAACCCGCACCGTTCGCCGCGAAAAGATGACACGTTTGCGACTGCGAATTGCCGAACGACTTGTCAGCGCGCAACACACCGCTGCGATGCTCACCACATTCAACGAAGTCGACATGAGCGAGGTGATTCGCTTGCGCAGCGAACACAAGGTCGACTTCGAGAAGCAACATGGCGTTTCGCTTGGCTTCATGGGATTCTTCATTCGTTCGTGCGTCTCAGCGCTGCAACAGTATCCGCGCGCAAACGCCTATCTCGCGGGTGATGAGATTGAGTTTCACGATTACGTCGACATCGGCGTTGCGGTTGGCACCGAACGCGGACTCGTCGTGCCAGTGCTGCGCAACACCGAAGGTCTGTCGCTTCCTGCGATCGAGAAGACACTTCGCGCCTGTGCTGTGCGCGCCCGCGATGGCAAGCTCACCGTTGACGAGATGACTGGTGGCACGTTCACCATTTCAAACGGCGGCGTCTATGGGTCGCTCATGTCGACTCCGATCTTGAATCCACCGCAGTCGGCGATTCTTGGCATGCACGCCATCAAGAAGCGGGCGGTTGAGGATCCCAACAACCCAGGACAGATTGCGCTGCGTCCAATGATGTACCTCGCGCTCTCGTACGATCACCGAATCATCGACGGCGCTGAGGCTGTCGGATTTCTGGTTAATGTGAAGGACTGCATTGAAAACCCCGGTCGCCTACTGCTCGGCGTCTAAGAGAGGATCGTCGTGAAAACATCTGCGCTCTTGATCGTCCTGTCATTCATGATCTCAGGATGCGGTGGCGGCGATGGCGCGGCGGATTCTTCGCCGAGTGCGGCAACGACCCCACGCGCGACGAGTCCGAAGCCGGCGGCTGGGCTTGTGACTCCGGCTGCACCAATCACGGTCGATCTCAACAAGATTGCGAGCGATCTTGGGGCGGCGTACAAGACACGCGCCACTTGCTACGCGAAGATGACCAAGGGACAGACTCTCGACGCGGCGCAGTCGACCGAGTTTTACAAGGCGATGGAGAGCTGCGCTCAGATCTCCCAAGACATCTGCGACCTCATGAAGAAGAATCCGCGCTGGCAGCGGCAAATCACCGAGGCGCTCGAGAAGAACACAAAGAGTTCGATCATCGCTCTCACCAAGGGTGAGAAGGCATACGCAAAGGCCAAGACTTCTGGCAAGGTTGGCGGTGCTGGTGGACCTTGCCCGGCGAACATCGCGGCGACCATCTCGAAGTATCAGATGTCTGAGATGCGCGTGAAGGGGCTGATGCCCTACACAAAAGCCGAAATGGAATGAGTCGCGCTATTCAGCGGCGGGTTTGAGTCGCGCTATTCAGCGCGAGAGGGTCGCACCACTCACGCGCCGGCTTGTGTCGCCTGATTTCGCAGCTGGAACAACAGTAGCAGTGCGATTCTTCGGCCGCGCAGGTAGTGACTCTGGTGCATCTGGATTCGATTCGGCCGTGAGGTCTTCGTCGCCCGCAACTCCCGTAAAGATCAGCGCCGCAGAAACCAGTTCGCTCGCGTCGACCGGAAGATCTTGTCCCGATGCGAGGATGGCCTTGCGTCGCTCAGGAAGTTGATCGGGCTTCACGCCGAGATATTGCAGAGACTCATCGATGACATCGCGCACGACCGGTCCAGCAATCGATCCGCCGAAGTGTCCCTTCTTCTTGTCTGGGTCGTCGATCACACATAGCACGACCACCCGTGGATGATCGAACGGCGCGCCTGCAATGAAGTTGGCAACGTATCGATCTTCGAAGTAGCCCTTGCCTTGTCCCGCTGGCTTTGGCAGTTGCGCGGTTCCCGACTTGCCAAACATTCGGTAGACGGCACTCTGCGCGCGGCGACCCGTTCCTTCGGTGATCACGCCTTCCATCGCCGAGCGCGTCTCATGCGCGATCGATGATGGGATGACGTTGGTGTGGGGCGACGCGAGCACGCGTCCATCGGCACCCACACGAAGTTCGATGCGTGGTTGTGGCATCCAACCATCGGTACAGAAGGTGCTGAATGCGCGCACCATTTGCACGGGAGTAACAGCGATTTCGTGACCCATCGCAACGGATGTTTGCGTGTACTTCGACCAAGCGCTTGGCGCGGTCACGAGTCCGGCGGTCTCACCTGAAACCCCGAGGTTTGTGAGGTGCCCGAACCCGAATCGACCGACGGCCTTCTCTTGCATCTCCGCGAACGACATGCGTTCTCCGGCGATTGCCATTCCACTGTTGAGACTCTTGACGAGCACGGTTCTCCACGAGACTGGACCGTAGTACTTCACGTCACGAATCGCACGACCAAATGATGTGCGATGCGGGCCATTGGTCGGCGTCTGCACGCGCGAGTTCGGGGTGAATATCCCGACCTCTGTCGCGGCAGCCCACACGAATGGTTTGAAGGTCGATCCAGGTTCGAATGGATCGGTCAGACAGCGATTGCGACCGAGGGCGGGATCGATGCGTCGACTTGGATCGTCGGTGACTTCCTTCCAACCAGGTCGCCTGTGCAAGATGTCGACCATCGCGAGCACATCACCCGACTGCGGATCGAACACCACGAGGCGTCCACCACCCGCGTTGTATTGGCGCACTGCTTCGGCAAGTCGTCGCTCTGCGATGTCTTGCAAGACGAGATCGATCGAGAGACGCACATCACTGCCGTCATCGGCAGGAACGTAGTTGCCATCTTCGATGTGCAAGACGTTGCGCTGTACATCGCGCAGGTAGGTGAGTTTTCCGTTTGTTGCAGCGAGCTTCTTCTCGAAGGAGAGTTCGGCTCCGGCAAGACCTTTGTGCTCGAATCCAACTTTTCCCACGACCGCAGCGCCAACCGATCCTTGCGGATAATGGCGCACAAGTTTCGACTCGATGCCGAGCCCTTCAATCGCAAGCGTCTTGATTCCGTCGAGTTCGGCCTCGGTGAGATCTCCATCGAGCACGACGTATCGATCATCCGCGCGCTGCCGCAAGATGCTTTCGAAATCTGCTTGCGGACGCCCGAGAACCGAGGCGAGCATCGCGGCAACATCTTCAAATGGATCACTCGCAACCGATGCTTGCGGATCGCTCTTGAGTCCGGCGCGAATCTTCTCGTTGCCATGCTTCCAAATTGTTGCCGGGTCTGCGAAAAGGCGATATCCAACGACGCTCGTTGCCAAGATGCGACCGCGTCGATCGAGAATGCGACCGCGCGCCGCGAGTTCAGTTGAAGTCGAGGTGCGCGATCCCATTGCTGGGAGGAGTTGGGATGGCGGCACCATCTTGAGTTGCGCGACGCGAATGAGTGTGCCGCCGAGTGCAACGATCGTGACGATCACGATGCCACGCGACCACGCCCGGATACCGCCCATCGAATTCATCCGCCAAACTCCACAGGTTGCGCGTGGTCAGTCGACTCGAACTGTGCGGGAGATGATGATTCTTCGATTCGGTATGGGATCGCCCGCCAACGACGATCAAGTCGATGAACTGCGGTGCGAATTTCTTCAGGGCGGGTGCGGCGCGCAATCTCTGCGCGCAGTGACCAGAGTGTTCGCTCTTGTTCGAGCATGCGCCAGTGGGCGCGTGATATGTCGCGGGCGAGTTCGTAGCGCTGCTGTCGCTGCACTAGTACTCCGCACGCGAGCACGCCGATTCCGATGATGATTGCGGTGACCTTTGCGAACAAGGGCGCGCTCTTACTGGGCGTCGCTAGGAATGCGCAGACCCGTACCAACCTTGAGAGCGGCTGGATTCTTGAGCCGATCGCGATTCGCGTCGAAGATCAACTCCCATTTCTTCGCTGATCCGAGTTCGTGCGCTGCGATCGTGCCGAGTGTGTCGCCCTTCTGCACAACGTATTCGCGCTGAGTCGGGGTGGCCTGCGGAAGCGCCGCACCGCCGCCGCTTTGCGCTGGTTGGGGAAGCGCAGGCGCCACGACTGCTGTTGGTTGATCTCCCCGAAGCACGCTCGCGGATGGCAAGCGGATTGTGGTTCCCTTGCGCAGTTTCGTCGGGTTCGAGATCGTTCCCTTGTTGAACTCAGCGAGCTTCTGCCAGAGATTGCCGTTGCCATAGCGCGACTGGCAAATCTTGTAGAGCGTTTCGCCATCCTTCAATGTGTATAGCTCGGCTGGCACGCCCGTTGGCAGAGCAGCTGGAGCGGGCTGCGCAACGACTCCCAGCGGAAGCGCAAGACCGTCGCCCCCTGGAGTCTGCGATGTGTGCTGAGCGAGCGCCGTTCGATTGGTCACTTGCACCGGTTGAATCGAGACTGGGCCCTGCGGACGAACGACGCGCATCTGCGTGTTCGCAACGAGGTCGGCGGGGTTTCTGCGTTGAGTCGCTGAGAAATGATCAGAGACGAGGATGCCCACGAAGAGGAGCAGTCCGAATCCGAGTACGACGGCCAGTTTGTGTTCACGTGTCATGGTGCAACTTCCTTGTTGACTTGTTGACTTGTTGACTTGCAGGTTTTCTGCGTGACTTACGATTTTCGAGCGAGGCGGACAACGGTGCGAAGCTTTGCCGAACGAGACCTGGGGTTGCGTGCGACCTCAGAGTCGCCCGCAACAACGGGCTTTCGATTCACCCTCTCGACGACTCCTTCGTCTGCGAGGGCGGCGAACGTGCGCTTGACTTGACGGTCCTCCAATGAATGGAAGGAAATCACCGCCACACGTGCTCTTGAAGAAATCCACCCATCACCCGTCGATCTAACCGCTTGCGCGATCGACCTCAAGAAATCCTCAAGGGCTCTCAGTTCGTCGTTGACGGCGATCCTGAGCGCCATGAAGGTCCGGGTGGCAGGGTGCAATCTGGAAGCACGGGCGCGCGAGCCATAGGCCTCGCGCACGAGTCGAGCCAAATGCGCCGTCGTAAGAATCGGCTCATGCGTTCGAGTTTGTGCAACTTTCCGCGCGATCAATCGTGCGAATGGATCCTCGCCAAAGTTGTAGATGAGATCTGCAATATCGGACTCGCGCAGGTCGCGAATGAGATCGGCGGCGGAGTACGCCGACGACTGATCGAGACGCATGTCGAGTGGACCATCCTGTTGGAATGCAAAGCCGCGGTGCGCATCGTCGAGTTGGTTCGAAGAGATGCCCAGATCGGCAAGCACGATGTCGGCTGAAACGCCTTGTTTTCTAGCGATTTCTGCGACGGTTCGGAAGTCGCAGTGCACCCCGTCAACCTGCGATTCGGGAGCGATTTCACGCACCCGCGCCAGAGCGAATCTCAGATTGTCCGCATCTCGGTCAAGCAACAGGATGCGTCCCGGATTGATCGCCGCCGCGATCGCGCTGGCATGCCCTCCGCGCCCCGCAGTTGCATCGATGAAGACATCTCCGCGACGAGGAGCAAGCGACTCCAGCACCTCCTCAAGAAGAACGGGGAGGTGACCAGAATCTGAAGCGCTCACGCCGAGCGATCCGGTGCATCACTCTCGGCCGGCGGCGCGGGAGTCGCGTTCCAGCGGTGCAGGAGTGCAATCTTGATCGCGACTGAGATGACGAATCCAAAGAGTGCCATCCCAATGCAGTAGATAACCAGAACCCGCGTCGAAGTGAGCAGCACGATGGCGGCGATTGCGACGCCGAGTATGGTGAAGGCGCAGGTGATTCCGTAGAGGGCAAACACGGTCTTCTTCACTGATCCAAGCGCGCGCTTGATTTGGTGATGCAAATGGTTTGCATCTGCGGTGTTCATTGGCACCCCCGCGAGTTTGCGCCGGATGATCGCGAGCGTCGTGTCGACAATCGGAAGGCCAAAGATGATGAAACCTGCAACGACCATGCTGGGGGATCCCTGCTCGCCGAAGAGCAGGATTGTGGTCACGCAGAGGTAACCGATTAGCAGACTTCCGCAATCTCCCAGAAAGATCACTGCGGGATTGAAGTTCCACGGCAAGAACCCGAGCATTGTGCCAAGGAGCGCGAGCGCGAGGATGACCCGCACGCCCACCAAACTGGTGGTCGGATCATCAACTGTGGCGATGGAGGCCAACAGTAACGCGATGGCGAGAAAGCCAGCGGCCATGATCGCGGTTGATCCAGATAGCAGTCCATCGAGACCGTCAATCAGATTGGCCGAGTTGCACCCCGCGATGATGACGAAGCCA
This sequence comes from Phycisphaerales bacterium, assembly GCA_009691705.1. Classification (GTDB taxonomy): domain Bacteria; phylum Planctomycetota; class Phycisphaerae; order Phycisphaerales; family SM1A02; genus F1-60-MAGs104. Next base: position 40,990 of record SIAR01000011.1, read on the forward strand.
AGGAACGCGGTGCCGACCCAGTAATAGAGCGCGGCGTTGGGCACGACAAATCCAGCAACAGAAAAGAGTGCTGCTTCTGGCGCGCCGATGAGAGGTTGCAGCACACCAGTCACCGCACCGATACCGATCTCGGAATAGGACAGCGCTGCGGCCGCAACTAGTTGTCCGGCAATCTTGAGTCGCGCGTCCCACTTCCAGATGTCGTCGGCGAGTCCAGTCATCGCGATTGCGCTCGCTCCGATCAGGATCGAGAGCGGAACTGGTGCGAAGTCGGCTGCATCGCCATCGATCAGAATAAAGCTCGCCACCATTGCACACATGAAACCGATGAACACGGCGAGACCGCCGAGGTATGCCACGGGAGCCTTGTGATGCTTGCGGTGCAGGTCGGGGGTGTCGATCACTCCCACGACCACAGCGACGTGGCGCACAACTGGTGTCGCGGCGAGAGTGATGAGAAAGCCCGCAATGAACACTGGCGAATAGACATTGAGCATCTCAACCGCATCAACAAACACCTCACGCACAGGCGCAGGCGCTGGCGTTAGTTGTTCGATGTGCGCCGCTGCCGCTTGCCACATCATCCTTTACGCGGCTCCTTGGGCGGGAGTCGGCGTTGAGCTCGTCACAACGTACCCAGTCATGATGCGGGCATTCTTCTTGTAGTAGCCACCCGCCGTCTGCTGTGGACGATTGAGAATTGCCCCGACGAACTGAGCGCGCTGGGCCTGCAACTGGGCGAGCAAGCGCGTGACAAGCCCGCGTTGATCACTCATTGCGCGCACGACAAGAACAGCGGCATCGACACGATTTGCGATGACGATCGACTCTGCTGCGATTGCCGCTGGCGCCGTGTCAACTAACACAAGGTCGTACTTCTCCCGAGCGCTATTGAAGACTTCGGTCGCCCGCAATGTGTCGAACATTTCGAGGGTTCGCGTGTTGCCCGCGACCATCACGTCGATACCCCGCCCTGCAGTTTGAATAGCGTTTGAAAAATCAACAGTTCCCGCAAGAACGTCCCCGAATCCTTGCGACTGTTCTGAAAGTGCAAAGCATCGAGCCACCGCTGGCTTTCGAAAATTTGCGTCGATGATCAGTACCCGCTTGCCGACTACTGCGGCGCTCGACGCGAGATTGCTGATGATCGCGGTCACTCCTGCCTCGGGCATCGCGCAGAAGACTCCAACAACCTTGGCATCTTGCCCGTCAATCGCCTTCGACATATTTGTAGAAATCTGCCGCAACGACTCAGCCATCGCTGACTGTGGCGCATCGCGAACAACAAACTCAACCTTCTGTGGTTTCGATTCATCATCGGCGAGGTCTGGGATCACGCCAAGCATCTTGCCGCTGGTCAGTCCTGCCAAGTCTGCCGCGAATCGAACCCGCTGATCGAGAAACTCACGCAAGAAGATCACGCCGATTCCCATCGCAATCACAGCGAGCCAGACTCCAGGAAGCACAATCTTCCAATTGGGAAAGGCGAGTTCACGGGGAGTCAGCGACTTCTGCGAAATATCAACGGGAATGGAGTCTTTGCGCACGCTCGCCAGGCGCAGATCTCCGATGGTCTTTGTGATTTCGTTGCGCTCTGATTCGAGTTGCAATTGCTGATCTTTCATCGCTTCAAGGTCTGCAACGCGCGAGGCGAGCTCTTGCACGCGCTTTGACTCAAAGGCGTGGTCGGCCGTCTGTTGCTTCAGCAGATCTTCAAGCCCCGATTGACGGTCACTGACCGTCTTGAACTGGGCGTTCAGATCGCGCTTGACGATGTCAGCGAGCACCTTCTCCTTCTGGGCGAGCCCCGACGCGAGCAAGTTCATGCTCGCTCGAATCTCAGGATGGTCCGGTCCAAATCGATGCTTCTTGCTCTCGAGACCAACCGTCATGTCGTTGATGTCTCGGCCTAACTGCAGAAGCACTGGATCGCCCTCCGCCCGTCGAACATCATCTTCGGATGCCTCGAGTCTTCCTTCCAACTTCGCGTTGAGTTGATTGCGCTGCGACTTGACGAGGCTCAGGTCCATGGTCGTCTCGGCGATTCGGCGAGCAAGCTCTTCGACTCCGCGTTGGGTTTGGCTCGAATCTTCTTCGAAGGATGGGATGTTCTGTTCGGTAATGAACCGTCGCACCGACGACTTCATTTCGCTGATGCGCTTGTCGAGTTCTTCTTGCTGGCGCACGAAGACTTCTTCGGTCGAGTTGAACTTTCGTTCACTTTCACTTCTCAACTCTTTCAGGTAGGTATCGACAATCGTGTTGAGAACCGTGGGCACATCGCTGGCGACGTGGGCGGCCCAATAGATGGCGAAGAATTGCGTTCCACGGCGATGACCCGCCGAAATGTCATCTTCGAGATCATCCACCGCTTCGTCGATGATGAATTGCCCGTCATCATCCAGAAAATACTCATGCCACTTCGTCGTCAAGATGTCGCGATGCGTCATCGCACGTACCAGAATGTCTCGCGAAATCATCTGCTGCGCTTCGGTCTGGGCGAGTCGGGCAACCGTTTCTTCTTGCGGCGTGGTTTCTCCGAAGATCTCCTTGGCATCACCTAACTGGCTGCGCAATCGCAAGACGACCTGTCCGCTATAAATCGGGAAGACGACCGCGGCTCCAAGTTGGAATGCCCCTGAGACGAAGATCCCCGCGACCGCCCACATCACAATCGTCTTCCAGTGTTGCCGCAGCACGCGCACTGGATCGATTGTCGCCGCACGACTCGGCGCACGACTCACAGGTTGTCGTGACGGAGAACTCGGATTCGAAGTGGTGGGTGGCATTGGAATCTTTGACTCCTTTAGCGCGGAGAGGCTGAAAGCAGTTTTTCTACGATGGCACACTCCGCGGCAGCATCAGCGTCGGCGGTGAGTGCCTTCGCTCGTGTGATGGATAGGACCGCGTCTGCGTGCCTACCAGCGGCCAATTGCGCAGCAGCGAGATGCGCAAAGACCATCGCGCTTGGTTGAATTCGTGACGCGCGACCTAGCAGGGTGATTGCCTCGGGATACTCTCCAACCTTCGTCAGCGCGTATCCCAGAGTGTCCATCAAGTCGGTGCTGATGGGATAGTCAATGAGCGCTTTGCGCGCGCGCTTCACAGCCTGCGCTGCTTTGTTGAGATCTCGCGCTTCGATGTACGCAATATTGTTGAGCGCAGCCATGTCAGTTGGGTTGAAGCTGAGCGACTTTTCGAACGAATCAGCTGCCAACGCGAAGTTACCCACCCGATACTCGAGACCTCCCAACACCCGCAGAGCGTTGAACTTCTGCGCGTTGTCTTCTCCGAGTTCGAGCGCGCGCGTCGCGTAACTGCGCGCCTTCGCGTAGCCGGACGGTCCAGACTCGAGGAATCGCTGGGAGACCGCCCGACAGAGCGAACTGTCAGGCTTGTCGGCACACGCCTCGAGAACAAACTTTTCGAACTCTGCGGTCTGTGCAAACGGGAAAAGTGTCGAGACACTTAGCACCCACGGGTCGGTCAACTCGCCATGCGATTGGCCAACCAACTTGTACATGTCACGCAGTTGCACCATCCCCTGGGTTCGCTGTCGATCGCTGTCTGCTGAACCAGCGATCGCCGCCGCACCGATCATTTGAAGAAATGGCACGGAGGCTGTGCTGTCAGAAGTCGTTCGTAGCACCCCGAGGATGCCTTCAAAGTCTGGTGGAATGTTTGTCGCCCGCATCACGAGTGAAGTGGTGAGAGCACTTTGATCCCTCGTGATCGAGTACATCTGTTGGTAGTCCGCGGCAGCATCGAGCGTCTTTCCTGCCGCGATGTGGGCTTCGGCAAGTACCTTCCACCAGGTTGGGTTCTTGGGTTCGGCCGCAAGTACTTCTTCGACCGCGCGAATCGCACCGGTGTAATCACCAGCAGCAAGGAGATACCCAATCAACGAACGTCGTGCATCTTGCATTCGTGGATTCTGCCCCGTGAACTGACGCACGGTCTGAGTCGCGGCGCCGAGATCGCCCTCTTCGAGTTGCAGCGAGGCCAGCAATCGCACTGCAGGCCAGTAGTTGCCCTGGAGTTCTATTCCGCGCAAGGCGTCTGCTTTCGCCTTCTTGAGGAGTTCGACGTCGCCCGTGCGCTGATAGCGGCGCTGCGCTGATCCGCCGCGCACAACAAACGGCACTCCGCTCGATGGATCTAGCCGCATCGCATGCTCGATAGCCTGTGAGAAATCGCTGACCTTCTTTGCGGATTCCTCTGGAGTAAACGTTGAGAAAGACTCTTCGAGTTCAGCGTTGGCGATGTCTGCTGCGAGCAGTTGGTCGCTAAATGTGTCACCCGATGGCGACAACTTTGCGACTTGCTCGATCGCCTCTCGCGCCCCAGCAAAGTCGCGCACCTCAGTGCGCAACGCCGCGAGTTGACGGGCAATGTCGATCGATGGCTTCTTGGCAAGCTCAGTGGTCAACAAAGCGATCGCCCGCCTGGGCTGATGGCGCTCCGACCAAAGTATCGAAATCATAAGCGCCGCATCGTGGGACTCTCCTTGTGAATCCGCCATCGCGCGGTCTAGGCTCTGTTGCGCGTCATCGATTCGCTCAGCTTCGAGTTGGAGTTCGCCAAGATCCATCCACGACGCCCACGCCTTGATTCCAGTCGACTTTTCCGCCATTACGGTCAATGCGGCTATCGCCTCGGTGCCGCGTCCAGCGCGCTGCATCGAAGCTCCATACGTGCGCGTGCTCGCGCGGTCTGCTGGGTTGATTCGCATCAAGCGTTCGAAGATCGCTTGAGCCTCTTCATGGTGATTGCGCGAAAGCAATTCGAGTTCTTGCGCTTGACGGTCACGACCTAACGCCTCCCACTCCTTTGGTGGAAAGGTCGCAGTTCCATCATTGTTAAAAATGAGCTCACGCGTTGGAGGCGTACTCATCAAAATGCGCATGAGTTGTCGGGCATTGTCCGCGTCCGCCGGACGGATTGCGTACATGCGCCGCCGTCCAAGCAAAGTGTCAGAAATATTTCCGAATTGACTCTCGAGGTCAAGATACGCACTTCGCACCTCCGACGACTGTGGCATGGCAAGCATGGCGGACCGCATCACCTCTCGGGCGCGGTCCAACTTTCCGTGCCGACTGAGCAGCGCTGAATAGAGTTGAATCGTGATGAGGTCATTGGGGCGCCGCTGATACGACTTCGCATAAGCCTCCTCAGCCCCTGCAACATCGCCAAGCCGCTCACGGGCGAATCCGAGCAATCGATACCCAGTCGCACTCGCGCTCGGCAGTTCTTGCGCTTGTTCGAAGAGTTCGGCTGCTGTCTTGAAGTCCTTGCGCTCAGCGGCGACACGACCGCGCAGCAGGAGCGGCACCGTTGGATCTGTGCTGTGTTTTTCTGCAAGTTCGATCAGTTTGGCGTACTGCGCTTCACTCTTTGCTACGGTCGCTTCAACGAAGAGTCGGTCGAGGAGTGCGGCATCGCCTGGAGCGACTTCAATCGCCTTGGCCACGGCAACCTTTGAGGCTGCCTCGGCTTCGGAAACATCTGCGGTCAGAGCGGCAACCTCTGCGGGTGCACTCACCAAAACCCGCGATTTCAAGTTGTCGCGCAAGTTGAGCAGTGCGATTGCTAAATCAACTGTCTTCTCGGTCGCCGAGCGCTGCGAGAGGTCGACGAACAAGGCCACGCGACCAACAGGGGTGCCCACGCCCGAAATGACCTGAAGACGCTGGAGCGCCTCATCGGTTGGATTCGCGACGAGAAACTCGCCAACCAACTTGTTCGCTTTTGGTGCATCTCCCTTGAAAAGAATCCATTGCACAAGGGTTCTCTGCAAACGCAGGTCGGTTGGAAACCGCTCAAGTGCGGTCCGGATCTGAGTGAGCGCCTCGTCGATGTTTCCCTCATTTGCGGCGAGTTCAGCGTCGCCAAGAATCTTGATGATTGGATCAGACAGATTGAGAGATCCATCTCCTCCCACCTTGTTAAGCATCGCCATCATCTCAAGCGCGCCTGAGTTGGTGGGGTCTTTGCCAAGCATGAAGTCCAGCGTGCGCTTTGCGTCGCTGATGCGTCCGAGTTGCCCCTGAATTCGCGCACGAACCAAGAGAAACTGCCCGACATCAGGATGCTCCTCGAGCGCCCGCTCGATCTTGAGGAGTGCAGCGCCCGGCTCACCTCGCTCGAGCAGGCTGATGGCTGCGATGAGATATAGCTCGGGCGCAACATTTTTCTGTCGAATGAACACCTCTTCGAGTCTCGTCACCGCAGTCAGGTAATCCTGCTGCGCGAAGGCCACCTTTGCATCGGCCCGGATCAGTGCAAGTTCGCCTTCACGACCTTGGATGATTGTTGCGATGCGTTGGCGATCTGCCTTGACATTAGCCAGCGCGGTGGACTTCTCATCGTCAGTCACGGCGCCCTCCCACTGCGCGAAATCCAGTTCAAAGATCTGCTCAATCGCAGTGACTTTCACCTCATCTGAATAGGCAGCGAGGATTGAGACCTTGGGGGACGGAATGTTCAGCAACTGTTCGAACGACTTTCGCGCGGCATCGAACTGCTCGATACTGCGCTGCATGCGCCCGAGCGCCCCAATCTCCAACATCGCCGCTGGGTTACGAGCAATGTAGGCCTGCAATATCTCTACCGCTCTTGCGGTCATTGTTGGATCGCTGATCGTTCCGATGACACCGACAAAGTTTTGCATGACATCGCCTGGCAGGTTGCCGCAGGTTCCGAAGTCTGGAGAATCTCGGTCGGATCCCTTCCACAGCAGTGGATCAGCGACCGCCGCGATCGCTGCAGGCGTCGCGAGTGGATTGCGAGCGCGTCGTCGATCAACCAAGTGTTCGAGCTCAACGATACTGAGCATGACGCTGTCGGGATGGAGACCGCGCGCCTGCGCGAGGACGGCGTCGTACTGGGCTGAACGGGCAACTGCTTCCGTTGTCCGGCTGGCTGCGGCGAGACGGCTCGAATCTTCAGCAATGGATCGCAGATACTCCGCCCAGATACTCGCGTCGGCTGGAAACTCCTTGAGATACACCCTGGCAGACTCCTCTCCAGCCGCGCGTTCCGATGTCGACAACACACCGCCTTGCCTCAATGCCGCCTTCACGCTCAAGGCCCGAATTGTTGCGACTTGTGGTGACGAAGCGGGAAGTCGGTCGAGGGCCTCGGTGGCGACCTTCGCAACTTCCACCCATAGCCCTGGCTCCCCGAAGAGTTGTGCCCGCTCGTTGAGTGCGGCGAGCAGACCCATCCACTGCTCTCCATCAAGAGGTGCCGAACGCGTGCGGCGACGCAGCAGCGACTCGCGACGGAGATAGAGCTCTTGCGCATCACCCGAAGTCTTTGGGGTCATGAGCGCAAGCGTGTCGAGAATCTTTTGGTTGTACATCAGATTGTTGGGCTTCTTGCTCACGGCGCGGCCGTAGCGGCTGATTGCTTCTTGATACTTCTTGTATGCCTCATCGACATTTCCGGCACTCTCGGCGGCTCGTGCTGCCACCATGCACTCATCGCCAATGCGGATGTTGCGTTCTGGCGCGACTGTAATCTGGTAGTACGCGATGCCTCCGAGCACGAGCCCGACGAAGAGCATGAGTCCGATGCCGAGGGTTAGAAACTTGCGGTTGAACTTTGATTTCTTTGCGGGATTTGCCATGGCTTAGTTTTCCTTCGATTGAGAGTCTTCGATCGCCGACCAATCGGGCAGTCGGCGCATGAGAGGCGGAAGCAGTTCAGCGAGTAATTCCGATGCGAATTCGGTCCAAAGTGCGAGAGCGCCATCGCCATTTGGCAGGAGCGCGCTCAACTGAACCTTACAGTAATAGGCGTAACGGCTAGAGAGGTCGAATGCGTAGGTTCTCACCACGTAGGGAGAGGGGGTCATTCGACCGTTTGCGATGAAGAGATATCCGCCAACCATCCGCAGATTCGGGTTCTTTTCATCCTGAAAGACGGTCACAGACATCGCCGTCTCACCCACAGGTAGCAGCACGCTTTCTTCAACGCGTGTCACGTGATCGGTGACGCGAGCGACTGGATACGCATCGCCCGTCGCTTGATTCTTTGGTCCAGATTTGAGATCCCACTGCGCGCGATCGATGGGGACGATCACCGTTTGCGGTTGGCTGACCATCGTCAATCCTGCCGCGCCCCAGCAGCGTTCGGGCACATGCGGCACTGCGTCGACCATCCCCGTGTAGTAGGCGATGTGCACGGTGACGACTCCGCTTTGTGGATTGCCGTCGAGCGCATACTGTCGGTCGAGGTAGAGCTTTGTTCCGAGGCTCTCAGTCATCGCCTCACCCATGCGTGAGTCAACCCCTATGCGCTTCCAACGACCGAGCTTTGTTGGAATCGTGTCGAGCGCTCCACGAAGCGCAACTGGTTCCTTGCGCAGGTAGAGATTGAGTTGTGAAACACCGGCGCGAAACCCGATGGTTGAAATCACGAGCAACCCGACCAGAGCGAAGAATGCGATGCGAATGGACGGACTAAATCGCATCGGGTGATCCCGATGGTTGCTCGGTCATGTTTCGAATCGCCCAGAGTGTTCCCATGTAGAAGAAGAGGGCTGGCAGCATCCAGACGACCCCGACGAGTTCATGAAACTCTCCGTCCAGAAAGTTCTGATCAAACTGGGTGAGGATCCCAAGCGATGCCACGCGGATGATGTTGACAGCGATTGCGATGGGAACTCCTAGCGCCACGAGCAGCACTCTCTGCCATACGGAGGTGAGATTTGTGCGTGCCAGAAAGACTCCCAGTGCAAGAAAGGCGACCAGCATGCGCATTCCTGAACAGGCTTCGGCGACATTCAGCGGGTGGGCGATTCCGTCTGCCCAGACAGTCAGCGTGTTGCCGCTGCGTTCGACTTCGGTGCCGATGACGACGAGCAAAATTTGCGCGCCGACCGCCGCGATGTCTTGCAGTTGAAATGTGATCTTGTTGAGTAAGACCTCAGAGACGGTCTGTCCGAAAACGCAAGTAAACGCGAGTGGAAACCAAAGCCAGCGCATCGCCGCGCTTCCAAAAAGCAACCACGCCGTCCCGAAGAGCGCGATGGTCGGTCCAAGGGACATGATGTTGTGGTGATAGAGCGGCTTTGGTCCAAAGACGCAGAGCATGTACCAAGCGACGCCGATGAGTACCGGCAGCAATCCCCACCAACATTGTGCGAAGGGTTGAAGTGCGCGCAATTCGCTTCGGCGAAGCCATACGAAATAGCCCGAGACGATCGGGATGATGAGTGTGTGACCCCAGTCGCTCGGCTGCGACCAAGCGAAGCTCACCTGCCGTTGAAAGAAGTCAAAGAAGACGACGCCAAACAGTGCGAGCACGACGAGCCCTGCGCCGATTGCGAGCGCGACGGACGCGACGATCTCCTTCGCATCGTCTGATCGTGTGTCTGTGGTTGGAAGAACAGTTGTCAATGGAGTGGCGCTATTGTGACAAACGAGTGGAACCTTCAGAGTGTTCGGCGTTTTTGCCTCGCGTCATGAACCAGGGAGAGCGACTAGAAGTTGATCGTTTCCTGTTGCGGCGGCGGTCCAAAGACGTCGTTACCCCAGTTTCTGTCTAGGAGGAATCCAAAGCCGTAGGTCATTCGAAGGCCATTTCTGAAGACCGCCAGGGGCGTCGCCCAAAAATTAGTTCCGATAACGATGTAATCGTCCTTTTTCAGGATCACATCTGGCTCGCCTCGATTGCGAATCGCTGCGAGATTGAGGCGGATCGCAGCTTCACGACCACCAGGCAGTCTTCGAACGAGGTCAACCCGTTCTGGGATAGCGATTTGCGAGAGTCCGCCCGCCGTTGCGACGAGTCGGCTCAGTGTCAGCCGACCATAGGACGGCAACTGAAACACTCCTGGACGGTTGACCTCGCCATCGATGTAGACCATTCCGATCGGCGGGAACTGGAGATAGATGTCATCGCCGGGGCGGATCACCACGTTCTGAGACGCATCACCGCGCATGAGTCGGTCGTAATCGACTTCGATGATGCGCGTCTTGAGGAATGAATTTGAAGCGGTCGATCGAGGAGCGGTGGCCGATGGCAAACTGGCGCGCGCAGCCTCGCCCGTCAGCGCTGCTCTAGGTGGCACAGGCTGGTTTAGAGCCGAGACGGTGACCGGCTGAGCGAGTGGTTGTCCACTGCCGCGAATGCGAACCCACTGCTGGCTGTTGACGTCAAAGATGAACGAATCGCCGTCATTGGCGAGTTGAGCCGCGGGAGTTTTCTGAGTCGCGCTCTGTAGGTTGACGCTCGGTGCATCGATGATCGAAACTGGTTCGAGCGTGTCGATGTCGATGGGCGGCGCACTCTGTTGTCCGCGCACGGCACCTGGGCTTGGGGCTGGCGCTGGAGTTTCGGGCGCGGGAGTTTCTGGCGCGGGAGTTTCTGGCGCGGGAGGAGGTGTCGGCGCACCGCTCAATTTGTTGATCAGCGCCTCGATGTCGACGGGTTGCGCCGTCGTGTTTTGGCTTGAAACTGGCGGATTTGTCGAGGTGGCGTCCTGCGGAGGATTCGTCGGTAGTGACCCCCCGTTGCTCGTCGAGTCGACATCGTCGTTGGTCGCCTCTTCGGTTGACATCGCCCGCACAATGAGCACCCGCTCGGTCACAACATCTGCGCCGCCCGCGAGGGCGATCGCTTGGGTGAGACGAAAGTTTGGCTTGTTGAGAGCGAAAACACCCGCGTTCTGAATCGCCCCTTGAATCGTGAACTCGAAACTGCGCCCCTCCTGGATGTCGACTGTGACCGTCGGGTTCTTCACGAACACCTGCAGTTTCGTGCGGATCGCCTCGCGCAATTGTTCGAGGGTTAGTCCAGCCGCTTTGACTTCGTTGATCGTCGGCAATCGGATGTAACCCCCCTGATCAACGCTGCGAACGGCGGCTTCTGTCTTGCCCTGCGAAATCAGTTCGTAGATTTCAACGACGATGACGTCGCCTGAGGCAATCCGATACTGCAAACTGTTGGCGATGAGATCTTGCGGTTCTGGCGGACCCGTGACACCCAGCGGTTCTTCTGCTGGTTCGATGACATCGATGCGATCGAGCACTGGGAGGGTCGTGGGCGTGTGTTCGTAGTAGCCCGTCACGCTTGGATTCATGTACGAGTCAGTCTCACAACCCGTCATTGCAAGCAGCGCCGCAGCCAATGCAACGGCAATTGCAGCGCCACGGGCGCTTGAGTAGTTGTGTCTGCAGAAGTACATCAGATCAGGTCCATTCGTGGGGGAAACGAAGGGTGGAGGATAACGAAAACTGACTAACAGAACGCCCTTCCTCATCGTTATGTTCGCGAAAGCATAAAAAGTTGCAGTCAATTTGCGATGAGGTCTTCGAGGACCGCCATGCGCGCCGCAACACCGTGGGTGACTTGCCGCAGAATGCGACTTCGCTTGGGATCATCCGCGACTCGATCATCTATTTCAATACCGCGATTGATAGGACCAGGATGAAGGATGACAACATGGGGAGCGAGTCTCGTGATTCGTTCTGGGGTGAGTCCAAACATCTGCCGATAGTCACTCGAAATTGCACCGCCAGCGGCTCGTTCGAATTGCACTCGCAACATCATGACAGCATCGACCCCTTCGAGAGCCGTATCTAAATTGGTCATCGTCGAAACACTGCCGGGTCCTTGCGTAATTCGCTCAAAACTCTTCGAAACGAGCGTTGGAGGACCGACGAGTCGCACATGTGCGCCGAGCGTCGAGAGCGCGTGGGTCGTCGAGCGCGCGACGCGACTATTTGTGATGTCGCCAACAATCGCAATCGTGCGGTCTTCGAGCGGTCCAAACTCTTCGATGAGGGTTGAGACATCGAGCAGGCCCTGGGTGGGATGCTCGTGGCGGCCATCCCCTGCATTGATAACTGGGCACTTCACCCCGTCGGCGATCATCTGCGCGCCGCCCGAAATCGCACAGCGCACGACGATCGCTGCAACTCCCATGCACTCGATGTTTCTCGCCGTATCGACCAGCGTTTCGCCCTTGTTGAGACTCGAACCGCTCGGCGTGAGGTTGAACACCTGCCCGCCGAGTCGGTGCACCGCCGTTTCGAAACTGCAACGCGTTCGGGTCGAGTCTTCGAAAAACAGATTGGCGATCACACGACCATTGAGCGATGTGCGATTGGGAGCCTTACCCTCGGCAATGGGAACATTCTTGCTCGTCGCATCGAGCAGTCGAATGAGTTCTTGGCGGGGTATTCCCGCGATCTTGAGAAAGTCTGCCACAGTTTCTGCCAGAGTTCAGTTCACACGCTTCACCGGCGATAATAGTTCAAGTGCATGGGCAATGCTGCGCATCGCAACGACTTCACCGACGCGGCGCTTGATCGTGTCGACCTGCCCTGCCGGCACGAGCACAGTGTTGCAACCTCGGCGCACTGCCTCGGCGACGCGTTGCTCAAGCATGCGCACAGGACGGATCTCGCCAGAGAGCCCGACTTCACCGATGATCGCCGTGCCTGGCGCAAGGGCCCGCGAAAGGTGCGCCCCCGCGATTGCGAGGCAGAGCGCGAGGTCGGCGGCTGGTTCGACGATACGAAGTCCACCTGCGACGCTTGTATAGATGTCTTGATCGGCGAGACGCAATCCACCGTGCTTTTCTAGAACAGCGATCATCATCGAGAGGCGGCCGCTGTCCATGCCGCTGGCCTTGCGCTTGGCGCTGCCAAGAAAGCCTGCCGCGGCGAGCGCTTGAATCTCGGCCAGAAGCACCCGACTTCCTGCCATGACTGGAACAACTGCCGTTCCAGGACGCGGCTCGGTGGCGTTCGCTGCGGCAAGTGCGCTCTCGTCGACTTCGATGAGTCCTGCGCCAGTCATCTCGAAGAGACCGATCTCGTGGGTCGATCCAAAACGATTTTTGGTTGCACGCACCAGGCGATAGGCGTGGTGGCGCTCTCCCTCGAACGAGAGCACAACATCGACAAGGTGCTCGAGCAACTTAGGACCTGCGAGGTCGCCTTCTTTGGTGACATGTCCCACGATGATCACAACGGTGCCGGTGGTCTTGGCAAACTGCACGAGCTCGAGACAGCAACGGCGCAACTGGGTCATCGATCCTGGAAGTGCATCAGCGTCGTGTCGATGCACGAGTTGAATACTGTCGACCGCAAGCAGCGTTGCCTTCACACGACGCGCTTCATTCGTGATGCGCGCGACAGAACTTTCGGCGAGCAAGAAGAGATTGGCATCGCGCACGGCGCCTTCGTTCTCGCCCAGAATGCGCTGTGCGCGCAACTTGACTTGCTGCGCGCTCTCTTCGCTGCTGGCGTAAAGCACCCGTTCACCCGCGCCCGCCAGTGCTGAGAATGCCTGCAAAAGCAGCGTGCTTTTACCGATTCCAGGATCGCCACCCACCAGAACGGCGCTGCCTGGCACCAGACCGCCGCCAAGCGTGCGATCGAATTCGCTGATACCAGTTGGAAGTCGCGGCACTGCAAGCGGAGAGATTTCTGCCATCGGCGCAGCGGATGGCGGCGTGCCGTCAACGCCAGCACTGGGCGAGTCATCATCGGCGCCGGCGTCGGTTCGGAACGGCTCGACGGTGTCCCATGCCCCGCACTCGAGGCAACGCCCCGACCAACGTGGTGCGACCGCGCCGCAATCTCGGCAGAGAAAACTTGTCTTGAGTTTGGACACTCCCCGCAGTGTAGAGATCACTTGGCGCCATCCCCAAAACCGAGATATTCCGCTGCCAAAAAGAACGCAGGCGCCGGTCGAGTCGGAGTTCGGTCGGCGCCCGCGAGGGGAAAGACTCTTTGGTTGTCACAGCGCGCAATGCGCGCCGCACGTGAACTCTAACCGAACATTGCGCACAACTGCAAGTTGTACGGGTGCGCGGTCACTTCATCAGTTGCCGCATGCGCGCAACCCACGCGCCATATTCGAGCACTGCCTGCGTCTGCGAACGCCATGAAAAGCGCGATTGGGTTGCGACGTCGCTGCGGGTTGTTCCGAATGCTGTCTCATTGCGCCACACCCAATATGCGCCGCCAAAACGAAATCTCGTTGTCACGCCCAGTCGCGCGAGGGCGAAGATGGCGCGCATTTTGTCTAGAAATGTGAGTTGCATACGGTGGGTCTGATTCAGTGAATCGAGATGATGCCTTGGCGGGGATCTTGAATCGGTGCGTCACTGAGCGCAACGGGATGGGTCGACGCCGCTGCGACATTTTCCTCAGCAAGCGGCGAATACCGGCTTCCGGCGAGCGGCAGTTTGTGATTTGGATTCGCCGCGCGAGGCATGAATGGACGCACGAGGCAGATGATGGCGAGGCAGGCGAGGGATGCGATCCACATGTACTGGGTCACGCCAAAGAATGTCATCGCAGCTGCGGCGGTGAGCAGTAAGAGTGATATTGGAATCATCCCTTCCCAGGCGAGTTTCATGAGCTGATCGAAGCGAAAGCGCGGAAGGGTCCAGCGAATTGCCATCGTGAATGCGACGACGAGGCCGGTCTTGCCGAGCATGATTGCCATCTGGGCGAGGATGATTGGCAGCGATCCAACAATTGGAAGTTCGAAGTTCCACGATGGTGGAGTGACGCCGCCCAGTGGGTTGACGCTGAATCCGCCGAGAAAGAGCAGCGCGAAGAACGCCGATCCAGTGATGACGTGAAAGTATTCAGCGAGAAAGAACATCGCGAAACGCATCGACGAATACTCGGTGTGAAAGCCACCAACTAGTTCGCTCTCTGCTTCGGCGAGATCGAATGGCGCGCGATTCGATTCGGCGAGCATGCATGTATAGAAGAGGATCGCAACGAGCGGTTGCGAGATGAGATTCCAACTGTATTGTTGTTGGTGGGCGATGATGACGTATGGGTCGAGTGACCCAGCAACCAAGATGATGCAAAGCAGGCAGAGCCCCATCGGAATCTCGTACGAGATCATCTGCGCACTGGCGCGCAGTCCTCCCAAGAATGAGAACTTGCTGCCGCTTGCCCAACCGCCCAGTGCGACACCGTAGACGCCCAGGCTTGTGACTGCGATGAGATAGATCACACCGACGTTGATGTTGGCGCCGATGACTTTGACGAGTGATCCGTCAAAGCCAAAGGTCGAGGACAAGAATGAAGTAACGAATGTTGGCAGTGTCGCGAGGTCGAGAATGCCTCCCCACGGAATGATCACGAACGCGGCCATTGCCGGCAGAATTGCGAGCGCAGGGCCGAGCGTGAAGAGCACCGCATCGGCACCCTTGGGAGTGTGCTCTTCTTTCATGATGAACTTGAGACCATCGGCGAGTGGTTGCAGAAGCCCCTTGGGACCGACCCGATTTGGACCGACCCGATCTTGCATCCAGGCGCTCAGTTTTCGCTCGAGCATGACGCCGTACGCGCAGCCACCCAGAAGCACATGCACCATCAACACGATGACGATCACGTTGGCGATCAACTGCGGCATGCCACCCGTGATTGGGATGAGGGTCGGCAAGCTCGCGAGAGTATGCATAGGAATCATGAGAATCGAAGTCTAGCGTTCACGCCACGCAGGGGGCGCAGGCTGGTGGTTGCGGTGCGGCGGTTGGTCGGGCGAGGTGAGGAAAATAATCTTGGATCGCACAAACATCCCATGCCCCGGCCTGCAGCGCAGTGATCGCCTGCACCGCGGCGCGTGCGCCTGCGACTGTGGTCATGATCGGCGTTCCTGAACGCACTGATCCAGCGCGAATGCGACCCTCGTCGGTGTGCGCACCCTTGCGGGTTGGAGTGTTGATGATGAGCGCAATCTCACCCGATCGAACAAGATCAAGAATGTTTGGACGCTGCCCCTCGGCAATCTTTGGGACGAGTTGCGAAACAACGCCGTGGGTGGCGAGCAGATCGTGCGTGCCGCGGGTGCACACGAGTGTGAATCCAATGGCGATGAGGCTGCGTGCGATCTCGACCACTGCCCGCTTGTCGCTCTCGCGCACTGAGAGAAAGACCTTTCCGCTCGTGGGAAGTTTGACTCCCGCGGCCATCTGCGCCTTGGCGAATGCAACGGGCAGCGAGCGGTCTGCTCCCATGACCTCGCCAGTGGATCGCATCTCTGGACCGAGCACGATGTCGACTCCAGGAAACTTTGCGAATGGAAAGACGGACTCTTTCACCGAGAAGAATCCGCAGTCGGGTGTTTCTTGAATGTTGAGTTGATCGAGCGACGCGCCCATCATGACCTTGGCAGCGATGCGGGCCCACGAAACACCCTTGGCCTTGCTGACAAATGGTGCTGTACGCGATGCGCGCGGATTGACTTCGAGGATGTACAGGATGTCATCCTTGCACGCCATCTGAATGTTCATGAGTCCACGCACCCGCAGTCGTTTGGCGAGCGCGCGTGCTTGGGTGCGCACTCGTTCGACCATTGCGGCGCTTAGCGAATACGGAGGGATGGTGCAGGTCGAATCGCCGGAGTGGATGCCCGCCTCTTCGATGTGTTCCATCACGCCGCAGACGACGGCGCGCGAGGTGCATTGGGGAAGGGCGATCGCCGAAGAACTGCTCTCTTCGTTGGGGATGAAGTCGGACACAACATCTACATCGATCTCGATGGCATCTGAGAGAAAGCGGTCGATGAGAATTGGGCGGTGCGCCAGTTCGCTGGCATCGACTGCTTCGCTCATGTAGCGACGCAAGCTCGTTTCGTCGAAGCAGGTTTCCATGCCGCGACCGCCGAGCACATACGACGGGCGAACGAGAACGGGATAGTTGATGCGCGTGGCGATGGCGAGCGCCTCATCGAGACTGCGGGCGATGCCGCTCGCGGGTTGATTGAGCCCAAGCTCGTCGAGCATCGATTTGAATCGATCGCGATCCTCGGCGAGATCGATCGAGTCGATGCCCGTGCCGATGAGTGGGACTCCAGCCGCGTGCAGTCCGTGGGCGAGATTTAGGGGTGTTTGCCCACCAAATTGCACGATTACACCTGCGACGCGGCCGGTGCGATCTTTCACATCGACGCCGCCGCCGTTGAGTCGCTCGATGACATTGAGCACATCTTCAAGGGTGAGCGGCTCAAAGAAGAGCAGGTCGCTGGTGTCATAATCGGTTGAAACGGTTTCTGGATTCGAGTTGATCATCACACTCTCGAAATCCATGTCCTCGCAGGCAAAGGCCGCTTGGCAGCAGCAGTAATCGAACTCGATCCCCTGCCCGATTCGATTGGGACCGCCACCGAGAATGATGATCTTGGGCCGCGCCGAGATGCGGATTTCGTCTTCGACAGTGCTGACACCTTCGACGGTGGCTGGCGATTCATAGGTTGAGTAGTAGTAGGGAGTGACCGCTTCGAACTCTGCGGCACAAGTATCGACCAACTTGAAGACTGGTTCGATCTTGAGCCGCTTGCGATGGGCGCGAACGGCAAGAATCGTGCGCGACGAGATCTCACCCATATAGAGGAACGCGAGCTGTGCATCCGAGTAGCCAAACTGTTTGGCGCGAAAGAGCGTTTCAGGGGCAAGCGCTTCAAGCGAGTCAACTGCGCACAACACATCTTCGAACTCGACGAGCTGTTGAATCTGATCGAGATACCAGCGGTCGTAGCCCGTGGACTGCGCGACCTGCTCGATCGTCCATCCCATCTTGAGCGCGTAGCGCACGAAATAGAGACGGCCCTGACTCGGCACAGTGAGTTTGCGACGCAACAGTTCGTCAGGAATCGGCCAGACTGCAAGCGATCCATCGGCGAGTTCTTTGCGCGCTGCGCGCCGCCCAGCGAGCCACTTGTCGTTGGCGTCGAGTCCGAGCCCGAATCGCTTGACTTCCATCGAGCGAATCGACTTTTGCAACGCTTCTTTGAAGGTGCGGCCGATCGACATCGCCTCGCCGACGCTCTTCATCTGTGTGGTGAGCGTCTCGTCTGCTTCTGGAAACTTCTCGAAGGTCCAGCGCGGCATCTTGACGACGACATAATCGATCGATGGCTCAAAGCAGGCACTGGTCGATCCTGTGATGTCGTTGCGAAGTTCATCGAGCGAATATCCCACGGCGAGTTTCGCCGCGATACGTGCGATGGGAAAGCCTGTGGCCTTCGATGCCAGCGCCGATGAGCGCGAGACGCGCGGATTCATCTCGACCACCACCATCTGGCCATTGGCTGGATTGATCGCGAACTGAACATTGCTGCCGCCAGTGTCGACCCCGACGGCGCGCATGATGGCGAATGCTGCATCGCGCATGCGCTGATACTCGCGGTCGGTCAGCGTTTGGATCGGCGCAACCGTGATCGAATCGCCGGTGTGCACCCCCATCGCGTCGATGTTCTCAATGCCGCAGATGACGATGCAATTGTCGTTGTGATCGCGCACAACTTCGAGTTCATATTCCTTCCATCCCAACGCACTCTGATCGATCAATACTTGACCGATCATGCTTGCCGAGAGTCCGCGGCGAATGATCTCTTCAAACTCTTCGACGTTGTACGCAATGCCGCCGCCGCTTCCACCGAGTGTGAATGCAGGACGAATGATCGCTGGCAGCCCGATCTCTTCGAGGAAAATGCGGGCGTCTTCGACGTTGGTGACCGTGCGTGAGTGCGGTTGATTCAGTCCGAGCCGCTTGACGATTTCGCGGAATGCTTCGCGATCTTCGGCGCGGCGGATCGCTTCACGCGAGGCGCCGATCATGGAGACACCGTGACGTTCGAGCACCCCAGTGTCGACCAGCGCGCAGGCGCAGTTCAGCGCCGTTTGTCCGCCGATTGTTGGCAAGAGCGCGTCGATTGGAAAGCCGAGTTCGCGCTCGCGCACCAAGATGCGCTCGACAGCTTCGGGGGTGATTGGCTCGATGTATGTGCGGTCGCTCATCGCCGGATCGGTCATGATCGTGGCGGGATTCGAATTGACTAGCACCACGCGGTAGCCCTCTTCGCGCAGCGCTTTGCACGCTTGTGTTCCCGAGTAATCAAACTCGCAGCCTTGGCCGATGACGATCGGTCCAGAGCCGATCAGGAGAATGTTGTGTATATCGTTTCGTCGTGGCATTGCGTGTTCAATCCAAATTCGCTCCACTATAACGGGGAAACCCAGCGACGATGCTCAACTCTCTGCAAAGACGAATTCGCTCGGGCGCCGTGATGGGTGGGATTCACCTTTTGGCGACACTCTTCGTGCGATTTGTGCACCGATTGCGCGTCGAAGGTGTGCCTGACGGTCGGGTCTGGGCGAATCGCGCGCCTGGCGCGGGGCTGATCGTCGTCGCGAATCATGTTTCGGGGATCGATCCCGTTCTGATCCAAGTTGCTTTCCCCCGCGAGATTCGCTGGATGATGGACCGCGCCATGATGCTGCGCTCACTTGCATTCTTCTGGAGGTTTCTGCGGATCATCGCCGTTGACACCGAGGGAGCCAAAACATCCGTGGGAGCCATCCGCGAGTCGCTCAGGCACCTGCAGGCGGGCGGCGTGCTCGGCATCTTTCCAGAGGGACAGATCGCACGGCCGCCAGGAGTGATCCATCCATTTCTTCCTGGGATGGCATCACTCGCCGCGCGATCGGGGGCACAGACCGTGCTCTTTGTGATCGATGGTGTGCCCGCTTGCAAACGCGCATTCATCGGCATCATCCGACCAAGCCGCGCGCGGGTGCGAATGATTGGTGTCATCGATCCACCACGGCGCGGCGAAGAGGTGGCGTGGACCGCCGCAATTCGACTCAAGATGGCTCAAACGCTTGGCTATCCAACAACAGATCGCCTGACGGGCGATAGCCTTACCAACGAATGATTCACAGCATCGACGGTGTTCTCGAATCTGTGCAAGACACAGCGGCCCTCGTGCGTGTCGGCGAGATCGTCTATGAGATTTCAGTGCCAGCGGCAGACTTGGCAGCGCTCTACAGCGAAGTGGATCGCGCGGTCACCTTTCACACGCTGCACTATCTCGAGTCGCAAGGACAAGGTTCGAGTTTCTGGCCAAAGCTCATCGGATTTCGCACCCCCAGTGATCGCGCATTCTTTCTGCTCGTGACTTCGGTCAAGGGGATCGGCACACGGCGGGCACTGCGCGCACTGACCATTCCCTTTGCGCGCGTTGCGGAGGCGATCATGATGAAAGACCTTGCGCTGCTGATGAGCCTTCCCGAGATCGGTCGCAAGACCGCCGAGACAATGGTGATCGAACTGCGCGAGAAGGTTGCGCCATTTGCTGCGCCTGCGGTTCGCGTGCAAGCGGCGGCGCCTGCGACGAAGGGCGGTGGTTCGGCGCGAGCCGCAACCGCCGTTGCCGCGCCACCTGCTTCGACGCTCACCTCATCCGAAGTGATGGATGCGATGACCGTGCTCGTGCAACTCGGAGAGAGTCGCCTCGACGCGCGCGCGATGATCGACCGCGCGCTCGAACGCGATCCCGAACTCATGAGTGCCAACACGCTGGTCGCCGCTGCGCTGGCGTCGAAGGGACTTTCAGGAAATCTATGACCGCGCCCAGCGCCCATCCACACCGCTACGCGCTCATCATGGCAGGCGGGTCAGGGACGCGACTCTGGCCGATGAGCCGAGTGACCAAGCCCAAGCAACTCTTGCCACTCATCGGTGGCAAGTCGATGCTGCAATTGAGCAGCGAACGGCTCGAGGGATTGATTGCGAGCGACAAGCGACTCGTGTGCGCCTCGTGCGCGTATGCCTCGGATGTGCTCGCATCGATCAGCGCACTCGCTCCACACAACTTTCTCGGCGAACCCGTTGGCCGCGACACACTCAATGCCATTGGATTCGCCGCGGCGGTTCTCTTCGAGCGCGATCCTGATGCAATCTTCGCTGTGATGACGAGCGACCATGTCATCGAGCCGCACGAGGCATTCTGCAAGGCCGTCGACACCGGTTTCGCGCTCGTCGAGGCCGACCCGCGCCGACTCGTCACGTTTTCGGTGCCGCCCACTTTCGCCGCAACGGGATATGGATATGTCGAGCGCGGCGCTGCGATCGCCGGCTTCGATCACGCCTTTCGTGCCAAGCGTTTCATCGAGAAGCCCGACCTTGCCCGAGCAACCGAGTTTGTCGCGAACAAATCATTTGGATGGAACACGGGCATGTTTGTCTTTCACGCCCGCACCGTGCTCGACGCGATCGGCTGGTTCATGCCGCAGAATGCTGCGGGATTGGCGCGCATCGGCGCAGCGTGGGGAACGCGCAATGAAGATGCGGTCATCACTGATGTCTATCCGACCCTCACCAAGATCAGCGTCGACTTCGGATTGATGGAGCCCGCCTCGCGCGATGAGCGACTTGCGATTTGCGTTGTGCCGATGGAAGTCTCGTGGCGCGATGTTGGCAACTGGCAAAGTTTCGGCGCGGTGCTCGCGGCCGATGCCCAAGGCAATCGCACGGTCGGTGCGGCGGTCCACCTTGAATCGAACAATGTTGTCGTGGCGAGTGACGATCCAAATCATCTCATTGCAACAATTGGCGTTGAAGGGTTGGTCATCGTGCATACGCGCGACGCGACTCTGATTTGTCCCGCGGCGATGGCCGAGCGCGTGAAAGATCTCGCCGGCCGCGTGCCGAGCGGATATCAGTAACCAAAGTAGTCACCAGCGCCAGAAAGGCAAACCGCCATGCGTTACCTCGCCATAGATCTCGGTGATCGACGAACCGGCGTGGCTTGTGGCGATGACATACTGCGGTTGCCATCCCCTGTTGGAATGATCGAAGCGAGCGACCGCGAAGTTCTCATGAGGGGACTCGAGAAGTTCATTCGCGAGTACGGACCCGACGCGCTCATTGTGGGATTGCCAGTCAACATGGATGGCACTGAAGGACCGCGCGCCGCGATGTCACGACAGTTTGCCGCCGAGTGCACCGCGCGCTTTTCGCTTCCATGCGAAATGCAAGATGAGCGACTCACCAGTTTCGGGGCGGAGCAACATCTCAAGCAGAGTGGACGCACCCACGCGCAGAAGAAGAGGTTGCGCGATGCACTCGCGGCGTGCGAAGTGATGAAGGACTTTTTCGGTCGCGCGCACGACTGACCCCCCCGTCACTTGCGAATCAGCAGACTGGCGGACACGGTCGAGCGCACGAAGGCTGCGGGCAGATTCTGCCTGCCCCACGACGCGATCTGCCCGTAACCGCGGGGACGCTCGAACCACGCGTGATTATCGATGTGGTTCAACAGCCTGCTAGGAGCCGAGCCCCCACGCCAAACATAGCGTCTCTGAAGGCATTTTCTTCAAGGCTGACCTGTCCCAAAATCTCGTTCGCAAGCGAATGGCTGCGATGATGCATTCACTCAATCGCTCCATGACGGTCGCCGCGCTCATCTGCACTGCCACGGCTTCAGCGCAGTGGCAACTTTCGACTGGCACAGCATCGCTCAATATGCAGTCGCTGCTCTCGCGAGGCAGCGATGTCTTTGCAGGCGGTGCAACCGGGGCGTACCGATCGACTACGAATGCAGCGAGCTTCGTGGCGTCCAACTCGGGCAACGATGCGGTGGGCCCAACGCGCGGATTCACATCTGACGCCACATACATCTACACATGCACAAGCCAAGGGGTGTTTCGCAGCGCCAACGGCGGCACCACTTGGGTTGCAAAGAGCAGTGGAATGACGAACTTGCTGACGAGCGGAATCGTGCAAGCAGAGTCACGCCTCTTCGTCGCGACGCCAACGGGCGTCTTTCGCTCCGACAATCAAGCTGATAGTTGGACCGCCGCTGGACTTGTTGGCACCGATGTTCGTTGCATCAACGCGGTCGGCAGCACGATCTTTGCCGGCACAAATGGCGCTGGTGTTTACAAGAGCGCGAACTGGGGAGTGACATGGGCGACGGCGAAT
>SIAR01000031.1 GCA_009691705.1 Phycisphaerales bacterium
CGACCCTCGGTTTCGAAGACCGATGCTCTATCCAGCTGAGCTACGCATGCAGGGGGTGGGAGGATACTCCAACAACGCCCCACTGCGCGAGTCGGTTCACTCGCCTGCGCAGCCGTCGATGAGGCCGTCGGCGTCGCTGTCGACTTCGATTCCCCAGTCAATTTCGCACCGGTCGGGCACGCCGTTGCCGTTGCAATCGTGCACCCATCCCGCTTGAATTTCGCAGCGGTCGACGATTCCATTTTGATTGCAATCAGGGTCCTGAGCATCTGGCACACCATTGCTGTCGCAGTCTGGAGTGATACCGAGTGCGATCTCTTCTGCATCATCGCGTCCGTTGCGATTGCGATCTGAGAAGCAACTTGTCGTGAATGTCGCTCCGGCGTTGTTGATTCCGTCGCCCACGATCGATGTCTCTGCATCGCCGCAAATGGTCGAGTCGCTGAACGAGACTTGTGCCCCGGATGATCCGATGTTCCATCCTGTTGCGCTTGAATTGGCTATGAATTGGCAGCCGGCGAACTCGGCGGTTCCGCCAGCGACGAATGCCCCTCCGCCCGAGTCGACGCTGAGATTCTTCTCGATGGACGTGTTGAATACGAGCAGGTCGCTCGCATCGCTGTAGATGCCACCACCCCACGCGCCACTCGTTGTTGCGTTCTCAGAAATGGTTGAGTGCACCAGCGTCAAACGGCCAGCGTGTGAGTAGAGCCCTCCACCAAATGTTCCCGCCGAGTTTCGCACGACTGTGCAATCGGTCAGCGTGGGCGATCCACCTTCGTTGCGGAATCCGCCGCCGCAGACCGTTGCGGCGTTGCCTTCGAAGCGACACGAGTAAAACATGCTGTTAGATCCGATGTTTGAGACGCCACTGCCTCGGTTGTCATTGAAGGTGCAGTCGCGAACGCGAATTTCGGCATGATCGATCAAGAGTCCGCAGCCCGACGGGCCATTGCCGCCCGTCACTGCCAGATGTTCGAGTTGCGTGCCGGTTGCGCCTACCCCTGAGACGCGCAATGATTCTCCACCCGTTGTGTCGCCGATGATTTGTGGACGAGGCGCTGCCTCACTTCCGCGCAGGGTCACTTTCTTTCCATCGACCCACACGCGTTCTGCGTAGGTGCCAGGAGCGATGAGAATCGTGTCGCCGTACGAGGCGGCATCGACCGCCGCTTGAATCGTGGCGTATTGCGATGGAACTTGGCGCACCCCCTCGATCGAGCGGGCGAACGTGAATCCGTCCAGTGCGGTCGCTGCGTTGTATGCGTTCGACTGCTCAGTGAAGACTCCGCGGTAGAGCGACGCAGTTGCGCCACCGATCAAGGCTATGAGGACGGCAGCATGAGGCAAAGATCTCCCCTTACCGCCACGCTGTTGCAGGCTCTGCTTCATGCTGCCAATCCTCCAAAGAACTTCGATGTCTCGTGACCGAACACAAACACACAATCCGATTCGGGCGCGGTAATCACAAGTGAATCACCGCGCTTTTCGCAGAAACTCGGTTTCTGCTGCGCCAGTGAATCGGACGCAATGGCGACCGACTTTCGTCAACTTGCTCGAATCAGCGAAAAACTCGTCGCCAAGCGCATTTCTGCGCCAAATCGCCCCGCTTTGCCCCTACATTTTGCGCGTGCTACCCCCCTGCACTCTGTTTTTTAGGCTTCTCGCAGTTATGGTCGCGGGCATTTTCGCCACGGGGTGCTCAGACAGTGACCGCGCCGCGAACCCCGGGCGCGTGCTCGCACCCTCGATTCGCACCCAAGATCTTGTGCGGTGGTGCGCAGACGCGGGCATTGCGCCAACGCCTGCACACTGGATCGTAATCGACGCAGCACACGATCAATACCTCGCGCGAGTGCTTCAGGTTCGCTCGCATGCGCGGCAACGACTCAACTATTTGTTCACCGCCGTCGACGGTGGCGAAAAGCAAACGCTTGAACTCGAATTGCGCACAGAGCGCGCCGCGGCGGGAGCGAACCGAGACTTCGCGGCGCAACTTTCCGCGCTCGATGACGACTTCATTGGATTTCTCAGCAACGCGAACATCTTTGCCCACCCCACTGCACACTCATTCGCAGCGCGCCGCGCAGTTGAGCGGATCACGGCACTCTTTGAGATGGCACGCCAGCCCGTCGGCCATCCATTGGTGGCGGGCAATCCTGACCCCATTGAATTGCTCTTCGCGGCATGGCCAGCGGACGCACCGCGCGACACCGCTGCGATCACGGCGTGGACGACGCGCGCAGCAGATTTGGTGCTCCCCACCGCACAGAGACGGTGGAAACTGCTCTGCGATGAGCGGGCAGATTTGCTTGCCGCTGAACTTGCTCAGGATGATCCAGTTTCTTCAATGGATCACACCGCCCAACTCGAATCGCGCCGCCAGAAGTTGGGCGAGCGTGCGCGCGTCGCCGCGCTCGAAGCGATCAGAAGCATGCGACTCGCTTTGACGCAAGATGCTCCGGGACTTCCCCTCGAAGCGCGAGCTGAAGCCCTGCTCGAGTTGATGGCGAGCGTTGGTTTCGCTGCTGAAAGCGCGGCGCTTGAACGCGCGTACAGCGCTGCGGCTGAAGTCGCTCGACCGAACGCTGTACTAGTTCAGCAGATTCAGGCGGCGCGTGAGAAGTGGCGCCTCGAACGCGCGGCGTGGCTCGATCAGGCGAACGCGGCTGCAGCGAATGATCAGGTGCGTACGACGGCGAAGTTCGCAGAGTTACTCGCGCGCCTGCCAGACGCGCGGTGCAAAGAGATTGTGACGAGCGCATACACAAACGTGCGACCGGCCGACGTCGCTGAGCCAGTCGATCCTGAGGGCGACGACGATCCCGAGCTCGTTAAGTACGCAGCCCTTCGCAAGGTCGGTCTCGTTGCGGCAGCTCCGCCGAGGCATTTTGTGCGAACCATTGCGCGGATGGCGCAGCTCGACGAGCAGCAAGAGCGACTCTTCGTCGATGATGCCCGCGAACAGTGGCGGGCGCTGATGATCTTTGAGAGTCAGCGAATTGAAGCCGCCGAGAAATCGCTCAAGCAACGCGAGCAGCAAGTACTGAGCGATCCTGTTGAATTGTCGCGGGCGATCGCCTTCGCCATGAACGAAGCGGTGTACGCCCCCCTCGCGCACGCCGATGCGCTTGATGCCGAACTTGCTGCGACTCTGATCGACCGCGTGAGTGCGTTCGGTGGCCGTCCAGAGCCGGCCGTAACGCTCTGGCGGGTGGTGCGTGCTCTGCCCGCCGATGGATGGCGCGAGGCGGGGCAACCCGCCGCGAAACGTGGAAACGACAACGACTTTCGCACCTACATCAGCAGCGCCCCAGCGACCATCGGAGTGCTCGCCTGCGACCGATCGCTCTCGTCGATCACCCGAAACGTCTTGCTTGACTTGATTGTCACCCACCAGCACCAACTCATCGCCGAGGCGAACGCTGTTCGAACAGCGCGGTCTGCGTCGATTCCGCTGATCGCACTCGGAGTCTTTTTGCAACAGACCGATCAGACTGCTGGTAAGCGCGCGCAGTTTTCGGCACTGCGTGACTTTCGCCAGACATGTGAACGGTTTGACGATCTGCAGCAAGCGATTGTCGAAGAAGCCGCAGCACTTCTAAGCGCGGTGGACGCGCACACACTGCGCTACCGCCGGGCTGAGTTGCTCTATCCAGAGTTCTTTGTTGAAGGCGGATCGCTCTTCGCCGCCGATCGCGCCCGCGCGCGCGCGATCGCGCACGATGCGCTTGATGCGCTCGGGGCCGCTGGTTCCGCACTTCAGTTGCAACTTGACAGCGATGATCTAGCACTCTGCAACGCACTGCTCGCGTCACTTGAAAGTGAAGTCGATGCGCAACCAACCACTTCAACGTTCGACCGGCGATATCGCCGCGATGAGAAACTGAGAGAACTGTCGCTTGCGCGTATTGACCGCGCCGCCCGCGACGCCCGCGACGCCCGCGACGCCCGCGACGCCCGCGACGAGCGCTAGAACACAATTCAACGGCGTTGATCTGGCTTGGCGTCGACCCTCTTCATGATGAAGAGGTAGTTGAATCCACGCAAAAAGAAGTTTCCCTCTTCTGCGGCCTTGTTGTAGTTGCTCTTGCCTAGCGTCGCGTTGTGGCGAACGACACTAATCACGTCGACTGGCACAAAGCGCTTGCGCAATCGCGCAAAGAGCTCGAATCCGATGGGCATGAAGGTGCCGCCCCCTCCACCTTTCTCTCCGCGCCGCCGCCGCCACGAATCGCTGACATAGAGCGCCGCGTACCGGCGATCTTTGAGCACGCGATGCATCTCTCCGATCACCTGATCCATCGCCGCGTAGTAGGCGCGGCCGCCATCGTCGCCGCTCGCATCGAGTTTGCCGATGCACCGCGCATCATCGGAGTAATCGACGTGCGTCGAATATGGTGGATCGATGAACACAAAGTCGACTGAGGAATCGTCGAGCGGAATTGTGCGGGCATCTGCCTGCATGATTGCGGGTCGGGTAGGTGCCAGATCGAAACCGACGCCAGTGCGATCGAGATCTTTCGCGACATCGAGCAGTGTTCCACTTCCACACATTGGATCGAGCACCTTGTCTCCCGGGCGTGTGTATCGCTTGAGTAACTGCCAGATCACCCAGGATGGTGTTGCACCCGTGTACTCGCTGTCTCCCTGCATGCGCGAACCATCCGCCGCGTCGTAATGCTGGCTGGGGTACTCCCACAACGTTGTGGTTTGAATCCGAAGTGGCGGCTTCTTCACGGTTGCCACGCGGCGACGAGCGCGGATAGGTCGCGACCGTCTACCCAGCCATCTCCATCAAGGTCTGCGATGCACTCATGGTCGCGCCCACACCGCCCCCATGCGGCCAGCATCAAGGTGAGGTCGGCAGCATTGATGTTGCCATCCGCATTCAAGTCGGCGAGGTCGCGCGTGCGGTGAATCACAATCTCGGTTGTCGAAACAATGCGCTCGCCCCGGCGCACGATGACCCGCGCGTGCGCAGTCGCAGTGCGAGACTGCACGACCACAAGCAGCGGAATCTCAGCGTCGGCAGCATCGCGATCAATCTGATCGGCCGCAAATCCGAGGACGACTTGTTTTTTGTCCGCACCCTCAACACTAATCGACCATAATCCAGCCGATCCAGTGGAATCTCTCGCAGTAACGGTGCCCGAGATGATCGCGCCGCGGGGTCCAGAAAACTCGAGCGTTTCTGCGCGAGCCGACGAATGCGTTGCGCAGACGAGCGCGAGTGTGACTATGGCCGTGCGTATCGAGAACACGCCCAGAGAATAACGCAAGGTGCCGCTCATGGTGCGGCAGGTGATGCCGTTGCAGGCGCGGCGATCGGCGTGTTTCGAAAGGCCGCGTCGACTGGCCCAGCGAACTCGATGGCCTTTGTCTCGACAAGCTGCGCACTGAGTTGCGACCATCGCTCGGCGGTCATCTGTCCAATGGCTGCCTCTCCCTGCGCTGGCACGATCAACGGACGTTCAAGTTGCGCAGCG
This sequence comes from Phycisphaerales bacterium, assembly GCA_009691705.1. Taxonomy (GTDB): domain Bacteria; phylum Planctomycetota; class Phycisphaerae; order Phycisphaerales; family SM1A02; genus F1-60-MAGs104. The sequence goes on from SIAR01000031.1 coordinate 5,490, forward strand.
ATGTTCATCGCCTCGAGTGTCATCGAAGGGTTGAGCGCCGAGATCGCGGGGTTGTATTTTTCTGGGGCCGCGAGGTAGCGGCGCCATCCCTCGGCAGTTGCGGCAACAAATGCGTCGACAATTGCCGCATTGTCTTTGAGAAAGGTCTCATTGGTTGCGATGACCGCCGCATAGGGATTGAACACGTCAGAGATTGAAAGCACCTTTACTGCGACGCCGCGCAGTTTGCACTCCACAGGTTCGGAGGTGATGAAACATTGCTGCGCATAGTTGGGGCTCGTCATGAACGTTGCGAGCGCCCCCGAATACGGCACCAGTTTCACATTAGCGCCTGAATAGCGCGCGTTGAGCATCTGCACGAATGGAATGCCAGGATCGACTCCAATGATCGAGTCACTGCGCCAGAGTGCTTCGATCGAATCAATGGGGTTTTCAGCATGCAGCAAGAATCCAGTGGGATTCTGTTGAAACGTCGCGAAGACCGCCACGATTGCCCCTCCGCGCGCCCGCAGTGTCAAGACCTCTTCGCCCGAAACGATCGCGAACGGCACGCGACCACTTGCAACGAGTTGCGCGCATGGCACCTGCGCGCCGCCCTTGATCACCTCGACGTTCATCCCTGCGTGGGTGTAGAGCCCGTCCTGCAATGCTGCGTACAGACCACCGAACTCTGGCTCAGGAACCCAATTCAGTTGCACTTGAATGTTCACACTATCTGTTGCGCTCATTTGTAGTGAGGATGGAGTTTTCTCACAGGCCACGAGCGCGACTGCCATGAGCGTAAGAAGTGCTGTCGTAACTTTCATTTGCGAATCTCCATTTCGTCTTGTGCGGATGGATGCCAGCGGCGCGCGAGCAGCCATCCCAAAGTACTCACGACACCGAACAGGAAAAACCCGACGCTGGCACAGAGCGCGACCGCGCCAAAGACGAGGTCGGTGCGTGCCTCGCGCATCGCAGTCATCACGACGATTCCAAGCGGGGCGTGCGACCCGCCGTAACCCGAGACGAATTCGCCGACGATGGCACCGATCACGGCGAGTCCCGCGGCGATTCGTAGTCCCGTCACGATTGCTGGCACGGACGCTGGAAGATCGAGTTTTCGCCAGCGTGTCCAGGGTGATGCATGGGCCAGCGCAAAAATCTCGCGAAGTCCAGGATCGACCGAGCGCAATCCATCAATGGTCGATGCGAGCACCGGAAAGACAGCCACAACTGCCGATGCCGCAATCGCGGTTGGTAGTCCAAATCCGAACCAGATAACGAGCAGCGGAGCCACCGCAACGAGCGGAACCATCTGCAAGATTGTTGCGAGTGGGTAGAGCGAACGGCGCAAGATGGGCAGTGCTGCGATGAGACTTCCCGCGATCACGCCGACTGCCGACGCGATGGCGAAACCCGCCAGCGCTGCCGTAGCAGTACGCAGTGTGGCATCAAACAACAGCGCGCGACTCTGCCACATCGTTTCTGCAATCACTGTGGGACGGGGCAACAGAAACGGAGAGACCCCGGTGGCGATGACTGCGGCTTGCCAACCGGCGAGGATGACAAGCACCGCCACTACCGGCGCGACGACTGCGCGGATGTTCTGCGCTGCACGATTCATCGCGTGACAACTCCCGCCGCATGCGCGAGTGCGCGCATCACCTGTTCAACTTCGCGAGAAAACTCGAGCGTCGTGCGGTCGCGGTTGCCTTGCGCGAGCGACACCACATGCGTGCAGTGCACCTGCGCCCGCTTCATGATGATGATCGAATCTGCGAGAAACACCGCTTCAGAAACAGAATGCGTGACTAGCAGCGTCGTCGCGCCTGAGACCTGCCACACCCGCCGAATCTCTTCATCGAGTTGCATTCGTGTGAACTCGTCGACTGAACTGCAGGGTTCGTCGAGCAAGAGCACCGCTGGATTGGTCACCAGCGTGCGGGCGAGTGCAACGCGCATCCGCATACCACCCGAAAGTTGGGCTGGCAAACGGCGCTGTGTGCCATCCAGACCTGCCGCCTGTATGACCGCATCGGCCCGCGCCCTGCGCTGGCGACGGTCAACACCTGCCAGTTCGAGCGGAAGCGCAACATTGTCGATCACGGTGCGCCACGGGAGCAACCGTGCCTCCTGAAAGCAGACAGTGAGTCGACCGGCACGCAACGGCTGGGTCGACCCATCCTCTCGCAGAAACTGAATACTCCCGCTCGTTGCGCGTTCGAGCCCCGCTGCAATTCGAAGCAGTGTTGTCTTTCCGCAGCCACTGGGACCGATGATCGCTGTCAATCCCCCTGCTGGCAATCGAAATGAAACGTCTTGCAGCGCGCTCACACCACCCATGAAGACGCACGACAATCCTGAACACGCCACCGCGGGCTTGTCGCTCATCGCGCGATCAGCCAGCTTTCAACTCGATCTCGAGATCCTCGCCCATTGGCAACTTGTTCGCAAGCGAGGCCTTAAATTTCACCGGATCGACCGACGATGGCAGTCTTCCCGTGACGACGATTTGCCGCTTGTGTTGGTAGTCGTCTGCAGAGGCAGTTCGCCCGCCAACGCGACGAATCATGTCGAGCAGCGCGAGCAATGTCGCCTTTGAATCGCAGCGGGCCGTCAGTTTCAGGCGAACTCGAAACCCAACATTCGAATCGAGCCAGAACATCAGCAGCCATGCGAACGCCGTGAAGAAAACTCCCATCGCAAGTTCACCGAGTCCGCATGCGAGTCCGATGACAACGACCATGATGGCCTTGCCAGTGATCTTGGGATTGTCAAGGATGGTGCGAAATCGGATGAGCCCACCGATGCCAAAGACAACCAGCGCCATCGCGGGATCGACGCGCACGAGTTCTGAAACGATCGCTCCCACGAGCGCAAGCACGATCAGTGTGTTGCGCTGCTCTAGGTCTTCCACAGGATCGCCCTTGCCAGAACGGCGCGGATGCCAGGCGAGTGCCAATCCGCAGCCGGCCGCAACAGCGAGCCCGAGCAAAAGCGAGGCGGCAACCCAAGGGGTCATGAAGTGATCGAGCGAACTCTGAATGCTCTCAGCATTGATTGGTTGCTTCGCCTGTTGATCGAAGAGCGGAATCATCGACGATCCCTTGTCTGCGAGGGCCAAGAGTGACGCAGTGAGCGGCGAGTTGTTCAGGATCATCATGCGGCTATTATCTCCACAAATCATGCCGATGCGCAACTCCTTGAAAATCGTGACTCTGATTCTTTGTGCTGTCGCGCTATTGTGGGGGATAGCATGTGATCGCTCTGGGACGAGTGATCCCGCCCCCAGCCACACAGTTCGCGATGAGCCGACGAAGGGTAAAGACGACCCCGACAATCGCAAGGGGACACACGGTCACGATCAGCCAAAGTCAGCGGCGAAGTGGTATATCACGATGCACGGCGATCCTTCAGGAAACACCGTGCATGCGTTGAGTGGCGATGGGCAAACGCTCGGCAACATCCTGCGAGCCGTCCCCGAATCTGCTGGGGGAAACGCCAAGGGAGTGCGCGGAATGCTGCACACCGGCGAGCACGGTCTCATGGTCGTCAGTGCGAACATGAACAACACGCGGCTACTTCGTTACGGACCTCCCAGCGCCGACGGGACGCTGCCGTTTGAAAGTGTGTTCGCATCAAAGGCGCTCAAGAACTCCGACCTCGTGCATTCGTATGCGCTTGCCGTTGGGGCCGATGGCACTGTCTACGCATCCAACCAAGACACCAATACAGTCAGCGCCTATCACGGAATCGGCGCCTCCACTCCTGGCGCCCCCGTGGCAGTGCCCGCTGAAATCGCGGGGCTCGGTCTACCGCCCGGAACAATCGTGCCGCGCGCGCAAGTCTCTCCACAGGGCATCACAGAGATTCGCGGCATCGCAATCGGAGCCGATGGACTTCTCTATGTCTGCGATCGCGGGGGATCGCACGTTGTGGTCTTTGATCCAAAGACTGGACTGCGCAAGGGCGTGCTAGCCGACGCTTCAAGCGGGCTCAAACACCCAATTCAACTTCTGTTTGCACCAGACGGCGAGACCGTCTACCTCACTGACAACGGAGTCCCTGCGATCTTTCGCATCAACGTGAGAACGGGGGCAATCATCCTCTTTGCCAACACGTACACGGGTTGCCCTGAACTTCCAAGTTCGCTCGCGATGGACAGCGAGCACCTCTATGTTGGCGACCGCAAGAAGAAACAAATCGTTCGCTTCAAGCTCGAAACTGGTGAGCCTGACCATAAGCCATTTGCCGACGCACTGCCCGATGCCCCTGAATTCATGGTTCCTGCTACACCATTGCCAGCAACTCCAGCGGCGGATTGAGACCACATGAAACACACATCAACACTCTTGGCGACGCTCACTGCGAGCGTTCTTGTTTGCAATCCGATCGCGTTGGCGCAAGCAGATGCGAAACCCGCGCAGACGGCGGATGCGCCCGCGCCGGTCGACTCAAAGCGAGTCGAGTGGGTGGTGGATGGCGTCACGCGCGAGGCGCTCGTGTACGCGCCAGCCACGGCCACCACGATTCCCGCACCGCTGATTTTCGCATTTCACGGACACGGTGGCAGTGGGAGGCAATTTGCCCGCAGTGGTGAGTTTCACACAGCTTGGCCTGCGGCGATCGTTGTCTATCCACAGGGACTTCCAACTGCGGGAATGACCGATCCCAAAGGGTTGAAAGCTGGATGGCAGAGTCGAGAGGGCATTCAGCATGACCGCGACTTGAAGTTCTTCGACGCGATGCTCGCGGGATTGAAGTCGCAGTACAAGGTCGATGACCGCCAGATCTATTCAACAGGACACTCCAATGGCGGTGGATTCACCTATTTGCTCTGGGCAACGCGCGGCGAAGTCTTTGCAGCGTTTGGACCATCAAGCGCTGGAACTGTGGGATCGCCCGACGACTTCATTCAGCGACCGCTCATTCACATCGCTGGCGAGAGCGATGCGGTCGTGCCCGTTGCATTCCAGCAGCGCACGGTCAACGCAGCCAGGACACTCAACGAGTGCGAAACAGAAGGCACGGTGTGGGCGGAACACTGCACGCTCTATCCATCAAAGCATGGCGCACCCGTTGTGATGTGCCTACAGCCTGGCGGCCACAATTACTACGAACACGCCACGGAACTCATCGTGCGCTTCTTCAAGGAGCACCAGCTGCCGCCCGCGGCGCCCGCGGCGCCAGTCACTCCTGCCACTCCCTGATCACACCTCGCGATCCACCCGCAAGTCGACTGGGCGCGTCGCAGTCGCGTGAGCGACCAAGTAAGCACGGTGCGGAGTGCGATCCAAGAAGTCTTCTGGGATCGTGTACTTACTAATGTCACGAATCACCGCTCCAACTGGAACCAGTTCGGGCGCAGGCGAAAAACCCCTTGAATTAGTGCTAAACCAGATCTGACCCTGAGGGCTCAGCCAAGGCAGGGTCATCTCAAGTAACCGCGGCCAATCGCGTTCGATGGAAAAACTATTCGCCACCATCCGCTTCGAGTTCGAGAAAGTTGGCGGATCGAGCACAATGATGTCAAACGCATCGCCAGAGCGCGGCCCAGCCTCGAGCATCTGCAAACAATCCGCTTGCACGAATTCGTGTGCGGCACTCTCAAATCCATTCAACCTCATGTTGCGCCGCGACCACTCTTGATAGGTGTTGCTCATGTCGACCGTCACCGTTGAGGCAGCGCCGCCCGCTGCTGCGTACACCGTGAATGCACCGGTGTACGCAAAGAGATTCAACACGCGCCTTCCGCGCGACCGCTCGCGAACCATCGCACGCGTGGTGCGGTGATCAAGAAACAATCCCGTGTCGAGAAAGTCGGAGAGATTGATCTCGAATTTCAATCCCTGCTCCTCGATACATCGCACCACTTCTGTTTCGCTCACCCGCTCGTACTGTGCGATGCCGCGCTGCCGCTGCCGGCTCTTTTCGAAGAGGTGGCTGGGATCGATCTTCAAGGATCGAAAGATGTGCTCGAGACTCAACTGGTGAAACTCCGCTTCGGCCTCAGGGGTGTCATCGCGGGTTCGGGGATGAAACCACACCACGACGTCGCCGTCGTACCAATCGATTACCAGCGGAAACTCTGGAATATCGCGCTCGTAGAGACGAAAGCACGGGGTGTTGGTGCGTCGAGACCACTTCTGCAGATGTCGCATTCGCTTTTCTAGTCTGTTGTCGAGCATGAGTCCAATAAGTCTTTCGCTAGTGAGTTCCGCTCCAAGTATCGGTATTCGCTATACTCCCGACCTCAATTTCGCAACCCATATAAGGATCCCCAACACATGTCTCGACTCGTGCTTGCGCTGTTCTCTCTCTTACTGCTCACCCCCACCGCCTTCGCTAGCGAGGCCGACCTGAAAGTTCCCTCGCTGACTGATGTCGCCTTTTCGATCTTTGGCACATCGATCTCGGGAATGTCGATCCTGTACTCCGGCCTGGCGGTCTGCGTCCTTGCGACGCTCTTTGGACTCCTTCAGTACAAGCAGACCAAGGCGCTGCCTGTGCATGCGTCCATGCAGAATGTCTCGAACATCATCTGGGAGACCTGCAAGAGCTACCTCTGGCAACAGGGCAAGTTTCTCGTCTGGCTCTGGTTGCTTATCGCTGCCTGCATCGTCTATTACTTTGGCGTTCTCGAACACAAGTCGGCGGGCAATGTTGCGCTGATTCTGGCCTCGAGCGCGCTTGGAATTCTCGGCTCTTATGGCGTCGCTTGGTTCGGCATTCGCATCAACACGACCGCGAATAGCCGCGCAGCATTCGCCAGCCTTCGCGGCGCGGCGCTTCCTGTTCTTGGTATTCCACTCAAGAGCGGAATGAGCGTTGGATTGCTGCTCGTCTCGGTCGAACTTTTCTTCATGATCTGCATCCTTGCCTTCCTTCCAGTGGAATTGGTTGGGCCCTGCTTCATCGGATTCGCCATCGGCGAAAGCCTCGGCGCGAGCGTGCTGCGCATCTGTGGAGGAATCTTCACCAAGATCGCTGACATCGGCGCAGACCTCATGAAGATCGTCTTCAAGCTTCCAGAAGATGATCCGAAGAATCCAGGAGTCATCGCGGACTGCACCGGCGATAACGCAGGTGATTCGGTCGGACCAACCGCCGACGGATTTGAAACCTATGGCGTCACAGGCGTCGCACTGATCGCATTCTTGGCATACTCGATGGGGGAATCGAATCCAAGCCTCTGCGCGACGCTCATTGTGTGGCTCTTCACGATGCGCATCTTGATGGTCATCACGAGCCTCGTTTCCTACCTCATCAATGAGGCTGTTTCCAAGGCGAAATTTGGCGGCAAGGCCGAGTTCGATGAAGAGGCTCCCCTCACATCGCTCGTTTGGATCACCTCGATCATCTCGATCCTGGTCACATTCGTTGCGAGTTACCTGCTCTTGGGCAGCCTGACTGTTTCATCAGCCGATATATCAACGGTCACCGCCGCTGCCCCAACTGCGGCAGGAACGCTCGTCGATCAGACAACGACCATCGTCGAGACAACCTCGGTACTGCCAGACCTCTGGTGGATTCTCTCAGTGATCATCTCGCTGGGAACCATCGCGGGCGCGCTGATTCCAGAACTCACCAAGGCCTTCACGAGCACCAACTCGCGCCACGTGAAGGAAGTTGTAAACGCCAGCAAGCAAGGTGGTGCAAGCCTCTGCATTCTCTCTGGATTGGTCGCAGGAAACTTCTCAGCATTCTGGAAGGGTCTCGTGATTCTCTCCCTCATGGGTCTGGGATGGTGGTGTTCGACCGGTGACGACATGGTGCGAATCATGCCAGCGGTCTATCCATTCGCTGCGCCGATCTTTGCATTCGGACTCATCGCCTTCGGATTCTTGGGCATGGGACCAGTCACCATCGCCGTCGACTCATTCGGACCGGTCACCGACAACGCCCAAAGCGTCTACGAACTGAGCCAAATCGAGAAGATTCCAAACATCAAGGAAGAGATCAAGAGCAAGTTCGGATTCACTCCAGACTTCACCAACGCCAAGCACTTGCTTGAAAAGGGTGACGGAGCAGGCAACACTTTCAAGGCGACAGCAAAGCCAGTGCTCATCGGCACGGCGGTCGTCGGCGCAACCACCATGGTCTTCGGAATCATCCTCGCCCTTATCGGCGTCGAGACTTCTGACATCCTCAATGGCGTTGTGAATCCTGCAGATCCTGCCTACGCCGGCGCACTCGCGCAAGCTGTGCAAACGGTCGTGGGCAAGCTCTCGGTTGTTCAGCCAGCGATCTTGCTCGGACTCCTCGCAGGTGGATCGGTCATCTACTGGTTCACCGGAGCCAGCACGCAGGCCGTCGTCACCGGTGCTTACCGCGCTGTGGTGTACATCAAGGAGAACATCAACCTTGAAAAGGCGACGGCGAGCGTTGAAGACTCGAAAGAGGTCGTTCGTATCTGCACGGTCTATGCGCAGAAGGGAATGATCAACATCTTCATCGTTGTGTTCTGCCTCTCGCTCGCACTGCCCTTCTTCGATCCCTTCTTCTTCATCGGCTACCTCATCGCCATCGCATTCTTCGGCTTGTTCCAAGCGATTTTCATGGCAAATGCTGGTGGATCATGGGATAACGCGAAGAAGATCGTCGAAGTCGACATGCGCGCCAAAGGCACCGAACTGCACGCTGCCACTGTTGTCGGCGACACCGTCGGCGATCCCTTCAAGGACACGAGCTCGGTGAGCCTCAACCCCGTGATCAAGTTCACGACACTCTTTGGATTGCTCGCCGTTGAAATCGCAGTGACGATGGAAAACCAGACCGCCAAGATGGTGATCGGATCAGTCTTCACATTGACCGCACTGATCTTCGTTTACCGATCGTTCTACTCAATGCGCATTCCAGAGGATGCCAAGAGCTAAGCCCCGCGCGATCGCCCTGACCTCGAAAACCCGCCGTATCATCGCCAACGATGATGCGGCGTTTTATTTTGCCCACTTTGCAAATCGCCGTGGCGCTCTTTGCACTTTGCTTCGCTTGTGAATGCTTCGCGAGTGTGCAGTCGCCTCTGCCAGCGGATGGCGCAGAGGTCGCGGCACCTGCGATGCCGCAGTGGCTTGTGGATGGAATCGATCGGTATGGCGCCGTCTCGCTTTTCTTCGCATTCATCATTTCTGGAGTCGGCCTGCATCTTTCTGAAGATCTGATTCTGATTCCTGCAGGATGGCTCGCCGCCCATGATTTTGCGATGTTCGCTAAGTTCTGGCTGTGGGCATATCTCGGCATCGTCGCGGGCGACGCGCTTTGGTTCTTCATGTGTTCGATCTTTGGAACGCGCTTCCTGCACTCGCGTTGGTTCAAGCGGGTCTTGCATCCACGGCGCCTGCTAGAGGTGAAACATCAGATTGATGAGCGTGGAGTGCTGGTGTTGCTCGCCGCGCGATTCATCCCAGGCACGCGCACGCCGGTCATCACCATGTGCGGACTGCTGCACATGGCGTGGTGGAAGTTTCTTGTGGTTGAATTTTCGTGCGTCGCGATCACCGTACCGCTGCAGATGCTTGTGGGGGTGCTCGGCGCGCGTGCAGCACGCGAGGCGGGTGTGACTGACCTCACCCATCAAGCACTCGTCGGACTTGCATTCACTATTGCGTTTGTGGTGCTGATGTACTTCGCGCACCTTTGGTGGAGCGCGCGCAAATCGAAGGTCCGGGCACCACGGGCTCGGGCGCGTTGGCTCAAGCTTTACCAGGCAACCAAGCGACTGCTGCCGCGCCGCCAAACACGATAGCTAACGCGACTTCGAACCACCGCGCGACGCACGCATACGCGTTGCGCATGGCGATTCTTGCCACTAGACTCAAGCGCTCAGAGTGACTCGGGCGAGTACTCAAGTGGTCAACGAGGACAGACTGTAAATCTGTTGGCTTCGCCTTCGAAGGTTCGAATCCTTCCTCGCCCATTGTTTCACTTTGCAGGGTTTTGCACGCAGTCGCAAGACCATGCACAACGTCGTAAGGCGCAAGGGGTTGAGTTGCAAATTGCGAGAACATGCAAGACGGTGCGGCTGGTTGCTGCACCGCATTTTGCACCACTTGTGCGCCGCATTTCACGCCGCGTTTTACACCCCCCGCTTTACCAGCATTTTGGATCCACTCGCTTGTGCCTGCAGCGGACATAAAGTTTAGATCACGGTGCTTCAGGTGTGGTGTTCTGTCTTAGGACTTCGCACGGTCAACGCCTTGCGAGTCCAGTCCACATCACCCCACTGAAGCCCAACCAACTCCGTGGGGCAACGAAGGCCGGCGTAGCGGGTGAGACCAACAATGGCACGCCAGTGCGCGCTAGGGCATTGTTCGAGCACCTCAGCAATCATCTCGCCCGTCACATAGACGCTTCGATTCGAATTCACTTGCGAGCCGTTTCGCAGATGATCGAAGGGGTTGGACTTGATGAGCCCGAGTCGCACGGTCTTGCTGAAGATCGCTTAGGCGACAATCGTTCGCTTCGCAATGGTCGCAGTCGCTAGTCACGAGGACCAAGAAAAGATGGCA
>SIAR01000032.1 GCA_009691705.1 Phycisphaerales bacterium
CGCGGTTGCGCGATGCCAGACATGCAGGGCATCTATTTCTATGTTGACTACTCCTCGAATAATTCGTGGTCGTTCAAGATGGTGAGCGGTGTTGTCACTGAATTCGTGACGCGCAATGCTGAATTGCAAGTTGCACTCGGCGGTCAGGCTGTGAATCAGATTGTCGCCTTCGGCGAAGATGGCAATGGCGAGATGTACATGGCAGATCACGGCGGACAGATTTACAAGATCGTTCCTGCAACTGGAGAAATCGTTTGTGCGCCACAGAATCTAGCTGACTTGAACAACGACGGACTCGTCGACGGAGCCGACCTCACGATCGTGTTGACCTGCTGGGGTGCCGCCTGCGGCGATATCGACGGCAATGGCTACACCGACGGCGCCGACATGGCGAGCCTGCTGGGCGCTTGGGGTACTACCTAAGTCGCGCTCGGTATCGGATCACGATGGGTGATACGGCGTCTTGCCGCGCATCTTGATGTTGACAAGTTCAACCGCGAGGGAGAATCCCATCGCGAAGTAGATCGCACCCTTTGGAACGTGCACGTGAATCGATTCGAGCACGAGTCCTGCACCGATTAGCACAAGAAACGAGAGCGCTAGCGTCTTCAGCGTTGGATGGCGGTCGATGATTCGCGAGACAGCTCCCGCGAAGACCATCATCACGAGTACCGCAACGATGATTGCAGCGACCATGACAAAAAGTTGCTGTGCCATTCCGATTGCGGTGAGCACCGAGTCGATCGAAAAGATGATGTCCATCAGGCAGATCTGCACCAGGATCATCGAGAGCAGCGCCTTCTTCTTGGTGAGACCAACGGCGGCGCTCGGCGGTTCGACCTGATGATGCATCTCGAGCACCGCCTTGGCCATAAGCACGAGGCCACCAGCGCCCAGCACGAGATCGCGGGTGCTGGGATCCCAAGACTTTCCCGCGAGTGAGAGCGAAAAGAGCGGGGTCGTGAGTGAGGCCAGCCAACTGATGCAAAATAGCAAGCCGATGCGAATAGCCATCGCGAGCCAAAGACCAACATTTCTGGCGTACTGCTGTTGCTCTTTGGGCAGGCGGCCACAGAGGATCGCAATGTAAATGACGTTGTCAATTCCCAGAATGATCTCAAGTGCGCTGAGGGCGACGAAGGCGAGCAGACTGTCGATGGTGAGTAGTTCCATGTTGAGCGGGCGTAAGATAGTGGCGACATGAGATTGATGCGCACGACGATCATCACTGTTGGATTATCCCTCGCCGTCGCGAGCGCACTCGCCGCCCGCGCGCAAGTCGCCCCAACTGCCACAACCCAGCCAGCGCCGGTGGTGATCGATCCACCGCTTGTCGACTTCGGCAAAGTGCATCCTGGGTCGAAGCATCCGGCGAAGTTTGCGATTCGGAATGTTGGTATGCAACCTCTCACAATCAAGTCCGTTGTGCCGAGTTGCAAATGCACGGACGTGAACGCGCTCGTCGGGTCGGTGATCGCGCCGCGTGCTTCGGTTGAACTTTTGGCAACGCTCGATGTGCCCGGTACACCAGGCGAGAAAGAAGCAAAGGTCTTCTTGACGTTTGAGGGGTATGCCGCACCCGTCATGGCAGTGCTCAAAGCGGATGCCTCGCTACCAGTGCGATCGAATCCGGCATTCATCGACTCTCTCAAGAAAGTTTCAACCGGCACGATTGCCGTTACATCTGTAGACGGCAAGCCCTTTCGAATACTGAGCGGTGGAGGGGTCGCACCTGACTATCTCGACTTTGACGCTGCGAAAGATGCCCCGCGCGCTTCTTACACGCTGCGCTGGACGGCATCGACCGCTGCGTGCGAGTCGATGCCACTCTGGTGGGTGATCGAGACCGACCGCGACGACTGTCCGCTCGTTCCGCTACGAGTTCGCCACGAATGCACTGGATCGCGCGCCGACGCGACCAAGACAATTCGATACTGGTTCATTCCCGAACCGCTCGGCGTGGCTGGGCGAGTGGCGCAAGGACAATCGACGGTGATCCCAATCACCATTGAGCACTACAACCCAGCGGGAAGAGGGGCGATCGTTCGCCCAGAGTGGTCGAAGGTTCTCGCCGTGCGATCACTCTCGCCCCAGCTCGTCGCCTCGCTTGATGGAGTTCGCCCAGGAAACAAGGACGATGTGGCCGTCTTAGTGCGCGTTGCCCCCGCGGTTGGGGTGACGGGAATCGTCTATGGATACATCGAGATCGAAACAGCAACTGGTCGCGGTGCAGTGGCGATTTCAATGCAGGTCGCGGCGAGCGCAACCCCATGAGCGCACTTCCCGAAATCGATTTTCGGAATTCTGCGGCAATGGTCGACGTCTTTCAGCGCGCCGCCGAAACGATGCACGCATCGCCCCTTCGGCGTGGGTCGATCGTGCACTTGCCTTCTCGGGGACGGCTTTTGGCAACCGGTGATGTGCACGACTTTCCTGGACATCTTGCTGCGATCATCCAACTCGCTGGGCTCGACGAGAGTCCCAACCATCATGTGATGTTGCATGAGTTGATTCACGGTGAACGACTAATCAATGGGATGGACATCTCCTACCGAAACCTCGCGATCGTGGCTGAACTCGTGAATAGATATCCGCTGCAGGTGCATCCATTGTTGGCGAATCACGAGCTTGCCCAGTGCTTTCGGATCAGCGTGAGCAAGGGGGGAGGCGATCAAGTTGCAATGTTTGACGATGGGCTCGACTATGTCTTTGGCGATAGCGCTGAAGAGGTCGCGACAGCGATTAGAGAGTTCGTGCTGGCGATGCCACTCGCACTGCGGGCAGAGAACGGACTCTGGACTTCCCACTCGGTTCCCAATCGTCTCGACTTTGATGCGACAGCGTTCGCGCGCATACTGACGAGCGACGACTACGCATCGCCCAGCGGAACAGCATGGTGTTTTGTGTGGGGGCGATTGCAGAATCCCCAACACATCGCGGCTCTTTTGAAGATATGCGAGAGCAAACTATTCATCGTTGGCCATTGCCAGGCTGAGATGGGCATCGAGAGTCCGGCTCCCGGACTCGTCGTCATCAACAGCGACCATGAGCGGGGAGTCGTTGTGTACATCGACCTCGAATCACCGCTGCCACCCACGGATGAGCTTGTGCGGTCGGCCATCCCGCTGGGTCTCTATCGGGTGTTCGAAGAATGAACGGGATTCTTGCCATCGAGGCAAGTCAGCGCTCGATTTCAGTCGCTGTGCGTGGGGCAAATGGAAAGGTTTACGAACTCTCGCCCACTGGTGACAGCCGAGAGAGCGACGTGCTGTTGCCAGCAATCGTTGAACTCTGCGCCCAAGCAGCGCTCACGCGACGTGATCTGAGAGGGGTTGCAGTTTCAACTGGACCAGGCGGATTCACAGGGTTGCGCGTCTCGCTCGCCACCGCGAAGGGTCTGTGCGAAGCGCTTGGAATACCTGCAATCGACATCGCCTCTGCGCTCGTCGCCGCGTGTGGAGCACGCCAGCATTGGCAAGTTGCTGCAACGACATCGTGCGTGTTGGTAGCCCTCGCAAGCAAGGGCGATGCGTGCTGGATGTCATTGATCGAGGCGAACAGTTCTGGCGCCCTCACACTCGCCCGCGAAGGCACCGCGACCGCGGCGCTGCTCGAGGGGTCATCCCCGAAAGTTCTCATCGCTGATGAACATCTCCCCGCACCATTGCGCGCGCGTGCCGGTGAACTTGGAATGCAGGTTGTGGCGCCATCATTTCAGGCTCGAGACTGCCTGTGCGTGGCCGAAGCGCTCTTTGAGCAGGGGAGCACAACCGATGCAACTGGATTGCATGTGCGATATCCACGCGAGCCTGAAGCGGTGACGCTCTGGCGCGCCCGATATCCAGCCGGATTTGTCGCAAAAAAGTGAGAGAATCGCCGCAGGTGCGCTCAAGAGGCGCCCAAATCAGACCGATCGCATGGGCAGAGGCACCCATGCACCAAACCCGTGAATCGCAACGCACACTCGGACGCACGCAAGTACTACTCATCGGCGCAGTCGATGGTCCTGCGTTTCGTCGCATTGACGCCGCAGGAAGTAATGCTGGATGGACCGTGCGCGTCGATCGAAAGGCCAGCGCCCGCATTGCGCTCGGTTGGACTCGCGGTCGCACGATCGACGTTGTGGTGATCGATCACGCCTCGGTGGGGGCTCGTTCAAGCAGAGTTGCGTGGATCCTTCACCGGGTCTATCCCGACGCACGCATCGTGATTGTTGGTGATCTACCTAGCGCCTCAGTGGTGACTGAGTTCTTTCGCGCCGGAGTAAGCGACTGGATCGAAACGGATGAGTGGAAGAGCGACGCGGGAGTTGCGGCGCGTTTCGCCAAAGCAATCGAAACCGCGGTGGGTGGGCGAGTTCGCGCCGAGCGACTCGGCGTGCTCGAGAACGCCTGCCGCAAACTCACCGCAGAGCGGCGCGCACTCGAAGCGAAACTTGGAGGGGCGTTTGCCAATCTTGCGGGAGCAGAAGAGAGCGCGCGCGATCGCGAGGGCGTTGCGTCGATGCAGGCCGAGTGCCGCACGTTGCTCGCACAAGAAAGCGAAGTCGAAGCGGTGGTCGAATTGACGACCCAGTATGTCATCGCGCGTGTTGGCGTCACCAATGCAGCGATCTTTCTAATGGATCAGGGTCAATATCGTCTCGCTGGATATGTGCGCGACGATCTTGCGCGCAAGAGTGCCGGTGGACTCATCGAGCATCTCGCAGGGGTCTGGTGCGAGCGAGTCGTCGCACACGGCGAGTGCGTGCGATTTGGGCCGTGCGATCCGCCGCCTGGACGGTTTGCAGAACTCGCCGGATTACTGCCAGGGCGGGCAGTCTTTGCGTTTGGCTGTCCAAAGATGAATGAGCATCATGGAAGCGCAGTCATCGTCTTGTTTCGAGATGGGCAGCGACCATTCAGCAGCGACTTCGAAAAGGTTGCGCGGGCGGTGGCACCAGCATTCGCGAGCACTCTCGCGCGCGTGCAACGTGTGCTTACCCGCGCGCAGCCGCAGTGGCCGCGGGAGGCACCTGAGTCGTCGGACTGATCGTCTGCTGCGCGAGGGTCGCAAGTGTGGTGACCCCACCCACGACTCGACTTCCCTTTACAACGTGCACGGTTGTTTCTGAAGGACGCGGGATGATGAGTTCGGTAGTCGATCCAAACTTGATCATTCCAAATCGTTGGGCGCGCGCGAAACTCTCTCCGGCGTGAATCGGGCAAACGATGCGGCGCGCGATCGCTCCTGAAATCTGGCGGATTCCAATGGGGTCTCCGGCGCGGTTGCGCACCACGACGAGATTGCACTCGTTTACTTGCGCACTCTCTGCCGAACGCGCATCGAGGTACCGCCCAGGCGTGTGCTTGATTGAGAGGACTGTTGCAGCGCAGGGCATCCGATTGATGTGCACATCGAGCACACTGAGAAAAATGCGCACGACTGTGGCAGGACCTTGTGTTGCTTCGTGGTGCTCGCAGGTGAAGACCGCCGAGACGACACCATCTGCGGGGCTCACTAGATCGCGCTCATCATTGCTCGCCGCGCGGCGAAAGAGCGGATCGCGAAAAAATGCCGCGATGGCAAACCAAACGATGCCGACGGGAATGACTGCCCAGAGCGTTGGTCCGGTGAAAATGAGTATCGCCACCGCAATCGCAGTTGCGATTCCCCATTCACGAATTCCGTATCGACTGAGAATCACTCCACCGCGCGGCCGACGAAAAAGCCGATGCCGCCCGCGATAAGTGTTCCAGCTGCGAGTGCTCCGACCCAGATCAGCAGATCGCTGGTGATCATCGATGCGAGTTGCGATCCACCGCTGAGTCGTGAACCCATCACAATCAGAGCGGTGAGGATGACTGCAACGAGTGCGATGGCAAGCATGCCAACGCCGAGACCACTGCTAGCGGTGTCGACGATGGTTGCCCCCGACAGGACGGTTCCAGTGCCCGAGGTCGCGCGTGAAACTGCGGGGGCGTCATCTTCGAACGCGCCAGCCATTTCTGGTTCAGCAAAGATGCCGCTCGCACTTACGACTTGCGCGCCGCTCGCACCCTCGTCACCCGGATCTTCGAGAAGGGCAGCGCCCATCGTTGATTGATCAGAGTCGCCGGTGAGGTCGAGCATTCCGCTGCCCGAGCCGACGGTTTCGAGACTAAGTTCGCCTGAATCGGAGAGACTGCCGCGCGCGGAGAACGCCGCGCTGCCATCGCGCGAGCCAGCGCCCGAGCGGGCAGCCATCGATCCACTCGCGTCAGAGACTGCGCCTGAGGATGGCAGTCCGCCTCGGCTATCAGCGAGGTCGAGACCCATGCCGCTTGAACTTGGTGCACTGCCGAGGTCATCGAGTCCGAGATCGAGTCCGAGATCGAGATCGTTGTTCTGTTGCGAGCTTCCAGCAGGAGTCTTGGGTGCGCCGCTGGCACCCGTAAAAGAGTCAGCGAGGCTGAGTTCACCCGAGTCAGAGTTGGTCGGTGAGAGGATTGGCGGTGCGGTGGGCCGCACTCCAGGGATCGATCGAGTTTCTAAGCCAGAATCTGCGAGCGAAAGTGGAGCATCGAGCCCGAGGTCTAGGTCGCCATTACCCGCGGGCGAAAACCCAGCCCCTGACTCGTCAAACTTGAGATCATCGAGCGCGCCGCTGCCAGAAGGGTCATTGCCACCGACACCGCTACCACCCAGTTCAACATCAGTTGGAAGCACAAAATCACCGATGTCCTCGAGCACAAGTTGGTCGATGACCGCGCGTTTGAAATGCACTTGATCGTGCATCTTGAACTCTTCGAGTTGGCCAGATCCAACCATATCGAGCAGGTCAACTTTGGATTTGCCGAGTTTCGCGGCCGCTTCGTCGATGGTGTAGAAGAGTTTTGCCATTTGATGGGTCGAAAGTACTTACGCTACGGCTCCAATGGCGGTTGCGCAAGGTGGACGCAAAGTGG
Source organism: Phycisphaerales bacterium (assembly GCA_009691705.1). Taxonomy (GTDB): domain Bacteria; phylum Planctomycetota; class Phycisphaerae; order Phycisphaerales; family SM1A02; genus F1-60-MAGs104. Next base: position 6,927 of record SIAR01000032.1, read on the forward strand.
GGCGGCAGAGTCTGCCGCGTAGGTGTCGTTTATGGCGAGTTTTCCATCAATTCGTGCGCTGGGACGGGCCCACGCAGAAGCAGTCGCCGAGGAGCGCACGAGAGTGGAATACCGCCGCCGCGCTCGCCAACAGCACGTCGCCATTCGGGTCAGCGCAGCCGCGTACCCTTGAGATTGCAATGATCGGCGCACACATGAACCCTCGGGTGACCTCGCGCAGGCGCATGGGGGGCGTCGTTGTGCTGTCGGTTGGCGCGGTCGTTGCACTCTGTTGCGTTGGATGCCAACCGAAAGAGAATCCAGTTCTCTCGAATGAGCAGTTTCCTGGCGAGATTTATCCATCGAATGTCTTGTTGACCCAAGCCCAGCGCGGTGAAGTGGTCGCGGCTCTGCGAGCGACTGCAGTGGGAATGCCAACCGATCCACTTACGAAAGCCCCCGATGCGGTGCGCTGGTCCGATGTGAAAGCAGCGGCGAATGCCGCAATCGTCGCCGCTGAAATGGGGCTCGTGAAGTCGACGCTCGATGGCGAGACTTGGACATTCGAAATCGAAACGCAGGGGGGCGAGCCGGCGAAACTGACGGTGGTGAAACGCGCTGCACCCGAGATGTATCTGGCGACAGCGACGGTTGGAACCTTCGGAGAACGATTTGATAACGCTGAGCGAATCGTGCGCGAGTTTCGTATGGCGATGCGCCGATTTGGCGCGCTCAATCGTCCCTCGTAAGCGGCGCGCTATGCCGAAATGAACTCACGGCCGCCCTGGGCGCACTCGTATGAGCGTGCGATCTTGAAGAGCAATGGTTCGGCGAATGCCTGCGCCTGCAATTGGATTCCAACGGGCAACCGTGTGCCAGTGCTTTCGTCAAAGCCAGCAGGCAGCGAAATGCCGCAGATTCCAGCGATGTTCGTATTCACCGTGTAGACGTCGCACATGTACATCGAGAGCGGATCGGTGACGCCGCCGATAGTGAACGCCGCTGTGGGGGAGGTCGGTCCAAGAATGACATCGCACTTGCCAAAGGCGGTGTCGAACTCTTGCTTGATAAGTCGGCGAATCTGCAATGCGCGGCGGTAGTAGGCGTCGTAGTAGCCAGCGCTGAGTACATACGTTCCAAGCATGATGCGCCTCTGCACTTCGCGCCCGAATCCTTCGGCGCGACTATGTGCGTAAAGGTCGAAGAGGTCGTGCGCGCTCGCAGATTTGGTGCGGTGTCCGTAGCGAATGCCATCGAATCGCGCGAGATTGCTGCACGCTTCAGCGGGGGCGATGACGTAGTAGGTCGAGATGCCCACGTCGGTGAGCGGAAGGTCGATGTCGACAATCTCTGCGCCCATCGCCTTGAAGTGTTCGACGGCGCGGGTCACGGCGGCGTCGACGGCGGCAGCGTTGCCATTGCGGTACTGCGTCGGAAGTCCCACGCGAAAGGCGCGCGGAACATCCTCGAGTGACTTGACGACATCTTCAACTGGTCGTGGCGCGCAGGTCGAGTCGTGACCATCGTCGCCCGCCATGCACTGATAGAGAAGCGCCGCATCGCGAACAGAGTGGGTAAGCGGACCGATTTGATCGAGGCTGCTTCCGAAGGCGACCAGTCCGTAGCGCGAGATTCGCCCGAAGCTCGGCTTGAATCCGACGATTCCACAGAGCGACGCCGGTTGGCGAATCGATCCACCAGTGTCTGAGCCCAGTGCCGCGGCGCAGAGATTCGCAGCGACAGCAGCAGCGCTTCCGCCGGATGAACCGCCCGGAACGCGGGTGGTGTCCCATGGATTTCGCACCGCTCCCCACGCGCAGGTCTCGCACGATGACCCCATCGCGAACTCATCCATGTTTGTCTTGCCGATGAGAATTGCCCCCGCAGCCGCGAGTCGATCGATGACGGTTGCATCGAACGGCGAGTGATAGTTCTCGAGAATGCGCGACGAGCAGGTTGTGGATCCGAGGCGTGTGACGATGTTGTCTTTGATCGCAATGGGCACGCCGGCGAGCGGGCCCGTGACATCGCCCGCCGCGATTGCACGGTCAATCGAGTCGGCGCTGGCGCGCGCTTCATTGGCGAATGTCTCGCGGTAGGCATTCAGCGTTGGGTTCTGTTGTTCAATGCGCGCGAGGTAACCATCGACCGCAGTGCGCGCGGTTGTCTTGCCACTTCGAATGTCATCGCGCAGTGCAACGAGATCGCTCATGCCGACTCGCCTCCAAGCACTTTGGGAACGACCAAGAAGACCCCCTCAGTGGCGGGGGCGTTGCGCAGGAGTTCGGCGATGGGCATGCCCGGTTCGGGCACATCATCGGCGAGACGATTCGAGAGTGTGAGTGGATGGGTCATCGGCTCGAGTCCGGTCGTGTCGATCGCCTGTAGTTGCTCAATATGCCCAAGGATGGCGACCAATTCGCGCTGCAATTGGGCAAGTCGCTCTTGTGAAAGAGCGAGGCGCGCAAGTTTTGCAACGTGTCGCACATCGTCGATGCCAAGTGGTGACTTCGAATCGCTCAGATCGCTCATTGGGTGAGGGAGTCTAACTGCCATTCATGAGATACCGTGGCGTACTCGCCATGGACACACCGCATCTTTCAATGAGAACTCGAATAGTTCGGGGGCTGATCGCACTTGGGATGCTCGTCGGGTCAGTCACGATCTTGATTGTGCTGGCGATGACCCGTCCTCTGCCTGGCTCGACTGAACGCCGTGAAGCCGTGCAGCGCATCGCAGTGTTTCACCCCAAGCGCATGAATCTCGCCCGGCAGTGGATCGGCTACGGCACGGTGCGCGCACTCGACTCGGCAGACATTCCCGCGCGTGTTGGCGCGACCGTAGTTGAGATCTCCCCAGCAGCAAAGGCCGGATCGGTCGTCACCGCGGGACAGTTTCTGGTGCAGCTCGACGCTTTAGACTTTCGTCGCACGGTCGATGGGGCAATGCAGCAGATCGCCGCGATTGACTCGCAACTCGCTTCGATCGCGCTCGAAGAAGAGGGACTCGTTGGGCGACTCGGTTTGGCGAAAGAAGATGCGGCGCTTTCCAAGAAGGACGAGGAGCGCACGAGAGATGCGGTGCAATCAGGGGCGGCGAATCAGCGCGAACTTGACCGAAGCCGTCAGCAGACGATCGCGATGGAACGGTCGCAGTTGTTGCTTCAAGAGGCGTTCAATCAACTCGCGCCGCGGCGCGGCGCACTGATGGCGCAGCGCGAGATACAGCGCATGCAGCAGACAACAGCGCAGACCAATCAGGATCGCTGCAGAATCACCTCGCCGATCGCCGGAACACTGCAAGCATTCGAACTCGAGGTTGGCGAGAGTGTCGTGGCAACACAGGTCGTCGCACGGGTCGTGAATGTCTCGTCGGTTGAGATCCCCATTCGACTGCCAGGAGCGGCACGAGGATCGGTGCGCGTGGGCGATCGCGTTGAGTTCAAGGTCGTTCCACGGGGCACGCGCGCGGCACTCTCAACGGTTGCGCGCATCGAACCCGAAGATAATCCTCTCGAGCGCACGATGACGGTGTACGTCGAGGTCAAACAATCCGGCGATGGCACCGACAGCATTGCACCAGGAGAGTTTGCCGAGGCGATGGTGCAGACACGCGATTCGATTGCGCGAACGGCGGTCCCACGCCGCAGTGTTCGCGCAGAGCGTGTGATGCAACTAATCGACGGCAAGGTCATCGCCCGCCCAGTGGTCGTTTCGCACACGTTTCGCGGAGCGATTGCAGAGTCTGGAGTGAGTGACATCGAGTGGCTCGTGCTTGAAGAACCACTGCCAGATGGGATTGTCGTCGCAGTTGACGGCGGACGGCGGATCGCTCCTGGAACAGTGGTTGAGGCGATTGCAGCGGATCTCGTTGAGACGCCATCCCCATGATTGAGATCGTTCGGTTCTTTCTTCGCAATCGTGTTTGCGGCGGACTGCTCACTTTCGGGCTGATCATCGGTGGAATGATTGCGGCTGCCAATATTCGCCGCGAGTTTTATCCAGACATCGATGCCGATTCTGCGAGCGTTTTGATCGTCTATCCGGGGGCGAGTCCGCAAGAGATTGAAGATTCGATCGCGCGCCGCGTCGAAGATGTTGCGGTTGAGATCGACGGGGTCAATCGCATCAAGACGACGATTATGGAAGGGGGCGGAGGTGTGCTCGTCAGGTTCGATGACGGCCAAGACGTGCGAAAGCGCTGTGACGATTTGCGCGATCGATTGGAGTCGCTCACCGACCTGCCCACCGAGGCCGATCGCATTCGCGTGGTCGAGTTTGAACCCAACATCCCGGTGATTCAGGTGACGGTCTCGGGTGATGAAGACAGCGAGACGCTCAAGAGTGCGATTCGGCAGGTCGCCGATGATCTCAAGTCATACTCGGGGATGGGGCAAGTGGTCGTCAGCGGCACGCGCGATGATGAGTTGCGCATCGAAGTAAGTCACAGCGAATTGTTGCGTCATGGCATCCCAATCACCAAAGTCGCCAGCGCGGTATCAGAATGGATGCGAGAGATTCCAGGTGGAACGGTGCGCACTGCCGATGGCGAGACCAAAGTGCGCACACTCGGCGTCGCGCACCGCTCGGATCAGATTCGCGAGATTATTGTGCAGGCGGGCGAGCATGGCGGAATGGTCAGGCTCGGCGACATTGCAACGGTCACCGAAGGATTAATCGACGACGAAGTTGAGCGCACTTTCAATGGCGAGCCATCGGCGAATTGCACGGTGTTTCGGCAGGGAAAGCAAGATGCGGTCGATATGGCGATGTTCACGCGCGGATATGTCGCGGCGCGGCGCGGTGAGCAACTCGAGCCGACATTGCGCGAGAGAGTTCTGGGATCGAGCAGAGTCGTTGGATGGGAGCTTGGCCATAAGCGCGGAGAGCTTGGCCATAAGCGCGGTGGTGCAGCGGGCGGTCTTGCTATTCAGAAGCACAACGATCTCGCCAAACTCATTGAGGATCGCCTCGAGATGCTCACCAGTAACGCGCTGCAAGGAGGCGTGCTCGTGTTCATCGCGCTCCTGCTCGGCGTTCATTGGCGCGCGGCGTGCCTCGTCACCCTCGGCATCGCGGTTGCCATCTTTGGAACGCTTCTCGTGATGGATCTCAGTGGGCTCTCACTGAACATGCTCACGATGTTCGCGTTGCTTCTAACCATTGGAATTCAGGCTGACGATGCAATTGTCTTTTCGGACAGCATCGACAGGGAAGCCAGTGAGCCTGGTGTGAGCATTGAGGCTGGCGTGCTCAACGGAGTGCGCAGAGTGCTCTGGCCAGTTGTTGCGAGCGCCGCGACGACGATCGTGGCATTCGTGCCGCTCGGTCTTGTACAGGGCAGCATCGGCGATCTCTTGGGTGCGCTGCCGATGGTTGTCGCGCTGGCTCTGTCGATCAGCCTCTTTGAAGCGTGTTTTCTGATGCCCGCGCACATGGCCAGTGCGATCAAGCAAGGCAAGTCAGGGCACAAGAACAGCATCGACCGCGTCATGGCACCCTTCGATCGGTGGCGCGATCATCTGCTCTGGCCTTCTATCGAACGGTGGTATCGGCGCATCGCTCTCTGGTGCGTCGATCGTCGCTATCTCACGGTCACCGCTGGGATGTCTGTCTTTATCTTCTCGGTCGCGCTTGTTGTGGGCGGGCGTGTTCCATTTACTTTTCTTCCATCCGATGACAGCGAGACGCTAGTCGTTGACATTCGACTGCCGCTTGGCACAAGTCTTGCGGTGACCAAAGAGGTCGGCGGACGCGTGGAAGCAGCGGCGCGCGCGCAACCTGAGGTGCAAGCAATCACGGCGCTCTATGGGATCAGTGTCAACTATGAAACGGCGAGTGCCGACAACGCATCGAGCAACATCGTGCAGATGTTCATCGAGCTTGCTCCGGTCGAATTGCGCGATCGTCGCTCGACTGAAGTGATGGATTCGCTGCGCATCGCAGCGGGTCCGCTGGACGAGGCAGAGTTCGTTCGCGTGCAAGAGATCACCGGCGGTCCGGCAGGCTCTGACATCACCTATGAAATCTCGGGCGAAGAGATGTCAGACATTCGTGCGGTATCCATGGCGCTGAAAGAGACTCTGCTTGGTGTCGATGGTGTGCTAAGCGTTGCGGACGATGATTTCGATGCCTACCCAGAGGCGCAGATTGAACTGCATCCTGCGGCGGCCGCGCTCGGATTCACTCCCGCGCAAGTCGCGGCACAGGTGCGCGGCGCTCTCTACGGCATCGATGCGCACGTCTTCAGTGAAAACCGTGAAGACGTTGACGTGCGCGTACGCATGGACGATGCGATACGCGCGAGCGGCGACTTGGCTGATCGGTTGTGGGTTGTCTCTCCCAAGGGGGTCGCGGTGCCGGTGCGAGAGATCGCAGATGTGCGCGAACGAGCCGGGGCGAGCACCATTCGCCGCCTCGATCGACTGCGCACGATCACAGTTACGGCAGACACTGCAGTCGCCACGCGCCCCGAGTCAGTTGTCGAGAAGATCACTCCGCGCGTCGACGAACTCGCGCGTGAGCATCCCAGTGTCACGATTCGCGAAGGCGGTCGGCAGAATGATCTCAACGAGGCGTTTGCAACGCTTCCCATCGCAATGGCGGCAGCGGTCGCAATGATTTACGCAATCCTCGCTTGGCTGTTCGGTAGTTACACGCAGCCATTCGCGGTGATGTTGTCAATTCCATTCGGCGTGATCGGCATGGTCTTTGGACACATGCTGCTTGGCTTTGATGTGACGTTTCTGAGTCTCATCGGACTTATCGCGCTAGCAGGAGTGGTCGTCAACAACGCATTGGTGCTGCTCGAATTCATCAACGTTGAGATTGCGCTGGGGCGACCACTGCGCGAGGCACTCGTTGTGGCTGGCCAGAAGCGCATTCGTGCAATACTGATGACATCGGTCACCGGAGTTCTTGGATTGGCGCCACTTGTGCTTGAACCATCGTTTCAAGCCAGATTTCTCGCGCCGATGGCCGTCACGCTGAGCGGCGGACTCGTCAGTGCGACTGTGCTGACGTTGATCTTGTTGCCATCAATGCTCTTTATTCTGGATGACATGAGTAGGTTGGTGGGACGAATCTGGAATGGTCCGCGCGCTGCACACGCTGAGTCGTGATTCACGCCTTCAACTGCCAGTAATCTGCGTCGCATCTATGGCAAAGAACCGAAAGAAGAGCGGACTAGTCGTCGGTGTGGATCTTGGCGGCACGAACATCACAGTGGGTGTGGTTGGTCGCGATCACAAGATCATCGCGACGGCGAAGCGAAAGACGAAAGCCGCACTCGGACTTGATGGGGTCATCGAACGCATCGCCGAGACAATTGGGCGGGCGTGTGATTCGGCAAGTGTGACCATCGACAAGATCGACAGCGTTGGGATCGGCGCCCCTAGCGCGATCGACTTTGACGATGGAGTGGTCATCAACGCAGGAAATCTCGGTTGGAAACAAGTGCCATTGCGCGCGATTCTCGAGAAGCGGCTCGGCAAACCGGTCGTGATTGAGAACGATGTGAACGCCGCGGTGTGGGGTGAGGCACGACTGGGAGCCGCGAAAAATTGGCAAGAGGTACTCGCGGTGTGGGTCGGCACCGGCATCGGCGGCGGACTCATCTTGAATGGCGCGCTGCACCGCGGCACCTTTCACACCGCCGGAGAGATTGGACAGATGCAGTTGTTTCCTCGCGGCGGAATGGGCCGTCGCACGCTCGAGGAGTATTGTGGTCGACTCTCACTCGTGCGTGCGATGGAGGCGATTGCAGGCTTTTATCCGCAGAGCAAGATTCGACCAGCGCTTGCACAGCGCGGTGACGATGGCATGATCGGAAGCTCAGCGATCGCAGAGTGCTACGCAGCCGGCGATGAGCTCGTGGTGCGGGTTGTCGATGACTCGGCAGAACTTCTTGGAATCGCAATCGCGAATGCCGTCACGCTGCTCTCGGTCGAGGCGGTTGTGCTCGGCGGCGGAGTTGTTGAAGCGCTAGGCAAGCGATATGTCGCCCGAGTGCGGGAGTCGTTTGAATGGAACGTGTTTCCCAGCACACTGAAGAAATGTCATGTTGTTGCTAGTGAACTCGGCGATTCTGCGGGCGTGCTCGGCGTGGCGTTGCTCGCGCGGGGGTAGCGGCGAGTAGCGTGTAAGTAATGCGCGGGCTGGGCAATCCAGATTCGTATGTCGCGCAAGAGTTTCCATCGACGCATCGCACTTGGATTTACGAACAACTCGACGCGGCTGAGCGCGATGAGGTGGTTGGTGGCGAGCGGGAAGAGTTGGGTCGTGTGGCGCAATCGCCGGCGCGCGCAACTGCGCTCGCATGTGATGACGCGGTATCGCGATCCATTAATGGGATTTGTGGCGCGCACGAGTCTTCGCTGGCTCGGCGAACCCGACGAACTCGTGCACGCAAGGCGTTAGACCGAATCGCACCCATGGAGTAACTCGATGTTGCCAAGATTACAAGAGGCAAAATATTTGTGCGATTATCGAATCTGGTTGCGCTTTGCAGATGGCGTCGAGGGCGAGGTTGATCTCGCATCTGAACTTTGGGGGGAAGTGTTCGAGCCGCTCAAAGACATGAGACTGTTCGCTGCTGTCGCACTCAATACCGAACTCGGCACAATCGTCTGGCCAAGCGGCGCAGATTTTGCGCCGCGCAAAACCCTAACTCTATGGTGAAAAAGTGCTCGGTTGCGAGCACATTCTCACCGTATGGGAGTTGTCTGTGGGGCCTACCGCCCTTCGATTCGATATAAACCGCGTGGGTTGATCATGAAGTAGCAGTCGTATGGCTCGAGTGGCGGCAGTGCAAAGTATGGCTTGCCATGTTCATCAGTCTTGAGCGCGGACATCCAAAAACTATTTTGACTACCACCTGAAGGTTTCTTGCGCACACCCTCTTCGCGAATCTCATTCACGATGTGATCGATCCACTTCAGAGTGACGGCGTTGTCTGCGAACTCATCCCAGTCGCCACTCTTTCGCGCCGAGTACATCTTTGCTCTGAACTCTTCGAGTGAGATGCCCATCTTCTTGGCAATGGG
>SIAR01000012.1 GCA_009691705.1 Phycisphaerales bacterium
AGCCCAACCAAGCCGCCAGCCGAAGTAAAGGATGCCGCCGCGTTGATCGGTGACTTCATTTCTGGACGGGCGATCTCGGCGGCGGCCATCACACGCTTGCTGCCGAAGGTTCCCCACTTTCACGCCGCGTGCTGGCGCGCTTCGCTCTCGATTCCACGCGGACAAACGCGCACATATCAATGGCTCGCTGCGGCTGCTGGACGCCCAAAGGCCCACCGCGCAGCTGCGGCGGCAATGGCGAAGAATCCACTCGCACCACTCGTGCCATGTCACCGGGTGGTGAGTGCCAATGGACTCGGCGGATTTTGTGGAGCGATGGCGAAACCCACCCAGCGCACTCCCACGCACTGGGCTCTCGCGATGAAGGTGCGGATGATCGCGCTCGAAAAGACCCCCAGTGTGCGCCGATCATCAAGCAAGGCGAAATAATTTTCCTACACTCGCCCGTGCAATGAACATCACCATGGTTGGTACTGGATACGTCGGACTCGTGACAGGCGCATGCTTCGCAGAGATGGGGAACAATGTGACCTGCCTCGATGTCGATGCGGGCAAAATCGCGACGCTCTGCAAGGGAGAGAGTCCAATCTACGAGCCTGGACTCACCGAGATGATTCAACGCAATGCGCATGCGAAGCGTTTGCATTTCACCACTGATAAGCCACTCGCCTACCGCGATGCGCGCATCATCTTTATCTGTGTTGGGACGCCGAGTCGCGATGATGGAAGCGCCGATCTAAAATATGTGTTGAGCGTCGCCGACGACATCGCGTGCGAACTCGAGCGGCTCGGCCCGTCGGCGCCCACCAAGACGATAGTGGTGAAGAGCACCGTTCCCGTTGGAACCAGCCACCGCGTGCAGTCAGCCATCGCTGCCAAGACCAAGGTTGCATTCAATATCGCCGACAACCCTGAGTTTCTCAAAGAGGGTGATGCGATCCAGGATTTCATGAAGCCCGACCGAGTCGTCTGCGGGGTCGACAATCCAGAAACCGCTGAAATCATGCGGGCGCTCTACGACCCTTTCGTGCGGCAGGGCAACCCGATCTTTATTCTCGACGTGCGCAGCGCCGAAATGGTCAAATACGCCAGCAACGCAATGTTGGCTTGCAAGATCTCGTTCGTCAACGAAATGGCGAATCTCTGCGAACGGTATGGTGCCGACATCGGCAGCGTGCGCGAAGGCATGTGCGCTGACAAGCGCATCGGCAACCAGTTTCTCTATCCGGGGCTGGGATATGGCGGATCCTGTTTTCCAAAGGACACCCAGGCGGTCGTCTCGATGGGTCGCGAAGTTGGGTTGGACTGCAAACTGAACGCGGCCGTACACCAAGTCAATCAGGACCAGCGCGCCCATTTCTGGAAGAAAATTTCCACCGAACTTGGCCTCGGTGATCGAGGTGATCTTCGTGGTAAATCCTTGGCGTTTTGGGGGGTTGCGTTCAAGCCGAAGACTGATGACATTCGCGAAGCACCAAGTCTCACACTGATGCAACTCGCCCTCGCCGCTGGAGCAAAGGTGCGGGCGTACGACCCGGTCGCGCTCGATCACCTCGCCCACGAGATGCCTGAAATCGAGCGTTTTACCGATCAATATGCGGCTCTCGACGGTGCGGAAGCCCTGATCATCTGCACCGAGTGGGCTGAGTTTCGCTCTCCAGACTTCGCACAAATGCTCAAGCGGCTTCGCCGTCCCATGGTTTTCGACGGCCGAAATCTCTACCGCGCGGCGCAAATGAGCGATTTTGGATTCACCTACGCCTCGATCGGACGGGCCACCGTGCGACCGACGGTGGGATGATCCCGAGAAAAAAGTGCATAAAAGAGCAGGGTTTTGGTGCATTTCACTTGCAAGTGAGTTGCGAACTGCGCTACATTCGTCGCGCCACACATGATGTGTGGATGGGAGCGAGACCACTTTCTCGAAGATGAAATGTCACTAGAAAGGACATCAGCAATGGCAACAATGACCAAGAAACCAGCCAAGAAGGCGACCAAAGCAACGAAGGCCCCAAAGGCTGCCGCAAAGAAAGCAACCACAACCAAGGCTTTCAAACCAACGACATCGTCGAAGGTTCGCACACGCAGCCAAGTCATCGCAGAACTCGCGACGGCATCCGACGTGAAGAAGACTGTTGTGAAGGAAGTGTTCGACAACCTTGCAACAATCATCGGTGCTGATCTCAGCAGCCGCGGTCCAGGCGTCTTCTCATTCTTCGGCCTCATGAAGTTGAAGACCGTCAAGAAGCCAGCGACCAAGGAGCGAACCGGAGTCAACCCATTCACTGGCGAAACTCAGGTCTTCAAGGCCAAGCCAGCGAGCAAGAAGGTTCGCGTTCGTCCAACGAAGGCGCTCAACGCTCTCGTCAGCTAAGTCGATTTCAAAACATTGCGAGATGTTTCATGCGGCTCCGCTTCGGCGGGGCCGCATTTTTATTGCTGCGTTGCCCGATGCCAGACGATTACGCCAGAGCGCTGCGCAGATTTCCGCCCACACTTTGCAGATGAGCCTCGGCCGTGGCGCGGTCGATCGCGCGCGCGCGCATCACGATCGCTGTCTTCACGCGACCCCCCGCCGCCGCGAGCAATTCGGCACATTCGGCACGATTCAGCGTTGCATCGAAGAGTCGCAGGGTGCGAATTGCGCGGTCGACGAGTTTGTCATTGGTCGCCGCAAGATCAACCATCAAGTTTCCGTGCACCTTTCCCAACTGGGTGAAAAGCACAGTCGTGATGCAATTGAGAGCGAGCTTTGTTGCCGTGCCAGCCTTGAGGCGCGTCGATCCGGTGAGAATCTCTGGACCGGTTTGCAAGACGATGAGGTGATCGCAGTCGCCGGGCTTTTCGCGGGGAGAACACACCAGCAGTGCCGTGAGCGCGCCGCGCGCTTTGGCGAGCGTGACGGCACCAAGCGCATAGGGAGTCGTTCCTCCGGCGGCGATGCCCACAACAGTGTCTCGGGCAGTGAGGCCCTGCGCGGCAAACTCGTCGGCGACCCCGTTGGGATCATCTTCGCGCCGCTCGCTGCTGCGCCGCAAAGCAGATTCACCGCCAGCGATAAGACCAACGACCGTTGATGGATCACTGCAAAATGTTGGAGGGCACTCACTCGCGTCGAGGACGCCAAGGCGTCCTGACGTCCCTGCTCCGCAGTAGAAGAGCCTGCCGCCGCTGCGCACGCGCCCAACGAGTGCTTCGATGAATGCAGCGAGTTCATCGGCCGCGTTCTCGACTGCGCCAGACACGACGGCGTGATCGCGCGCGATTGCGCGCACTTGCTGCTGCACGGTCAACTGGTCAAAGTCAGCAGAATCTGGATGGCGCTGTTCAGTCGCGACGTGGCTTCGATCTGGAGGCAACGCGGCTGCACTCATCGGCGCACACTCATGGTTCGAGGCTCGCACCGGCGGGCGTTGCCTTCAAGCCGCGGGTGAAAAAGGTCCAGGTCGCATCTTGTTCCGCTGAACCGAATCCGCCGTGTCCCGCCTTGGGAAAGAAGAGCATGTCAAACGAGAAGCCGCGGTCGTAGAGCTTTTGCGCGATCGCCCATCCATTGGATGGATGCACGTTGTCATCTTGCATGCCGTGAATCAGCAAGAACTTTCCAGCCATGCGATCGGCATGCACGAGCACACTTCCGTCGTCATATCCCGCCTGATTCTCGGCTGGTGTTCGCATGAAACGCTCGGTGTATATCGAGTCGTACTGCCGCCAATCCATTGGTCCAGCGCGGGCAACCGAAACGGAGAAGACCTCAGGTTGGCGAACAAGTGCGAGTGCCGCGAGATATCCGCCGTAACTCATCCCAGTAATCCCAACGCGCGATCCATCGATGCCTGGCCGGGTCGATAGTTGACGAACCGCAGCAGCTTGATCATCAAGATCTGGCCCACCCAACTTGAGATAGGTTGCATCTTCGAAGACTTTGCCGCGCCCTGGGGTACCGCGATTGTCGATTTGCAAGATGACGAATCCGAGTTCGCACTCGGCGCGCGGCGCTGAAAATCGATTGAAGACACTTGCGAAGTATGGACCGCCATACACGTCCACCACCAGCGGCCAGGACTTCTTTGGATCAAAGTTGCTTGGAAAGTGCAGTGTTCCGTAGAGATTGGTGACCCCATCCGCCGCCTTCACTTTGACCAGTTCTGGCGCGGGCAGATTGCGTGACGTCCATACATCGGTCTGCGATTCGCTGAGGGTTGCGACGATCGTGCCGTCCGCGCGATAGAGCCGCGTCGCCGGCGGTTGTGAAATCGTCTCATCGCTGGCAATGAAGAACGTGCCGTCGGGCGAGATGCGAAATCGGCCATAGCAGCGATCATCCAGAGTGAGCCGCTGCTGCCCGGTGCCATCGAGTTTCACCGTCATGAGTTGCGGATTGATCGCCGTGTCCGCAGGGAATGCGACATAAAACATCCTCCCCGCCGCTTCGTTGATATCGACAATCTTGTGGGCCGGAAACCCACCCGAGGTCAGTGCCACGATCTTCGAATCGTCGAGCGAACGCAATTCGTACTGCTTGAATCCCGACCGCTCGGTCGCCCAGATGAACCGGCGTCCGTCGGCGAGAAATTGCATTTCTGGAAGGTGATGATTCCAGTGGGGTTGCGCTTCACGCACAACCACGCGCACGACTGCTGTGGATGGGTCGACCGCACAGAGTTCAAGCACATCGTGGCGGCGGTTGAGCCGATGAAAAAGCAAATCGGTGCCGCGCGGTGAAAACTCGACCCCGTAGATGTACTGATCTGCACTACCGACATCGATCGACTTGACCAACGTCGCCCCATCAATCGACGGGTCTTGGCAGAATGCCTGCGCATCGATCACGCACAGACCAGCCGTTGGGTTGGGATCGCCCGGCTTTGGATAGCGCTCTTGCTCAATCTCAGGACGCAACTTGGTCAATCCAGAAAGAAGCGTGTACTGCGGAACCTTCTCATCATCAAACTTGTAGAAGGCGAGCCACTTGCTATCGGCACTCCACCACATTCCAGTTGTTTGATCGAGTTCTTCGCCGTACACCCAGCTCGCGGTTCCATACCGCATGGTTGCGGTTCCATCACGGGTTACTTGGTGCTCGCTCTTGCTATTGCACTTCAGAAACAGGTTGTCATCGCGGGCAATGGCGACCATCGCGCCATCTGTAGATGGTTCGCTCGCTCGTTGTCGCCCGCGCTCCGGCGGGCGCATCTCACGGCGCGACGGGGCAGCGACGGCAACGGGAGGAGTGCCTGCCTCTGGCGCCGCGGCGATCGCGCCGGTGGTGAGGTCAACCGTCTGCCACTCGCCCGACTTGCGAATCCACACGGTGTTTGCAGCGCAATCCCAGCGCACATCGCGCACCGTCCCCGATGCCGAGAGGCGAAAGTCTCGGGCGATCGACTCGCCCGTCGCCCCACCCGGAAGCTCTGCGAATGGAACCCAATCGGCACGGGCGAGGGCGCACACGAGCAACGATGCGACGATTGGTTGCAGTGCTCGCATGGTCATCCGACTCGGGCGAGTTGCTGAAAACTGGCGAGACGTTGCTGAAACTCTGCGCTGGTCAGAACTCGCATGCGATCAAGACCGAATGACTCGAGCGCGAAACTTGCCATGACGGTTCCGTATGCCATCGCCGTTTGAAGTGCAGCAGCATCGGATCGTCTCTCGCGCGCGAGGTAGCCCATGAACCCTCCAGCGAAACTATCCCCAGCTCCGGTTGGATCGACGACCTGGTGTTCTTCAACGGGATAGGCAGGAACCAGCGCCATGCCCTCGTGGTGCATGAGCACTGCACCATGCTCGCCCTTCTTCACCACGACGAACTTCGGACCCATGTCGAGAATCTTCTTGCAGGCGCTGATGGCGTTGCGAAATCCGGTGAGTTCGCCCGCCTCGCTGTCATTGACGATTAGTCCATCGACGCGTTTGAGAAGCGTTGTCAATTCGCCGTGTGCGGTGCGAATCCAGAGATCCATCGTGTCAGCCACGATCAACCTTCGCTCTGGAAACTGCTCAATGAATCCGAGTTGCACCGCCGGATGGGTGTTGCCCAGGAATATGTACTCACTGTCGCGGTACGCCGCGGGAACGATGGGAGGCGCCTCTTGCAGCACGCCGACTTCTGTAAAGAGAGTCTCGCGTCGATTGATATCTTCAAAGTAACGACCACCCCACGCGAAGGTGCGCGACTGCGGACGGGCATCGAGCCCAGCCACGCAAACGCCTGGAAATCCGCAGAGAATCTCACGATGTTCGCTTGGCCAATCGCCGCCGACTGCTGCGACCAGTCGCACCGGGCAGAGTTGGCTTGCAGCCGCGGCGAAATACGCCGCACTTCCGCCTAAGACACCCTCACGCTTGTCGCGGGGGGTGTAGACGGTGTCAATTCCGATAGTTCCAGTGACGACGAGTTTCACGATGTGATCGTATCGCTGCGGCGAAAACTGCGTGCCCATCCGAGGCCGATGGCGACTCCCGTAAGCGCACCAGCGACGGTGTCCATCGGCATCACTCGCAACTCGGGCGCGAGCGCGCTTGCCGCGAAGAGCGTCGAGAGCCCAACGGTGAGGCGGGTCGCAACGACTATCTGGTAGGCACCCATCAGCACGATGGGCGCGATGAATGCGAAGAGCGGCGTCACCTGGGGAGCGATGAGTCGATAGGCGATTCCAACGGTGATGCCGCCGATGCATGCCCCGCCAAAGGCCTGTCCTTTGAGCATGTTTCGTACGACCAACCAGACCACAAGCGGAAGCAGCGCACCGACGAGTCCAGCGCGAATTGCGTCGAGGTCGAAATACTCGCGCCACCACGGCTCGTCAGGAAATCGTGCCGCGATGTCGGGAAGCGATCCAGAAAAACGAAAGATCGCAATGAGTGTGATCGTCATCGGAAGCGCCCAGATCACTGTCTCTGCGCCAATCGCCACTAACGACCCGTTGTCAAAGACTGGGCCCGTGATCGCGCTGCTGCGCAGGGCGAGCGCTGCGAAACCGGCGCCAACCACGAAGACTCCCACGACTGCATTGACGAGCCGGCCGACACCCATCCCCAGAATGGTCAGCACGATCCACACTGCGGCGAGCGTGATCAATGCGTCTGATTTTGAAGTTGCGAGCGTGACGCATCCTGCTGCAACAGCGCGCACGTCAACGAGGCGCAACGATGCGTTCAGCCCGACCCACACCGCGACAACAAGGGCGCTAGTCAAAACTAGTCCGCGGATCCAGTTTCGTTCGAGTGGAGCCACGCTCGCGGGCGTCGAATCGGAGTGCGCCGAGTGCGTATTCATTGTGGTGGTGTATCCGCACTCTCCCGAAGGCGCAACGCGCAAGACCGCGCCGTATCCTCGTGGCGTGCCAAAGACTCTCACACCGGTCGTACTCGACTCAGGCTCACTTTCGATCGAATCGCTCTGCGCCGTTGCGCGCCACGGCGCCTGCGTGTCGTTGAGTGCAGAAGCACGCGCGCGCGTCACTGCCGCGCGTGCTGGAATGCTGGCGCGCGCTTCCCAGGGCGAGGCGCTCTACGGCATCAACACTGGATTTGGAAGTTTTGCGAATGTGCGCCTGCCTGCCGCGCAGTTGGCGCAGTTGCAGACAAACATCATTCGCTCGCATGCCTGCGGGGTCGGCGATGCACTAGATGTTGAGTCGGTGCGCGCGATGATGATCGTGCTCGCCGCGAGTTTGGCTCGGGCGCACTCTGGCGTTCGCGCGGCGGTCATAGATTCATTGATCGCGCACCTCAACCTGGGGCTCACTCCAGTGGTTCCATCGCGCGGTTCGGTGGGAGCGTCAGGCGATCTCGCCCCACTCGCGCACATCGCACAAGGGCTCATGGGCGAGGGAATGATGATTGTGAATGACACGGTGATCGCTGCAGAGGCGGCCCATCGCGCGGCGGCGATCGGTGCACTGACTCTCGCCGAAAAGGAGGGGCTTGCGCTAATCAATGGGACGCACTTGATGAGTGCTCTTGGCGCGCTCGCTGTGACTGATGTGCAGCATCTCATGCACGCTGCGCTGGTTGCCAACGCGATGGCGCTCGATGGATGCAGGGCAGCTACGAGCGTGCTCGATGAGCGCATTCACGCTGTCCGCAAACAGCCGGGACAACAACGCGTCGCCGCGATACTCGCGAACCTCACGCACAATTCGCAGATTGGTCCTGCCCACGCCGCGGGTGATCCGCGGGTGCAAGATCCATACGCCCTGCGCGCTTCGCCACAAGTGCTCGGCGCAGTTCTCGACGCTGTGACCTTTGTCAGAGACACGGTCGAGCGCGAACTAGGGGCGGTGACTGACAATCCGCTGGTCTTTGCGAGAGAGTCGAGTTGGGACGTGCTCTCGGGGGCAAACTTTCATGGAATGCCGCTGGCGATTGCCCTCGACCTGCTCAAGATTGCGCTCTCACATCTAGCTGGGATCGCCGAACGCCGCATCTATTGGGCACTTTCAGGACACGACCGCGAGAACAAACTTCCCGCGCATCTCTCGGCGCACCCCGGCATCAACAGTGGATTCATGATCGTGCAGTACGCCGCCGCCGCGTGTTGCAATGAACTGCGCACGCTCGCCTATCCATCGAGCGTTGGAAACATTTCGACTTGCGCAGGCATAGAGGATTACAACAGCATGGGAGCGACGAGCGCATTGCATGCCCGCGAAGCGATTCGCATCGCGCGTGATGTCATCGCGTGCGAACTACTCGTGATGGCACAAGCCATCGACATTCAGAGACCACTCTTGAGCGGCGCG
The DNA here is from genome assembly GCA_009691705.1 of Phycisphaerales bacterium. Taxonomy (GTDB): domain Bacteria; phylum Planctomycetota; class Phycisphaerae; order Phycisphaerales; family SM1A02; genus F1-60-MAGs104. Next base: position 8,751 of record SIAR01000012.1, read on the forward strand.
GGAGTTGAACACGCGCACCGACTTGTGCGAACGGTCGTGAAACCGCTTGACGAAGATCGCTCTCCAGCTCCTGATATTGCGGCGATTTCACAGCTGATTGCTTCAGGCGCACTGGTGATTCCTGAAGTCGACCTTACCTAGACTGCCCGCATGACTCTGACCCCATCCGCTGCAATCGCCCGCACACTTCGTGCACCGCGGGGCACCACGATGGTCTGCAAGACATGGGCGGCAGAAGCGGCGATGCGCATGTTGATGAACAATCTTGATCCAGAAGTTGCCGAGCGACCAGACGATCTCGTGGTCTACGGCGGACGCGGTCAAGCGGCGCGTTCGTGGGAGGCATTCGACGCGATCATTGCCAGCCTGAAGTCGCTGGGTGCCGACGAAACGCTGCTTGTGCAGAGCGGCAAACCGGTGGGAGTCATGCGCACGCATGCCGACGCACCGCGGGTGCTCATTGCGAATTCGAATCTCGTACCGCACTGGGCAACGCAATCGCACTTCGACGATCTGGCCGCGCGCGGACTCATCATGTATGGACAGATGACCGCCGGCAGTTGGATCTACATCGGCACACAGGGAATCCTGCAAGGCACGTACGAGACCTACGCAGAGTGCGCTCGCCAACACTTCAATGGATCGCTGCGCGCGACGCTCAATGTGACTGCCGGTTGCGGAGGAATGGGCGGCGCCCAACCACTCGCCATAACGATGAATGATGGCACGTGCCTCATCGCAGACGTCTGTCGGGAACGGCTCGCCAAGCGTCGGCACGATCGATATCTCGATGAGTTTCACGAAGATCTCGATGTCGCAATCACCCGCGCGGTTGCATGTGCGCGGGCCAGCGAGCCGCTCAGCATTGGCGTGGTCGCGAACGCGGTAGATCTTCTTGAGCGACTGCGCGCGCGGGGAGTGACTCCCGACACGCTCACCGATCAGACGAGCGCGCACGATGTACGCAACGGCTACTACCCCGCAGGACTCTCCCGCCAAGCGGCCGACGAACTGCGCAGTGCCGATCCCGAGAAGTACACCCAACTCGCGATGGCATCGATCGATCGCCACGTGCGACTGATGGTCGATTTCATGCGCGATGGAACCAAGGTCTTCGACTACGGCAACAACATTCGCCAGCGAGCATTCGATCATGGATTCGCCGAGGCCTTTGCGTTTCCTGGATTCGTGCCCGCCTTCATTCGCCCGCAATTCTGCGTTGGGCGCGGTCCATTTCGCTGGGTTGCGCTCTCAGGCGATGCGGCTGACATCCGAGCAACCGATGCGGCGATTCTCGAACTGTTTCCGGAAGATGAGTCGCTGCACCGGTGGATTCGCACGGCGCAGCAGCGCGTTGCATTTCAAGGACTCCCCGCGCGCATCTGCTGGCTCGGTCTTGGGCAACGCGACCGCGCGGGGTTGCGGTTCAATGAGATGGTCGCCCGCGGTGAAGTGAAAGCCCCCATCGTGATCGGTCGCGATCACCTCGACTGCGGATCGGTCGCGAGCCCGAATCGCGAGACCGAAGGAATGCGCGATGGAACAGATGCGGTCAGCGACTGGGCGCTGCTCAATTTTGCCGTGAATATTGCCAGCGGCGCATCATGGGTGAGCTTTCATCACGGCGGCGGCGTTGGCATTGGCTTCAGCCAACATGCGGGACAGGTCATCGTCGCCGATGGAACACCTCAAGCGGCGGAGCGACTCGCGCGGGTGTTGACGAACGATCCAATGATGGGAGTCATTCGACATGCCGATGCGGGATACTCCGAGGCGCAGGCATGTGCGGATGCACTGAATGTGCCGATCCCTATGAAGAATTGGTAGCGGCAACCGTGAGTCACGCGCTGGTCGCGCGGCGAAGTCGATCGACGATCGCACTCCAAACGCCGGATCGCTGCGCAGGAAGTTCAACCACAATTCGCCCACATCCCGCGGCATCGGCGCGCCGGAGAGTCTCGTAGAGATGCGCGGCATATCCATCGGCGTCGGGCGGCATCTCGAACCGAATGTGTCCGCTCCCCACTTCAATGTGCACACCGGGAAGGCAGATGACTGCGGCTGGCTCACCCGCCGCGAGCGCAGCGGCGAGTTCTTCGCGCGCCACCAATGTTGCGGGCACACTCGGCGCGTAATGACGCAGGTCGCTGCCAGGACTTGCCGTCTGCTCAGTGGGCATGTCGACTTCAATTGCGCCGAGCAACTCAGAGAGTTGTTCGATCGTCACAACGCCAAGCCGGCGCACGACTGGCTTCGATTCGCAGAGGTCGACAACGGTCGATTCGATTCCTAGCACACATGGTCCACCATCTAACACCATCAGGTTGGTGTGTTGCCGATAGTCGCTCGCAACATGCTGCGCTGTCGTGGGTGAGACTCCGCCACTTCGATTCGCACTAGGTGCGCTGATCGGTCCGCCCATTGCATAGAGCAGAGAGCGGGCGAGAGGATGCTTTGGACTGCGCACTGCGATGGTGTCGAGCCCACCCGTGGCTGCCAGCGGAACTGCTGGATTTCTCGGCAGAATCAAGGTCAGTGGACCGGGCCAACAGGCGCTCACGAGTTTCATCGCCCGGCGTGTCCATCCCGTCGAGACTCGCCGCGCAGTTGGCAGGTCGATCACATGGGCGATGAGTGGATTTCGCACAGGGCGCTGCTTCAGTTCGTAGATCTTGCCGATCGCCGACTCGTTGAAAGTGTCCGCACCGAGTCCGTAAACGGTTTCGGTTGCAAAGGCGACGACACCACCGCTGCGCAGCGCCCCAGCAGCGAGGTCGATGTTGTCATCGGTGTACGGAAGAACTGCAGCCACGATTAGGGAGTTCCTTCAATAACGTCGATGTCGATGCGGTTCATCGTCAGTCCAGTACCCATCGCGTTGTAGAGGCGAGCCATCGCGGTGTTGTAATTCACCATCGCCTCGACGTGCGAGAGATATGCCACGGCGAGACGATCCTGAGCTTGAAACTTGGTCTGTAAAAACTCTGGAGTGAGCGCCGCGAGGGTCTGCTCGAGCACCGTCAGCGCCCGCAAACTCTCAGCAGCAGCGATACGACTCGCGCGCGATTGTTCGATCAATTCATAGCTGGTCGTGACCGCCCGCAGCGAACTCTTCACGGCGAAGACGGCGTTTTCTATCGCGCTCTGGTAGCCAATGACTGCCGCCGAACGCTGCAACCGCGCGCGGCGATACTCAGCCTCAGCCGCTCGGTTGCCGATGGGCTGACTGAATGCGAACTGCGCGAGCCACGAGACAAAGTTCGCATCGGCGATGTCGGTGAATGCTCCGTCAAACGATCCATTGCCATTGCCGGTCGTGTCTTGCCCAGTCAATGTAACTCCCGCCTGCAAATCGAGTTGCGGCAGGCGTCCATTGTCGGCGACGATCATCCCGATCGCCGCATCGTCGATGCGCAAGAGCGCGATGGCGATCGATGGATTCTGCTCAACGGCAGTTACAACCGCGTCGCGCACGTTGTAACGAATCGCCTCTTGCACGAGCTGCTCGATGGGCACGACGAGCGCATCCGATCCAACCGAGATGCCAGGATCGTTCATCAGCAACTTCAGTCGGTCGCTTGCCTCGCGCGAATTGAGCCAGGCGCGAATGAGATTCGCGCGGCGCGACTCAACGATCGCCACCGCGAGCGCGTAGTCGGCGACGGTCGCGTCGAAGTTCAGCCGCTTCTTGAGAATGTCGCGTACTTCGATGCCAACCTTTAAGAGCCATGCCGTCGAAACCACTTGTTGGCGCGTCTGCAGGAGGGTCCAGTACTGCACCTCGGTCTGCTGAACCACGTTGAGTAATGACTGGCGCAAGTTGACCAGCGAGGCGCGGTCCCTATTCCTGGCCAGGCGAATCTGCGCCTCATTCACGTCGCTTCCAAATCCGCGAAGCAGCGGCTGCCCCATGTTCACGTTGACTGAGTTGGTCCAGTAGTTGGCTGGGTCGTAGATGCTGGTCGTCGCTTGGCGGGTGTAGTTTGTGACGAGGTTGGCGGAGATGGTGCCACCCGAAATGAGTCGTTTCTGAATTCCAGTTGAGAAACTCGACTGGTTGTTTTCTTGGGTGAAGGCGTTGTCTAGCCCACCAAAGTCGAGCGGTGGAGGAGGCACATTGTTCGACTCGTACCCCGCATTTGCCACCAAAACAGCATCAAATGCCGCTTCAGCGCGCACGACATCGGTTTCGGCCACGGCTTGCTCGATGCGGGCCCCTTGCACTCCAAGGTTGTTGCGAACCGCGGCAGCGATCGCCGCTTGCAGGCTCAATTGAACCTCAGGATCGCTGCTCCCCGAGATGTTTGGTCCGAGATCAAGCCCAACTCCGCCTTGCACTCCCTGCGGCCCCAACCCGTCGAGTTCTGGAATCCGCTCGCGCAGCGCGTCGAAGACATCCGACGGCATCTGGGTGGCGCTTCGCAGTTCGGGATCAGCCGATTGCGAGAGTGGCGCCGCTCCTTGACGGGCGATTGCCGCGTCGATCGCCTCGCGCAGTTGCCCCTCCCCCTGATCGAGGGTGCCACGACTCATCGGCGACTCGCAGGCGGCAAGTGCGACCACCAAGCTCACTACCAAAGAAAAACTTCGCATACCCACTGGCATTGTTCTGATGGTAACCCATATGATTGAGCCATGGACAGAGCACGGATAGCCGGTCCCCTAGTCGCGTTCGCCTTTTTTGCAGCGGTCGCCGCACCAACAAATTATGTTGGCGCAGTGCACACTCAGCAAGGCGCACCACCGCCCTCTGAAACAGTCGCAACGCCTGCGCAGAGTGGCGAGAACAAAGTCTCTCCATACTTCGCAGCAGTCACCGCCGACAACGTCTATGTGCGTTCAGGCCCGAGCGTGCAGAGTTCATATCCATTTGGAAAGATGAATCGTGGCAATGTTGTGCGCGTTGTCGAAGAAAACTTTGGATGGGCGCGCGTGGAAACTGCGGGCATCGCCTTCGCACAGTTGACTGGATTCGTTCCAGCAGACGAGCGCGTGCAACTCTCGGCGGATGGTGCATCCATTACAGCAACTGCGACAACTGAACTGCGCGCTCCAAACATCGGCGCAGAGTCAACACCTGAAAGTTCGTGGAAACAGATTGGACGCATTGACGCCGGAGCGACTCTCACCGTTGTGACGCGCCTCGACACTGAACGCGGATCGATTTGGACCGTTCGCCTTCCAGAATTCGGCGAGGGATGGATCAACTCAAACTTCTTGCGCCGTGCAACGCCCGCAGAAGCAAGCACTTTTGACACGATTGCTAGCGCGACGGAAGTCGAAACAGCCCTCGTTATCGCAACGATTGAAGGTGGCGCGGCAAGTGGAAATCCTGCGGAGCCTGGCGCCGCCTCGGACGTTGCCATCATCACCGAAACCGCAATAGCAGTGCCAGTGCCAACCAAGAGTCCTGAGCAAATCGCCGCAGAAAGTCGCCGCGCAACATTTGCTGATCTCGAAGCAACGTGGCTCAAAGTCAAGGGACAGCCACTTGCGGATGCTGAACTTGGGGCGCTCTACGCGCGTTACGTCGCGCTGGGAGTCGATGCTGCGAACGATCCATCCATGAAGGGACGCATTGCAGCCCGCGTCGCGCAACTCGAAGTGCAACAAGAAGTGCAGAACAAGATCTTTGATCTGCAGGCGACACGAGCTCGCCTCAACGGTGAGTGTGATCAGATCAATGGTGTCGCCATCGCCATCGAAGCGCGCAGCGAGTACACGGCCGTTGGAGTTCTCAACGCATCGATCGTTTATGACGGCACGCAGCTCCCGCTGCTGTTTCGACTCGTTGATCCTTCGACTGGGCAGACTGTTTCGTACGTTGTTCCAGGCGATGGATTCCAACTCTCGACGATGCTCGGAACGCTCATCGGCATCAAGGGCGAGAAGGCGTACGACGATTCTCTCAAACTCGACACGATCACTCCCAAGACGATCGACTTCTTGACTTCGCGCAAAGACGCGTGAAGCGCGGCATGTTTCTTTCGCGCTCCGGCGCGAAAGGGATTTGTTCGCTAGGATGACCGCGCTCGGTGTTCACTCACTGGGGCGTTAGCTCAATTGGGAGAGCGCCGCCTTTGCAAGGCGGAGGTCATCGGTTCGACCCCGATACGCTCCATTTTCGGTTTTCTTGGCATGGCTGTTTTTGGCTTGATTTAGCTGTTTTTGACAGGTTCGTGATCCCAGGGGCGCCTGCCAGCTATTGCCAACTACACCCGTAGTCGAGCGAGCGCACATGCGACCGCCAACTCTATTCGCAAGATCCCACTACCAAGAGAGATGCACTCCCCACCAAGCGCGAGAACTGCCTCGACTTCGAGCGGGGTAAATCCTCCTTCTGGACCGATCAAAATCGTGAATGCGCCCTCACCGCTCATCGACTGCGGGAGCGACGAACCAGCGGGATGGGCCACGAGCACACGGCGCCCTCTGGCAACGGCCTCTCGTGTGACCTGAAGTGGGGTCGACTCTGCGGCAACAATGGGCAGCCATGGTTGTTGCGCTTGCTTGCACGCGGCGATGAGCACCCGCCCCGCCCGCAACTCGTTTGCCTGCGACCACGTCACAATCGAGTGGGTGCACCGCAGAGGCGTCCAGCGCGATGCGGCCAGTGGTGCGATTGACTCGAGCAGTGTCGTGAGTCGGTCGCCCTTGGGGATTGCACAGGCAATCTCGACATCTGGTTGCACACGCGCCATCGTGTGCACCACTTCGACAGATGCGTCGAGCGATCCATTGCTGTTTAGCACGCTTAACAGAGCATCGGCGACGCGCCCCTTGCCGTCGAAGAGCCGAATCGCGTCACCAGCGCGAAGCCGACGACTACCAGTTGCATGGCGCGCCTCATCGGCGTGCACGCGGCAAGTCGCCGGAACGCACACGGGAACTTCGGGCAGATACAACCAGGGTGCACTCATGTTTCTTCTTTCTGCGCGGGCGCGCGCAGTGATTTTCCCTGTCGAAGATAGACGTCATACCGCGCGAGCTTGCTCTCAAAGACGAGGTCGGGGTCAGGCCAGAGAGTCTGCGAATGATGGGGACGCTTCACGATGATCCGTCCACATGTTGATTCTGCGGCGGCGCGAAAAAGCACCGCAGAGTCGAGATCATCTCCAACCGCGCATCGCACGAGTCGAATCGACTTCGAAGCGAGCGCACTCGCGCTCTTCACCGGATACATCGGATCAAGATAGATCGCCGCCCACACTTGCCGCGATGCAGCGATGAAGGCGCCGGCATCACGCTCGTGCAATTCGATGCGCTGCGCAATTGCTGCCGTGCGCGGCTCTGCGCAGGCCCGCGCAAGTCCATCGCGCAGCACCGCCGCGACTAGCGGCGAACGTTCAATCGCTGTGACAGCGAATCCTGACGCGGCAAGGATGAAGGCATCGCCTCCGAGGCCGGCAGTTGCATCGAGTAGTGCACCCTTTGCTCCACAAGCCCGAACGAGTGGCGAGGCTGAGATTCCGCGCAACGTGACTCTGCGAAAGTCGACCGCCGCGCCATGGCCGGGCTTCTCACCCGTTGCGATGAGCTCCATCCGTCCATCCGGATCGGTGTTCACTTCTACTTCACTCGCGGCGCGCTGCATCGACTGAGTATTACACTCGCCCGATGCTCACCGCCACGACCGCACCCGTGTTCACCAACATTCTTGAGATGATCGGCAACACTCCGATGCTCAAGATCACCCATCTTGACACTGGGCCCTGCGAACTTTTCGTCAAGCTCGAAAACCTGAATCCGGGGCAATCGATCAAGGATCGCATCGCCATCGCCATGATCGACTCAGCCGAGCGCTCTGGAAAACTCAAATCAGGTGGTCGCATCATCGAGGCAACCGCAGGAAACACAGGAATCGCACTCGCGCTCGTCGGCGCGCTCAAGGGATACCGCCTGACCGTGGTGATGCCCGACAAGATGAGCGACGAAAAGATGGCGCACTTGCGCGCGATGGGAGCCGAGGTCGTGCTCACCCGATCCGACGTTGCCAAGGGGCATCCCGAGTACTACCAAGACATGGCGCAGCGGATGGCAGACGAAGATCCGACATCTTTCTATGTGAATCAATTCGCCAATGAAGACAACAGCCGTGCGCACTTCGAGACGACTGGTCCAGAGATCTGGCAGCAGATGGATGGCCGCATCGACGCATTTGTCGCCGGTGTTGGATCGGGCGGAACGGTCGCGGGCGTTGGCAAGTTTCTGAAGTCCCGCAATCCAGAGTGTCAGGTGATCTTGGCCGATCCGCGGGGGTCGATTCTCGCGCCACTCGTGAATGAAGGAAAGACAGTGCCCGCCGGATCTTGGCTCGTTGAGGGAATCGGCGAAGATTTCGTGCCATCGATTCTCGATCTCGCGGTGATCGACCGCGCCTACGCAGTGAGCGATGCCGAGGCGTTTGCCGCGGTGCGTGAATTGCTGCGCAGAGAAGGCATTCTTGCTGGATCAAGTGTCGGAGTGCTAATGCACGCTGCCCTGCAATACTGCCGCGAGCAGAAGAGCGCCAAGCGCGTCGTCACCCTGATTTGCGATAGTGGCGCGAAATATCTCTCGAAGATGTACAACGATTTCTGGATGCGCGACCAAGGGTTTCTTGCGCGCCCCAAGACGGGCGACCTGCGCGACCTCATCACCCGCCGTCACGACCGCTCTGAAGACTTCGTGCTCGATCCAACAATGCCGCTAGCGCTGGCGATTCGACGCATGCGCATGTTCTCGGTGAGTCAATTGGCGGTGCTTGACGCGAGTGACGCGCTCGTCGGAATCCTGGACGAGAGCGATGTGTTGCTTGCGCTCGCGCGCGATGCGCAGGCGGGCACCGCGCCGGTGAGCGATTACATGACGAGCCGGGTGGAGACGATCCACCCAGCGAAGTCGACCGATGATCTCATGCCAATTTTTCGGTCCGACCGCGTTGCAGTCGTGCACGACGGCAAGGTTTTCTACGGAATCATCACCAAGATCGACCTGATTCACTACTTGCGTCAACAGTGAGATTCTGCAATACTTCGCCCCCCACCAACCTATGGTGGATCCATCCAAGCCGCTTTCTTCTGCGCCCGCGGGAGATAATCGCTGAGGCCCGGCGGCGCCTCTAACTCTCATCCGCAGAGCCTTCAACCGAAGTCTCTCCCGAAAGGACACCGACTCATGGCACGTAATCACGAACTCCTGCTTCTCGAAACGATCGAAAACCTCGGCCTCGTCGGCGATGTCGTCAAGGTTCGCGCTGGCTTTGCCCGCAACTTCCTGCTGCCAAACGCGATGGCAGAAGCGCCAACCGCGGCGAAGATCGAGTCGCTCAAAGAATCCCGCAAGATCGCTCAGGCTGAAGTTTCAAAGCAACGCGCCGAGCGCGAAGCTGTGATCGCTCGCCTCGAAGGAATCACAATCACCCTCGTTCGCGCCTGCAACGATCAAGGAGTGCTATACGGAGCCGTCACGCAGCGCGACATCAGCGACCAACTCGTCACCGATGGATATGGCATCGACATGCGCGCCGTTCGCTTGGCCAATCCAGTGCGCCGCGTCGGAAGCCAGCAAGTCACGATTCAGTTCGGACGCGACCTTATTGCTGAAATCACCGTTACGGTCAAGCCTGATCGGATCATCGAACTCGAGACCGCCCACACACCAAGCAAGGCTTCCCAGTCCGACGATGAGTCGGGCGAGGGCAGCGTTCAGGACGAGGCTCCCGCCGCTGACGCGGATGAGACAAAGTCTGAGCGTGGCACCAAGAGTGCCCGCAAGGGTCGCGAGAAAAAGTCCTGAGGTGGATCGTTTCGCTCGGTAAAGGCTCGTCATTCTTCGCGGCACAAAATCCACAGGACAACTGTGCACTTTGTCGATTGATTACTTCAGCGACATTGGTAGGTTCTCCTGTTGTGTGATGTCGCTCCGCCGCGCCTGCACGGACTTGCAGCCATGCATGACACTCATTTCATGGAGGATCGCGACTCATGACTCGAACGAACGTCACCGCGACCCGTGAGATCCTTCCTGAAACGCGACGCTCGCTCACGCACAAGTTTTCGATCGCGAATTATGAGGGGTATCTGACGGTTGGACTCTTTCCAGACGGTCGCCCGGGCGAGATCTTCATCAAGATGAGCAAAGAGGGATCGACCCTCTCGGGACTCATCCAGGGATTCTGCCGTGCCTTCAGCCTTTCGCTGCAACATGGTCTCTCTTTAGGGGATGCCGCCGAGCGTTTTCGCGGAATGCGCTTCGAACCACTTGGCGCGACGAGCAATCCTGAAATCCCGGAATGCTCAAGCATTCTGGATTACGTCGCCCGTTTTCTCGAGCGACACTACGGTCAGTCAAGCCAAACTCTTCACTGAGCGGACGGGGCGTGGGCGCGGCGAAGGCGGGCCACCAAGTCTTTGGCGAGTGGTGATTCCGACTGCATATCTGTCGTTGGCCGCCAATAGACATCAATGATTCCGTTGGCATCGGGCACCCCCACCGTGCGCACGGTTCCTTTGCTACCGCGCAGCATGTGATGCACGCTCTGCGGAGCTGTGGTGCGAACAATGACATCCAACTCGCGCCGCAGAATCGAGTGGATGCCAAGCAGTGTGCAGAGCAAACGAATCTCTGTGAGCAGAAAGAACTCTGCGCTGACCAGCGGCGGCTCGCCATACGCGTTCTCAATGTCACGCAGGATGGCGGCCAGTTCGTCGGCGGTTGTCGCATCTGCAACGCGCCGGTACGCCTCGAGCCTGCGCCGATCACTAACGACATAACTCTTGGGGATCGATCCCACCAATCCAATGTCGATCAAGGTGTCGAGTGGCACAATCTGAGGCTCGCAGCGCATCTCACGCACCGACTGGTCGAGCATCTTGCAGTAGAGCTCGTATCCCACGGCGGCGATGTGGCCCGATTGCTCGCTGCCGAGCAGGTTGCCCGCACCGCGAATCTCGAGATCGCGTACAGCGATGCGAAATCCAGCCCCGAGCATTGAGTAGTCCTCGATCGCGCGAAGCCGCTTCATCGCATCAGGGGCGACGGGGCGATCCTGGGGCAGCAACAAGTAGCAGTAGGCGCGGTGACTCGATCTGCCAACGCGACCACGCAGTTGATGCAACTCAGAGAGACCAAAGCGGTGGGCATCGTCGATGATCATCGTGTTGGCTGTTGCAATATCGATGCCGCTCTCGATGATCGTCGTCGAGACAAGAATGTCTGCCTCTCGGCGCATAAAGGTGCGCATGACTTGCTCGAGTTCGCCGTCTGCCATCTGCCCATGGCCGATCACAATGCGGGCATCGGGGGCGAGTCGGCGCACATCATCGGCGGCAGACTCGATGTCATGCACCCGGTTGTGCACCCAGAAAACCTGCCCTTCGCGGGCAAGCTCGCGGCGAATCGCGCCAGCAAGTCGCTCGCTGTCCCATGGCATCACCTCAGTCACTATCGCGCGGCGATCGGGGGGAGGAGTGGTGAGACTCGAGATATCGCGCAGTCCAAGCATCGCCATATGCAGCGTTCTTGGGATCGGTGTGGCACTGAGCGTGAGGACATCGGCGGTGAGACGAAACTCAAAGAATCGTTGCTTGTGTTCGACGCCAAAACGCTGCTCTTCATCGATAACAACTAGTCCGAGGTCGTGAAAGCGCACATCCTTCGAGAGCAAGCGGTGCGTTCCGATGACAATGTCGACCGATCCTTTGGCGAGTCGATCGAGCACCTCGCGAACCTCGCGGTCGTTCTTGAAGCGACTCACTCCCTCGACAACAAACGGATAGGCGCGCAGTCGATCTCGAAAGGTGCGCTCGTGCTGCTCGGCGAGCACGGTTGTTGGCACAAGTATCGCGACCTGCCGTCCGGCATCAACTGCCTTGAATGCTGCGCGCAGAGCGACTTCGGTCTTGCCGAACCCGACGTCGCCACAGACAAGACGATCCATTGGACGGGGCTTTTGCATATCGCGCTTTGCAGCGGCGATCGCCGTGACTTGATCGTCGGTCTCGACAAACGGAAACTCTGCTTCAAATTCTCCCTGCCACTTTGAATCTTCGGGATAGGCGATTCCAGCGGTCGACTCGCGCACCGCTTGCACACGAATGAGTTCTCCTGCCAGATCGCGCACCGCTTCGGCGACGTCTTCCTTCTGCTTCTTCCAGCGGCGACCCCCGAGCGCAGAGAGCGGCGGGCGAATAGACCCCGCCCCCACATAGCGCTGCACAAGCGCGACCTTGCTAGCAGGAACATGCAGCAGCGATCCACCGAGATACTCGAGCGTTAGGTACTCCTCGTCTGAAGAAGATGGACGCTCGCGCTCGGCGAGTTGGGTGAGTCCGTGATACTTCGCGATGCCGTGATCGCGGTGTACGACGTAATCCCCAGGCTCAAAGAAGAGGAATGCATCGCGCGCCCGCCCTGCACCAGTGGGCGGAGTTGCGACTGACCGACGCCGCGCACCAAATCGGTTGAGCACCTCATGCCAAGGAACTACAGCCAATGATTCTGGCGCCTTTTCGGTCCAAACAAATCCGCGGTGCAGATGCCGCGCCTCGGTCGTGACGACCGCTGCGCGCGGGAGCGGTGCGATGAGCTCTGCCGCCCGCGAGAGGTCTCCTGCTGTTTCGCAGAGCACAGTTGTCAGATGCAGACTTGCGAGTCGCGCCAGGTCATCCATCGCGGCGGGTACAGCCTCTGAGAATTGCAACAGCGCTTCGATCGGAAGTTGCACTGTGCGCGCCGGGTTGGCAGCTTGCACAAGTGTGCCCATCTCGACTGTGCGGGCACACCGCCCATGCAGATCGCGCAGGGTGTCTGGCCAGGGCACAATTCCGCAACCATCGTTCAGTCGATCTTGATAGCCGCGCGCCTGCTCCGAAATCTCTGCGCCTTCGCTGATGATCAAGATCGTGCGGGCATCGAGGCGGGATGTGATGGGTTGCACGCGCTGAGCGTCAAAGAGCCCACCCGCTCGAATGAGATCGACCGACTCGATCTGACGATCGCTTGCCTGCGTCGAGAGATCGACTTCGAAAATGCGCTCAATCTCATCCCCCATCGCGTCGATGCGCACGGGGGTGAGTGCTCCCACCGGAAAGACATCAAGGATCCCACCGCGCACGGCGAAACTTCCCGGCGATTCTGCACAGGACATTCGCTCGTAACCCCCCTGAGCGAGCCACTGCAGCAGAGCATCGCGTGACAACGTCGTGCCCTGCGCGATCGTCATGATCACGGTGTTCATCTCGTTGGCCGCTGGCACTCCCTGCATCAGCGCCGTCACCGGAGCGACGAGCACCGCTGGTGCCACACCTGCGTCGAGGGCGCGAAGCACGCGCACCCGCTCACCAAACTGCTCGGCGACCTCTTGACCGGCGAACGTTGACTCGAGCGCAGGCAGATGCGCGCAAGCGATTCCAAGCCCGATCAGTTCAGCTACCGCTTCTTCTGCGTCGTCGCGGTGCGCCGTCACAAACAGGATTGGTGCGCCAACGCGCAACGCGATCGCGCCCGCCACAACAGTCGAGCTTGATCCAGCACTTGCGCACAGCGCTATTGGAAGTTTGTCAGAACGATCGTGAAGAAGTGCGGTGACTCGGTCGAGTGCCTTTGATGCGCAAATGCGTTGAAACCAATCCATACATGTCACCGCGTCGTGAGATCAACTCGAACGAATGGCGCAACGCCTTGTGAAATGGCACCGCCGATTCCTTTGACGCGGCGAAGAGCGGCAACGTTTTCGAAGTCGCCGCGTTTCGATCGATCGTCGATAATGCGCGCGGCAAGCGCTGGACCGACTCCTGGCAAGAGCGCGAGTTCAGCTGCATCCGCGCGATTGATGTCGATCCGAAATGTAAGTGGCTCGTCGCACGGCGCGGGTGCGAGGCGCTGCCACACAAGCGCGCCGAGTGCAGGCAAGAGAAGCACCCCTGCGAGTAGCGCAACGAGCGTCGTTGTGCGCGGCGAGAGTCGAAGCGCCCAGCGGCGGCTCACGAAGGCTTCCCCTCTTTGCGTAAGGCGGTTTCTGGAGGGTGCCATGGGCCGATGGGAGTGCGCAGTGCCTTGCGAACACTCAGCAATGTGGGAAGTGTCGCCTTCACTTTTTTCGCGCGGTCGATCACGCCGTATGGAGGTTGGGTCGACTCTCCATCAACGAGCCGATGCCAGAGCACCATCTCGACGTGCGGTTTCGACATTGCAATTGAAAAGAGTCGACTCGCCCAAATCGCTTGCGACTTTTCAGACCACGGCGCGCGCCAGAATCCGCTCGCCGCGCCGACCGATGCGCTGGGAGCGCCAATCTCAACAAAGACTGGTTTGCGAAATGGGATGTAACTATCGAGCAGCGCCGAAACCTGCAGCAAGTCGCGCGCGACCCGGCCGCTAGTCGCCTCACCCATGACAAGTTGCAAGAGCAGGCAGTCCAAATGAATTCCGTCATTTGCCAGAGCATCGACCAGCGCGCGTGGCGTGATCGCGCCAGTGTGGCTCGCAACATCTTGACCGAACGGTTCAACGATCTCGATTAGCGTTGGAACATCTTTGCGCGCTTGCCGCACGCCGACGGTCGACCTGCGCGCGATCTCAACCATCTCGTCGACGCTGAGCGGCCACCACGCATTGTCATTGAGACCCGCTGCCACGTCCCACATTCCAACCCGACCGGCGAGTGCCTTGCCAGCCGCTTGTGAAAACTTCCAGACCCCTTCGCGCAGTGCAGAAAACTCGCCGCGCTTGGCCTCGACCCATGCTGGCATTGCCCCAGGACGCAAATCGACAATTGGTCCGGCAAGTACGGTGCGACCATTGGTTGCGGCCCAATCGATCCACGTCTCGACCGTTGAGAAGTCGAATACTCCAGGGGTGCGTTCGATCTCACTCCAACGCAGTGGAATGTTGATCATGTCAAAGGCTGCAATGGTCTCTGCGACTGCTGCCGGCTTGACTCGAGTCTCAATCCGAACTCCCAATACCAATGTCGACGCAGGCTTCTTGCCATATCGACGGTGCATCAAGATCTGCGCGTGCGCGACTGCCAGACGCTCGCTCGCCTTGAGACCAGCCACGAGTGCCTTACAGCTGAGCGCATCTGCTTGCGCCGAGTCTTGCGTTGTCATTGCCGCAGTGAAATGCAATCGCGCTTCATTCCACTGCGCGAGCGCCTCGCTTGCGGCGGGGTGATCCCAAATTTGCCAGTCTTCACATTTGGCGATGAACTGTTTGATGCGGTGACGGGCGAGTTCGAGGGTGAGGCTGTATGGCTCTTCGCGTTGCTCGAGCAAACAGGTCGGAATCGCGAGTCGCCCCATCTCTTTGGTCTCGCACTCAAGCGTGAGCGCCGCCGCCCGACCATTGGGCGGATGGCACTCCACGACTCCGTTGGAATGGGTGATGCGTCCCGCCACTGACTGATCGTTCACACCCATGAGATAGGCGCGGGCGACGTCGATTGCGAAAGGAGTCCCCTCGCGTTGCAGAAAAGAAAAGCGCAGCATGAACGCTGGTGAGTGTATCGCTCACACTGCCACACCCGATGTTCACTGCCATTGCGCATGGTGCGGTGATCTCTACACTTCGAAGATGCCGATGCCGACTGATGACGCCGTGTTCGAGACGCATCTTCCATTGCGCGGTCGCCGCCAAGGAAAGGTTCGCGAGGTCTACGACCTTGCACCTGATGCGCAGGGACCTCGGCTTTTGCTCGTCGCATCTGACCGCGTTTCGGCATTTGACGTGGTGATGCCGACTGCGATCCCTGGAAAGGGTCGACTCTTGACGGCAATTGCTTCGGGATGGTTCGAGTTTCTGCGGGGTCAATCGCTCGTGAAGGACCATCTTCTTTCGACCGACGTTGAGCAGATTTCTGGGATCGATGAACCAACGCGCGCCGCACTGCGTGGTCGATCGATGATCTGCCGCGCCGCGCAGGTCGTTCCCATTGAGTGCGTGGCGCGTGGGTACCTCGCCGGCAGTGGTTGGAATGAGTATCAAGCGAGCGCAACGGTCTGTGGAGTCAAGCTCCCCGCTGGTCTGCGCCAATGCGAGCGACTTCCAGAGCCGATTTTTACTCCAGCGACCAAAGCAGCGCATGGTCATGATGAGAACGTCTCGTTCGAACAGGCCAGCGCCAGTGTTGGCCAGTCGTTGATGGCTCGCCTGCGCGAAATCACACTGCGCACATACACCGTTGCCGCGGCGCACGCTCTCGAGCGCGGAGTGATTCTTGCGGACACCAAATTCGAGTTTGGATTCGCACTCGATCGAAGTGGATCTCCCACCGAAGAACTCATCTTGGTCGACGAAGTGCTCACGCCAGATTCGAGTCGCTACTGGCCGGTTGCGGGATACGCGCCGGGAGGCGATCAACCAAGTTTCGACAAACAGTTCTTGCGCAATTGGCTCGTGACGCTAGTTGAGTCAGGGGCGTGGGACAAAAATGCGCCGGGTCCTGAAGTTCCTGCGGAAATTGTTTCGGGAACCCGCGCCCGCTACGAAGAGGCGTACGAGCGACTGTTCGCGAAGTAGCGATTCGCGCAGCGGATGCGCTCAACGCAGCGGATGCGCTCAACGCAGCGGATGCGCTCAACGCAGCGCGGCTTCAGCGACATTTCGAAGCAGCATCGCCACCGTCATTGGACCGACTCCCCCAGGCACTGGGCTCATCCATCCTGCAACTTCTGCGACTGCTGGATCGACATCACCCACTGTCACACCCTTTCCATCAGCGCCTGTCACGCGGTTGATGCCAACGTCGATCACGACTGCGCCAGGACGAATCCAATCAGGCTTCACGAGTGCTGCGACTCCCGCGGCGGCGATCACAACATCTGCCTCGCGCGTCAGCGACGAGATGTTGGCGGTGAACTTGTTCGCGCTGATGACTGTCGCCTCACTGCGCATCAAGAGCACTGCGATTGGCTTGCCAACAATGTTGCTTGCTCCAACAACAACGCACCGCGCGCCGCGCAATGTGATGCCCGTTGACTCAATCATCTCGAGCGCGGCGAGGGCGGTGCATGGCACAAGACTGCGGCGCCCGTAGACAACGTTGCCGATGTTCGCCGGGTTCACACCCTCGACGTCCTTCTCGGGTGCGATGAGCGACTGCACCCGTTCTGCATCGATTCCTGCGGGAAGCGGAACATGCAGCATGATGGCCCGAATCGAATCTTCGGTGTTCATCAGCAGGATGCGTCCAGCGATCTCGTCGTAACCAGACGCGGCTGGCAAGGTGTGCAGGTGATATTCGATGCCAGCTTCTGCGCAATTCTTGGCTTGATTCTGCGCATAGATCGCCGCTGAACGATCATTGCCAACGAGCACCGCATCGAGTCGAACTTTGCGGCCACTCTGGGCGATGCGGGTGCGAAGGGTCGCCCGAACGAGGGCGCCGAGTGCTTTGCCATCAATCATGCGTGCAGACATAGAGCGAAATGTATCGCGGGCGGTACTCTGCTGTTCGTCCTCACAATGTTGGCTCAGAAAGCACACTCACCACTCAGGAGATCTTCATGATCACACTCGTTGCCTGCGCATCACTATTTATCACCCAGGCCGCTCCTAGCAGCGGCGGCGCAATCGTCGCCCCAGCCACTGTTCCCGCCGCAAAGATCGTGCCGGTGGCTGGCGCGAATAAGGAGAGCGTCGACTCGCTCGATCCAACACTCTTCCCTGGCTCCCCCGCCCTCTTTCCAGAGATCTCTTCCTGGGTCAAGGGCGACTCCGTTGCTGGGTTTACTCCTGGAAAGATCTACATCATGGAGTTTTGGGCGACGTGGTGCGGACCATGCCGACAAGGGATGCCGCATCTGAGCGAAGTGCAACACAAGTATGACGACGTCGGTCTGCGCATTATTGGAATCAGCGATGAACCTGTTGAGAAGGTCAAGACATTCCTCGAGAAGCCCGAGTGGGCAGAGAAAACGCAGTACACACTCTGCTGCGATCCAGACCGTTCGGCGCATGATGCGTACATGAAACCAGCAATGCAGAATGGCATTCCCTGCGCGTTCATCGTGAAGGACTCAGTCGTGCAGTGGATCGGCCATCCAATGTCGATGGATGAACCGCTCGCTGAGATTGTCGCTGGCACCTACGACGTTGCGAAAGCGAAGGAAGCGTTCCTCGCTGAGGCCCAAGGCGATAAGTCTCAGCGCAAGTTGTCGGGACTCTTCGCCAAGGCCCGCAAATCAGGCGATTATTCGGCGTTTCTTGAGGCACTCGACGCATCGATCGCCAAGGCGTCGGGTAAATCCGCGCTCTCGATGCAACTTCAGAAGTTTCAGATTCTCATTGGCCCCGCAGCGCAACCTGAGGCTGGATATGCGCTGGGCAAGCAGCTCGTTGCAAAGTTGACCGAGGCTAAAGACAGCGCTGGCCTCAACATGATCGCGTGGGGTGTGCTCACCACACCAACTGTGACGATCCGCGACATTCCATTCGCACTTGCCGCAGCCAAGGCTGGGGTTGAAGTTTCGGGCGGCAACGATGGCGCGCTGCTCGACACGCTTGCCCGCGCGTACATGGATAGTGGCGATCGGTCACAGGCGATCGCAACCCAAAAGGTGGCGATTGAGAAGACACCCGCTGGTGACATGCTCGACGAGATGAAGGAAACTCTCAAGACGTACGAGAGTGCATCGCCCGCAGACGGAAAGCCCATCTGATCGCACTCAAGCGACTTCGACTTCGCGATTCATTCTAGAACTCTCGTAAATCGCATCGATCACACACTGAAGTGAACGCCCCTGGCCTCCTGTGGCCACGGGCGTTTTTCTTTGCGTCACCAGTTGCGCGAAGTGGCGGTACTGCTCGTCCCAAGCTTGATCCAGCGGATTGGTCGCGTCGAATTGTGGCTTGAGGTCGACGAGCATCCCCTCTTCCTCAGTCGCAATCGCAAGGTCTTTGCCAAGCACATCGAAGTAGGCGCCGGCGCGGCTGCCCCAAATCGCAATGCCATCGCGCGTTGAGCCATCGGGGATGTTTGCCGCCCACGTGACGTTCAGCTCAATGGTCAGTCCACCCGCGCACCGAATGAGCGCAGTCGCCGCATCTTCGACATCGAACGTCCCGCCGAGTTGTGGCGGACCAGCCCACATCGAAGTGAACCTGTAGTCAGCGATTGGCGATCCAAACTTTGACCAGGTCATCCCACTAACACGCTCGACCTTCGGGTGACCCGCGAGATGCAATGACAAATCAATGAGATGCACTCCGAGGTCAATCAGTGGACCGCCACCCGAGTGACACTTGGTTGTGAACCACCCTCCGAGTCCGGGGATTCCCCGCCGCCGATAGAGACTCGCTTTGATGTGATAGATCTCACCGAAACGTCCCGAGTCGATCCACTTCTTTGCGGCAAGCGCAGTGGGCGATTGGCGGCAGACGAATCCCATTTGCAAACTGCCGCTGCTCGTCTGTGCGACTGCGAGAATCTCGTCGCACTGCCCCCGCGAGAGTGCCATCGGCTTTTCTAGCAGTACATGCTTGCCAGCTTTCAGCGCCGCACAGGCACACTCGCAGTGACGGTCATTGGGAACGGCGACGACAACCGCATCGACACTCTTCATCGCCAACAATTCGTCGATGCTCGCACTAGCGACACCGCCGTGTTCTTTCGTCAGTACCTGGGCGCGCTCAGGCAGAACGTCCCACCCCCCGACGACTTTGATGCCCGCCCGACGTGCGGCCTGTGCGTGCACGTTTGCGATTCCACCGCAGCCGATCAATCCGAGCCCGAAGGTCACGCCGTGCGATGAGGTCATCTCTCTAGGATAGGTAACAATGGCGAATCAACGGACGGTTGTGGTTGGCGCGGGCATCATTGGATTGTGTAGCGCGTACGAACTTGCATTGCGCGGCGTGGATGTGATTGTGCTCGATCAAGGCGCAACTTTCGAGAGCGCTTCGTGCGGAAACGCCGGTCTTTTCTCGATCGGCCATTACCCACTCACGAAGCCTGGCGCATCGTGGCGCGGTCTGCGCTGGATGTTCGACTCGGCAAGTCCGCTCTGGATTCGCCCGAGTTTTTCGCCAGCACTTATGCATTGGCTCTGGACTTTTCACACCCACTGCAATCAGGCGCACATGGAGCGGTGCATGCGCACACTCTGCGCGATGGGATGGCGCACCGTGCAAGCTCTCGAGGCGATGCTCGACAGTGAGTCGATCGATTGCCTCTACCGACGCAGTGGATGGCTCGACCTCATTCACGACGATGCCAACCTCGACGCTGCCGCGCATGAGGGTCGCGCGTTAAGCCCGTATGGATATCGCACCGATCGCATCAGCGGCGCAGAACTTCGCCGGCGTGATGGTGCGTACCGCGATGAGGTCGCCGGCGCGATTCATTACGTCGACAGCGGCATCATCCATCCTGGGCAACTCGTTCGCGGTCTCGCCCAAGCGCTCGTCAAGCGTGGGGTCGAGATTCGCACCAACACAACTGTCACATCCTTGACCCGCGACGGCGGTGGCCGATGCGTTGGCGCACGGCTCGCGAGTGGTGAGGTTGTGCGCGGCGAAACGACTTTGCTCGCGGCAGGAATCTGGTCGGATGAACTCGCCAGTTCGGCAGGTGTGCGCGTCGCAATGCAACCGGCCCGTGGCTATCACGTGCAACTCGAAGGTGTGCCGCAACTGCCGATCACTGGCGGGGTCATGCGTGAAACATTCGTGGCTTACAACCCAATGGGATCGCAACTTCGACTTGCTGGCACGCTCGAAATCGCGCCGGTGGGTCGGCCATGGATGCGAAAGCGCATGAACGCGCTCATCACTGGCGCACGCAGATATCTGCACGGAATTGCGGCGGGGCGTGTGACGCAAGAGTGGGCGGGCTATCGACCATGCACCGCCGATGGAATGCCGGTGATTGGTCCAGTGCGCGAAACTCCAGGGCTTTACATTGCCACCGGCCACGCGATGATGGGATTGATGCTCGGTCCAGTGACTGGACGCATCGTTGCTGCTGACATCTGTGGCGAACCGCAATCGATCGACGAAGAAGTACTCGCCTCGGTGCGGCCCGGTCGCCTACCGCGGTGAATCCCACAGTCGTGCGGCGCCGCGCACGCCACTTGCATCGCCAAACTTTGCCGCCTTGATCGGCGTCTCGAACTGATCTGAAAAGATGCGCTCTGCGATCAGTTGCGGTGTGCGTTCATAGATCGCATCGATGTTGCTAACTCCTCCGCCGAGCACGATCACATCGGGATCAACCGTGTTGACAACAACCGCAAGGGCATCGGCGAGTCGTTCGCATAGCAAGTCGATTACAGCAGCCGCCGAGGGATCAACCCCCGCGTGCGCCCGTCCTGCAATCTCTTGGAGGTCGTGGTGAACGTTCTCATGGCGAAAATATTCAGCCTCGAGCGCGGGACCGGCTAGGAACTGCTCGATGCATCCCACCTGACCGCAGTAACAGGGACGCGCGCGCCGTTCAGCGCGGTCGGTGCCGGGCATTGGACAGTGCCCCCACTCGCCGCCGATCGCATTACGACCGACGATGATCTTCTGATCAACCACGATGCCTCCCCCCGTGCCAGTTCCGATTATCACTGCGAAGACAACGCGTTTGGTTGCCCCCGCGCCATCGAACGCCTCACTCAGCGCCAGACAATTTGCATCATTCGCCCCGCGAATCTCCCGGTTCAGCTTCTGTTGCAAATCACCCATCAGGTCGTGTCCGTTGAGGCAGGTTGAGTTTGCGTTGCGGTGCAATCCAGTGCGCGGCGAGACACTTCCGGGATAGCCAACGCCGATCGAACAAGCGGTGCCGACTTCGCTCTCGATGCTTCTGGCGATTTCTTCGATCGCTGCGAGAGTCTGGGAGTAGTTGCCCTGGGGAGTCGCGACCCGCCGCCGCACGAGCTCGCTGCCATCGCTGCTGAGCGCACAGGCTGCGATCTTTGTTCCGCCGAGATCGACGCCGATTCGAATCATGTTGGCACCGTGAGGCTTCGCACGATTGTGTCAATGAGCGCTGCGCCAAGTCGCGCCGTGCGTCCACCGACATCGAGATTGGGCGCGCACTCAGCGATCTCGATTCCTGAAACGCGTCCACTGGCGGTGATGCGTCTCAGCACTGTGCGAAACGTCGCGTCTGGAAAGATTCCCATTGGCGATGGAGCACTCACCCCAGGCGCGACCGCTGCGCTGAAGACATCGAGGTCAATGCTCAAGCAGACTAAGTCGACCGTCGAAAGAAAACGATCAACGAGTTGCAATAGTTGCGCCTCTTGACAGGGGTGAAAGGCGTCTGCGTCGACGAGTTGCGCTCCACTACCGGCTGCCGCTTGGATGAGCGCGGGCGTGTTGTGCGGTGACTGCATCCCGAGCAGCAAGTATTTGAATGGAAGGTTGTACGCCTCACTCCACGCCTGCACTTGCGCGTAGGGCGATCCAGAATGAGCGCGTCCCGCGTGCAGTGCGCGCATGTCGACGTGCGCGTCGAAGTTGATGCATCCAACGATCGTTCCGGCCGACGCTGCCTGCACCGTGCCAAGCCAATGGCCATAGGCCTGATCGTGACCGCCGCCAAGAATGAGCGGGATTCCCCCACCTGCGCGCACGGCTGCCACTGCCGCGGCGAGCGATTGTTGCCACGTTTCGACATCATCTCCAGCGCCGGCAACATCGCCAGCATCGAAGAGCGTGTGGGCGGTTGGCGCGGGCAAGTTTGCGCACGCCGTCCGCAGGACATTGGGACCATCGGCCGTTCCTACCCGACCAAAGTTTGCCCGAACTCCGGCATCGGTGGGATATCCGATGACAACAATCGGCTGCCGCCGCGCGCGCGTTGCAGGCATCGCACCCCAAGGGCGAATCACCTGATGCCAACGTTGCGCCGCAGGGTCGGGTCCATCGTCACGTCCGCGCCATGTCCATGTCATAGCGGATGATCCTACGATGAACCGATATGCCACGACGAGTAAAACCCACATTGCGAACAATCACCGCGGCTGACATTCGACGACTCGTCGTTCCGAGCGATCCGCAAATCAATCATGCCGGAGAACTCATCGTCTGGTCCAACAAATATGCCGACCGCCCCGGCTCATCGCGCACTGAACTGTGGATCGCGGCCGCGAGTGGATCACTCAGCGCAAAGCGCCTCACCAAAGGACCGCGCGACCGATCGCCACGCTGGTCACCCACTGCGCCAACCTTGGCATTTGTGCGCGAAGACACCAAGCGCAATCCACAGATTTATCTCGGTGCGATTGCCAGAATGCAGCTGCGAGCTCCCACAGCACTCACGAAACTCGCCGAGGGAACAATCGGTGAGGTGCGCTGGTCTCCCCGTGGCGATGAGATCGCCTTCGCCTTTCGCGCCACGATGGCAGAACGAACCGATGCGGCGGCGAAAGCCCGCGAATCTGCGGGCCAGAGCACTCCCCCACTCGTCGTTGATGATCCGTGGTATCGACTCGATGGCGATGGCGTCTTTGGATCAGCTCGCTTTCAACTCTTCATCGTCACTGTCGCAACGCGCCGTGTGCGCCAGATCGAACTCGGCGACACGATGGGAACGTTCACCTTTGATTGGTCTCCAGATGGCGGATCCATCGTCGCTGCCGTCAATCGATCAACGCGCGCACTCTTTGAACCGTGGATGACGCAGATCGTCGTCGCAAACACCCGCACCCGAAAGTGCACAATCATCGCCGCATTGCCGGAGGGTCCAAAGAGCACTCCATCGTTCAGTCCCGATGGCAGCATGATCGCGTACGCAGGACGCCGCGGACGCAATGACATGTACGCCACGAAAAACCTCGGACTCTTCGTGCACGACCTGCACACGAAGAAGACCCGCGACGTGCTTGCAGCGTCAGACTTCTGCTTGATGAGCCCGACACTTTCTGATTGTGCCGAGAGTGGATTCGGCGCCTGGTATCGGTGGCTGCCCGACAGCGAGTCACTCATCATGCGCATTGGATGGCACGGCTCAGGCTTTCTCGTCAGCGCCGGCGCGCGGGCGGGAATCGTCGTTCCACACACCTCACCAGGGGCAGATCACATTCCCGCGTCGCTCGCCGGCAACGGAAGTCGCATCGCGCTCATCCGCAGCGCGCCAACCGAACCACCTGAAGTTTGCGTCGCTGACATCACTGGTCGCGAGTTTCCGGTGCGACAGATTTCACGACTCAACAGCGCACTCTGCGATGAACTCGATCTTGCCATCCCTCAAGAAGAGTGGACCGAAGCAAAGGATGGCGCCTGGGTGCATTACTGGATCATGCGGCCTCCGACAGCGGCGCGCGTGAGAGGGCGCACCCCCGCGGTGCTCGAAGTACACGGCGGTCCACATGCTCAGTATGGATGGACCTTCTTTCATGAGTTTCAGTTGCTCGCCGCGGCGGGCTACACCGTTGCCTACGGAAATCCGCGCGGATCGAAGGGCTACGGCGTCGACTTCTGCAGCGCGATCCATGGATCGTGGGGAGACAAAGATTGGCTCGACGTGCAGGCGATCACCCGCGTCCTGCAACGCGACGCGCGCGTCCATCCCAAGCGCATCGGCATCATGGGTGGTTCATACGGCGGATACATGACCCTTTGGGCAGTGGGTCATTCGAAGGACTATTGCGGGGCGATCAGCGATCGATGCGTTTCCAACATCGTCAGTCACTGCGGTAACTCAGACTTTCCAAACGTTCCAGAGGTCTACTGGAAGGGATCGGCATACAGCGATCCGACCAAGATGTGGAAGTCGAGTCCGATTGCTGCCTTCTCAAAGGCGCGTACTCCGATGTTGCTCATTCACAGTGAGGGAGACCTGCGCTGCAACATCGAACAGTCTGAACAGATTCACGCCGCGCTCGCGGCGCAAGGTGTGCCCGTGCGTTTCGTGCGCTATCCGCGCGAAACAAGTCACGGCATGAGTCGCGTCGGGCCACCCGATCTTCGCATCCATCGACTCGGCGAACTTCTCGCGTGGTGGAAGCGTGTCTTCGCGGGGTAGTGAATCGCGCGCACTGCTACTGCTCGCCGAACAACCCCTTGATTGTTTGGCCAACTCCTTCGAGCCCTCTTTGGACGGCACCACCACTCTAGCGCAAGATCGACTGTGTGACATCGGACAGCGTTGAAGATGCGCTTTGCAGACCACTGAGCACCTCGTTGGGGAGTCCTTCAATCTTCGCCTGCACGATTGCAACAAGCAGGCGGTCCATGAGTTCTGTCGTGACCTTGGCTGCGATCTCGCTTGCTGGTGTCTTCGTACCCAAGTCATTCGCGACAATGTCAGGAATTGTGACGTTCATACTCTGACCATCGGCGAGTGCTGCATTGCCACGGGCAGAGACGCGGATGTTGGTGACTCTCAACGAGCGAATTGTGACTGAGCCACTAGCCCCTTTCGCGGTTGACGGCGGCGTTGGCGGCGGCGGTGGCGCATCATCGCAATGCGCGACGGTATTGGCCACCACCTGCACGTTGACCTGCCCGTTCACCTCGACCAAGTTCACATCGACGCCGTCGATTTCAATCGCCTCGATGACAATGTCATCCCCACACAACTCGATCAAACCTACGGTGATCGACGCGCTCGCCACGCTGATCATTGGTCCTTCACCGAATCCAGTGGGTTGCGCAATTTGAAGTCCAGTCACTGATGACTTTCTGTCGAAGATCCCTAAGCGCGCCGATCGCACGGTCGTGGGCGTGCCTAGCACATGCGATGCTGCGCTCGTGAGAATGCGGGCCGCAGCAGCATCGAGAAAGAGCGCGGTCGCGACCACGCATGCGGCGACGAGCACCGATCCTGCGATGACCACCTTGCGAACCATGCGCGCAATCGATGAACGACGCGAGTCTGAAGAAGCGGTCGAAGGCGTGCGGATCATGCCGCTCGAGCCTATCATTCGCCCTTCTATGCCACGACCTGAACCGACCGATCCAGAGAGCATTGCTGCCATGGCCAACGTTCGCGCGATGCTCTCGTTCATCGGCGAAAATCCAGATCGCGAAGGGTTGATCGACACTCCAAAACGCGTTGTGCACGCGATGCGCGAGCACTTCATCGGATACACGATGGATCCCGCCGAAGAACTCGGACGCACTTTTTCTGAGATCGAGGGGTACGACCAGATGGTCTTGCTCACCGGGATTGACGTTCATAGCCACTGTGAGCATCACATGGTGCCCTTCGTGGGCAAGGCGCACGTTGCGTACATCCCCGACGGAAAGGTCGTTGGACTCTCAAAGCTCGCGAAGGTCGTTGAGATTTATTCGAAGCGGTTACAGGTGCAAGAAAAACTCACCGCGCAAATCGCCAATGCGATTCAATCCCATTTGCAACCACTTGGAGCCGCCGTCGTGATTCAGGCGCGCCACTTCTGCATGTGTTACCGCGGCGTCAGGCAGCCGCACGCCTGGACAACCACCAGCAAACTCACGGGAATTTTTCTCGAAGACCCAGCGACTCGCTCAGAGTTTCTGCGCCTGATTTCTATTGGACAGCAACCCGCATCGGGTTGGTAATTGTCAGCATCAGCGCCCGACGGCGTCGAGACACAATATTTCGAATGCGATTTGCGCAGCGAGCATTGCTGTGTTCGCCGAGAGATCGCGCGCTGGGCAAACCTCGACTACATCCGCCCCCACCACTTGCGCTCCTTGAAATCTGCGCAGGATTCCCAACATTTGCGCCGACGTGAATCCGCCGCACACAGGCGTGCCAGTGCCCGGAGCGAAGGCAGGATCGACCGCGTCCACATCGCACGAGAGATAGACCGGCGCATCGCCGATGCGATCGCGAAACTCAAGTACCGCGCGCTCTCCAGAGGCGAAGTCGTCGATGAATCGGCTCATCGGCACGAGCGTGATGTGTTTTGAATGCGCGAATTGCAGATCGTCGAGTGTGTTGAGCGATCCGCGAACACCAATGATTAGCGTGCGGGCCGCGTCGACGCATCCATCTTCGATTGCGCGGCGCAGAAATGACGCGTGACCGTATGACTCATCCCACACAGTGTCGACGGTGTCGAGGTGCGCGTCGAAGATGATCGCGGCGAGTCCAGTTGCGGGACGGCCGGCGCGCTCCCATGCGACGCGAATGTTGGCGAGCGAAATCGAATGGTCGCCGCCGAGTGCCAAGAGATGCGACTGCGCCGATTGACCTAGCCCTTGTGCGAAGGTGGTCAGCAACTCAAGATTGTCGCTGCACGAGTATGCCGCAACGGGCGAATCGCCGCCGTCGGCGAGTGAAAACGTCGCCGAGAGATCAACCTCGAGTTCAATGCTCGCCGGTTTGAGGTATTGACTTGCGTCGCGAATTGCGCGCGGACCAAATCGCGCGCCGGGATGAAAGGTTGTTCCACCGTCGAATGGCGCGCCGAAGACAATCCAGTCTGGTGGTGAGTCGTCGCCGAGATCGCTCAAACGCGGAAAGCGCATGAAGGTCGAGATTCCTGCGAAGCGCGGTTGCACTCGCCCGCTTGGAAGTTGGGTCGGCATGTGCAAAGGGTATGAAGAAAACGGCTGCGATGCCTCTGGGATGCGCTTGATGTCGTCTTAGAAACTGACCGCCCCCGCGCGTTCACCGCACTTCTAAAATGGTCTCATCCCCTGCGGAAGTGGTGCCGCATCTGATTGCTCTTCGAGATGGGCGATTGCGGCGCCGCAGTAATCGAGACTGAATGCCCCCGCTGGACGGTTGTTGCCCGATCGACCGAATCCGCCAAATGGCAAGCGGCTGCTCGCTCCTGCCGTTCCAACATTCCAGTTGATGCATCCCGCCCGAATCTGCGGGGCAATGCGCTGCCACCGCTCGCGACTCGCGGTGAACACAGCGGCAGCGAGACCAAACTGCGATGCGTTCGCTTGCGCAATCGCATCCTCATCGTTGGTCGAAACTGAAATCTGCACGAGGGGACCGAACACCTCTTCATCGCAGCTCAACTCAAACCGCGCGACTTGCAAGATGCCTGGAGTCAGAAACCAGCCTGCGCGGTCCAGTCTGGTCGCTTGCAGAATGACCCGCGACCCCGCGCGGGCGCGCCGCTCTTGAAAGTTCAGCACCGCATCGCGCGCACTGCTTGAGATGAGCGGTCCCATGAACACAGGATCTTTCGAATCTCCCGCGCCAACGACCAGCGTGCTCGCAACCTTGGCGAAGAGCGCGATGAATGCATCGGCGATCGATGCGTCAACAATGATGCGACGGGTGCAGGTGCAGCGCTGCCCAGCCGTGGCGAAGGCTGATCGCACGCATTCGATGACCGCTTGTTTGAGATGCGCATCGCCACAAACAATCGCGGCATTGCTTCCGCCCATTTCGAGCGCGATCATCCGTCCGGGTCGATCAATGTTCGCTTCGAGAATGCGCCGTCCCGTTGGCCAGGAACCCGTAAAGAGAATGCCATCGACATCGGGGTGATCGCAGAGTTTTGCCGCGGTGCGCGGGCCACCAGCGATCACATTGAACACGCCCAGCGGAATGCCCGCGCTATCGGCGCACTCGGCCAGCAACTGGCCGACCGCGGGGGTGCGCTCACTGGGTTTGAAAACAACGGTGTTGCCCGCGAGGAGTGCGGGAATGAAGTGGCCATTGGGCAAGTGCGCAGGAAAATTGAATGGTCCAACCACGACCATCACACCGTGCGGACGAAATGCGCAGACCCCACGACGCGTCGACGTCACTTCGAATTCGAATCCACTCACCCGCGCGCCACTGAGCGGCTCAAGTGTGATTGTGATTTTCTCAGCGAGTGCCTTCGCTTCGAGGCGACTTTCGCTGAGCGTCTTGCCACTCTCGAGTGTGATCAACCGCGCGATGCGCTCTTCATTCGCGATGAACGCCTCGCGCAGTGCGCGCAGTGCAGCGCGCCGATTGGCATCGCCCGTTGCACGCCAATACTCCCCCGCCGCCCGCCCGGCAGCAACGGCGAGATCGACGTGCGCGAGTTGTGCGGCACCACTCCAGACTGCAACCGTGGGCTCGGCCGGATCATGACTCGAGACCAATTCGCTGGATTGATCTGGCGCGACCGACGCGAGCGGTCGAAAGCGACCACCAATGAAGTCGCTCGGTTCGTGCGTCAGCAGCCCGCGACGAACTGCCTCACTCATCGACGACTCCCACGGCCCTTCTTGCTCACTGACGAAGCAGCTCGCTCAAGCGCGATTGCATTGCCACCAGCATTGAAGGCTGTGATTCCGATCTTCGCGCCCGTCTGCGCACCGAGCGTGGCAATCGTCTTGGATGGCAACCGCACACTCGCACCGACAATTTCAAATCCGCTGCGCATCGCGCGAAATCCGAACTCGCCGCTGCATGAGACAACCCCCATGTGGGTCGCCCCCTTGCCGCTTCCTGCCAGCGGGCGCTCGATCGAGTATTTCACGATTGGAATCTCATCGCGCGATGCGTGCAAGTATGGACCTCCATCAAAGGGATCGACATGGTCTTGCACAGAGAAGCCAAGTTTCTCGAGCATCTTGAGCGCGGGCAGAGTCTCATCGCCGACCTTGCCAACCAATTGCCGCGCTTCGGGTGGCAAAAGCGAAATGTAAATCTCAACCGACGGAAACAACTTCAGGATGAATTCTTTGCTTCGTTGATTGAAGGTGTCTGCTTCGGTGTACGAGAGATTGATGAATCGTCGACCGAGGTAATCCCAAAGCGATGAGTGGCTATCGGGAGTCAAAGCTCCCATCAGTTCAGCGAGGATGCGCGGCTGAAACCAAATGCGGTGCAGTCCAATGAATTGAAAGCGCACGTATGAGAGTAGCGATCCAAGTTTTTGAGGATGACCGCGGTAGCCCGGCGCGAGAATGAGTCCACCGATTTCGCTTGGACCCGTCTCATCGCTGTCGAGTTGAATCGTGACGTGCACCTGTCCCGTGCCGAGGTCGCGACTGTAATGCTCGCGCTTGCGCACCTTGAAAAACAAATGTGGATGGCCAGCCCACGAGATTTGCGAGTAGACCGCACTCGTTCCCACAACGGTTCGACTCTCAATATCTTCGAGCACGAAGACAAACTCGCGGCCCTTGGCATCTTTTACTTCCCCAGAAAATGCCCGCTGACTGCGATCGATCTTCGCGGCCAGCGAATCTTTGTCTTGCGGCAGATTGAACGAATGCACGAGCCGCGACAGCTTTAAGAGTTGCGGCATATCTTCGTTGACGGCTTGTCGAATGATGAACATGAGTTATCTCGCCCGCTCGAGCGCCTTCTCGAGAATTGCAAACACAGGTTTGAATTGAGCAGGGTCCATGACCCCAAGCGGCGGAAGGAATCGCAGGTGGTATGGGCCATGTCCACAGGTGAGTGCGATCACACCCTCTTCAAACAGCACCTTTAGCAGCGCACCGAGTTTGTCTTTGTCCCCGCCGAGTGGAGTCAGGCGCAGCATCGCCCCGATGCCACCGATGAAACTCGGCAGTGTTCGCCCGGCACCATCAATCACCGGGGGAAAGAATTCTGGACGGCGCTGCACAAGCTCTTGCGCGTTGCGCCGAAACGCCTCGTGCAGTTTCGCGATACGACCCGTTGGACCGTAGTAATCGCCGGTGCGCAGCAACTCGAGCGCCCGACGACCGACGTGATAGGCACTCGTGCTCGAACTGAAAGTGCCAGCGAGCAATCCAGGGCCAGGGTTGAACTCAGGCGTGAAGAGGCACGCACAGACTTGCGAGAGCTTTCCCACCGTCACAACATCGACATACTCGCCAACGCCAAGCGTCTCGAACGCGAACATGTTTTCTGTGCGACCGAACGATTGAATCTCATCGATCCAGACTGGGATCGACGCATCCCGACATGTCTGCATCAGCGCCACGAGAAACTCTCTCGACGCGACGTTGAATCCGCCTTCGCCTTGAATGACTTCCATGACGAAGCACGAGTGCTGCTTGGGATAGCGCGCGATCGCCTGCTTGAGAAGTGACAACGTCTTCTGGGTCGACTCTTCACCGAGTGCTGGATCGTAAAACGGCATGTAATCGACCAACGTGTTCAACACCAACCCTTGGCGGTACGCGGCGGTGTCGCCGATCTGACTCATCGTTGTCGAGCGGCCCATGAAACAGTCGGCGAAGGCGAGTATTCGTGCAGCACTCTGCGTCTTCTGCTGGCAGATCTTGAGCGCGTTTTCGTTTGCCATGCAACCAGAATTCGTCACAAAGCAGTGCCGCAACCGACTCGCGCGCGCGGCTTCTTGCGCCAGAATCTCTGCAACAGCAAGCACGTCGGTGTTGTGTTGTAAGTGTCCTTGCATGCACGTATCAGAAAGTGCCCCTTCGATAGCAGCTTCAACCATGCGCGCATCGGAGTGGCCGAACATGTGCACGCCGATTCCACTGAGCATGTCCCACTTCACGCTTCCATCGGCGAGTTGCACTAGCGGCCCATGACCGAATCCCGCGCCAACGTACGGATACATCGTGGGTCGTCCGCGCAATTCATTGTTGCGGCGCATCCACGCGGCATACGACTCTGCCTTGTGCGCATCAGCGGGGCGCGCGCCAGTGAGCGCGACTTGCGCCCGCCGAAGTTCACCCAGGATTTGATCGATCGCAGCGCGCACCGCAGGGTTGATTGCGAGTGGCGGCAAATGCGAGAACGCCTCGGCTGTTTCAACTGCGTTGTGGGTGGCAGTATTCATTGAGGTCATGCAGGCGATGGTACGAAGGGTTGCAGTGCGAGTCTGTTCATCAGGATCGCCAGCACTGTCGCCCGCTCAACGAGACTCGCAGTAACGATGAACTCGTCACCGCGGTGCAAGTTGCCGCCGCGCACTCCGAGTCCATCGAGGCAGGCTAGTCCTGCGGCTTGCAATACGTTGGCGTCGCTGACGCCGCCCGTTGCAGTTGTGCCCGCATCGACCGCGCAATCTGCCGCGACAGCGAGCGCAACGTCTGCAATCACCTGCACCGCCGCGGTCGCTGGTTTTCTGGGACGATTGTGAATTGTTTGCACGCGCACGCGCGGCAGGGAATACGCGAGAGCGAGCGCATCCGCGCTTGTTTCCCCGCCCGCCGTTTCAATCGCAGCGAGGGCACGGTCAATCGCCGCGCGTTGTTCGTCGCTCTGATAGCGCGCGTTTCCCCACGCGACGGCATGGGCTGGAACGATGTTCGTTGCCTCACCCCCCTGCAGTGGACCGATGTTCACTGTGCGACCGATCGATGGGTCAGACGTCGCCAACACCTGAGTGATCGCCGCGCACAGAGCGGCGACTGCTGAGATTCCGTGTGCCGCGTCTCGCCCCGCATGAGCGGCGCGACCGAATGCGTCGATTCGAAACTGCGCTGAACCTGCGCGGGCTGTCACAAACTTGCCCTCTGCCGCGGCTGGCTCGAGCACGAGTCCGATGTCATGTTTGGTCGCGAGAGTCTGTAGGTGCGCGGCGCTCGAAAAACTCCCCGTCTCTTCGTCTGCGTTTAGTGCGAACGACCACCGCACGGCCACCCGTTGGGCGTGCAACGATTCGAGTGCAGTCAATGCGACGATGAGTCCGCCCTTCATGTCCGCGCATCCAGGACCGCGGCGGATGCCATCCACTTCATCTGAAAGAGTCTGAAACTCTCCTACGGGATCGTGCACCGTGTCGATGTGACCGCTGAGCAGCATGCGCACCCCAGCGGCGGTTCCCAAACAATTCGCGCAGATGAGATCGCCTTCGTCGGCTCCTGCACTGCGCGATTCGCGCAGCCACTGAGGGCGTTTCGCGCCCGCATGGCGGGTCATTGTTGCACCAAGTGCGGTCAACCGCGCACTCATCCATGCCCGCGTGGCCTCAAGACCAACGTGCGAACCGTGCCCCGTTGGAATCGCCACAAGTTCAGTGAGATCACGCAGCATGCGCTCGGAGCGCTGCGCGATATCGCACGCGATCTTCGCCTCAACATCACTCAGCGGCATGGAGTACTCGCGCGGATTGTGGTGTGAACTCGCCATCAAAGACGTGGGTTGCACTGCCACGCATTCGCACGCGACCATCCTGCGCATCCCAGCGCACGGATAGATCGCCCCCAGGAAGATGAATACACACCGCGCGTTCACTGCGCCCCTCAAGCACCCCTGCCACGCAGACCGCACTCGCGCCGGTGCCGCAGGCGAGGGTGACTCCCGATCCGCGCTCCCAGGTGCGCATGCGCAGTTCGACGCGCGACAGCACTTCGACAAAGTGCACATTGATGCGCTGCGGAAAATAGGAATGGCGTTCGATCAGTGGACCGACCACCTCAAGCGCCACCCGAGAAACGTCTCGACACCAGAAGATGATGTGCGGATTACCCATCGAGATCACCGTTGCGCACTGCTCGATTTCAGCGCCTTGCGATGGCATGGCATCAGGCCACGCGCGTGCGACGATTTGCGCGTCGGCTGCACTGCCCGGCCAACAAACTCCCATCGCACCTGCGGCGAGAATCGGCGCTCCCATGTCGACTTCAACGTCGTTCACAAGCCCATCACTTGCCACCCACCAACCCATTTCGAGCACCCCCCGACCCGTCTCGATTCGCAGTGGATTCTCGCTAGAAATGCCTCGGTCGATCACAAATTTTGTCACGCAGCGAATGCCATTGCCGCACATCTGCGCTTCGCTTCCATCTGCGTTGAAGATGCGCATACGTGCGTGCGCCCCGCTGCCCACACTCGCCGGAAGAATCAAGATGAGTCCATCACCGCCGATCCCCGTGTGCCGATCACTCACTGCCCGAGCGAGCGTTGGCGCATCTTCGATGACCTCTTGCCCGCCATCGACATAGATGTAGTCATTGCCGATGCCGTGCATTTTTGAAAATCTCATCAGGTCATTGCTCCGGGCGCTTGATCGTTCCAAGGTCGATGACAACTTGTCCGCGGCGGTAGTAGTCGGCGTTTAGTGTGTTGTGGTCGATGAATGTGAAGACGAGTGCATTGACCATGGTTGCATCGGCATATCCGAAGTCGCCAAAGTGTGGACCGGCATACCGCTGGTTGTCGAAGGCCTGGGCGTGGTTGTGAAAATGGAAGAGCGCGTCGTAGCCAGCGTCGAACATCTCTTGCGAGGCTTCAAAGCGCACATCGCTTCCGCGTGATTGCGGCGCGTACTCGACGAGTTCATACCGACCTTGAGTATCGAGTCGAACCAATCCGCCGTACTCAGTCAGTCGATCAATCTGATCGCGATCTGCAACGTCGAAGAGATGCTTACAAAGCGCGGGCTGCTCAAGCGCCGAGAGTGCGATCAAGATCGCCGCGCAATCCCCCCACTTCAATTGCGCCGCGTGGGCGCGTGGCGTCTCTGGCAACTGTGTGCCATATCCCTCGAAAGAAGCGCCATATCTGCGCTTTTTATCAGCGGTCAGCGCAAGGCTGACGCGCTCAAAGAGTTGATCGCGGGTCGATGTGAGCAACTCTGGCTGGTAGGCCGCTGAGGCAACGACGATGGCGAGATCTCTCGGTTCGAGTGTTTCGCGTACTTCAGGTGAGAGTCTCTCGACTGCCGCGCGTGCGGCATCCCAGAATGCGCGCTTAGCTGGCGTGCGCAGTGCCCGCATCCACAAGATCTCTTCTCGGTTGCGCGCAATGATGCCGAGGTCAGAGGCCGACCGGCGCATGTCCAAGATGAAAGAATCGGTAGTCGCGCTCTCGGCATCGGCAAGTAATGCCAGAATGCGGGCGCGTTCACCAGTGGCGAGCAGCAACTCCCAACAGCGACTGCGCAAATTCGCTTCTTTGATCGGATCACTCTTCAAGAGCAATTCATAGAGCACCTGTGGAACGCGTTCCTTTCCCCAGAGCGCAACGAGCGCGAGATACTCGGGTCGCTCAAAGAGATCTGATCCGTACGCAGGAATCACGACCGCCCACGCGCGCACGAGCGTGGGAGTGAGATCTTTCCATCCCAACCCGCCAACGCGCTTGCAAATCTCGCGCCGCCACTCATAAATCAACATGCGGGGAAGGTTCAGCTCGAGCGCTGACTTCAATCCTGCAACATCGTTCTTGGCGATGCGGTCCCATGCTTCATTGCGTAGCTCAAGCGAGTATCCGGGCTGCACGATCACGCGACGCAACGCTTTCAGATAGGGGGGAAATGTTGGATCGGCATCGAGCACCTGCATCGCGGCTACTTGACGTGCAGGCGTCAGGTCTGTGCGTTCGAGCGACTGCAGAGGATCGCCCGCTGGTGTTGCGGCGCAGCCCGATAGCGTGGCGATGATCGTCACCGCAGCGAGCCATCCGCTCACAAACGGATGCGCAGACGATTGCGTCGAGAATTGCATCGGCGGAGTGTAGAAAAATCTGTCTAGACTCATGGTGTGCCGTCGAAAACTCCGCGACCAAACGAAAGCCCGCGCGAAAAGTCCCGCGAAAACCCAACCGAGAGCCAAGAGTCGTTGCTCGCGCGTGTTCGCGCGGTCGTTGACTTGATCCGACCCGACATTCAAGCAGACGGCGGCGACGTCGAGGTCGTACGAGTGAAAGATGGAATCGTGGACATGCGCTTTCACGGAGCATGCGTGGGATGCCCCTCGAGCAACATGACCTTGCAATCGGGCATCGCAACCCAGTTGCGCCAAGCTATTCCTGAAATTACTGAAGTTCGCGCGCTGAACTGACGCGATGGCAAGAATCTGGCTTACGCGCCACCCTCGGCCGCTGGCCGAATCTGTCCAATGACGTTCTTGGTGGGATCGACCGCTCCAGCGAGAATCTGCTCAGCCACTTCCTTGCGGTGCACGGCAACTTCCCGCGGGAACTCAAAAGCGATGCGCACGCGGTCCCCCTTGATCGAGGCAATCCGAACGATCCCAATTGGGGATGCGGGATTTCCGATCACGACTTCTTCGCCTTCGCGTCTGGTGATGACCAACATAATGCGCTGACCTCCTGCCCTTGACACGGTGGGGCGTCGCCCACCGACTTGTTCAGCTCGCCTCGGACGCACCGTGCGTCCTCCCTGCGAATGCCTAGCAGACTCACACACATCGGCTAGACGACTGACCTTCTTGAAGGGTATCGCTCGATCGGATGGTTAGATCGGTGCAATTCACAATTCCAGAAAATACCCCGTTATGGGATCCAAAAAAGCCCCCGCGTCGGGCCAGTGACGCGGGGGACAACAGCGATATCGGGGTGGATAACGAACCATCCCGAGAATTTGTACGACATTGCCATCCATGGCGGATGCCGTACGTGCTTGCGGGTCATCCATAACCCGTTTTTCCGCTCAGAAATCGCATCCTTGCGAATTCTGAGTGTTGATCGTTCGCTACGACGTCCGTGTCGAAGCGAGGTCTGCGTGGCGCGGGCGATCCATCACCGTGCACCACCGGACCGTGAATTCAGAAGCTGATTGGCGTCGCGCCAAAGACTCGCCGCAGAAGAATCCCGTTCTTTCTGCTTGGCCTTCCAGGTCGCCGACGAAATCAGTTCCAAGTGATCGCGAACTCCAAGAATGATCACGGCTCCCGCCAGGGTGAACCGCGACAGAAGTCTGTCTGGAATGCGCACGCGT
The DNA here is from genome assembly GCA_009691705.1 of Phycisphaerales bacterium. Lineage (GTDB taxonomy): Bacteria > Planctomycetota > Phycisphaerae > Phycisphaerales > SM1A02 > F1-60-MAGs104. The sequence continues at coordinate 45,188 of SIAR01000012.1, forward strand.
CCCGCTGAGTCGAGCGGACAGCGGGCGGCTTGGCTGAAGAATGACTGTTCGAATCGACGCAGTACTTCGTCGCCGATCAGAGAGCCACCATGATTCTGCGCGAGCTTCTCGAACGTTCCGTTGGGCCAGAGAAGCAGTGCTTCGTCGGGTCCAGGAACTGCAACAAACGAATCGCCGTTGACCGCAGGATTCAACACTTCGCGCAATTCGCTTGGAATCGCGAGGCGTTGTTTGGAGTCGAGGCTGTGTTCGAATTCGCCGAGAAAGAGCATGGGTGAGATCCATTGGGAGCCGTCATCAATATACCCACACTGCCCCACAATGCAACACTTTCAAACAAAATTCATGTTTCTCGCCACACAATGAACGGGCTGCGCGAGGTCCGAGAAGTGTTTGTGCCCGATAGTTTTTGTCGTAAACAACTGTAACGCAAACATTTGTGGACTTTTTGCAACCCCGACCTATATTCCGTCAAGGAGTTTTTCTTTTTGGGATTTTGTTCCACCCATGCAAACCGATCGATCTGCGGCCAAACGTGAGAGTGTCGAGCATGTGCTCGAGCTCATCCCTTCATCTCTGTTCTTGCTGACCAGCGCCTATGGCGAGATGCGCGGAGGCATCATCGTGCGGTGCGTGCAACAGGTTGCAATGCAACCGTCGATGCTCTTGATCGCAATGGAAAAAGGTCAACCGATCTCACCGATCATTCGCGATAGTCGCAACTTTGCACTGTGCATTTTGACGGTCGATGATCGCGCAACTCCAAAGATGTTCGCGAGTGATCGCAACCAAAGCGTCGATGCGTTTCTGACAATTCCACATCTCGTAGCACCGGGTGGATGCCCTGTCCCGCTGCGCGCGCGCGGCTACGTTGCGTGCGAACTTGTGCGGCATCTCGATATCGAATCTGATTACGAGGTGTACATCGGCATGGTGCATGCCGCGGCACTCGTTGAGCAACCGAAGGTGAAGTCGCCTTGTCCCGGACACGCCCGCGCCCATCCCAATGGTCGTGGACGAGCGCAAAATGTCGCGGCACCGATGCAAAAGGCGGCGAGTGCATCGCGCGCAAGTGAGCCTTCGAAAGCGCGTCGATCTTCCTAGCATCGACGCGTGGCCGACGATTCGAATCTCACCAATCTCGATTACCGGGCCGAGGCTGTGCGCATGGGACCACCCTGCGTCGAGATCATCGACGCCCATGCTCATGTTTCGGGACTGCACGCCGCAGTGATCTTGCGCGAGGCGATGAAACTCTACGGGATCTCGCACATCTTCAGCATGACGGCGGTGATCGAACAGATCGATGCGCTGCGCGAGATTTTTGAAGGGAACATTTGCTTTATCGCGGTTCCAAATTGGCGCGATCCGGACCGCTTGCACGCGCACGGCGGTGGTTACGCGCAGCGCATCAGAGACTTTCACGCCAAAGATGTACGCATCGCAAAGTTTTGGACCGCGCCGCGCGGCATCGACATCGGTCACGAGGTGGGCGATCCCAACTTGATGCGGCTCGACAATCCAGTGCGCGTCGAAGCGCTGCAAACGGCATTCGATCTGGGGATGACATTTATGGTGCATGTCGCAGATCCAAACACCTGGTTTGAAACGCGCTACGCAGACCAGGCCCGCTACGGAACTAAGGCATCGCACTACGAAACGCTCGAAGCGGCGCTCGAACGTTTTCCAACCCGGTGGATCGCGGCACACATGGGTGGCTGGCCAGAAGATCTAACGTTTCTCACGGGGCTTCTGACGCGCCATCCCAACTTGGTGCTCGATACGAGTGCGACCAAGTGGATGGTGCGCGAGATTTCACGACACGATGCCCAAGAGGTTCGCGATTTCTTTGTTCGATTCCGTGGCCGTCTGCTCTTTGGGTCAGACATCGTCACGAGTGATGAGCATCTGAATAACGCATCGAACGCAAACGAAATGGATGCAAAGGCTCACTCGAAGGAAAGCGCCTTCGATCTCTATGCGAGTCGATACTGGGCTTTGCGCACTCTCTGGGAGACGAATTGGATCGGCCAGAGCCCCATCGCGGATCCAGACCTCGCGATGGTCGATCCACTGCGATTTCGACCAGCAGATTCTCCGCAGTTGCGGGGAGTCGCTCTGCCAGGGTCGGTTTTGCCTGATTTTTACCGAGGCACGGCTCTGGCAGTGATCACAGAAGCACAACTTCGACCGGCCAGAAATCGCCCACAAACATAGACGCGTTCTGTTTTGGGGCTACTCTGTCGATATGGATCGTGCGCGTTGGATTGTGCTCGCAGCGGTCGGAGTTGGGATCGCTTTCGCGATCACTACGCTGCCGACACCCAGCACCTCGACTTTCATTGTTCCGATTCGGTATGGCCGCGACGTGCGACCGATTCTGTCTGATCGCTGCTTTCTCTGCCACGGACCCGACGCCAACATGCGCAAGGGTGACCTGCGACTCGACTCGTTTTCTGACGCAACGCGCGGGCGCGAAAGTGGCATGCCCATTGTTGCTGGCGATTCGCGCAAGAGCCTCGTCTGGCAGAAGATTTCGTCGAGTGATCCAAGTGAAGTGATGCCGCCTCCGCAGAGCAACCGGCATGCCCTTGATGCCAAGCAGCGCGAGACGATTCGCCGGTGGATCGACGAGGGAGCGGAGTATGAATCGCACTGGGCATTCACCGCACCAGTCCGCACCACGCCTCCGACGGCAACCGATGCGGCGTGGAATGCGAACGAGATTGATCAGTTCATTTTCGCGCGACTCGAGCGCGAAGGATTCGCCCCAAGCAGTGCAGCCGACCGCGCCACACTTTGCAGACGAATATTCTTCGACCTCACCGGACTGCCACCCACCGAACAAGAGAGCGCTGCATTCAGTGCCGACACGCGCGGCGATGCCCGCGCCCAACTCATTGATCGACTGCTCACCCAAGAGCCCTACCGATCGCGCTATGCAGAGCGGATGGCGGTGCCGTGGCTCGATATCGCGCGCTTTGCCGATACGTCCGGCATTCACATGGATGCGGGGCGCTCTATCTGGCTCTACCGCGATTGGGTGCTCGAGGCGTTTCGCAGCAACAAGCCCTACGACCAGTTTGTGATCGAACAACTTGCCGGCGATCTGATTCCAGAAGCCACGACCGAACAAATCATCGCAAGCGGATTCAATCGCAACCATGTGACAAGCGACGAAGGTGGCGCGATCAATGAGGAGTACCTGCTCGAGTATGCAGTCGATCGAGTCGCAACAACGAGCGCCGCCTTTCTCGGCCTCAGCATGCAGTGCGCCCGCTGCCACGATCACAAGTTTGATCCCGTTTCATCCCAAGACTTTTACAGCATGCTCGCGTTTTTCAATTCAAACGAAGAGCCCGGGGTCTATTCGCAGCTTCCAGACGCAGAGCGATCGCTCGAGCCATTCATCGAGACTCCAACGCCGGCTCAGCGCGAACAACTTGCACAGTTGGATAAGTCGATTGCGGCGTTCAACGCCGAACGCGATCTTCCTGCGGCTGACGAAGAGCAGGCGTACTCGGCGTACACCGCTGCCATGGTGACTGCGAACGACATCGTGTGGGTTGCAGCGACCACCACCGCTGCAGAGTCAACCAACGGTTCGACGCTTGCGATCCAAGGGGATGGATCGGTGCTCGCGCTTGGCACAAATCCCGCCGACGATCGCCACATTCTCACCCTCTCGACAGATGCAACCCAGTTGCGGATGGTCGCACTCGAGGTAATGACTGATCCATCACTCACCGAGGGTCGCGTCGGTCGGGCAGCCAACGGAAACGCGGTGCTTGACGCAATCAGCGTGCAGGCGATTTCAAAGGTCGATCCAACGGTGCAACAGAAGGTTGCCCTCCAATGGAGTTGGGGCGACGTCGAGCAGTCGAACGGCGACTTCGCATCGATCAATGCGCTCGCCGCAGATGAAGGACGACAGTGGGCGGTCGATTCTCACACGCAACCCGGCAGTCGCATCGCGGTGTTCGCGGCGATTGAGCCCTTTGGATTCGTCGGCGGCACCGAACTGCGAGTGACGTTGAACTACGCATCGCCCTATGCGCAGCATGTCTTCGGTCGTGTGCGCATCTCGCTTGCGCAAGTGAGCGACGCACTCATGGCGCGATTGCCAGAAGCTACGAGCGCGTGGTACATCGCAGGTCCGTGGCCGACGCTGGTCGGCACTGACAGTTACGAGATCGCCCGCGGCCCAGAGAAGGCGCAGCGCTTTGCGCTCGCAGACGTCTGGGGTGAGTATGGATGGCGCCATGCACCGGCAGTGCTCGAAGCGCAAGCAGTGGGACTCGCGCAGGGAATGACCACCGAGTATCTCGCGCGGCAAATCTTCGCCCCATCAGCACGCGAACTCGAACTCTCGCTCGGAAGTGACGATGGCCTTCAGGTCTATCTCAATGGCACACTGCTGCGCGACGCGCGCAGCGACCGCGCCGTAAAGCCCGACCAAGAACTGGTGAAACTTCCGCTCAATGCAGGCGAAAATCTCTTGGTGTGCAAAGTGATCAATACCGGAGGAATCGGCGGGTTCTATCACCGCGCCCTGCGCGATGCCGGCGCGATGACGAGAGCGATGCTGCCCATCGCTTTGCCCACGGCGATGACGCGCGACCAGACGCGCGTCGCAGCCCGCACTGCCTGGCGGTCGAGCGCATCGCCCCGCTACGCAGAAATTACCGCGTCGCTCACCAATGCCCAGACTGAGCGCGAGCGCGTTACTTCGAAGATCCCACACACGATGGTGATGAAAGATCGCCCGATGGCGACTGAAACGTTCGTGCTTAAGCGCGGCGCATACGACCAACCCGATCGCGAGCGACCGGTGAAGCGGGCCATCCCCGCCGCACTCGGCATGCTGAGCGATGATCAGCCCGCCAATCGCCTTGGACTAGCGCAGTGGATCGTCTCTACGAAAAACCCGCTCATGGCGCGCGTTGTTGTGAATCGCTTGTGGGAGCAGTTCTTTGGACGGGGCATCGTTCGCACTGAAGACGACTTTGGATTGCAAGGCGAATGGCCGACCAATCCCGAACTGCTCGACTGGCTTGCGCTCGACTTTCAATCGCACGGATGGGATCTACAGCGGATGATTCGCGCCATTCTCACAAGCGAGACCTATGCGCAATCGTCGCGCCTGCGCACAGATGTTGCGCAGCGCGATCCAGATAATCGGCTGCTCTCTTGGTTTCCAAGGCAAAGACTGGCCGCCGAACAGATTCGCGATCAAGGCTTGTTTGTTGCGGGAATTCTCAAGGAGCAGTTCGGTGGTCCGAGTGTCAAGCCTTATCAACCAGAGGGTCTCTGGCAAGAAGTTGCGATGCCGCAGTCAAACACGCGCGTCTATCAGCAAGGGATGGCTGACGATCTTTGGCGGCGAAGCCTCTATACATATTGGAAGCGCGCCTCACCTCCACCTGCGATGCTGACCCTCGATGCACCATCGCGCGAGTACTGTTCAACACGCAGACTAACGACGAACACTCCCCTGCAGGCGCTCGTGCTCTGGAACGACGAACAGTTTGTCGAAGCCGCCCGCCATGCCGCGACGCGCGTGCTCAATGAGTCGGGTGATGATGCGAGTCGACTTGCACTGCTCTATGTGCGCTGCACAGGCGAGCAGCCATCGAAGCTGCAACTTGATGCCCTTGCGCACTCGCTCAATGCCAATCGCGCGCGGTACACCGCACAGATTGCGGACGCCGTGAAACTGGTCGCCGCTGGCGAGTCGCCATCCCCTTCTGCTGAACAGTCCTCTGAGATTGCCGCGTGGACACTCGTAGCCAATGCGATTCTGTGCAGTGACGCAGCGCTCGTGAAAGACTGAACTATGAGTCGACCCCGCCTATCCATCGCTGCTCGACCCGCGGACGAACTCGAGGAGTACCTCAGCAATCTCACCCGACGCAGATTCTTTGGCTCGCTCGCCGGAACATTCGGCGCCGGCATGGGAGCGTTGGCGCTCACCCAGTTGGTCGGATCGCGCACCACTGCAGCGGCGGCTAACTATCCAGCGCCGCAAGACATCTTGCAGAACCTTCCGCACTTTGCTCCCAAAGCCAAGCGGGTGATTTACATGCACATGGAGGGGGCGCCGAGCCAACTCGACCTCTTTGACCACAAGCCCGGACTGAATGATCAGTACAACGCCGACCTTCCGAACACTATTCGCAATGGGCAGCGCATCACAGGAATGACGAGCGGACAAGCGCGCTTTCCGGTCGCACCATCCGTGTTTCGTTTCGACCGGCATGCCAACAACGAGGGGGGGCTAATGCTCAGCGAGTTGCTCCCCCACACTGGCAGCATCGCGAAAGATATTTGCGTCATCCGTTCGATGCACACCCAGGCGATCAATCACGAACCTGGCATTACGTTCTTTCAAACTGGAACCGAACAACCAGGTCGCCCTTCCGTTGGTGCATGGATGAGCTACGGACTCGGCAGCGCAAACGCGAATCTGCCTGCATTTGTGGTGCTGATCACGCAAGGAATCGGCAACATGCAGGCCCTTTCGGCGCGCTTTTGGGGAAGCGGATTTCTTCCGAGCGAACATCAAGGATGCCGCTTGCGAGCGGGCAAGGACTCGGTGCTCTATCTGCGCGATCCCGATGGAGTCTCGCGCGATGATCGGCGGCGCATGCTCGATCTGGTTGGGAAACTCAACGAAGAAGAGTTTCAGGCCACGCTTGATCCAGAGATTCGGGCGCGCATTGCTCAGTTCGAGATGGCGTACCGCATGCAGATGTCGGTGCCCGAACTCACCGATCTCTCGCAAGAGAAACAAGAAACGCTCGACATGTATGGACCAAACGTACGCACCGCTGGAAGCTTTGCCGCCAACTGCCTGCTCGCGCGACGACTCGCCGAGCGCGGGGTTCGCTTCATTCAGCTCTACATGCGGGGTTGGGACCAACACGGAAATTTGCCGAGTGAACTTCGCGCCCAGTGCAATGCAGTCGATCAACCGCAAGCTGCGCTTGTGAAAGATCTCAAACGACTTGGACTCCTCGACGAAACGCTCGTGCTCTGGGCTGGCGAGTTCGGGCGAACCGTGTACAGCCAAGGCGTGCTCTCGCGCGAAAACTATGGACGCGATCATCACCCCCGTTGCTTCAGCGTGTGGATGGCTGGCGGCGGTGTGAAACCAGGCATTTCATACGGAAAGACAGATGACTTCTCGTACAACATCGTCGAGAACCCCGTCGAGGTTCATGATCTGCATGCGACCATGCTGCACCTTCTTGGCATCGATCACCACAAACTCACCTACCGCGCCCAAGGTCGAGACTTTCGACTCACCGATGTCAAGGGCGAAGTCATCTCGCCGATCTTGCTGTGACGAGATCGAGCAGTTCGAGTGTCATTGCTGAACAATCGCCGCGCGCGACTTGAATTGTTCCATCCACTTCGTGCGCGCACTCTTGGCAGATCACTGTCATTCCCGCTGCTTTGGCCCACCACGCGCAGTGTCCCCACCAGGCCCATGTGGCGTCGAGTGCTGGTGGCATCAGCAGCATCGCATCGGCGATGGTCCAGAGTGCACTTGGCACCTCTGCCTCATCGAGTGCCACGATCCTGTGACTCATCTCGAGTCCGCGGGCAAAGCGCCGCGTCTCGCTCACCCACCGCGCCTTCGAACTCACCACCAGTGTGACATCAGCGCCTGCTAGTGCCGCGCAAGCGATCACAGCGAATGCCGCGCGCGCGTCGATGCCACTCGCCCAGTCACCTCCCGCGATCACCACCAGAGTCTCTTGCGAGATTCCCAGTGACCCGCGCATCGCGCCGCCGCACCCGTTGAGCGCCTCGCGCTGCGCCCAACCACGAGCGGCCCCTTCGCAATCAATCGCTGCGTCTGCCGGCGGCACGCGGTGTACGACCCTATCGATCGTTGGAAGCGCCTTTGCGGCGAGCGCACCGACCGCCTGACCATAAGCAATCACATGCAACGGACAGTGACCACGCCGCACCATCCACGCCCGCAATCTTCGCGCTGCGAGTCGCTCGACCCCCAGCGGCGCGGTCAACACCACAGAAAAAGGGGCGGGTAATGCGCGGGCAAACTCCGCGACGCACGATGGACCGACGGCAATGCGAAGATCAGTGCTGCTTCCAGTGACCATGGCGCCGGCGGTCCAACCAACGCCCGAGCCCGTTTGAATGAGATGCAAAGTGCCGCGGCGGGGCAGGCATGCAAGCTCGTCGCCCCCGATCACTTCTTCACACCGAGTCGCCCGCCGAGTTCGCGTCGCTCATGCTCGTAAAATATTTTTGCGATGTCGCTGCCGAGCTGCTGAGCGAGTTTGTCTTCGATCTCTCGTCGTCCCGCGCTGGTCTGCAGAAGTGATGGATCGATATCGCGGATGAAACTCTGCACCGCTTCAGAACCCGCGTTTGGCCAGAGGCGCGCGCCGCTGGTGATGTCGAAGACCTTGATCAACGCGATCGCTTCAGGACCGCCCTGCTCCGATCCACCTGAGAGCACGAATTGATCGACTTCGATGAAGATTAGTTGCTCAGCACCCAGTGCTTCACCGATGCGCTGAATCGAAATTGGCTGCTTCGCCGAGTCGCTTCTGCGGGCATAGGCAACCGAATCGCGCGTCGAAATCGCCTCTGGAATAACGTCGTTCTCAAGCAGTTCTGTGGCGACCGTCTCGCCAATCTCGATGCGAAGCGCAACGCGCGACATACGATTTGACCGATCATCCACGAGCATTGCGGTGCGCTTCGCGGGCAACTCATACGCCGCGGGAGCCTTGGGCCCACCTTGCAAGATGTAGGAGGCCGGCAGCAGGATGTTGCAGCCCGTAATGCCAGTAATCGCCGCGACCGCCAGCGTGATGGAGCGTGCGTGGTTCATTTGCGGCGAATTCCTCGGTCGGGGTATTTCGCTTCGATGTGGTCATAAAACAGATAAGAGACTTGATCGACAAATGTCTTCTGCAACCCGATCTCGATCTCGCGTGGACCAGCCTGCGCCTTGCCGATTCCTTCCATGTCTGGAAACTTTGAGATGATCTGAAACTCTTCCGCGTACGAGTCTGGATCAATGCCATCGCGCTCAACGATGCCGATGTTTGCGCCCGCGACGCCATCCCACATAAAGCTGTTTCCCTCTGGATTCAGGCGATATTCGTAGACATCCACTACGACCACGCGGTCGACATCGAGTTCACTTGTCAGATCAGCCAGTGGCGTGGTCGGCCACCCTGGATTCTGATGCATCCACGAGACGGAGTAGCGCGGATCAAGCACCCGTGCCCCCCCGACATTTTTTTGGATGCTGTTGGCAACGTTGCCCACAATGTTTGGAAGTGCCGTCGGATACTCGTAGGCCGTGCGCATGTCTGTGTGGGCGAGCACAGCGACCGATTTGTTCTCGAGTCCGCGATACTTCGCGAGCACTTCAATCTCTTTGCCCTTCTCGATGTTGGCTCCAACGGCTGAGGCGATGCCAAAGATCATGCATCCACTCATTGGAATGAGCGCAGCCAGTGCGAGCCCCGCGAGAATGCGAGCCGCTGTCATCGTCTTCATCAGATCACTCCTCGAAAAACTAAGATCTTGTAGCCCCACGAGAGCAAGAGCGCGCCTCCGAGCAACCACCATCCGGCTGGTTGCAGCGACTTTGCGACCACCCCCACGAGTTGCGATCCTGTGACCGCTGCGTATCCGGTGACGACCACGAGGGCTGCCGTCGCGATGGCGAGCAGGAATCCCAGTGGTTGGGTGCGAAGTGAATCGATCAATCGACCATCGGCGGCCAGTGCGAACGCTGTGGTCATGCCACAACTAGGGCACGGAATCGCCAGAGTCGTGATCCACGTGCAAACTGGAATTCCTAGTTGGGTGTGCGTTCCAACTCCAGCCGCTGCCGGCTGCAACCACGCCGCAACGGCGAGCAATCCAAGCGCGCCGATGGCAAGCAGCGACACGCGAACTCGCGCTGCGAGTGTGAGCCGCGCTGCTTGCGCTGCGCGAGCAATGGGTGAAATCGCCTCGACCTGCATGGGGGATGGATACTAATCGACGAGACCATCCTGCGACTAGTCTGCGACCATGACACTTGATTGGGTTGATGGACACCTCGATCTTGCCTATATCGCGATGCGCAGTGGCGATATCCGCGCAGATTCGAGCGATTATGCACTGCGCTGCGTGAGCATTCCGGCGCTGGTACGAGGCAGTGTGCGCGTTGTCGCAGCGACCATTTTTGTCGAGCGCGGCGCTGATGCCGCATCGCAAGCGTGGGGATACAGCGATGAGAGCGACTGGATCGGCGCGAATCGTGCCGCTGAACTGCAGATGAGTTTTTACGAGCAACTTGAGTCGCAGGGGCTCGTGCGCATCGTGCGAACGCGCAGTGATCTACTCGATACGAGCGCTGCTCATCTGCCACGCTTGATCATCTTGATGGAGGGAGCTGATCCGATTCGCGATGCCAGTGATGCCGGCCGCTGGCATGCGCGCGGCGTGCGGATAGTTGGGCTCACCTGGGCGCTCGGCAGTCGATTTGCCGGTGGAAATCAAACTGGAGGTCGACTCACCGCCGCTGGGATCGATCTCGTTGCCGCACTCGATTCACTGAACATAGTGCACGATGCGAGTCATCTCAGCGATGCGTCATTTGAAGACCTCGTCGCAAACACACGCCGAGTGATTGTCGCCTCACATTCAAACGCGCGCGCGTTGATGACGACAAACGAACGACATATCACCGACGATCAGGTCAGAGAGATCGCCCATCGCGGCGGCGTTGTAGGGCTCAATCTCTATGGACGGTTTCTCGCCGTTGATCGCGCGCCACAGCTCGCGGATGCGATCAATCACGTGCAGCACGTCACAGCGATCGCAGGGTCGCACGCTGTCTGCGCGCTCGGTTCTGACCTCGATGGTGGATTCCTTCCTGAGTTTGCGCCGCCTGAAGTGCGCGGGTGCGAGCATTATCACGTGCTCACCGATGCGCTTGCTGCGCGTGGATGGACTGACGATGCCTGTGCGAGCTTCGCAGGCAAGAACTGGATGCGCGTCTTTGAAAGTGCGCTCGGCGACGGGTGAACTCTCTCAGAGTCCCGCGCTGGTCGAGTCATTGAGATCTATTCGCTGCCGGACGATTGACGATCCCACTGTCACTTCGATGCGGGCGTGCAAGAGCACGCCAGTTCGGTGCAGCAGTGCGCCATCGCGCGCGTCATCGAGCAATAGATGTTCAATGATGTGCGGTGGATTCGCCCGCAATCGCGGGCATGCCGCAACAATCAGCGCCCAGTTGGCGCGCGCCCAGGCGGACGCCACGCGCAGAGTGTTCGCCGCGTTTCCTGATTGAATCAGATGCAATGCTCCCGCATCATCGCGTGCAAGATGCACCAGCGGCGCATCGGGACAGTTGAAAGGAAGCGCCACGAAGTGTGCGAAAAACTCTGGCACGATCGACGATGAGGGCTGCGGCAGCGCCGCGGGCGCAGGCGCAGGCGCTGGCGCGACTGGCGCTGGCGCGACTGGCGCTGAAGCGAAACGGCTCTGGCTTCCGCTCATGGCCATCGCGACGAACTCAGTCGCAGCAGAGAGGTCGAGCGCACTCAACATTCCAAGGGGGACCGCACCAGTAGATTCGACGCGGTCGACACGCGGCGCGTGTGCTGTCAAGGCGAGTTGCAGGCCATACGAGCGTTCGGATGCCCAGGCAATCAGTGCATCGGTTGCGCTTTGCGCTGCTTCGTGGGGCGATCCAACGAATACGAGACCGATCGGTGGAGTCGCGACTCCTAACGTGCTCGCGGCTTGCACGATCGACTCGATCAATCGTCGCGCAGCGGCAATCGCGGTCTCATCGGTGCCACTCATCAGGGTGAGCGCGCATCCACACTGCACGAGTTCAGCACTACTGCAGCGCGAATCGACGCAGACAATCCACGCGCGTGCGAATGCGCTGGCGCGTTCAAGCCACGCGCTGCCATCGAGTGGCATGGCACGCCCTTGCGCCCGGTAAATCTCAGCGCGACTCGCCGCGCCATCGAGTCGAACGAGTGCCACCGCACCCACTGAACGCGCAAGTTGATCGGCGTACTGCGCGATCCAGATTCCAGCGAGCGTTGGCACATTGGCGACGACCAACACCCCTGGCATTTCTTGGGCGCGAGATGCTGGGCGGCCGCGCGAGGGGTTGCTCGAAGACGCGCCCCCCGAAGACGAACCGCCTAGAAATGCTGTTGTCAGTCCTTCATAGTCGTCGGCGGCTCGGCTCATCGTTTGATCTTATCTCGCAGCACGCAGTCGCTCAGCCAATTCGGCGAGACGATTCTCTGCGGTTGGCGATTGCGCTTGGTTGACCGAAAGTGTCTCGACTTCAATCAGCGGCGGATCGACTGTGCGCGTGTTTGTGCGCGGCGCGGCGAGCTTGGCCATGAGCGGTGCATCAGGATTTGTGCGGTCCGTCCCAGCCGAGACCCCTTCACTTCGCTGCGCCTCAACCGGATTCGTGATCAACCACTCGGCGAGCCACTCGAAGTCGCGGCGCGCCTCGGATGTTGGCGCGTACTCAGTAATCGCCTGCCCGAATCCCGCCGCTTCGCGCAGCACATCATGCTCCCGAATCATCGCAGGAATCACGGTGTTTCCAAATGTGCGATCGATCGCGGTGAGAATGTGCTGGGAACTCGGCGAGTCTTTGCGCACCAGCGTCGGGAGCACGCGAATGGCAATGGCGCGCTGCAATCGATCGGCGACTGCGCGAATCGTGGCCACCTGCCGTTCGGCAGCACGCAACGCGAAGTATCCAGTTTCGATGGGAATCAGCGCCTCGTCACAAGCACGCAGCGCATTGAAGACCAGCAGTCCGATGTGCGGAGGGCAGTCAATGATGCACCACTCAAAGCGGGGAGCGACCCGGTCGAGTATTGCGCTCAATCTTCGGTCGCGGTCATGCGCCTCAGCGAGTGGACCACCTGGCGCCTCGAAGGCTGCGAGCCGAATGGTGCATGGCGCAAGCACCAAGTTCGCCGCGGGCTCCCAGAAAAGTCCATCGTCGAGCAGCGCCGTACCGCTTCCCTGTTGCATCGCATCTTCGATGCCCTTCTCAATTCGAGCAGGGGCGATGCCAAGCGCGAGTCCGCAGTGTCCCTGTGGATCGAGGTCGACGAGCAGTGTGCGCTGCTTGCGGGCGGCGAGCACTGCGGCGAGGTGTACAGCGGTTGTTGTCTTACCACTTCCACCTTTCTGATTGACAACGGCGATCACACGCATGGTGCTCGTAGATCGACCAATTAAGGACGATTCCTTGAAGCGGCGCACGACTCTCGGTCTTAGTCGGTTGCGCCGATTGCCGCGAAGCCGACACGCAAGAGATCGGTCGGCGCCCCCCGCACGATGTGCGCCGTGCCATCCCCTGTGGGCAGGATCAGCGTCAGTGACATTCCGACCCGTTTCTTGTCAAATCCAGCGGCTTTTTCAAGCATTTCTATCGGGATCGCCCGTGGCAATCGCACTGCGAAGCCGAGCGCCGCAACCCGCGCCACCACCCCCCGCGCCTGCGCGATGGTCATGCGACCCGACGCCGCCGACGCGAATGCAGCTGCGATGAGACCCAGCGCGACCGCTTCTCCATGCAAGACCTCGGCCGAGAAATGGGATTCAATTGCGTGCGCAAAGGTGTGACCGAAGTTGAGCAGCATTCGCTCCCCTTGCTCGCGCGGATCGCGCGCCACGATCGCCAACTTCACCGCCGCGCTTCGTGCCACGAGATCGATGAGCCGCCACTGATCACCCGCCTCAGCACTCATGTAGGAGGCGCTCACCCCACCGAGGAGTGGCTCGATCGATGGATCTCCGATCATCGCGTGTTTGAGACACTCTGCGAGCCCCGAACGAAACTCGCGCTCAGGCAAAGTTGCGAGCGAAGCGACATCGCAAATCACTGCCGATGGTGGCCAGAAGGCTCCCGCGAGGTTCTTGCCAAGTGTGCCACCCGCAAGTGCAAGATTCACGCCGGTCTTTCCCCCCAGCGCCGCATCAACCATTCCAAGGAGTGTCGTGGGAACGGCGATCCAGGGAATGCCCCGCAGGTACGTGGCTGCTGCGAATCCCCCGAGGTCTGTGACGATGCCTCCACCAACCGCGACGATGAGACTCTTGCGATCGAGTTTCGCACTCACCGCACTATCCATGATCTGCTGCCAACTTGCAATCGACTTGCTCGCCTCGCTTGCGGGCAGGGGAATGCGCGTCACGGCAACACCAGCTGCCGCGAACGAGTGCGCGACTGCCTCGCCCCACGTGGCATCAATCGACGCATCGCTAACGATGAGGACGTGGGTTGGATCAACGCCTCCGATCGCCGTGCGCGCGCGCAAAGCGATCGACGAGAGAATTCCACTGCCGATAGCAACCGTTGCGCGTGACTCACCAACAGACTGCACGAGTTCGCGCGTCATGGGTGATTCTCTAGCGCCCGCGCCCGCTCTGCGACGGCATGGATCTGGCTCATGCCACGCGACGTTGCACGCTTCGACAGCACACGCACAAACATCCATCCCGCGATTAGAACAACGACGCCGGCGATGGCGATGAATTCCACAGGAATTTCCCGCGGCGTCGCGCGCGCCTCTGGATGCAGTGCCTGTGCCGCAGCGCGCTCGAGTGGTCGCGCGATGACAGCCGGGTATTCCTGCAACACTCCGGCGCGGTTGATCAGCCGAATTGTTCCTGCGTCTCGCCCCAAGAGCGAGACGAATGTCCCCACTGAGTACTGCTGATTCGTCATCACGTAAACGGCGATTGGATCGCCCGCGGTCGTACGCACGAACCACTCTTCTCCATCAGGATGCACTGCGCCCAGCGGCGTGCGTTGTTCGAGGCGGCCAGTGACCTGCACCCAAGAACCCTCAGGAATCTTCGCCCAATCTGGACGCGTGATCACGGGAACACCTGCTACGTAATCGCTAGTGAACGACCCCGCAGGCGCAGCGGAAGAGACCGCGCTCCAAGTCGTTTCGAAATTTTCGCTCGGCCAATCGGCAGTGGCTTGGGCTGAAGTCACTCAGGCACTTTACGGGCAGGCACCCCAACTCGATAGCAGGATGGCGAGGTCAATGCCATCGGTGTAGCCATCGCCGTTGACATCGCCCGAACTCGTGCCCCATCCTGAGAGAATGATGGACATGTCGGCGCCATCGACGTAGAGATCATCGTTGACGTCGGCTGGACAGGGTGGCGGTGGTGGTGGACCTTGGACTTCATATGCGCCCATATCAACGACTGGAGCGGGTCCGACACCAGTGTCAACGACAGACGCGACGTCCGCTCGCCGCGCGAGTATCGCGAAATCAAGCGTGACACCAGTCGGGATCATGGTGACACTACCGGCATCGATCGCCGGTGAGGTGATTTGAAGCTGCAGATTGCCCCCCGCAGAATTCACAAACTGAGGATCGGCACTCAGGTTGCCCGTAC
>SIAR01000033.1 GCA_009691705.1 Phycisphaerales bacterium
ACGGTTTCAGGTGCTTTTAACTCCCCTTATCGGGGATCTTTTCACCGTTCAGTCGCCTTACTGGTTCACTATCGGTCGTCGAGGAGTACTCAGGCTTGGAGGGTGGTCCCCCCATGTTCAGGCGAGATTTCACGAGTCTCACCTTACTCTAGGCCATTCACAGTTATGGGATTACAGGACTATCACCTTCTTTGGTTCGCCTTTCCAGACATTTCACCACACTTCTGTTTAGATCCGCGTTCGCTCGGCGCTACTTGCGGAGTCGCAATTGCTTTCCTTTCCTACAGCTACTGAGATGTTTCAGTTCACTGCGTTCGCTCCTGACACCCTATACATTCAGGTGCAGGTAACCCTTGCGGGTTGGGTTGTCCCATTCGGAGATCCTAGGATCGAAGCTTGGTTACCAGCTCCCCTAGGCTTATCGCAGGTTCCTACGTCCTTCATCGCCTCTCGACGCCAAGGCATCCACCGTGTGCCCTTCTGAGCTTGGCCACGCCTATCGGATTCCGGCTTTCACCGAAACTCAAAGACGCAACCAGCCCTCAGGCTGCTCGTTTCAAACAAAGTTGAAACACAAACAAAAAAAATTACACTCGAGATGATTCTTGACTCAATTCACTTGCTTGCTGAAAACACTGGAAAACCAGCCTTTTCAGCATGCGACATCTGATCCTCAATTGTCAAAGAACGGGTCGAAACCCGCCACACAGTCAATGACTGGGCAGTCCCGAAGAATAGGTGAACCGAGGGATTTGTCAAGCCCTTCGCGTGCATTGTTGGTAACCCCTGAAACAGCGCAAAAAAGGGTCGAAGGAGCGGCACCGCAACTCCGTTCTAAGCGGTTGTTTCGAGTGGTGTTAGGTGGTTGAAGCAGCGCACAGCCTAAGGTGTGTTCAACACTCCGAGCGGTCGCGCTAGGGCCCGAGACCTGGAGGGCCGCCCGCACCCTTCGGCGGCGCACCCGAATCGCCCCCCGCCACACCGCTCGGCGCGTCAGGTGCGTTGGCGCGGCGTTGCGATCCCCCTTGAAACTCATTTTCAAATTGCATGCGCTCTTTTGATGAGTTGTCGGAGTCCACAAGCCGTGACTCCCGAACCGCAACGCCGTTGCTGTCGAAGCGTTGCATGATCACCGTGACACTCTTTCGAGCAGCGGTTGACTTCGACTTGTCTGACGGACCTGCGAGGTCTTCGAAGATGTCGACGACGAACCATGGCGTTGAAAAATCCGCTGTGGAACCCTTGGCCGTGTCGATGCGACCTACTTGATCGCCGCGCCCGAAGGCGTCGGATTGGCGACGAAGATCGCCATCGATGTAGCGATAGAGTTCAATTGTCGCTCGCCTAGATGCCTTCTCGCCATCGCCTCCAACCGCCCGCAACACGAAGAACCGTACGTCGAATGGAATCTCTGTTTCTTTGCCCCACTGGGACGTCACAGTCGAAACGCAGAACGCATTCGCCAACTCCTGCTGGGCCGGCACCAGCATTCCCTTTCGTGAGAAAAACGGGTTAAAAATCTTTGCTGTGCTTCGATAGCGATACGTCGATCCTGGGTCGACTGACAGGTCGTGCGTCCAGGTGACAACGCCGTCAAGCTGCGAAAACTCGATGGCTTTAGCAACTTCCTTGGGCTTGGCTGCATTGTCTACCGCGGGGTACTCCTTGGCGAATGCTGCTTCGTCCTGAGCGAGTGCTTTCTCGGCGCGACGAAGATTCTTGGTCAGTCGAAGACGGAGGTTGATACTCGCCTCGTCGTTGGCTGCTGCCGATCCGTTGTTGCGACCCTTCATCCCGCCACCACCGCCTAGGCCTCCACCGCCACCACCAAGACCTCCACCGCCGCCGCTATCGCCTCCTCCTGCGCCGCTGCCACCACTGGGTCCTCCAAATCCACCACCGCCCGCGCCTGCGGGGCCCTTGGCATCGAGTGGTCCCCCAGCCTTCTCGAGTTGGGCACTCAGGCGCTCGATCGACCGGCGATGGTTATCCAGAGTCCGCTGCGCGGCTGCTCTTTCTTTGTCGACTCCAACCAGTTCTGGAGCGCCAACTGCGGTTGCATCCTTCGCAACTGGCGAAATGAAATGCGCTGCTTTTGTAGCCAAAAAGTCAGGTTGTAGCACTGCGATCTGGGCGGATGAGTCTTTGAGATTCGCAAAGACCGTCTCGCGCAATGTGGCATCGCCGACAAGAATGTCGCTCCTCCATGAGTCTTGCCCCGGAACGGGTGGGACGGTGATTGGGTCGCTCCAAGACCCATCAGCCAGTTTCTGTTGACGCTCGAAACTCACGTCGACTACGAAGAGCGTGCTCGCGAACCATGTGACTGGGATTGCCGACCGCGCTGGATTTGCGGTGCGATCGTTCTTGAGCAACTCTTGGCGCATTGTTGCTAGGTCGATCGTTGCCCACGGGGTCGCCCATGTGATGTCGAGCGGCGCGCCCTTCGGAAATCGAGTCGCAAGTTCAGGATTGGACAGCAATTCTTCCTCGCCAATCGCATCTGGCGTGAGCGCGTCAGTCGTGACTACAACGCCAGACATCGCAAGAGAAGCAAACTGAGGCTCGTGAAACCACTCATCGCCTTGAACCTCGCCCATCGCGAGAAGTGCACCGAATGCTGGCTGGTTTGGCGCCAGCGTGGACTGCGGCGAAACATTGACGGTCAGTTTTTGTTCGAAACCCGCGTTATCTCCCACGCTCTTGGGTGCAGGCAATTCGATTCCGATCGATTCGGAATCCAACTTTCCCTTGAGGGCACCACATTGCTTGCTCAGCTCAGCTTTTCCCTCCGCGATTGTCTGTGTCTTGGAACCAACCGAAATTGTTGTGTGCGCAAACACAAGTTGCCAGACAAGCACGCCAGCGAATGCGGCACCGGCTAGTGCAACGAGAATCTTTTCACAGTTCTGTTCGAGCGCCGAAAGACTCTTGTTTGACATATCTAGTTCTCCTTCGTCGGTTCGGTTTCTGAATCTTGCTCAAGCCCAATGAGTGCGCCTGAGGTATTCAACTGTGTACGAATCTTGTCTGGCATCAGTGGACCAGTCCATTCACGTAACCACGCAGATTCCATAGTGAGCGTGAGTTCAGAGACCGCTTGGCGGCCGTATATGAACCCCTCAGCCGCCGCCGCAAAATGGTCGGCGGGGCGAATCTTTATGTCGGTGATGACGATGAAGTTCTGCTTCGAGAATGCGTTAGAAACCTGCGGGATACTGGTTGTTTCAACGATCAGGGTCACCTGCGACTTGAACACGTCGTAGAGTTGATTCGTTGTCCAGCCTTTGCGTGAGGCTGCGAAGTTTGTCATCGCCACGGGAGCAGACGGATTGATCGCAAGACCACCGGCCTGAGCGTCTTCTGGAGTCGCCGTGGGATCGCCTTCAGGCTCGCTGTCACCCGCTGCGCCAGCAGTCGCCGAGCTGCCTACTCCGACGACCGGTCCAAGAAACTGGATTTTCACGATGCGCTTAATTGGCGCATCGGGAATCTTGTTGGATCCGTTGACCGACTTGCATGCTCGAAGAATGTCTTGGGCGATCCAGAGTTGCCACTGCAATCTCCACATGCGCTGGAAGTCAGCCTTTGCGGGTTGCGCCAGCGGCATTCCGATGTCTTGAATATCACCGTAAATGCCCTTGCTTTGCGCAACCTCGCTATAGAGACCGAGACGGTGAGACACAAGGACAGGCTGAAGTTGGTTGCGCTCTTCGGTGGTCAGAGTCGCATCTGCCGCCTTTTTTAGGTCGGTCTGTAGGAACCTTCCTTGTCGGCGTTGCAACTTGATCGTGACATCCTCTTCAGATGGAGGTGAGCCCGCATTCACTTCCAGAAGTAACGCGACATATTGCTTCTCCAACTCTGCGAAGAAATCTTGATGCAGCGACTCACGCTGCGGGCTCTTCGCAGGCAGTCGAAGGTTGATGACTGGCTCGTGAGCGCCACGGTTGTGAGCGACCGCATCGCGGCGGATCGATGCTGAGTCGGAACCTCCTTGATTCATGCGCTGCTTCACAGCATCGACAAGCGCTCTGTTCACGAAAGACGTGTGGGTCTGCGATGCGGTTCCAGGAATGGCGATGGTGAACTCGGTGCTCTGTAAACGCGTGAGTTCGGCACCCTTTCCTGCGTACTTCTTCGCTTCTTCTTCAATCTGCGTTCGCCATTCATCCTGGTACCACCACCCGCCGCCAATCGCACCGGCTGAAGCGATGGTGAGAACGACGAGCAAGAGATTTGCTTTCACCCAAATGAGCGCCTTCTCAACCTGCGGCGGAAGACTCTTGGCAGGCGCGGATGTCCCATCGCCTCCACGA
Organism: Phycisphaerales bacterium; assembly: GCA_009691705.1. Taxonomy (GTDB): domain Bacteria; phylum Planctomycetota; class Phycisphaerae; order Phycisphaerales; family SM1A02; genus F1-60-MAGs104. Next base: position 4,320 of record SIAR01000033.1, read on the forward strand.
CCGGACTTTTTCAATTTCAACAGCGATTTGAGGTCAAATTTCATTGGAGTTTCATCGGCGATTCATTGCGAGTCGGCAGACCCATCCACCGGTGGCGCTGGTGCCGCTGTGGCGCCCTTCAGCGTGACGGTGAACTTGAGAATGCCCTCGTACCGCGCCTCGGTGGGTGTGAGCAGAACAGGCGCGGCGGGGATTGGAGCGTCCTTGGCGAGGTCAAGTGCAGGAAGTTTTTCGTCAACTCCCACAACTTCAGTTCTCTTTCTTCGAGTCTTGCTGGCCGCGGGATCGCTCGAACCATCATTGGACGCACCGCCGCCATCGCCTGACTCACCGCCTGCACCGCCAAGCGTGCCTCCACCGCTGGGACCGCTCGTTGGTGGTGCATCGAGTTTTTTTCGACCCTGCAATCCACCGCCGCCAAAGCTTGGTTTGGACGAGTTAGAGGATGACGATCCGCCAAATCCGCTTCCAGACTGAGAGCCTGTGTCAGTGTCCGGCGATCCCGAAGATTGAACCTCACGAGTGCCGCCCACGATCTTGGTCCAATTCGGAACGGTCAGTGACTCTTCAACAATGGTGTAGGGAGCATCTATTCGCTCCTTTTTTTGTCGGAACCAGTCGAGAACACATCCAGTTTCGTTGAAAAACTTAGTGGGATCGGGGTCGCCAGTTGGGAGGCGCGTCAGCGTTATCCGCACGGAGACTTCTATCTGGCGGTTGTTGTTGGTATCGACTTTGGGGGCACCTGAAAAGTCTTCGAGTTGCACGAGCCGTCGGTTGGCTGCGGCAATTGCCAGAATTGCTTTAGGGTCAGACCCGACTTCGGCTGAGGCTGGGTTTGCAGTCGCTAGCGCCGCATAGGTGTCGCAGACGAGGTACGCCCAGACTTCGCGATCTTCAAGCAGCGCCGTCATATTTGCCGTTTCGGTGTTGCCTGCAGTCGCTTGGGCCGCCTCGAGGGCAGCGAGAAGTTCCCTAGCTCTGTTGACTTCCTTGTCTGCCGACTCTGATTCGGTCCTTAGGGCAGCAAGCGCTGAAGAATCAATCCAAACACTTGTAAACATTGCGCCAGCCGTTGCGATAAAGATCGACGCCGCAGCAACGAACCAGGGAGTCTTTGACTTCCAAATGCGCTGGCGCACACGCGAGATCGGCGACAGGTTCAACTGCACCTTGGCAAGCCCGAGTCCTTGAATTCCGAGGCCGAGCGCGGTCAACAGATTGATCGAATTTGCCGCGAAATCTGGGGCATCTGGACCAGAGAGCATGACACGTTTGAACTCTTCAAATCGCTTCAATTTCAGCCGCAGATCGCCTGCGATCTTGGTGCGGAGTCCAGAAATCTTCAGGGTCGATCCGACCCCGTACGCATCGTGAATCTCGCTGCCGTGGTGGGCATCTTGATAAAACTCGCGGGAGCGTCCAATCTCGTCAACGAGTTGGCCTGTGACTCCGCGCATCGCCATTGTGCGCGCCCGCAAGACGTTCTCGCTGGGCATTCGATCGACCTTGATGCGCTCGGCCTTGCCGTAGTTCACGCCTTGCTTTTCAAGTGTTTGAACTATGGATTCGGTGAAGTTCGATCCGCCAATTGGGAATGTTCTAAACCAGAAACTTCCTTTGTCGATCACGATCGTGTCGGACGAGGTGGTGCCAATGTCGATGCACGCCACGATCGACGAGGCGTCGCCGAGGTCGAGGTCGTAGTGCAGTGCATTGGCGACTGCAACCGGGCTCAGGGTGAGGACGTCGGGTTCGATGCCACACTCCGAATACAACGAGAGCAACTCTCGGAGTCGTTCCTTCGTGACGGCGAAGATTCCAATTGGGCACTGTCCAGATTCATCTTGTGCGAATATGTGACTATCCCATTCAACCTCATCGATTGGAAAGGGGATCTGCTGCTTTGCCTCGTACTCGACCATGCTTGGGAGCATCTTTGCTTCGACACTCGGAAGGCTTGAAAATCGGGCAAATCCAGCGTTTCCAGGCAGGCTCATGACCACGGGGACGCCCGTGAGTCGCTCTTGGTTGGCTGACACAAATGCGGCAAGGGTGTGGCGAATCATTCCCGTCTGATCCGACACGGCAGGATCAGCGAGCACCCGCTGGTGGGGAATCACAGCGAAGTCGGTGACGGTGACATTGCCATCCACCAATTCAACACGGAGCGCCTTGAGCGCGAACTGACCAACTTCAATCCCCCAGGCGGTCCTATTGGGTGGCATATCTCGCGTGTCTCCAGTGAATCAGTGAACATCAACGACCAACGGCGGTCGAGCACAAAATTATACGCCTCCCACGATGGGAGGATGCGATACGCTACACCTTTATGCAACCGGATGCCCCTCATACTGACAGCGACCCGACAGGGAACGCGGCCTCTTCGACCACCCGAGACATCAACGCGTTACTCAACGCCGAAATTGAATCTGCCCTTGGGGGGATGTCGATCGAAGAAATCCTGAGCGCCACCAACACCCCGCGGCCAGTCACTCGACCAGCGAACCTCAATCCGATCCGTCGAACCTCTGGGGGACGGCAGTTGCGCACTGGACGGGTGATGGAAGTACGCGGCAAGGACGTGCTCGTTGAGTTCGGTCCCAAGAGCCAAGGGGTCTGCCCGCTGAGCCACTTTGAATCCGCTCCCACGAACGGAGAGCAGATGGAGTTTGTGGTTGAGCGCCTCGATCCATTCGAAGGCGTCTTGATTCTTGCCCGTGAGGGAATGATCACGAAGGCGCAGTGGGGTGACTTAAAAGTCGGTCAAATCGTTGAAGCGCGATGCGTTGGAATGAACCCAGGTGGACTGGACATGGAAGTGGCGCATCACCACGCATTCATGCCCGCTGCCCAGGTTGACCTGCGTCACGTTGAAGACATCTCGATCTACCTCGGCGAGAAGATGGAATGCGAAATCGTCGAATTGCGGCGCAATCGGGAGCGGATGTTGCTGAGTCGCCGCCGCGTACTCGAGAAGGAGCGACATGAGAAGCGCGCCGCACTATTGCATGAGGTTCAACTTGGATCGCAGCGCACTGTCACAATCGTCTCGCTTCAGCCCTTCGGCGCATTCGCTGATCTCGGGGGAGTTGATGGCCTGATTCCAATGAGCGAACTCGCGCACGGACAACTCAAACAAGCCTCTGATGCCGTCGCGGTTGGCGATGTTGTCGAAGTGAAAGTCATTCGTGTCGATCTCAATTCGGTGCCGCCGCGCCTTACCCTGAGCAGGCGGCAGGTGATGGCTGATCCTGTGGTCACCGCTCTGAATGAGATTCAGGTTGGCGCGACTGTCAGCGGCACCGTGCGCAGCGTGATGGAGTTCGGCGCATTCATCGAACTCTCCCCCGGAGTGGAAGGGCTCGTGCACATCTCAGAAATCTCGCATGAACGCGTGTTTAGCCCAGCGCAGGCGCTCAAGATCGGGGAAGCCGTGCAAGCGAAGGTGCTGAGTCTCGATCAAGCGCGCCGCCGGATTAGCCTTTCGATTAAGGCACTGAAGGACGCGCCGGCGCGATCCTCGGGCCGAGACCGCGACGGACGCGACAGCAAGGCTGATGCTTTGCAACCACGTGAGGCTGATCCATCGATGCGCAAACTGCTTTTGAAGTTTGGCGGAGTGGGCAAGGATCTCAAGGGTGGGCTGTCTAAATCTTGATGTCGTTGTCGACCCATAGATCACTGACCTCTTGACCATCGCACTGCATGCGAATGAGCAGATACGAACGTGTCGCGCAAGCGATGGAGACTGAGAGTGTCGTTGCGCCGATGAGCAGGGAGAGAATTGTTCTCCACATCTCAAGAAGTGATGCCGTCACCAACTCGGACATTCCAAAGAGCGTGGCTGGTCCGCTCTGAAATGGTTCGAGAAAGCGCATCGATCCTTGAGCCGCTAGCGCCACGTCGCCACTCGCTGAGTCGAATGCGCCGATGGCGACATTCCAGGCAGCCACAGCAACGTAATCAGCGGTGAGTCCACCCGCGGCAATCACGAAGCATGAGAGAATCGCATACGCCACAAGATGGAGCGGTCGCTTGAATATGTATGCACCTGTGCGCTGCACACTCTCGACTGCATCGCAACCATCGCACGCCACAGCAGGGCCGAGGAGTGGAAGGCCAAGAACGAGCACAGTGAGCAGCACCGCGCAAAGCGCGCTGAGAACGAGAGCGAGTCCAAAGAGAATGCCGCCGAGTATGTTAAAAAATTGAACGTTGAGGAATAGCCCGATCAGCCAGATTGGGATCCAAAGAATTGCGGCAAACGAGAGCGCGAATAGCGGAGCGCCGCAGAGCGCGCTGAGACGCGGGCGAATGAACGCGCGCGCTTGACGAATCGTCCACCGCCGCGCCGAGAGATCGCCGGCGTTGACTCGACACAGCACTCCCGCGCATCCAATGAACAGAATGACCGCGCAAAGCGCGAAGTAGGCGCTGAACCACGGGGCGGAGCGCCAAGAAGTCGTGGGAATCTCAATCACGAGTTGCCGCGTCGCGTCAAGTGCGCCTGCCCAGTCGGCCCGAGACACTGCTCGAAGCGCAGCAAAAAAAGAGGTGCGGACAGCCTCGTCAAGCGCTTCGAAAGATTGGCGTGGACGCGCCGCATCGATGGTGCCTGCCAATTTCGCATAGCGCGCCGCGTCGATGCGATCGGGGGAAGTCGAAGCCGCGCTCTCTTGCAGAAGCACTGCGAGTTGGTCGAGCGACGCGGTGGCAGCTTGAGCGCGTTGATCGCTTCGCAGTGCTGGAATGACCAGAGAACGCGCCGAGTCTTGGGAGTCGACCAGTTGGCTCTCGCGCGCAGTGCCGGCGAGGAGTCCGGCGGGTCCGTATGTGGATGGGGAGAGGCCATCCCAAAGCCTGCCTGCTGCGACGAGTGCAAGGAGGAGCGCAAACGCGAACAGAAGTCTTGAGGGGCGAAGTCCCGCGTGAATCGCTGAGAGCAGCGTGACGCACGGAAAGACATTCGAAATGTCGACTGAGTCAACTCTGTTGAGTGGTCGAAGCATCGGTGCACTGGATGAAATTGGCGTTTGGGAGGTCATCGCCTGCGCATCATGCCAGAAACACGCACGACCTGCTTCAGTAGCATTGCGCTCTATGCACGATGATCTGAAATCGGTCTTGAACCGCCTAGATGAGGATCGCGTGGGATCGGTCAGCCGACTCTGCGACTTCCTGCGGATTCCGAGTATCAGTGCCGACCCAGCGCACAAAGGTGATGTCGCGCGTGCCGCTGAATGGGTGTGCGGCGAACTGCGATCTGCCGGGCTCAACGCGAGCGTGCGACCTGCGAAGGGGCATCCAATGGTCGTGGCGAAGCATGAAGGTCCGGCGGGTTACGACGGACCACGATTGCTGTACTACGGGCACTATGACGTGCAGCCGCCCGATCCAATTGAACTCTGGAAGAGCGGCCCATTTGAACCGGTGGTTATCGATGGAGCACGCGGCAAGCGCATCGTTGCGCGCGGAGCGGTGGACGACAAGGGTCAGGTCATGTCGTTCATCGAAGCGTTTCGGGCTTGGATCAAGGTGCATGGCACCCTGCCCTGCGCAGTGACTGTGCTGCTCGAGGGGGAAGAAGAATCTGGAAGCGAGAGCCTTGAGCCTTTCTTGCTTGAGAACCGCGAAGATCTGAAGGCGGACGCCTGCATTGTTTCAGACACAGGAATGTGGGACGTTGAGACTCCTGCGATCACAACTGCCCTGCGTGGACTCGTCTACGTAGAAATCACAGTGCGTGGTCCAGATAAGGATCTGCATTCAGGGCAATACGGTGGGGCCGTTCCAAATCCGATCAATGTGCTCTGCTCGATCATCGCGCAATTGCACGACAGCGATCGGCGGGTGATGCTCGATGGTTTCTACGACCAAGTCGAAGATGTGTCACCGCGCGTGCGTCAACAGTGGCGCGACCTCGGATTGTGCGAGTCTGAATTCATGGGATCGATCGGACTCAAAGACTCCTACGGCGAGAAGGGTTTTTCTGCGCTCGAGCGCACTTGGAGTCGTCCAACGTGTGACGTGAATGGAATCTTTGGCGGCTACACCGGCAAAGGCGCCAAGACTGTGATCGCATCGCATGCGACTGCGAAGGTTTCATTTCGATTGGTTGCCTCGCAGGATCCACATCGGGTGCTGCATTCGATTCGCGCATTTTTTGACACACGATTGCCAGCGGGATGCCGAATGGAATTGACGGAATTCGGCGCGAATCCAGCATTTTTGGTGCCCGACGGGTCAGTCTTTCTCGGAGCAGCCGAGCGCGCCCTTGCACAGGTTTATGAACGCGCGCCGGTCTTGATTGGCTCGGGTGGGAGCATTCCGGCAGTCGGCGCCATCCACCGAATTCTCGCCACACCAGCGCTGCTCGTTGGCTTTGGACTTGACGATGATTGCGTGCACTCTCCAAACGAAAAGATGGAAATGGCATGTTTTGAAGGGGCGCAGAGAAGTCATGCTGCGATCCTGCACGAAATTGGACGCATGCGCGTCTAAGGAGTCTTCACACGTGGCGTGGTCGCGCAGTTTGTCTGGAATCCTCATCGTTCTCACGACAGTGCTGAGCGTTGGCGTGCGATTAGCGAGCGGCGCTGATGAAGTTTCAATTGTGCTTGAGCACTTTGGTGTCGGAGATCACTTTCGAACGGGCGACGTGGTTGGGGCGAGATTCGCGCTCAAGGGTGAACTCGACGCGCCAACGCCCGTTGAACTCGCCTGGGAAGTGCCCGATGGAAATGGGGACATCGCCAACATCACGCGGCGACTGGTGCTCGATCCAGGTCAAACCAGCAGCGTGTGGATGTACGCGCGTATTCCACCACAGCAGAACGCTAATGCTGCCATGGCGGCGGTTTACACCATTCGTGTTTGGGAAGAATCGGAAGGCAAGCGCGTGCGCGAATTGGGGTCGACACGATTCTCGCCAGCGACCGGGTTGGCCCCGTCGGTTGTTGTCGAGTTGCAGGATGATCTCTTTGGAGTCTTGGGATCTGGCCGCTTGGGTTTGGATGTGTATGAGAGCCCTCCGGCGGGATCAGCGTTCATTCCGACCATGAATGCGATGACGAGAATTGCGCGGCGAATTCGTCCGCAAGACCTTCCCGATCGGTGGGAGGGACTCGCGGCATTCTCGGCGCTCATTTGGACAGACGAGAGTCCACAAGCACTCACTGGTGATGCCGCGACTGCGCTGCGCGAGTGGATTCGTCGCGGAGGTCTCTTCGTGGTTGTTCTGCCGGAGAGCGCCGATGGCTGGGGGATCGCAACCGGTGCGCAGCATCCGTTGAGTGCGCTGATGCCGTCGCGAGGAGAGTGGATTGCTAAGCGCGTGGATGCTGTTGCGATTCGGCAGCTCGTACCAGTGTTGAGCCAGTCGAAAACGTTGCTCAGCCAAACAGCGACGATGCCCGTGACGTTTTTTGAGAGACGTGCGAAGATAAGTTCGTTCGATCCACTGCTCTTTCTTGCTGTACCACGTGTTCGTGCGACTGGGTTTGCGAATCCACATCCAGATTCGTATGAAGGAGATGTCATCGGCCTCACCCGCGCCTACGGGCATGGGCGGATCACGATCATCGGTCTCGATGTCGACGCGCTTCACCGGCGCGCGCTGCAAGAGGGCGGACTGCCGCGCGCCGACATGTTTTGGAATCGCGTGCTCGGTCGGCGCGCCGACGCACTCTCGTCGGCGACGCTTGGCGAACTGACTCGGAAGAAGCGGCTCGTTGTCGCGACACCGACATTCGTTGACCTTGGGCGAGGCGAACTCGTCTCAAACATCATCGGCATGCGGGGACAAGCGGCGCTGGGAATACTTGCGGCGTTTCTGCTCTTTGCTGCCTACTGGGTGCTCGCTGGCCCCGGCGGATTTGGATTGTTGAAGTGGCTGCACTTGCAGCGCCACGCCTGGGTTGTATTCGTGATGACTGCGCTGGTGTTTGGTTCTGGAGTCTGGGTGATCGGAACGCTGATGACTTCGAACCAAGCGCGCTTGCAACACTTGACGGTGCTCGATTCGATCTCTTGGCCCGCGGCAGAAGAGTCAAAGCAAGAGCCAGCACTCATGCGCGCAACCTGCTGGTTCAGCGCGTTTCTTCCAGGGTATGGACAGACAACTGTTGCGATCGATGATGATGACAAGCGCCGAAATACGTTGACATCGTGGTCGGCGCCACCCGGTGGCAGTGCCGGAGACTTTCCAAATCCAGCGCAAACGGCGCTGCCACTCGAAAGTCCAGGCATTTTGCACGTCGCGGCGCGTGCCACCTCGGCGAGTTTCGAGGCGCAGTGGCTCGGAGTCGCTAGTCGCAATTGGGGAAGTACGCCGAGGGTGATCGATCTCGAGCGTCCTCTCGTGCAGAGTGTGGTGCCAGGAGATCCCCTGCGTGTTTCGCTCACTGGAGTGTTGCAACATGCACTTCCCGGAACACTTTATAACGTCGGATTCATTCACATCACTCCCATTCGCTCGCCGTTACCAAAGTCAGATGCTGCCAACAATGGCACGAATGATCCATCTAATGCTCTGCCGAATGTGGGGCGCTTTGGAATCATGTCAGAGTGGGCCGCGGGTCAGCCGATCGAATTGAGCGCGGTGTTCTCTGCCGCGCAGCCACAGGGCGACGACGAACACACCGGAGATCTCGCCCGCGCCATCCGAGTGCGATACGAGGAGCCTTTCACAATGAGCGCCCTGGAGGTTGGGATTGACGCGCGACTGACCTGGCAGCGGGAACGAACGTATCTCGACATGCTGACGATGTTCAACATGCTTCAACCCCCTGCCTACCTCTTGAATCCTCCGGAAGAAGTTTCTCCACTGCGGGTGCAGCGGATGCTCGCGAGATCGGTCGATCTTTCGCAGTGGTTCACTACCCCTTGTCTGATCGTGTTTGGATATCTCGAGAGAGCGCAGTGTCCCGTGCCGATTCGCATCGATGGCAAGGAAGTGACCAGTAACGGACTTGTGCTTGTGCGAGTGATCTTTCCGCTACCCGTCGATGAAAGGTTTGCCGCTCCGACGAGCGACTAACGTTGCACCATGGCGATGATTGAAACTGCCAACCTCACCCGCAAGTATGGCGAGTTGACCGCTCTAGACAATCTCAACCTTGTCATTGAAGAGGGAACATGCTTCGGGTTCATCGGTCCCAATGGTGCTGGCAAGACAACGACGATCAAAATTCTTGCGACCCTGTTGAAGCCGACTTGGGGTGAGGCGCGTGTCGACGGGCACGTGGTTGGGTATCAGAATCATCTCATTCGACCGATCATCGGATACGTCCCCGATTTTTTGGGGGCATACGAAGACATGCTGGTCTGCGAGTATCTCGAGTTCTTCGCGGCGTGCTATGGAATTCACGGCGACAAGCGCACAAAAGTCGTGGGAGAGGTGCTCGAGTTGACCGACCTGATCTCAAAGCGCACCGCTGATGTGAATGGACTCTCGCGCGGAATGCAACAACGACTCTCAGTCGCGCGCGTGCTGCTGCACGATCCGAAGGTCTTGCTCATGGATGAACCGTCGAGCGGCCTCGATCCACGGGCCCGCATTGAAATGCGCGAGTTGCTCAAGGAACTTCGCCGGATGGGAAAGACCATCCTGATTTCTTCGCACATTCTGTTTGAACTATCCGAACTCTGCACCGCGGTGGGAATTGTCGAACAGGGCAAACTCGTCTATAGCGGCGGAGTCAAAGAGATGATTGCCAAGGCGGGCGGTGGCAGCATCGTGCACGTTGTGGTCGATGACCGCCACCAGGAAGCAGCGGCACTGCTCAAGGGTGTTGGGGGTATTCTAAAAGTGACCATGGAACGCGAGGAAAAAGCAATTCGCATCGAAGTGACGATCGATCCAAAGAGTGGCATGTCGGTGAGTGACATTCCGAGTCGATTGATTGCGCAGGGCTTTCGCATCGCGCGGTTTTCGCAAGAACAAGTGAATATCGAGACGGCATTTATGCGCTTGACCAAGGGGATGGTTTCGTGAGGACGGCATGAGAGCACTTCTGTGCGCATCCCCAGACCGTCCTGCCACGGCGCTTATTCTTGATGACGTTCGCCGCATCGTTGCCGCGCATGCTGAGATTGTGGCGGAGGTGAACGCCGATAGCACCGCCCTCTCGTCGAATCTCATCTTTGATCGAGTCGTGGCAGTTGGCGGGGATGGCACACTGATCGCGCAGGTGCGAAGAGTGCTCGACCGCGGCATTCCGCTTGTGGGAGTCAACTCGGGGCGTCTGGGATTTCTTGCCGAATTTGATTTGGCTTCACTCGAGAAGCAGGCATCGGCGGTGTTTGGGCGCAATCCTCTCATTCGTCAACGTCTCGTGATGGACGTGATGGTCAAGCGCCGCGATGGAACGGTGGTCTTTCACGGAATTGCAATCAACGATGCGGTTGTCACGGCGGGACTCCCCTTTCGCATGATCGAATTGCAACTTGAATTCTCGGGTGAAGCGGGGCCAGATGTGGCGGGCGATGGAATTCTCATCGCCAGTCCGCTCGGATCGACGGCGTACAACGTCTCGGCGGGTGGTCCAATTGTTCATCCCGATGTTGAAGCGTTGATCGTGACGCCAATCTGCCCGCACAGTCTTGCCTTTCGACCCATTGTCGTACCGAGTCATCTCGATATCGGCGTGCGTGTGCAGCGCGCGAACGAAGGAACGACCCTCGTGCTCGATGGACAAACCAATGTGCGCTTGGCGGTCGGCGACACCGTGCAAGTTGGTCGACATCAATCGATGGCGCGACTTGTGGGAAATCCAGAGGTGACATACTGGCAGCAATTGCTCTCCAAGATGCGCTGGGCTGCCCCGCCGAGTTACCGCGACCGCGGCGTCTAGTTACTGCGAGATTGGGCGCCGAGCTGCCGTTCGTGGCAACGCGAGAGTATGGCGATTGAACAACTCGCCCC
>SIAR01000013.1 GCA_009691705.1 Phycisphaerales bacterium
TGTGCACCGATCATTTCGTCATACCACACCCAATCATGTTCGGTATCACTCGCCGCGTGGATGCCCGCAAAGCCGCCGCCAGATTCGATGAACTCTTGAAAGGCTGTCTGTTGTGCATCGTTCAACACATCGCCTGTGGTCGAAAGAAACACGACTGCACGAAACGACTTTAGGTTTTCGGCGGTGAACTGCGCTGAGTCTTCGGTGGCAACCACTTCGACATCGGGCGCCAGAAGTTCTTGCACGCACGTGATGCCTTGTGGAATCGAATCGTGGCGAAATGTTGCGGTCTTTGTGAAGACGAGAATGCGGGGCTTGGGTGCGGGCTCTTGCAATGCGATCATCGCAACAAGGGTCGCTGCTGCGAGCGTTGTGGCACTTATGATTGTCAAGATTGATCGCATCGTGTGATCGAGAAGATTAGTTGTCCCGCACCGGCCTGCCGCTCGTGGTATGTCCAGTCGTTAGACCGCTCGCCTTGGTTGAACTTTGATCTTTAGGATTGGTCACTTCTGCCGGCAGTCGCGCGACAACCTCGTCGGCACCTGGTTCGCGCAAGAGCACTTGATCGCCCGCTTCGAGTCCAGAGAGAACTTCTGTTTCCATTTCGTTTGATCGTCCGATGACGACCTTCTGCTGGCTGAATCCCATGCCATCTGGGATGTACACGAAGGTTACTGCGCCCATGCGAAACACTGACTGCACGGGAACGCTGAGCACATCATTGGCGCTCCCGAGCAGAATTGAGGCCTTGCAGCGCATGCTTGGTTTCAGCGCAAGCGACTCTGTCTCATCGAGCAGGACGCGCACTTTGTAGTCACGGCGATTTGGGTCGCGCCATCCGCCGCTCTCTGCGAGCACGCTGACGTTCATGACTGTGCCGTGGATCGGTGTCGTGGGGCTGGCGTCACTGAAGATGGTGACCCCTTGATCGGGCTTGATCTGTCCAGAGAGTGCTTCGCTGACTTTGAGATACGCAACCATCTGCGAAGTGTCTGGAATGATCATCGCGAGCTCATTTGGTTTCAGTTCTGTGCCCGCGGCGAGTGGTGCCGAATCGCCCGTGCGACCCCATCCACCTGATTCGAGACTGCTTGCGTAGACCACGAGACCATCGGTCGGCGAACGAATGGTTGTGTTCTCGAGAGCGCGCTCTCCTTGCACGAGCCGCTCGCTCGCGTTCTTGGTTCGAAAGACCGAACTCTCAAAATCGGATTGCGCTTTGACAATCTCAGAATCTTTCTTCTGCTCAGTTCGCGCTCGCTCAGCGGTCGCCTGCTCGAGATCAGAGCGCTTCTTCGCCTCATCTTGGGGGCGCTGAAACTTCTCGTATACCTCTATGTTGAGCGCGGACTGTTTGACCTTGGCGTCGGCTTGAATGAGTGCGATGCGATCGCGTTCGTACTCATCGCGGCTGATGAATCCTTTGGTGACTAGGGCCTCAGACTCGGCATATCGCTTGCGCAATCGTTCTGCATCGATCGTCGCCGCTTCGATCTCGGTTGCCAACGTCTGTCGTTTCGAGACGAGATCGCCGCTGATCCATCCCTCAAGAGCGAGTTGTGCGAGTTGCACTTGCAAGTTGGCTTTCTCGATCTCGCTTGCACGCTCGTTCTTCTTAATCGCCAGAGCTTGCTCGTTCGAGACGGCCTCTGCTTGCGCGGTCTTGAGTTTGTCCTGCAGGTCTTTGATCTTGTCGGCGGCCTCTTCGCTCGCGAATTTCAAAAGCACATCGCCCGTTGCGACCCGCCGTCCCTCGGCAACGATTTCGGTGATGACTGCGCGGCCCTCGAGCAGGTTGCGAACTTCGACTTGTCGAAGGGCGGCGAGTTCTCCAGAGACTGGAATCGCGATATCGAAATCGGTGCGTGCGACTGTGTGCAAGTCGAGATCGTGCCCGCTTTGCAGGCCGGGCGTCGCGCCGCGGCGGGTGCTCGAATCGCTCCAGGATCGACCGTCAAGGAGATAGTTCGTCGTAAAAACAAGCAGACCCACGAACCCCATGGCTATGAGCGCGAGGCGCCAGCTGAATCGGCGTGCGGCCTTTGGCAGCACTTCTGGTGCAACCGTTGACTCGTTTGGGGTTGTGAAATCAGCCGACATCTCTGCAAAGCCTAGCTTCAGGCTGGGGGAATCTCGCCAGGCTGGGCGAGAATTCCAGGCCCGCGCCTATATCTGACCTCCATCCCATCGGGAGCAATGATCTCGCCATCGTCTGAGACGCGCAGTTGCCCAGTCTGACGCAGATATTCAAGAATCGCCATTTGGACTTCGCGAAGACCGCGCGCCTTGTCGTTTTCTGCGGTGCTGAGCGCATCGACGGCATCTGTTCGATCGCGCGGAGTGGCGCGGTCTGGGGCGGCATCGATGCTCGCTTGCCGATTGCGCGCGATATCGATGTTGCGGTCCTGAAGAGAGACGCTGTACAGGGCGCGATCGATGCGGCGGATCGCCTGACGCACTTCGACCGCTGCGCCATTCTGCGCGAACACAAACGCGCGGTCGAGTTGTTCGAGACGTACTTGCGCCTTGCGCACATTCACCTCTTCGATCGTGCGGTCGAGTGGAAGATCAATCTGCATTCCAACCGTGTAATCACTGAACGAATCGTCGAGTTGAATGCCGTTGAAGAAATCTGGGTTCTTCAACATCGACGCAGATGCGACCAGATTTGCACCAGGCAACACGGCGTTGCGTGCGTTGTCGACTTGTCGCTTCGCATCGGCCACTTGATCACGGGTGTTCTGCAAATCGAGTCGCCACTCGAATGCGGATACAACCGCGCGCGCTGAATCGACCACCGGAGGATCAAGATCGAGCATTTCGGGGTCTATCAGCACGGGAGCCTCGGTGTCGTAACCGATGCGCAACTTGAAGCGGTCGACGGCAAATTTGTAGAGTTCTTCGAGGGCAGAGAGTCGGTCGATGACAAAGAGTGCGCGCTGCTTGGCGAGATCGGCCTGGAATGCGACCTGCCGTCCACTTTGAACCAGCGCATCTTCGCGCTCGATGATGAGGCGCAGGCGATCGATTTGGTTGCGCGTGTTTGCGATGACCTGTTGTTGCACGACCAACTCATGAAAATCACTGGTAATCGCGATGTAAAAGCGTCGTCTGAAGTCTTCGAAACTGCGCGCTCCGTAGATCATGTTGCGCTTCGCTTGAATAAGCCCTTCTTGCGCGACGAGACCGGCACCACGAAGAAGTGGAATCGAAAGGTTGAGGGCGATGTCTAGCGAGTTGGCCTGACCAGTCTCAACTGCGTCATTGAGTTGCGCAGAAGCCTGCGCGAGAATCGTCGCGCTGATTTCGCCGCCGTATGGAAGTTTCTGCCGCAGCGAGAGATCGTTGACGAGTTGCAGCGCGGTCGATTGGGTTCCGTTGATCCCCAGCCCTTGCACTCGTGGGGTGATCGTGTCAAAGACCCGGGGACTCCAAACGTGCTGCTGGATGAGCAGATCAAGGGCGATCAGTAGGTACTGCTCTTCGGCGATTCGGTACTCGAGACTATTATTGATTCCGTACTGCACACTCTTGGCGAGGGTGAGGCGCTCGGCGTTTGGAGGAGGCTCGACCTTCGTCATGACCTCGCGAATCGTCTTGTCGGCGTCGATGATTGCGCGTTTTCTCCCCTCGTACTTGAGGGTCTCTGGTGGTGGATTGACCGTGGGAGGTTCGTTGAGCCCAGGGGTGTCTGGGGTGAAATTCTGCCCGGGGTAACGCGACTCAGACTTCTTGATCGAAGGGACGCTCGACGGTTCGCCAATCGATTCGCTTGCGTTGCGAAGACGCTCTTCAGTCTCACGGTCAATCACCGCAAACCGTTGCTGTTCACAGGAGGCGAGAATGATAGTTGAGATGACCGTAATCGCGACGTACGACCATCTTCTTGATGTTTTCGCATTAAATCGCCAGTAATTCGACGACGTTCTAACATCCGTGTCGATTGTCTGTGATTTGTGACCGATCATGTGGCGATCTCCTACGATCCTACGGTGTGCCAGGTGGTCTTGATTTCGGTGACTGCGTCGAACGCGCGTGGGGTGGTCCAAATGTCATTTTTCATGAAATCTGCATTTGGATCGACCAACCGCAGTCTCTTGAAGTTTTCTGAGACTCCCAACTGAAGGGTCTTGGCATGTTCTTGGTTGACCGATGCGACGACCGCGTCGATGTCTCTGTGGGAGGCAACCGCAGGCACGAGTTCATCGCGACTGCCAGTCAGCAGATTCAAGACTCCCGCTGGAATGTCGGCGCTCGGCGCACACTCAGCCACGACAAGCGCTGGTAGCGGATCGGCGCTGCTCGCCACCGCGACAACCGAGCAGCCGCAGGCGATGGCGGGAAGGGTGAGGGTGAGGAATCCTAGGAGTGATGACTCTTCTGGAGCGAAAACTGCGACAACGCCACTGGCCTCAACTTGCGAGAAGCAGTGAAAGGGGCCGCTCACGGGGTTGCGCCCGCCGACGACACAATCGAGTTTGTCGGTCCAACCAGCGAACGAAACTGTGGTGTCGATCGCGGCCACAACTTCGCGTCGAGCGTCGCCCTTCCCGACTCGACCACTTACTCGGATCGCCTCAATGAGTTCTTCGCGGCGTCCTTCGAGAACTTCTGCCAGTCGATAGAGAATCTGCCCGCGCAGATAACCGCTCGAAGCAGCCCACTTCTCTTGCGCCGCGCGCGCGGCTTCGACGGCATCGCGAAGATCTTTTCGAGATGCTTGCGCCGCGTACGCAACGGCGATGCCCGCCGCTGATTTGCGGGCGTGGACGACTGGCGCGACCCGCCCTGATTCGCTGCGGGGGTAGGCCCCACCGATAAACAACTTCCAAGTCTTCGTAATGTCTGCGCGATTGGTCATATTTTATCTCTGAACTTCTGTGGCGATCACGCCAAGTATGCGGCGAGCCCAGATCGACCGCCTTCGCGGCCAAAGCCTGACTCTCGGTATCCGCCAAACGGTGCCGCGGGGTCGAACTGATTGAATGTGTTGCACCAGATCACCCCCGCCTTGATCTGCCGCGCGATTTCGTATGCCTTCGATCCACGACTCGTCCAGATGCCTGCGCTCAATCCGTACATTGTGTTGTTGGCGCGCGCGACCGCCTCGTCTGGAGTGCGAAAGGTCATTACTGCGAGAACCGGTCCAAAAATTTCTTCGCGAGCAATTGTGTGTGCCGGTTGCACGCCAGTGAAGAAACATGGGCGACACCAGAACCCCTTGGGTGGCAGTGCGACATCGTTGTGTGCATTGTGCGCCGCTCCCTCGGCTATGCCCGCCTTGATGTAGTGCTCAATGCGGTCGAGTTGGGCGCGACTGTTGATCGCGCCGACATCGGTGTTCTTATCGAGTGGATCGCCCACCCGCAGACTCTTCATTCGGTGTCGCAGTTTGGCGATGACTTCGTCGGCGACAGACTCTTCGACAAGCAGTCGACTTCCTGCGCAGCAGACTTGTCCTTGATTCGCCCAGATCGCAGAGACGACTCCTTCTATTGCTTGGTCGATGGCCGCATCAGCGAAAATGATATTGGGGCTTTTTCCGCCTAATTCAAGCGTCAATCGCTTCTTGGTGCCCGCAACTGAAGTCGCGATCGATCGACCAACTTCGGTCGATCCTGTGAATGCGATCTTGTCGATGTCGTGGTGTGCGACGATCTCGCGACCGCTCTCGCCCCCACCAGTAATAATGTTGACTACCCCAGGTGGTAGGTCAACCTCTTGCAGAATCTCAGCGAGTCGTAGCGCCGTTAGCGAAGTGGTCTCGGCTGGTTTCAACACAACCGTATTGCCGCAGGCGAGTGCTGGCGCGATCTTCCACGCCGCCATCAGCAGCGGAAAGTTCCACGGGATAATCTGTCCACAGACGCCCACCGACGCGGGGTGCTTTCCGTCGGAGGTTGGGAATGCGAAGTGCAACTTGTCGCACCATCCCGCGTGATGAAAGAAGTGCGCCGCCGCGAGTGGAACATCTTCGTCGCGCGTCTCGCGAATCGGCTTTCCATTATTCATCGTCTCGAGCACGGCAAGCTCACGGGCGCGCTCTTGAATGCGCCGGGCGATGCGGTAGAGATATTTCGCGCGTTCGATTGCCGGAGTGCGACGCCACCTCTTGAGCGCCTTGCGCGCTGCCTGCACAGCACTGTCGACATCTCTCCCGTCCGCTTCGGCAATGCGCGCAAGCGGTGCCTCAGTCGCTGGATTGATCGTGTCAAAGAAGCGACCAGACATCGGGTCGCGAAACGCGCCGTCGATGAAGAGACCATACTGCGTCTTGATTTCAACCTTCGTCGACTCGGGGGCGGGGGCATATTGCCAGTTTGCTGCTGAGCCAGTCATGCGCGCAGTATCGCACGATGAACTCACTCGTGGCAAGACGTTCGGCCTACGTAAGGGCTCCGTGCTGTAGCCTCGAGTGATGCCACAACGGGTACTTGCGATCGATATCGGTGGAACAAACGTGAAGTGTCGCGTTGAGAGCGATCCCGAGAAACGGTCGTTCGCATCGGGACCATTACTCACCCCGACACTACTGGTGCAGGGAGTGAACACACTGGTTACTGGATGGGATTTCGACGTGATTTCGATTGGACTCCCAGCTCCGATTGTCGGCAATCAGCCCTCGAGTGATCCTGTGAATCTGGGGGCTGGATGGGTTGACTTCGACTTCGCGCACGCGTTTGGCAAGCCCGTCAAACTCATCAACGATGCTGCGATGCAGGCGGTTGGTTCTTATGAAGGTGGACGAATGTTGTTCTTGGGTCTGGGCACAGGACTCGGTTCGTGCCTCATCGCTGAGCATGTGATTCTGCCAACAGAGCTTGCCCACATGCCATACCGCAAAGGCAAGTCGTTCGAACAATTCGTCGGCGTGCGCGCGCTAAAAAAGCTTGGCAAGAGAGAATGGACGCGCGAAGTACACAATGTCATCGCGATTCTCAGTGCGGGATTGCTGCCTGACTACGTTGTGCTCGGCGGCGGAAACTCGGTGCGGCTGAAGAATCTTCCTGAGAACTGTCGGCTCGGCGCGAATTCAAACGCATTCATTGGTGGTTTTCGCTTGTGGACCCGAGAGTGGGTGAAGTCGGTGGCGAGCAGCCCAACATGATTGTGACGCTTGTATCTACCGCACTGCTCTCGGGTGCGATCGCGCAGTCCCCCAACAATCCAAGTTCGGTCTTGCAGATGGCTCCAGGAGGAATATTCCTCTCGTCTGATCTCAGCATCACACAGAACTTTGCTGGGATGGATCTCATGGCCAACACGCCCGCGCTCTTTGGCACGGCGAAAAAACAAGCCACCTACAACATCTTTGATCTACAACCAAACGCTATGCCGTGGGGAGCGGTAAACGCGCTCTTGCCAGATCCGTTTTCGTATTGTTTCTCTCCCGTGCGAAATATCGAGATCGCATCGCGAGAACAACTCGGCATGCGCTGGGACATCTACAACGTGACGGTCTATCAAGCGTCGACTTCGACGATGGCTGGTTATAGCGACAGCGAAGGCGTCAACCGATTCAACCTTCGCGCTGATCTAAAACTGTGGGATTTCGGCGGTGGCGCGATGGGTCGCATCACCGCGCAGATGCGCCAGACCAATGCGTTTCCAAATAGCAACGATCTCGGCACCAAGGTTGGTACTGACATCACACTTGATAGCAACTTCACTAGCCACCTTGGGACGCGTCTCGTGCGACTTCGATATGAACAGGCGCTACTCGACAACCATGTGATGTTCGCTGTGGGAAAGATAAATCCCAATGATTACGTACTGAACAATCCATACGCTGGTGATGAGACGATGCAGTTTCTCGCGTCGATCTTCGACGGCAGTGATGCAGCGCAATTTGGATTTCAGGGGTACCTGTTGGGAGCGGCACTGTTGGTTGTTCCCTTCGAGGGGGTGTATGCAAACTTTGTGGCGTCGGCGCCGTCGACTGGTGCAACTAATGGATTAGGCACAGATTTGTTGGGGACAGGTCTCTGGTGGTTCGCGAGTGAGGTTGGATTAGTAACGAATCTCTTTGGTGACGATGATGCTCCGGGTCGATACTCGGTTGGATTTAACACGACCAACTGCTCGTACGAATCGACCGATATCGCCACTGCAAGTTCTGGTAATGGATTTTGGTTGATGGCAACCGAGTACTTCACGCCAGACATCGGCGCGTGGGCGCAGTTCACCTACTGCGATCCTGATGTTGCTCTCTACAAGAGTGAATTCACGGCTGGGCTGTCGATCGAAAACTGTTTCGGGAGAAAACGTGATGGGTTCGGCGCGGCGTTTGGCTACACGACGAATCCGCAGGGCGATCTGGGTGTGCAGACTGTGACTGAGATCTACTACCGAATTCAAGTGACTGACTCGCTGCAACTCGCGCCAGACATTCAGGTAATCACGAATCCGACGAATCCGGTTGCTGGCACGAGTGATGGTGGAACGATCGTCGTCTTTGGAATTCGCGCGATGTTGCATTTTTGATGGTGGGGGAGTGGGAACGCAATAGCGACTACTCGTTTGCGTGTCACTGGCCGCACCGCATCCCACCGATCTTCTCGCAGGTGCGGCGCCCCGCCCAGATGCAAAGTGCGATGCCAACCGCGATCATCGCGAGCGACAGCAACATTGGAAGCGTCACAGATCCAACCATGAACACCCCCTCATCGACGGCACGAAACTGCTCGCTCGTCATTCGCGCGGCTCCATATGCGATGAGAAAGACTCCCGAGATGACTCCGGGCTTCCTTGGACGCATCCACACGAGTGCCATCGCGGCGAATAGGAATGGTCCGTCGGTGAATGCCTGGATGAAATTATTCGGGTAGTAGGCAGTCAAGAGTGGCTCGAGTTTGGTGAGTACATCATGTCGATGCAGCATCGCTGCTCGGTAGACGGCATCTTGGATGGGCTCGCTCGGATTCACAAGCGACTGTAATGGTTTGAGTCGCTCGCTGGCAAAGGTCGGCTCAAACACTTCGCTTGGATATCGCACCGACCACCACGGCGCACTCGCTTGCATTGCCTCGGGAAGTGCCTTGCCCCAGAGCTCTGCGTTCACCCAGTTGGCGAGTCGACCGAGACAGAGACCGAAGGGTGCGCCAAACGCAGTGCAATCAGCAATGTGCAAGAAGGGAACGTTGATGCGCCGCGCGAAGAGCAGTGCAGCAGCGGCGCATCCGATTATTCCGCCGTGACTCGACATTCCCCCTTTGTGAATGTCGAGCAATCCCCACCATGGAAACTCGGCATGAAACGAAATCAATATATACGGCTCATAGAAGACAACGTGCCCGACGCGCCCTCCAATGACGACACCCGCGATGAGGTAGGTCATCAAGTCGCCTACCTGCACAACTGAGAGCGCAATTCGCCCGCGCTTGGCGAGGGCGCGCAGCAAGAGATATCCCAGTAGAAATCCCATTGCGTATGCGAGGCCATACCAGCGAATGCCAACGCCAGGTGAAATCTCAAAGGCAAACGGACTCAGGTTGTGAACAAGGGCTGCAATCACATGCGTAGCATCCCCGACTTCGCATGGAAGCGCCACTACCAAACCTCAATCCGAGCGAGTTCGCTCGACCCCAGCGCCCAGGCGATCTCACTCCATTCTTAAAGTTGCTGATTAGCGGGCAGACTCTTTCGCGAGAACAAGCGCGCGCCGCATTCACTGAGATCATGACTGGAACTGCGCACCACGCCGAGATGGGGGCCTTTCTAGCCCTGCTCGCACGTCGACTTCCAACGGTCGACGAACTCACTGGCGCAGCGTTGGTGATGCGCGACTGCGCCGACCTGCTCACGACTTCGATTGACCCTGCGAATATTCTCGACACCGCCGGCACGGGCGGCGCGCCGAAATCGTTCAATGTCAGCACACTTGCGGCAGTCATTGCTGGATCGACGGGCGTCCACGTCGCCAAGCATGGCAATCGTTCGCGCACCGGTCGCGGATCGGCGGAAGTTCTGCAAGCCCTCGGCGTGTGCATCGACGCTCCTGCCGAAGTGCAGCGGCGCTGCCTTGAAGAGGGTCACGTCGCGTTCTGTTTCGCGCCGCGGCACCATCCTGCAGCGCGTCATGCAATGCCTGTTCGACAAGCGCTTGGTTTTCCAACGCTTTTTAATTTGCTTGGCCCACTCACAAACCCCGCCCGCGCGCGCCGCCAGGCGATCGGCGTTTACGACCGCAGCTTCGTGCCGCTCATTGCCCAAGTATTGCGCGAACTGGGCGCGATTCGGGCGATTGTCTATCACGGGCTCGACGGACTCGACGAGGTCACGATCGGGGCATCCACCCTCGTCGCCGAGGTCACGCCCGATGCCCAAGGTGGATCGGTGTGTGTTTACGAAACAACTCCTGAGTTGATGGGGGTCACGCGGGTGAATCCACTTTCTGTGGCACCGGATAGTGTCGCTGAGGCTGCTGCGCTTTTCGTCGCGGTACTAGAGGGCCGTGCTCCACTCGCGGCGACTGACTTCGCCCTTGTGAATGCTGGCGCCGCACTCGTCGCCGCTGGTCGCGCATACGATTTGCGCGAAGGTGTATCTCTCGCGCGAGCAGCAATCGCTTCGGGTGCGAGTCGCGACACGCTCAACAGACTTGTCTCACTTTCAAATCAGGCCTAAAGGGAACGCGCATGCAACTCACGCCAACAATCGAATCATCACAGCGCTTCGTTCAAGACTCAGTTGGGTGGGGGATGAGCCTCTGGAATCAGTACGCCCACCCAACTATCAGTGCGGCGATCATTGTGTTTGTTATGGTCGTTGCGGCGAAGTGGACGAAACGATTGATTTTGTCGGCGTGTGCGCGCGGCGGGCTCGACGTAACGATCGGTCACTTCTTTGTGAAACTAGTTGGATGGGGATTGGTTCTGGTCGCTGGCATTCTCGTGCTCAGTAGCTTTGGGATTGACACGGCAAGCTTTACGGTCATTCTGGGCACGGTCGGTATCGCGATCGGTCTCGCCTTCCAGAGCACACTATCGAACTTCGCGGCAGGGGTGATGCTGATGATTTTCCGTCCATACAAGATTGGTGACTCCATTGTGGTTGCTGGGCAGACTGGTGTCGTCAATGAGATCGATCTCTTCTCGACAACACTCGACACGGTCGACCGCCGCCGCATCTTTATTCCCAACAATTCAATCTTTGGATCGGTCATCACCAACACGAGTACACACGAGACGCGCCGCGCCGATGTAAATGTGCGGGTCGACTTTCGCGCAGATATCGATACAACCCAGCGGGTGTTGCTCGCCGCTGCGCTGGCGACTCCAGGACTGACAGACGAGGCCCCTGAAGTTGGATTGCTCGAACTCGGCGCAACGGGCGTCGACTGGCAGGTGCGCGTCTGGTGCAAAGGTGTTGATTATCCCGTGGTGCGCGGCGCGTTGGTGCGGGCGGTGAAGACAGCGCTCGATGCCGCTGGTATCGCAGTCGCTGTGCAAGTTGTCGACGTGCGGGTCATGGGCAATACCTCCAGTTTGCC
This sequence comes from Phycisphaerales bacterium, assembly GCA_009691705.1. Taxonomy (GTDB): domain Bacteria; phylum Planctomycetota; class Phycisphaerae; order Phycisphaerales; family SM1A02; genus F1-60-MAGs104. Next base: position 11,495 of record SIAR01000013.1, read on the forward strand.
CTGAATCGCGCAAAAAGAAAAAGTGGCATGTTTTCAAGAGTGATCTGGCGGGGTTCTAGCGTGCGCTCATGCCGCGCAGGACGAGCGGTACCAAAGCAGCGCGCCACGCCTTCTTGCCGTGGATCGCCGCCGCCATGGTCGCGGGTAGCGCATCCGCCGCACTTGCGTGGCCAGCGTTCGCTTTGGATGAACGCGACGCACTCACAGGAGTCGTCGTGTTGGTCGCCGTCGCACTCGCCGCGCATGGACTCGCGCTGGCGTGGCGGCGGTGGCGCATCGCAGCGACACTGTGTGTATTAGTCGGCGCGGGCGCGGGCGGCGCACTGCGCTGCGTGTGGTTCGACCGCTCGTGGCAATCGACGCTCGTCGCCCTCGCAATAGAGTCGCAAGCCCCGCGGCGACTCGTCTGCGTCGAGGGAGTTGTCGTTTCTGAACCGCGCGCTGATGAGTCGTGCTTCCGTGATGCGCTCTTGCTCTGCGACGCATGCGACGAAGACACACTCGCGCGATTTGTTCCTGACACTCCAAACGTTCGGTTCAACATCGCCGTCGATCTGATGGGTGATGGCGCCGGTCGCCAACAACCCGTCTCAGCCACCCTGCGCGTTGCAATTGATGGTGTTGCTTCTGGATGCATCCCAGGAGACCGCATCCGCGCCCTGGGATGGATCTCCCCTTGTTCGCTGGCTCGCAATCCTGGTGGATTCGATTCGCTCAAGTGGGGACGCTCGCGCGGCATCGCAGGAACACTAGCCGTCGCTGACCCAGCGCTAATCACCAGACTCAACCCGCCCATCCGTTCACTCACCGCGCAACTTGCCCGCTGGCGATCGTTTGTGGATGGCACACTGCGCGATGCACTCAGCCAGCAGGGTGGTGTGGTCGCAGGTGGCGCAGACTCGCCACCCGAGCGATTCGACGTCTCGGCGTTGATCGCAGCATCGACCACTGGCGCGGCGTGGCCGGGATTGCGCTCGGTTTCAAAGGCATTCGCCGCATGTGGTGTTCAACACCTCGTCGCAATCTCTGGATTCAACTTTGCGATTCTCGCTGCCTGCGCCATGTGGTTGGTGCGCCGCTGCTCTCTTGCTCCGCGCCTGGGAGGACTTGTTCTAGTCGCACTCGCACTGCTCTTTGTGGCCTCGATTGAAAGCGAGGTCTCATCTGTGCGAGCTGCGCTCATGGGTGGATCTGCCGCGCTCGCACTCTCGTTCAATCGAACGCTATCGTTGGTATCTGTGCTTGGGGGGGCTGCGATCGTGATCGTGTTGTGCGATCCACTTGCTTCATCAGAGCCTGGATTTCAACTGAGTTTCGCGGCAATTCTTGGATTGCACTTCCTCACACCACCGATCACGCACGTTTTTCGGCGGGTGGTGCACGGCTACGGCGTCTGCGCGGCTCTCACGCGGCTCGCGCTCGTGCCAGTCGCCGCATCAATCGCTGCGTGGATCGCAACCGCGCCGATCGTTGCCTTGCACTTTGCAACCTGTCCACTTTGGTGTGTTCCGTGCACGCTCGTACTCTCGCCGAGCTTTGCTGTGATGGTTGTCTCGTCGAATGCGATGTTGGTGCTTCAGCCTGTTGCGCCTCCCCTTGCCTCGCTGGCGCGGCTCGTTGCTACCTTGAACGCGCGGCTCATTATCACACTCGTGCGCCAGTGCGCTGAGTTGCCTGGTGCGATCAAGTCTGGTGCCGCCGTGCGCGTAGTTGCTGATCCACACCATTGGATTCTTCGCGTCGACATGATCGATGTCGGCAATGGATCGTGCTATCTCGTGCGGTCGCTTGAATCGGCGGTTGTCTTCGATTGTGGAAGTCTCGGAGCCGCTACTGTTGGATCTCGCACAGTCGTGCCGGCGTTACACGCGCTCGGCGTCACGAGCGTCGACGCCGTCATTATTTCGCATCCAAATCTCGACCACTATGGCGCGTTGCCCGAGGTTGTGCGCGCCTTTGATGTTCGCCGCGTTATCGTCACGCCGCACTTTCTTGGGTGGTCACAGCGCGCGCGATGCGCGGCGGCGTGTGCTCTCGAGGCCGCACGCGCGGCGGGTGCAACGATCGAAACAACTGTGCGCGGCGATGAGCACTCTTTCGGTGGAGCTTCTTGGCGAGTGATCCATCCTGATGGATTGGCGCAGTATGCCGACTCGAACGACGGCAGTCTCATTATTCGTGTTGATCAAGGATTTTTCTCACTGCTCTTTTCTGGCGACGCGGCGCGCGAGGCGTGTGCGACGGTGTTGCGCTCGCCCCAAGCGCACCAGTTGCGGGGAATCACGCTGTTTGAGCTTCCACACCATGGCAGCTTTCGTCCCGAATCTGCCGCGCTCGCCCAGCGTGTCTCGAGTGAGATCGTCATGCAGTCGACGGGCGCACGCCGGATTTTGAAAGATCCTTGGACCGATCTTCTGGGGCAATCCACGCGGCTAATCACCGCGCGCGACTCGGCGTGTGCGATCGTCTGGAACTCCGACGGATCGATTGCACTGGGTTATTGGGATGGCACCACCTATCTCTGGACCCCAAGCGCGCTGCACATCGCCGCGCCCCTACCCGTGACTCTCTGCCACGACGAGAATTGCCCGCCGCAGGATGATTGTGTCGCCGATGGGTCCTGCGCCACTCTCCTTGATCTCGATCTCGAGCGGCCCAGCGTGAATCGCAGTGTGTATCTCCACCGTTGGATTCTTTACAGACAGTTCATGCCGCGCGAGCTCATTCTGTGCTTGGCTAATGACAATGACACAATCGCCCCACGGTCGCAGCGACGTTGGGATCTCTGCTGTCGCATTGAAGGTGGTGAACCCTTGGGGGATTTCGTAGATGAGCCGCAGCGGCCCCCGGATCTCTAGGGTGGATGCAGTGAGCGGTGCGTTCTGTGATGTGATTGTCGGGCGCGGATATTCGGCGCGCGGCAGGGATGGTGTGGTCGGCGCGAGTATTGTCGGCTGTAACTCACTCAGGGCGAGAATGCGTTTTGTGCTCGTTCGAACTGCGAGCACTTCTTGGGGCATGAGCGCGAGTGGTGGGCGTCCGGTCACGAGTGATACCCCATCAAGAATGAATGGTGTCTCGGCGCCGCTGAGTAGCGCGTGGATCGCCGTTCCGTCGATGACTGTTCCGTCGCTGATCCACACGCGCACTGCGCCACCTGGGCGCGCAGCAGTCACCAGCGCAAGCGATGCAACTCGGTCGATTGCAAACTCCTTTTTTTCACCAGTCGCGTCGACAACCATTGGATCGCCAAACTTCTCAATAAATCCGCGCACGACGTCTCCGTTGCGCAGCACGACTTCATCCGAGTCTCCAGCGTGCGGCGCGATCTTTGTCGGCTGAAACTGAATCGACGAGATTTGGTCGGTCGGAAGGTTGATCATCCCGAGGCCCAAATGTTTCCACCGCACCGACGATCCATCTGGTGCTTCGATGAATCCGCCGAATGCTCCTGGAACGACCTGTCCATCGTTAGTAGTAAGAACTGCGAACGGTCGCTGGGTCGGGGGTGGCACGAGACTCTCGAGTGGCATCCACGCAAGAGCCGTCGAGCCGACATCATGTCCCTGTTGGTTGCGAAACACACCCTTCTCGTCGACTGTGGCTTTGACCCACTCTGCGCGTGTGCTCAACACTTCGATCATTGGGATGAAGTCGCCCATCGCAATGCTCATCGCAGTTCCCACCGCAACACCCATCCACAGAATGCTGATGAAGATGCTCGTCATGTGCTCACCGCTGAAAAATCGGCAGGTAACGATTGGGCATCTGAAGAACGATCAACGCCATCGCAGTTGCGTACGAACTTCCGGTCTGGTGATCTATCCATGAACCATCCTCGGCTTGCATCTTGATGAGATCGTTGCGCGCACTTTCCCACCACTGAGCCCACCAACCACCACCGGCGAGATACATCGCTTGGCTTGTGTAGTACTGACCGTAAAAGTAATGCGCCTGCATCTGTGGGCCGGCACCGCTCGTTGTTGCATTTGCACGCAGGTACTCGAGCCCACGCATGATCGAGTCGTCTTCATAGACACCCGCATAGAAGAGGCTTGCAACTCCTGCGGCGGTGCGTGGCCACGCACTCGTGCCTGGTTGGCGCATATATCGAAAGCCACCATCAGTGTTCTGGCATTCGCGCACATACCGCACCGCGCGATCGATGGTGTCTTTTGGAATTCGAATTCCCGCATTGCGCGCACTGCGCAGGGCCATCACCTCGCAGATTGTGACTGAAACGTCGGCGTCATACGGCACTGGGTTGTAGCGCCATCCGCCCTCATCATTTTGACTATTCAAGATGAGATCGACGGCACGCACCAACACATCGCGCACGCGTGAATCGTTTGGATTCATCCCATATATCTCACCAAGAAAAAGTGTTGCAAATCCGTGGCCATACATCGGACCAGTCGTGCTCTCTGCGGCGAGTAATCCACTCTCCGACTTGTTCGAGAGCACATACTCGAGCGACCGCGCGACCTGCTCTCCAAACTGTCCACGACCCGGAAGGTTGCCGTCAGCCATGAATGCCAACCCACAAAGCGCAGAGATGCCGGCGTGTCGACCGTAGCGACCGCGACCGAACGAGCCATCATCGTTCTGGGTTGATGCGAGATAGGCAAGTCCGCGGTTGATCGCCGCTGTTAGTTCTGGAGTGATCTCATTCGCCGCCGGTTTGTTTTCAGCGCCAGTAATCTCGAGCGCTTGTGGTGGTGGTGCTTGTGGTGGTGCTTGTGGTGGTGCTTGTGGTGGTGTCTGCTGTGAAGACACCGCCACTGTGAGTGTGAGGACGGCCATCCCGCATATTTTCAACATCACACTCATGGCTTGGCTTCTTCAGCGATGCGGCGGTAATACGCCTCGGTCCATCGTTTATACACCGACGACATCTTTTCGCGAACGCCCTGGCGAAGCACCTCGCGCGTTCGCGGCGGAAGATTTCCCCACTCTTCGTCGGTCTCCTCGATCGCGCCCCCCTCGATTGCGTCTACCCCGGGTGGCAACTCGCCAGCGCGATCGCCTTGGTTTCCCTGCTTTATAGCGTCGCCCGCCTGCTCTGCGCTCTTCTCTCCTCCTTCTTTCGCGCGGTTCTTAGCATCTTTTCGGCGCTTCGCTTCTGCTGCTGACTCGCCCTGACCACGGCCACTCTTTGGACTGGACGACTCGCCTTTTTGTTCGCCTGAAGATTGTGACGATGAGCTTGAAGAAGAAGAGGATGACTGTTGTTGTTGCGCGGACTGGATGAGTGCGTCGAGTCGCGCAAGAATGTCCTCATGAAGTCGCTGCACTGCTGTTCCTCCCTCATTCTCGTCGAGAAGAGTTGCGCTTCGTTTCATCTCGTTGATGGTCACCTCAAGTGTGTCTTGTGCCTCCTTCTCGGTGAGGGTGCGCGTCAGCGTCTCGTGTTGTGTGTGCGCGCTTTCATCCGCGGCCTTCTTCGCTTCGCTTGCGCCTGCGATACCAAGAAGTTCGTCGAGTGACTTTTCGTCGCTCGGCGCTGGTGGTGTCTGCGCTGGTGGTTGGGATTGTGATTGGGTTTGGATCGCGCCTAGTGTTGATGAAACCAGTAAAGAAGACTGCACGCCTTTCTGTGGTGGATTCAAAATGACTGGCGCTGACTCGTTCGCCTTTTCTTGCATCTTCTCTTCGAGCGCGCGGCGCAACTCGTCGGCGATCTTCACGATCGCCGCCTGCCTTGTGGCGAGTGATTTCAGCGCTTCCGCTTGCGCAACCTTGTCGTTGATCAGGTCTGTTCCCTTGGTGCGGTCGTAGACGCGCTGCTGCAGGGCGCGCAACACTTTCAGTTCTGCAAGTGGGGGAATGAGTGGTTTCTCGCGTTCGCTATCTCCGCCTCCGCTGCCCGCTCCACTAGATTGACCTTCGTCTGCGAATGGGTCTTTCTCTTTCTTTGATGCTTCCGAAAGCGCGTCTGTCAATCCCCTGAGAGTCTCGATCACTTCGCGCTCCATGTCGACCGTTGCATTTGTTGGAGGGCCGGCGCGTAGGTCTGTCACGACACCCTTAGATGCCTCAACCGCAACTCTGGTTGCTTCCATAAACGTCAGTGATTTTTTTACATCTTCAGACTCGTCGGCAATTGCGGTGATGGCGTGTTGAATGCTCTCTTGCTCTACGCCGATGCGGCGCGCTTCAACAAGTGTGCGGCGCTCTCCGCTCACTCCAACAAGTGGCTGAGTTGCGGTCAATACTCCTTCTTGCCGATCGACTAGTTTTTGGTAGGACTGGGCAAGTTCGCGTGCCCGCTGTTGGCGCTCTTGCTCTTCGTTGCGCTTTTCTTGTACCAGCACCGCGTCGAGCGCCTCGCGAAAGACTGTTGTTGCGCGTCCGAGTTGTCTGTGGCCGGTGGTTATGTCAGGCGGCGCTGTTGCGAGGGCGGTCGCAGCGCGTCCAGCCGCCTCTGCGCCGCGGTCGATGAGTCGCACGACGCGTTGCGCGCTTGGACCAGTTGCGCGACCCTCGTCCGACACGCCAGCCGCGTTTAGTGCCAACTTCGCGGCTTCTTGTGAAACAGTTGGCGCTGCTTTGATGCTCTCTTGGGCTGGCGCCGCCACTAGATCGAGTCCGAGACCCTCGGCACTCGATGATTGAAGAACGAGTTGCTCGAGCGCCTCAGCGAGAGTTGCGAGTCGACGGCGAAGCGTCTCAGTGCGCGCCTTCTCATCGTCGGCAAGGTCTGCGATCATTTCTTGAATCGTCTGCTGCGCAGCCGCTGAGTTGTTATGCGCTTCATCCATCCGATTCTCTCGCGTTGCTTGTTGGGCTTTGTCCATGCGAGCGGCGAGTGACTCCTTCTCGCCACGCTCGGCGGCTTGGCGCAGATTCATTGCGCGCACTGGATCATCCTGTTGCACATTCTCGGCGCGTTTATTGAGTTCTTCGACTGCCTCGCGAGCCGCCTGGGCCGCCGCCTGGGCAGCGTCGGCGGCGCGATCAAGCGCTGCCACCTCATCCGCGCTCAATTGTTCGCGAGTTCTTCCTAGTGTGTTCGCCCCCGCGCGCGATCGCTCACTCTCTGCAGCTTTGATTGCCTCGGCGACGCGCTCAAGTTGGCGGGCGGCCATCCACGCATCTTTGTCTCGGTCGAGCAGTGTTGCGAGGTCGTCGAGTTCTTGACGCACTTCGGCCTGCGCGAGTCGAGCTTCTTCATGGTTGACTGGCTCGTCTTGAAGCGCATCGCGGGCCTTATCACTCTGTGCGTGGGCGGTTTCTGAAATCTCCTGGGCGGCATCAATGAGACTGCGTGTGGAATCGTCGGGTACTTGGTTCTTGTCGAGGCGCCGCCGAAGCGTCTGCATCATGCTGCTCAGCGCTGTGATGCGCTCGCCAATCTCGGACTGTGGACGCACCTGCGCAGAGTCGGCTTCGTCGCGCTCGATGAGGGCGCGCTGACGATCGTTCACGCGTATCGCGCCTTGACGGATTGCGGTGATTGTGTTGCGCGTCTCTTCTTCGAATTGTGGTCGTGTTAGCACGCGCAGGTGGCGCGGGGTCGAACGTGTCGCTGGTCGTAGCGCACTTTCTGTGCCGTCCAAGCGAAAGCTGTCTGTGGCTGTTGTCACAATCACGAAGACGTCGCCAGGTTGTGCGTTGGCCACCTGCAGGTCGAAGAGTGCTGTGACTTCTGTTGCGACGCCAACACCTACAGCAGTGGCGAGTTGCTTCGCCCAGCCAGGCGCGCGCGTCACCTCGAGGGTGACTTTGGTGAGTGCGACATCATCACGTGCCTCGCCGCGAACTGGTATCTGCGCCGTCGCTAGCACTGTCTCGTCGCCGCTCGGCTCAACAACAATCGCTTCTGGAGCGAGATCTTTCGCCACATCAAAGGCGCACGTGATGTCGTCTGTGTTCTGCACTCCATGTTCATCACACAACCGAATTGCGATCTTTCGCGATTGATCCGCGACCCATGTCAGGATCCATGATTCGTCGCGTTGCGTGAATGTGAGTGTTGGATTTGGTGTTGTTGGGGTTGGTTGACTCTCCCACACAAATGTTGTTGCGATCCATCGTGTGTGCTGGTCTGGTTGGGTTGGAATCGTTAGGGCGCGCGACAGAGCGATCTCAAGTGTTATTTGTGATCCCTGCAGAATTGAAACTGTGACTCTTCCGTGGTTGCGCGTGCCATCGCCAAGGTCATAAGTCTGGGGTTGAAGGGTTGTCGCGTAGGGCGGAGGGGTGATCGAGGCAATGATCGACTTTGCAGTTGGTGCTTGCACAAAGGTGATCTGCTGCAATTCACTCTCGACATCGCGCGTCAAGAACTGAAACTCGAGTTGGTCAGCCCGTGACTCGATCAATCGCTCGAAACGGGTCTGTCCCTGATGGATCAACCGTTGTTGTTCCCACGCACCCATCTGTCCATCAACCATGCTTCTCATCTTCACCCAGACTGGTTCACTCTGTGGATCGCCGCGAAAGAGGTCGGCCTTCAGTGAAAGTGCTGTGTTCTTTGGATGGTGTGTCGCGAAGGTGGTGCTGCGTATTCCTGTGCGGGCTGGCCACTCCGCGACGACCCACGGCGTGAGTGTTCGAAAGAGCCCAGTCGATGCGAGTTGTGGAGCAACGACGAGAAACCCAAACCAAAGCAAGAGCACCACGGCTAGTTCTAGGCAGTCGCGCTTGATTCGTTTGGTGTTGACAAGTGCCTTGATCGCGCTCGGTTGTGCCAAATCGTCTGCGGCTGTGCGGACGTGCGTGGCGAGTGGATTGTTCGCGAACGAAACATCACTCGCGAACTCAACGCCTGAAGCTAGCCGTCCGCTCGCGTGTGGTGTCTCGGCTTCGATCCGCAGGGCTAGTGTGACCCGCGACTCTGCTGGCGCGCATGCCGCGATCACACGCTTGCGAAACAGCCACACCAATAGTGTGCCCAACAGACCGAGGATGATCCATCGCAGTACACCTGGAAAGCGCACCACTGCATCTGTTGCGACACACACCGACACCGCCATAACTAGTGTGCGAATCACAACCACACAGACATCGGCGATGCGAATCGTGCGGATTCGCTGCGCGACGAGATCGAATTCGTGTGGAAGGTTTCTGTTGGTCAACGCATCCTCGTCATTGAAATCCTAGGCAAGTCGCAACCACTTTCGACCAATCCATTCGATCGAGAGAAGGAAGAGCACAAGTATGAGTGCTGCTGGGCTGTTCCAAAGTGGATCAACGATTGACTGTTCGCGATTCAAAGAGCGTTTGGGCAGCATTTCAGCCAAACTCGCCAAATCGTTTGGTTGCACAACCGCTCCGCCAGTGCGTGTCGCGAGATCGATCAGTTGGGCGTGATCGCTCTCTGGATGGGTGAGCTCTGAATCGGTGCGCACAACTTCGACAATGCGTTCGAGTGACCCTGTGTGCGATGAGTCAACACGCACGCGCCACTGGCCTTGCGTTTCTGGCGACCAGAGGCCAACCCACGCATCGCCCTCACGCACGAGTTGTGTCGACTGACTCACTCGGGATTGTTTCGTGTCGATCAGTTCTAGTTCAGCGTCGATGGTCTCGCTTCCGGCAATATCGCCGGCCTTCGAATCTTGAATCTCAACGCGAATCATCGCAGGCATTGCAACCTCTGGGCGTTTCGGCTCGACCACCAACCGAAATGCGTTGCCGTCGGATTGCACCGCGCCGCGTGATAGATATCGGATGAACTGAATCCAGAAGCGTTCCTGATAGGTCTCGCCGATTCCATGACGCCAACGCCAGGTCTCGTCAGTTGCGACATATAGAACGAGTCCCGCGCCGTATCGCATCGAGATCGCCACCGGAAAAGACGCACCGCCAGAGAGTGGACGGCCGCGCGCCAACACTTCTGCCGCTGGCTTCAGCGACTCTGGATCGACACGCTGCGCCCACTCCAATCGTCCACGCTCGCCCGTAGGTGATAGGGCTATTGGCCACTTCTCTTTGGCACTCTCACCTAACCGCATCACGCCAGCCCGCAATGCGCTTTCGGTCGGCTCGATATAAATCGCCTCGTCGAAGCGTTCTGGAACTCCGCGCATGGGCAGGAGGTCTTCGAGTTGCGTTGCCCGCCATGAATGGGGAGTTGACCGTTCGCCGCCAATCCACAAGAGTCCTGCTCCGCGTTCGCTAACGGCGCGCCGAATCTGTTCGATCTGCGTCTCTGAGAGACTTCCGGCCGGCACATCGCCGAGTATGAAGAGGTCGTAACTGGCGAACTCCTCGTCGCTTTGTGGAAGCCGTTCTAGTGGGGCGTTTCCTTCTTGCGCGAAATCTCGATCTGCTGAAAGCAACATCACCGAACTCTCAAAGGATGATTCGCGCACCAAGAGATTCTTAAGATATCGATACTCCCAGCGTGGATACCCCTCGATGTAGAGGAGGCGCAGTGGCCGATCGACGAACTCCACCTCGACCGCCTGTTGGTCATTGGTGCGAACAAGGTCGTCGGGTCCGGCCCGAACACGAATGAGCCAGTGTGCTGATCCCGCTTCTGATCGAACGCCAGTAAGAACTGCTTCGCATCGTTGATTGATGAACTCACTTGGTTCAACTTCGATCGTGTTCAACACATCGCCACTTTCAACATCGACCAGATCGACCTGAATGGTTGTGCGTGGAATACCTCCCGCGCATTGAAGTGTGGCGACAATCGGAACCTGATCTCGAATAAATGCGCGGTTTGGCGCATCTGTTTGGGCGATGCCGAGGTCGGTCATCGCCTCTGCTGAACCGAGTGGCACAACAAAGACTGGTACCGCGCGCGATTGCAAGGCGCGCAAGACTGTTCGGTCAAGCGGTCGTGTTGTGCGTCCGTCAGAGAGAATCACTATTCCACTTGCGGGCCGACCTGCGAGTCGACGCAAGGCGCTCTCTGTTGGCACAGTGAGATCGGTCGACCATCCGTCTGCTGATGTTGGTTGTTGCGGATCGAGATCGAATGCGCTGGTGTGAAATCCGAGCCAGACAATCTCTTTATCTTTCGCGATCTCGCTCCACACACTTTCATTCAGTAGCGCGCGCGCGACCAGGTCGCGTGACTGAAGTTTTCCATCACTGCCGCGCGTGTCTTCAACCGACATACTGCGACTTCGATCAACGAGTACAGCGATCCAGTCGGGTTGTGTTTCGATGATGGGAAGTCGCAATAGTGGGCCAGCCGCGAGTGCGACCAACACGATCAGTAGTAGTGCGCGCGTTGTCGCAAGCGCGACCCGCGTTGACCGCGCGCCAACGATCCATCGGTAACTCCAAACAGCCACACCGATGGCTCCCAAAATGATGAGTAGCCATCCCCAGACTGCGAGTGGGTGCTGCCACGACAACTGCAAACCATCTGCTCCTATTGGAATCGCATCGAGCCCAAACAACCAGCGCATACCTGGGGATTGACTCATCGTGCTGCGCTCACTGGTATCTGCGTTGTTGCACCAACTGATGATCGACGTGCCATCCAAGTCTCTACCAAGACGAGCGCAATAACTGCGCCAAAAAACCAGATCGCCAGTGAGTGACCATCTAGCGCTTTTGCTTGTGGTTGCTGCAGCGCGTTTAGTGCTGCGCTCGGATCGTTGTTGCTGAAGTTTGTTGTACTAACAGTGAGTGATGCTCCCTTGAATTGGTTTGTCACCTCATCGATTGTTGTGCGCTTTGTTGATGCTGCCGCGACATCAATGTTGGCAACGATGTGGCCGGTGGGATGCCCTGTTGCGTCGAGGCCCACATACACCCCTGGTGTGAGAATTGGTGTTGCGAGAGATCCGTTTGGACCAACACTCAGAACCCGTGTCGCTTCGGTCGCCTCACCAAGTCTTCCTATGACGAGTTGAAGGGAGGTTGTTGACGCGAGTGTGATTGGAATGTGGTCACTGCCAACCGTTGTGCCACGGTGGCGATCAGCCTGCGTGATCGCTTGGCGTACACACTCTTGAAACAGCGGAACCATCAGTGGTTTCGCGGGCAAGTTTGTCCAGTTGAGATCGGGTGGTGTCGCCAAGACGATGACCGATCCACGCGCTGATTCTGGAGAACCTTGCGCAATGAGTGGTGATCCACTGCTGAGTCCCAACACGCTTTCACCCCTGCCAGCAGGAATTGTGATCTCAAACCACCGATTCACTGTGACTGGTTGGGTGAGGTCTTGTAATTCTGGGGCGAGTTGGCGCAACAAATCTGCTACCCCATCACCTGACGCTATTGTTTGTGTGATGGTGAGCGCGGGATCGCTCGTTGTTGGTTCGCGAGCAATCGTCCAACCAAGATTTATCGCCTGCAGAAGTTTGTCACTCCACCCACTGGTTGATGGCTGTGCTGGAGGAATGACAATGAGCACCTTTCCGTTGTGGATGAGTTGTGCGAGCAGACTCCACCCAGTTGTGTCGATGAGGTCAGGACGAATCACCACAATCGCGTCGAGTCCCTGGCACCGCTTGGTGTCGATTGATGTTGGGTCGATCGTCTCAACTTCAATGTCGCCATCCTCTGTTGGAGAAAGTGCGTGGTTCACCCACGCTCCCACCCCATGCTCGGTTGATTCGTTGTTCATCCGGTCGATCACCCCAACCTGAATCGTGCTAGCTGTTGTCACGACCGCGAATCGAACGTTGTCTGCCATCTGCGAGTCTTGATCAACGAGTGTTGCGCGCAGTGGTACATCTGTGCGGCGTGTTGCGGCGGCAACGATCACGCTCTCAACAATATTCTCGGTTTGTCCATCTTTCCACTCGACACGCAGTGATGTGTGGGCTCCATCGTCGAGGGCGATGTCAATGTTAGAGACGCTGGGGAGCAGTGAGTCGCCCTCGCGCATCAGACGAAGGCGAAGTGGGATTCCACCCCGTGACGATGACGGACCGCGTGCTTGTGGTTCACAAGTCACAAGTTGCACATTGGTCACATCGTTCTGGTTTGGTGGGGTGACAACGACTTTTGTTCCTGTTTGTGTGGTGTTGTTGTCGACCGTGTCGGCGAGTGACCCCCGCCGAAATGCGCTGAGCACTCCAACTGTTCGACGATTGATTTGGGTTAGTTCTAATGCCGCCGCAATGTCGGATGGTGCGCTTGAAACCGAACTCGACTCGACCGTTGATCGCGCTGCTGCGAGATCGCGCGATGGTGGCCAAACGAGTGGTTGGGCTCCTGCTGCCAGAATGACTCCGACTGCATCTCGCTCCTGAAGTTTGTCTATCGCTGCCAACGCCTGTTCTTTGCTTACCGCAAACGCTTCGCCCGCTTGGTCGGTTGTCTGTTGCGAAACTCCGTCATCGAGAATAATCACGAGTTCTTGTGGTGCGCCATCTGTTACTTGGGGTTGGCCGGTGGGATTCTTGCGTAATGGCCCAGCAATCGCGAGACCAGCTAGTGCGACAACGAGTGAACGCAAGAGAAGCAAGATGATCCTGTCAATTTTCTTACGGCGTGTTGTCTGGGTGATGGCGATTCGTAAGAGATGCATCGCTGCCCATGGGATCGGTTGGTGGCGCCGCCTAAAGAAGAAATGAAGCGCCACTGGTATCGCGATTGCCAGAACACCCGCCAGCGCAAGAATTGGACTCGTGAACATCATCGTGCCGACCTTTGCCGCGCAAACGCCTGTCGTTTCGCGAGGAGTGCTGAAAGCACGGGACCCACCGACTCGTGTGTATTGAAGACTGCGCTGTCGAATCCAAAACTTCTGCTGACTCGATTGAGTTCACTGAGGTGGTTGTCGAGTGCTGTGAGATAGGCCTGCCGTACAGAACGAGAGTCGACCTCGATTGTTGGTTCGCCTTCGAGTCCGTCGAATGGAGCGTTGGCGTCAATGTTGAAACGCAATTCCATTTGGTCGAGTGTGACACAGCAGATCACGTCGTTGCCGCGGTGACGCAAACGCGCTAGGCAGGAGCGAATCTGATCGAGCGGCGCCAAGAAGTCTGAGATGATTATGAAGAGTGTGCGGCCAGAATTTTGACTCAGTGCCTGGTCGGCAACTTTAGACCAGTTCACGTGGTCGCTAACCGGCTCGGTCGCGAGTGCCTGCACAACAGCTCTCCAGTGATCATTACTGCTCGAGCGCCGCACTCCGCCGCGAATTCCATCTGCGAATATTCCAACACTCACTCGGTCGCGCTGTGCGAGCGAGAGAAATGAGAGGGCTGCTGCGATCGCTGTGGCGTGGTCATACTTCGTCCACTGATTCTCGGTGCTCTGCGCGCGCGTTCCGCCCCATCCACTCTTCGTGTTGAGTGTTCCAAACCGCATCGACGCTGATCCATCAACCAAGATCGCGATGTTGAGGTTGGTCTCTTGTTGAAACTGTTTTATATAGAGCTTGTCATTTCGTGCGAAGACCTTCCAGTCGAGGTGGCGCACGCTGTCGCCAGTTGTGTACTGGCGGTGTGTTGCGAACTCGACGGCGGCACCCTGCCGCAGTGAGACATGTTGCCCGTTCATCGCTCCCTCTGCCACCATCTTTGCCCGCAACTCAAATGGTGCTAATTGCGCAAGCGTCTCTGGAGCCAGATACTGCTCGGCTCGCAAGGGAGTCGTTGATCCCTCTGGCATTTTTATGCCGCGCTGTCGAGTGGAATTATCTTCACAAGGTCGCCCACAACCTGGTCTGTGTTGACTCCGTCCGCCTGGGCGTTGAAGTTCAACATGATTCTGTGCCGCATCACCGGAAGCACAACGGCGTGTAGGTGGTGCGGCATCACGTGGCGCTCGCCAGACATGAGTGCCTTAGCTTTCGCCGCGAGAATAAGAAACTGACTCGCGCGTGGCCCAGCGCCCCACGAAACATAATCGCGTATGAACTTCGGAGAGCGTTCGTCGAGCCGTGTCGCACGAACGATGCGAAGCGCGTACTGCACAACATGATCTGCCACTGGCACCTCGCGCACGAGTTGTTGAATGCGAATGCACTCTGGTGCGCCAAGCACTGGGGATGGCTTGCCGTGTACCACCCCGGTGGTCCGCTTCACGATTTCCATCTCTTGATTCTCGGTGGGGTATCCAATTCGCACGAGAAACATGAATCGATCGAGTTGGGCTTCGGGAAGCGGATATGTGCCCTCCTGTTCGATTGGATTCTGCGTCGCAAGAACGAAGAATGGTTTGGGAAGGGCGTGTGTGTATCCACCGACAGTGACTTGTCCCTCTTGCATCGCCTCAAGAAGTGCGGCCTGAGTCTTAGGTGGCGTGCGATTGATTTCGTCGGCGAGAATCACATTCGCGAACACTGGTCCCTTCACGAAGTGCAGGCTTCGCCCGCCTGTTTGTTTGTCTTCTTGGATCACCTCACTGCCGGTGACGTCGCTGGGCATCAGGTCTGGTGTGAACTGAATTCGTGAAAACCCAAGCGTGAGTGTTTGGGCGATCGTTGAGATGATCAGAGTCTTTGCCAGTCCAGGAACCCCTTCGACGAGGGTGTGTCCGCCACAAAACATCGCCAGCAGAATCTGATCGAGAATCGCCTCTTGCCCAACGATTGTCTTGGTGAGCTGTGAGCGAATCTCTGTGGCGGCAGCCTCGACGGCACCAGCCGCTTCGATCATGTCTGAGCTGTGAAGACGTTCGATAAAGTTTGAAGACATGTAGTGGGGACCTCAACGAAAGTATATTGCTGTGCTAGCTGCGGCTTCGCTGGTTATGCACTGAGTACACACAGACAAACCGTGCCGCAGTAGTCGCTGGTTGATCTGGTCGATCCGGTCCGCCATGCCTTGCTCGATCACCAACCAAGCCGATTCGACCCGACAGATAATGTCTCTGTTCCTTGTAATAGAAGTCTCTTCCTCCTCCTAGTAGTGGTGTTTGTAAATTGTTGACAATAATATCAACAACACCATAAACAACTACCCAACAACAACTTACAACCACCACAAACCACTAACCACCTGTCAACTCACAGTCGCACCACTCCAGCCGAGTTCGACCAACCAACCCCAACCGACAGCAGGCCTAGGTTTCGTTGTGTTTCGCGCCAAACCAACCATCTCTCGCCGACAGCAAACAGACGGTTTTCAACATAGCGAAAACAACTCAACCGACAGGCGCGTGGCGCTGAATGGTGCCCTCAATTCGATCGATCGCCTGGGCAAGCTCAAGATCTGTGTTGCGAGTGCGCTCAACCTTCTTTTCTGCATGCAGCACAGTCGTGTGATCGCGCCCACCAAAATAACCACCGATTTCTTCAAGGCTGTATCGCGTGTGTTTTCGAGCGAGCCACATGCAAATCTGTCGCGGCAAAGCAATAGATTTGTGTCGGCGTTTTGACATGAGGTCAGAGAGTTTGATGTCGTAGTAAAGCGTCACCGCATCAATAATCATTTGAATCGTCGGCTTCGTTGAAACAGAAGATGGAGGACGGTCATCAGCCAACGCGCGCTTGGCCACATCGAGTGTCATAGTGAGACCGTTGGCCATCGCGAATCCACGCACTTTCGTGAGCGATCCCTCTAACTCTCGGATGTTCGTGTCGATGCGCGACGCGATGAATGCCGGAATGTCGTCGGCGATATCAAGCCCCAACATCGCAGATTTTGCCTTTAAGATCGCAACACGTGTCTCGTAACAAGGCTTGTCGACACGGGCGACGAGACCACAATTGAACCGGCTCACCAACCGCGCCTCAAGATCTGGGATCTCGTTTGGAGAAGCATCAGAAGAGAGAACAAGTTGTTTTCCAGCCTGATAGAGCGAGTTAAAGGTGTGAAAAAACTCTTCTTGCGTCTGATCACGCTTCGAGAGAAAGTGAATGTCATCGATTACCAACATGTCGAGGTTGCGAAAGCGGTGTCGAAAATCTTGCATCCGTCCTGACTTCACACAACCCAAGAACAACTCAGAGAAAGTCTGACACGATAAATATCCAATACGCGCCGACGGGCGTTGTCGAAGAACAGTTTGACAGATCGCCTGCAGCAGATGCGTCTTACCGAGTCCAACCCCACCATGAATGAAGAGTGGGTTGTATGCACCACCAAGGTTCGCGCTCACCGCGATTGCCGCAGCGTGGGCAAGACGGTTTCCAGGACCAACAACAAACGTGTCGAATATGTAATCAGGCGAGAGAAGCAACTGTTCATCGAGTTCAGATGGGGCAAGTCCACCCACCAATGTCATCGGCGGGGCATCGCCACTCTCACACTCTTCACCAACAAAGCGAACCGCGAGCAACCGTCCTGTAATTGCCTGTGCCGCTTCAGTGAATGGTGCCAAACAAGTTCGTTGTAGGTAGTTGCGGCGAACCGGCTCACCAACAAGCAATGTCAGCACACCTCCATCGACATCAACAGGTTCAATCTCATCAAACCAATGACGACAGATTTCAGGATAGTTCTTGCGTAGGAACGCAGTGAGCTGAACCTTCAGGTCATCAGTTGGCGCGGGCGTCTTTCTCATAGGTCAACTGACACAGGTGCCAGATGTTCCAAGTTAGAACTGACTATCAGCCCCGTCAACTTGTTTCGGTGATTTCTCCCGAAGAAACTTCAGTTGTTGGCACTTCGTCGAACTCAATAGCTTGCGCTTCGAGACGCTTTCGATTGGCGCGAAAGTCCATGAGCATATGAACAGAATCTGCCCCGCGACTCCCCGCAACATCGTTGAGTTTCTCTCTCGCGAGTGCTAGCAACGCGCGGCGCGAAGCGTGCACGACCACAACATACTGCGCTTTCCAGGCAGCAAGCAGTGGGCGTAGATCTTCAACGTGCAGGTGTTTTCCAATCTTCGCCTTGTCTTGGTGATCCAGATCAAAAAAGGTGCACTCAGTAATGACAACTCGCGCATTCACAAAGTCGGCGTGGTAGAGAAATGGAGCAGGTTCGGTGTCACCCGTGTACGCAACGAGCGGAACCTCCACAACCCGTGAGATTTCATCACCTGCCAATCGAAGTTGTCGCACGCGCTCTTGTGGAAGATCGATGAACTCTTCACGCAACTTCTTGCGTCTCTCAACCAGCGCATACGCAAGGCTTGGTATGGTGTGACTAGAAGCATGGGCGCGCAGGTATGTGTTGGGCTTGACCTCAACCTCATCTCCAGGCTCCATCCCAACAATCTCAAATGGAGTCTCTTGACGCTCGAGAGCGATCCAAGAACGCATCATTGCCCGAAGCGGCTCAGCCATCACAGCTGGGCAGTAGCACTTTCCAGTGGGCAGTTTCTGAAAAAACCGCTGGCTGAAGTAGTATGGCAGGCCCGCCACATGGTCCATATGGGTGTGAGAAAGCGCCAATATTGGTGCAGAAAGCACGGGACGGGGGCAAAGACCAATATCGAAAACAATGTTGTATTCAGGAATTCCAACAGCTGTTTGCTCTCCAGCCACAGAAATGCCCTGCACCCGAATTGGTGGCAAATAAAGAAAGCCAATTTGACCGTCGCGTGGGGCTTGTCTGGGGACCATTGGTGGGCAGCCTGAAAGTTCGATTCGATTGGGGGCGAATGTTCGATAGTAGCAAGGGCGGCTATTTCAAAAAGCAGCCACCTTAGTTTGCACACCAAACCAACAGAATCGACAATATGAACGGAATCACAAGCGAATGACAAATAACCAGGCCGACTACCAACATTTCAAACTTCACAGTTCAGCAGCCAACGATCTCGAGATTCGCGACCTAATCGAACTATTCGTTCGTGAAATGCCAGGGCGTATCAAGTTTGCCAACGATGCCTTTATGCGTGGCGATCGACTGCGACTTCAGTTCTGGGCCCACCAACTCAAGGGAAGTGCTGGTGGGTATGGATTTGCGCAGATCACAATTGAGGCAACCAAACTCGAGAACACAATCATTCGAAACGAATCAGCAGACTGCGTGTTTGTAGCGCTGCGACGAGTGCTTGATCTTTGTGAGCGCGCAACAATCGAATGACAATGTCTGAGACAACAGAATCCAACCTCCCAACAGTTCTGGCGATCGATGACTCTGAGTTGATTCATCGACTTCTGCGCGCGCGCCTTCATAACGAACGGGTGCAACTCCACACAGCAATCAGTTCGCGTGAAGGACTCGAGATCGCGCGATCTCTGAAACCAGACGTCATTCTGCTCGATCTCGACATGCCAGAAATGGATGGGTTCAAGGTCATTGAGCGACTCAAAGAAGATCCAACAACACAAGACATTGCAGTGATCTTTGTGAGCGCATCAAACGATATGGCGAACCGCGTGCGCGGCCTTGATCTCGGCGCAGTCGACTTCATCGCAAAACCATTCGATGTTGTTGAGCTCAAGGCGCGATTGCGATCAGCGCTGCGCGTGCAACACCTCATCAAGATCCTTGCCCAAAAGGCACAGATTGATGGTGCAAGCGGACTCTGGAACCGCACCTACTTTGATCAGCGCCTCGCGGCAGAGATCTCTGAGGCCAACCGCTACAACAAACCACTTTCACTCACCATCATTGACCTTGACGGGTTCAAGTCAACCAACGATCAATTTGGCCACCTTTTTGGCGATCTAGTCATTGAGCGCTTCTCAAACATATTGAATAGCGGAAGAACGAGCGACGTCGCGTGCCGGTATGGCGGTGAGGAGTTCAGCGTCATTCTTCCGCAAACAACAGCCACAGAAGCGCGTGAGGTCGCCGAACGATGGCGCAATCAACTCGCGAACACGACCTGGCACGACCACTCAGGTCTTATGCTAACCGCAAGTTTCGGCGTGTGTGATCTTGAATGCCTTGACTTTCCGCGCACCCCGGCGAAACTCGTCGCCGCTGCAGATCAGGCGATGTACAACGCGAAGAAGTGCGGTCGCAACCGTGTTGATGTCTTCTCGCCAACACTCATCCGAAAGTAATCTCCACGGCAATGACCGTGTTTGATGATGAGGCGGTTTGTATCCGCCACTGGGACTATTCAGAGACGAGCCAAACGGTCGGACTGTTTTCAAAACAGTATGGGATCGTTCGCGCAATCGCGAAGGGGTCGCGCCGAGAACGCGCCGCATTCTCGGGTGGAGTCGACCTTCTCACACACGCCGACCTTTCAATGACACTAAATCCCGGGAGCGATCTTGCAACTTTAACCCAATGGTCACTACGCGAAAACTTCCCAAAGATTCGCTCGGACGTGCAGTCGAACAAGATTGCATACTTCGCAGCAGATCTTGTTGGCAGGTTGCTTGAAGTGAACGATCCCCATCCAAATGTCTTTGGAAGCTTGCTCTCGCTCTTACGCACAATCGGAACCAACCACAGCGAGTGTGGTGATCCAACCGAGCCAACACCAGAAATCAACGACTGCGCACTACTCGACTTTCAGTGGATCCTGCTGCGTGAAGCTGGCTACCAACCAATTCTTGGATATACGCCAGAGAGTGTCGAAGCCACCCACTTCGATCCACGCGACGGTGGGCGAGTAACAGCGCTTCCAACCCCAACAACCTGGAGGGTGCGCCCAAGCACAATCGCCGCACTACAGCGCGTGAAAGAGCATGAGAGCGGCACATTACTCATGCTTGATCGCGAGGTGGTTGGTCGAGCAAACCGCTTACTCGCCGCATATGTTCGCGATGTAATCGGGGAAGAACCATTCACACTGCGCAGGCTGTTTGGGGTGCTCCCCAAGCCAAATATGTGAATCCCGTGCATAGACTCGCGATGTGAAAACAATCTATCGAGAGACAACACTTGCCAACGGTTTACGTATCGCCGCTGAGTGTGCGCCAGACGCAGCAAGTGCCGCGGTTGGGCTCTTTGTTGGTACAGGCGCGCGCGACGAGCCCAAAGAACTTATGGGGGTGAGCCACTTTCTAGAGCACATGATGTTCAAAGGATCTGCAACACGCCTAGCGCGCGAAGTGAATGAGGCGTTCGATCGCATCGGTGCGCGAAACAACGCTTTCACATCCCACGAGATGACCGCGTATCACGCGCACGTGCTTCCAGAACACTGCAGCGAGTCACTCACGCTGGTGGCCGACCTGCTGCGACCAGCCCTGCGCGAGGAGGACTTTCAACAAGAGCGCCACGTGATTCTTGAAGAGATCGCGATGTACGAAGACAACCCATTTTGGGTCATCTACGAGCGCGCGCTTGAGGTCTACTTCAAAGACCATCCACTTGGATTTCGAGTGCTTGGAACCAAAGAGTCTGTCGGTGCCATGACGCGCAACCAGATGCACGAGTACTTCACTGAGCGATATTCGCCAGCAAACACAGTGCTCGTTGCCGCCGGCAAAATCGACTTTGATGCCCTTGTGGCGCAGGCGGCGCGCGAGACGGCGGAGTGGAAGTCAACCAGTGTGAAGCGCGTGTATCCCACGTGGAGTCCAAATGCAGGCTCGTTCACGATCGCGATAACAAAGGCGACGCGTGGATACATGGTGCTCTTGTGGCCTGCGCCATCACAAACAGATTCACGGCGCTACGCCGCAATGCTCTGCGCCCAAATCATCGGAGATTCCGAAGGATCGCGCCTGCACTGGGCACTCGTCGAAACAGGAATCGCAGTGCACGCAGCGGTCGGATTTCATGGGCGCGATGGCAGCGGCGAATGTGTGGCATCGATCGTGTGCGCGACCGAAGACCTCGACAAGGCTGAGAAAATTGTGCGCCGAGAGTGCCAGCAATTGAGCGAGTCACTCACAGAAGATGATCTCGTTCGGGCGCGAAGAAAAATTGCCACAGCCGTCGCGGTCGCTGGAGAGAGTCCATCAGGAAGGATGCAGCGTCTTGGAAGTGTGTTGACATCAATTGGTGTGTTCAGTCCGCTCGAGGCAGAACTGGAAAAGATCAACGCGTTGACGCTCGAAGACTTGCGCACACACTTACAAGAGTTTCCCTATGAGCCCGTTGTTGTTGCGCGCGCTGTTCCGCCGTCAGAGCAGACGTAGTCCAGCATCCCACACATCGATGCGCCCCGACTCGTCGCGCACACCACGACACCACGAGATGACCGCCGCCCGATCAAAGGTGATCAAACCATCCTGAAACATCACCCGACCAGTCATTCCTTCGGGAAGAATGTTCGATGAACGAATGCGAAGACCACTCTCAGAGAGATCGAGCCCTGCGTACGAGTTTGTGATCAGTGGAGAGTGATGCCAACGAATTGCCACCGAGCACGAGATACCACGCCGCCCAGCGTCACGGCGCTCATCCGCAAGCGCCTGTTCGGCAGCTCGCCGTAGAACCGCACGAATTGATTGATTTGGTTCCATCGTGTGACCCTCCAAAAAGAACTCTAAGCCTTCATCACCGACACAAGTGAAGCAACACAACCAAACTCTGTTATATGCAGCGACGAGGCGCAAAACTGGTTTGCGATTTTTAAAGATTTCCCAAACATCACCATCAGTCTAGTTATCAGTTTTCGAGCCGAAGTGCCTGTTCCTCAGCGTGATACGAACTTCGCACAAGGGGACCGCTTTCGCAGACACGAAAACCACGCGCGAGCGCTTCACGCTTGAACAACACGAATGTGTCTGGATGCACCCAGCGATCCACCGGGAGGTGGTTGCGAGTTGGTTGCAGGTACTGGCCGATCGTCAAGACATCAGCGCGCGACGCTTTCTGGATGTCATCGAGAACATCAAGCACCTCATCATCGCGCTCACCGATCCCAACCATTATTCCCGTCTTTGTCACCAGACCAGCAGCTTTGAACATCGCGAGCACATCGAGACTGCGCTCGTACTTCGCCTGTGGTCGCACCGCGCCATGCATACGGCGAACAGTTTCCATGTTGTGGCTGATTATCTCTGGCTTCGCATCACAGACTGTTTGGATAGCGGCACGATCTCCACAAAAATCTCCAACTAATACCTCAACACTCATCGTTGGACAGGCTTCATGCACGCGGCGAATCGTTTCAGCCCAAATCGCGGCACCACCATCGGATAGTTCATCGCGGTTCACACTCGTGATGACGACATGTTTGAGTCCGAGTAGCGCCAAACTCGCCGCAACGCGCCGAGGTTCATCGAGATCAAGCAGTGGTGGACGCCCCGTCTTGACATTGCAGAATCCACACGAGCGCGTGCAAGTGTCACCAAGAATCATGATCGTCGCCGTACCACGACTCCAACACTCGCCCATGTTTGGACAACTCGCCTCTTGGCAGACGGTGTGCAACTTGTGTTCGTCGATAATTCCCTTGAGTCGCAAGTATCCCTCACCACCAGGCATTTTGGCGCGCAACCATTCTGGTTTTCGTCGAACGCCGAGTTGTTGGATAGCACCACCACCATCCTGGGCACGGTTGTTTAGTACTTGATCACTCAGACTGAATGCGGCACTACCAGCCGAGCGAAGAGTGTCCCCTCCTAGGGCTCGAGGATGGCGCGATAGCGTGCGCTCGACAGCGCTTGAAACCCGGCTTTCGCCCGCTTGATTTTTACGCTCTTGGTTCAACACAACTTGATTCTATGGAGCGGTGGGCACAGACAAAACAGGTGGTGGCGCAACGAAAATGCGATCGGGAGTCAACACTATGCGTTGTTCATCATCAAGCGAAACAACCATCTTGCCAGCGACCACCTCAAAAGTTCCCAGCGATATCGGCACACCATCAATACCACCAGTCTTAATGCCACTCTCAGCCGTCCATGTCCAGCGACCATCTTCGATCTTGCCGCTCTTCCAAGTACGCATTCTGCCATCCGCAAGAAAGAGGATTGAATCAGCTTCAACGAAACCAACGCTCGACAGCGCAATGTCGACACGCCACTTTCCAAAGAGGGCGGCAGCAGCGCGATTTACCGGCACAGCCTTACGAACCCCACCAACCCGCGCAGCCTTCTTACCCGTTGGATCACGAGATGGCATCGACGTCTTTCGCGCCGCAGCACTCTGTGAATCAGCGACAACAGCACCACCATCTTCATTCGTCTGTTTCGCCGCAGAATCAGCCACAGCAGGCGCTGTTGGAGCGGTCAAGAATCGTCGCTCTTGAGCCATCTGTGACTCGGTGTAGAAAGGCACGATCGCATCCTCATCGTGCACGGTGAGTGTTGTCTCGACGACGGGAGCCACCTCTGGCGGTTGCTCGAGCGCGGGATCAACTGCCGTTGGGGCGCAGCCGCTAATCACACCAACCCAACAACCCAATAGCATTGTGGTGAGAAAACGATAAGTCATAAAAATCGGTTGCATATGTCTCACACTAATACGCTATGGGATAGGTGGCATGGGGATTCCCAACCGTTCCGAGATCGCCCGCAACAACAGATATTCACGCGCGGTCGTTTGTTGATCAGTGCTGACGCAGATAGCGGCCGCATTTACCAAAATTCCAGCGGCAGAGGGGCGGAGTTTCTCAAGTGCATCGAGGTCGGTGGCGATCGAATCAAGGGTGCGCTCCAATCGATTTGGCAATCCAGCTTCTGGGAGACCAGCTGCTTTCAATCCAGCACGCAGTGCATTTGCCGCCGCCGCATCATCATCATGCCCCTGCAGGGCGAGCAGTCCAAGTATCCGCAGCGCATTAGCCGCGACGCCATCGAGCGACGCGCGACGCGTTGGTGGACTGACTCCGCCACGGGCCGCAAGAGGAACCTCAACGCGCGTGCGTAAAACTTGTGTGATTGTCCACTCGAGTAAGTCAATCGTGCCATCCACGCGAATAGAGTCTGATAGCAGGGTTCGAAAGTGCTTGTACGACTCGGTTGATCCAACCACAAGCGTCGCACACGCGCGGTCAACAAGCTCGAGCCGCGTTTCAACCCCAAGCGCGCTGACCTCACTTTCAAGTCGCGCAAACACCAGCGCAAGTTCTGGCGCGCGCGCCACGATCAACGCGCGTTGTAGGGCAGACTTGGTCGCATCCTCAGACTGCGCACACAAGAGCACAACCGCCTCGGCCTCGTGCGAATCATGAATGGCAGTGTCGAGCGGAGCGCTCAACGAAGCGTGCCCCGACGCAATACGCGCGAGCCCAATCGCGTCGATCGATCCGACAGACGCAACACACTGCGCGGGTGAAGTGATTGGTGCTTGGGCAAGAACACCACCAGCCATAGAACGAATGCGCTCGATACGAAGTGGGAGCGGTGGATGCGATGCAAAGAGCGTGCTCACCCCCTCCGCAAAGAGCATGTGATTGAACTGACTCGCTTCGGCATGGTGCATAGCACCAGAAGACTGCTGCGCAATCTTCGCCAACGCACCAGCGATTCCAGCGGGATTGCGGGTGTATTGCACAGCACTGGCATCGGCCAGAAACTCACGCTGACGACTTATCGCGGCTTGCATCAGCCGGCCGAAGAACGTGCCGATACAACCGACCACAATCAGTCCAATGCCCAAGAGAGCGATACCAGCGGTCGCTTTGCCATCAGATCGACGCGATGTGCGCGGTGAATACATCGTTGTACGCAAGATGAAATAGCCGATGTACCCCACCGCCATCACCGAGAAGATCGCAGCGATCGCCCGCATGTTGATGCGCATATCTCCATGAAAGATGTGGCTGAATTCATGCGCCATAACTCCCTGCAACTCATCGCGCGTGAGGGTTTCTATCGCACCACGCGAGACACCGATCACTGCGTTCGAAGGAAGCGTTCCGGCCGCGAACGCATTAATACACTCTTCGTCGAGCACATAAACCGGCGGCACGGGCATCCCACTGGCAATCGCCATCTCTTCGACAATATTGAGAATTTTGCGCTCGTGCGGATCGCGCGATGCTGGGTCGATGCGCGTTCCACCAAGCGACTGCGCCACCACTGCTCCGCCCGATCCAACGGTTGAGAGTTTGAAGAAAAACGGGATCGCAATCATCAGCGCGCTCACGCCAATTGCGAGCGGCACCGAGTTGGGAATGAACAGCGCCATCAAGAGTGTGATCGCGGCGGTCACACCAAACGCCCCAAAGAGAAATAGCACAACGAGCCACAGTGTTGCGCTCTGAGCCCGATCTTGATGTTCAAAGAAGCTTGTCATATAAGCGAACGAATCAGAACCGCACCTCTGGCACGAGACGGCTTGCTGAATCAGCCTCGAACAAGGTCATCGAACGGAACGCAAACATCGCCGCGACGAGACTCGAAGGAAAGGTGGCGATATTGGTGTTGAAAGTCATAACACTGTCGTTGTACGACTGTCGAGCGAAAGCGATGCGGTTTTCAGTCGAAACAAGTTCTTCTTGAAGGCCCAACACGTTTGTGCTTGCTTTGAGATCTGGATACTTCTCTATCGAGATACTCAATCGCATCAAGAGTTGATCAAGTGCACCACTCGCCCCAGCCACAGCGCGAATCACCACCGCGTCGCGCGGCGCGGCGCTCAAAGCAGAGAGCCCAGCTACAGCAGAGTTGCGCGCTGTGATCACCGCTTCAAGGGTCTGGCGCTCATGCGCCATGTATCCCTTGACCGCCTCAACAAGATTTGGAATGAGGTCACACCGCCGCTTGAGTTGCACGTCAATCTGGCTGAGGCTGTTGCCCGCCCTGATTCGCCCGCGGGCGAGGCGGTTGTAGAGAGCGACGATCCACAACCCAACAACAAGTAGCACCAGAACCAAGAAGCCGATGAAGTATTCCACACTCAAAGAATACGGTGGCACTACCCTTGTGTTGAATTGACCGCTCCACAACCAACCACAGCCATTCCAACCGCCGTCGCAGAGACTCTTGCGCGGCTCGGTTTCGCCACACCAAAGGAGATTCAAGTCGCGATGCGCGATCCCATTCTGCTCGGGAAGGATGTGCTCGCACTTGCCCCCACCGGGAGCGGCAAGACCCTCGGATTCGGTGTGCCGATGATCGTAAATCTGCTCAAGAACGCACCCAAGGCAAAGCGGGGACCAGGTGGCGCGCGCTACGTCGAGCCTTGCGAGCGATTGCGGGCCGTCGTCATCTCGCCAACACGCGAATTGGCGCAGCAAGTCGCTAGCGACATCGCAGCGGTGGCCAAGGGAGGTGTTCTGCGCATCGCTTCGGTCTACGGCAAGAGCCCAACCGCGCCGCAACGCGCCGAGATTCGCGCAGGACTCGACCTCATCGTTGGAACGCCAGGGCGACTGCGTGAGTTTCTCGACGATGGAACATTGACCTTCGCAAACGTGCAGACCGTCGTCATCGATGAGGCAGACCGAATGGCCGACATGGGATTCCTGCCGCAGATCGAGCAACTCCTCAGCACGATTCCGTCGCCGAGGCAGGTCATTTGCATGAGCGCGACACTTCCCACGACGATCGAGGCGCGCGTTCGTTCGCTGTTGCGCGATCCTGTTGTTGCAGAGGTGGGCAGTCGAAATGCTCCAGCGAGTCGGGCGAACAAGCACTTCAATGTCGCTGACGATGACAAAGTTGCACTGCTGCTCGCTCTGTTGCGCGACAACCATCGCAAGGGAGTCGCCGTCTACGTGCGAACCCGTCGCCGCGCAGGATGGGTGGCGCAAGCCCTTCGCCGCAACGAGATCACCGTCTCGCTTTTGCACGGCGACCGAAGTCAGCGATCCCGCAATGAAGCGCTGGCCGCGTTCGCCGAAGGAAATGCCGATGTGCTTGTGGCAACAGATGTTGCCGCGCGCGGATTGCATATTCCACGCATCAAGACCGTGGTGAATTACGACGTTCCGCTAATGCCAGAAGATTTCGTGCACCGCATCGGTCGCGCCGGTCACGGCGGCGGGATGGCAGAGAGTTTCACGTTCGTCGATGTACTCGAACACGGCGCATGGGCGCGGGTGAATGAACTTGTTGGCGCAGTGAGTCAACCAGCGGCGGCGCTTGACTTTGAGAAGTTCAAGCGACGCATTGAGCCATCGCTCGAAGAACGCACCGCTGCACAACTCGCGTGGAGACCCGCGGGAGTTGATGCGCCGGCTGCGAAACCATTCGTATCAAAGAAGCCATTTGAGAAGCGCAAGCCAGGTGCGACCAAGAAGCTCTCACCGAAGGGGCGCGCCAAAGCGAAAGGCGAGAAGAAACTACTGCTCGCACTCGAGCGCGGAAAGACGAAGAAGCTCTTTTCAGTCAGCGGAAAACTGCTCACAACGCGCGAGATTCGTAAGAAGCGCGAGCGATCAGCACCACTGAACCGCGAGAACCGTCCTGGTGGTGGAATCCGCCGTTCAGGATCCAGCGCGCCATGATGAGATTGGCGCGCGTTGTGATCGCACTCGTTCTTGGGGTGCTCTCGCTTGCGACGGCGACCTGGGTACTGATGGATCGCTGCTCGAATCTCACATCGATCCCACCACGCTTCGCCGTTCGCGGTGGCACTAGCGTTTGGACACTCAGCGGCGCCGACGCCACAGGCATTTGGTGGCGGCTCGCCCAACAAACATCAGACCTTCGTGTGGCGCAAGCCGATATCGAAGCAACATCTGGGCAGTGGGATGACGGAGTAACGACAGGATGGTGTCTGCTCGAGCCCACACCGTGGCGAACAGCATCGATCGCCGTTGGATGGCCAGAACCATGGATTCTCTGGCGCTTTTCAGCACAAACGTCAACCGAAGCGTTTCCACCATCCCCCGAGGTTGCCGATGAGATTGAGGGGCTCATTCGCGGCGTCGACCGCGCGTTGCAGGGTGAGGGTCAAATCGCATTCACTCCTGCCAGTGCTGGGATGGCACTACTAGCCACCACACTCGCCTCGTTTGCCTGGTGGTTGCTATTGCGTCGGCTACCCAACGCGAAGCAGCGGAATGATCATGTAGACAAATAGATACATCGCCGCACCGAGTGATCCCATCGCGATCGTCGATTTCACCGTGAAGACGACCACGCGCCACCAGAACCCAACAAGTTGCGTCTCATGGGTCGCGCGGTATGCGATCGAGATGCCAAACACGAGCGGAAATAGCAGTAACCACCAGTAGTTGCCGAGTGATCCGCCTGGTTGCAGAATAGGAATCCAACCAAACAAGTGACCGGGCAAATGATTGGAAAAATGAGTCATCAACGCCTTCCCGCAGACGCACTTCGCTCGACGGGGCGGCGCTTGAGGGCGTCAAAAATGACCACCACATTCATCAATCCAGCAAGCGCGCAGTAGAGAGTGCCGATCTCATTCGCTGGGGTGACAGTCTTGAACGAACTAACCATGGCGGGCGTTGCTCTGGGCATCGCCGCTGGTGTTTCAACAAGATCACCAACCTTGCCCGACTTCAAAAGAGCTGAGTTTGCCCAGTCCGATGCCAAAGCAATTGGACCGGCACCAGCCTGCGCGTAGAACCAGAGTGGGTCTTCGTGTCGATCGACACAATCAACACCACCAATGAGAAGTCCGCCAAAAAACAATCCAAGAACTCCCACACCAGCGAGTACGCCGCGCCGCGCATGACCGATTGAAATCTGTCCAAATCCAGGCAGAATCCAGCCAAAAAAAGCGGCTCCCCAGTTGAGCGGTTCATCGGTTTGATCGGAGTCGTGTGTCATCGAGAACGAGTCAATTACAAGGCTACAGTACTCTCGTTCACCAACAGAAGGAATCCAAATGCCGCACGAGAACGCACCACGCAAAGACAGTTCGAAGAAGTCAGCAGATGAATCGGTCGTTGATCGTCGTCTTGGCGTCGACCGGCGCGATATTGATCCTGCGTCGCCGACAAACCTTGAGCGGCGGCGTGGTCCTGGTCGGCGACTCACCGACTTTGTGAAGTCGGCTGAAGAAGGAGAGATGTCGCGCGAGCAATACACCTTCTTGTTGGCGATCGACGCCTTCAAGCGAGTCAATCACAAGACATTCCCGAGTTGGACCGACGTTCTCGAGGTCGTGCGCAAGCTCGGATACCGGAAGACTATGCCATCAGAGCTGAACCTAGGTGGCAAGGCCCAAGATTGGACCGAAAAGCCAGAATCAATCAGTGGCGTCAACAAGCCGTCGACTGAGGCAGACTGACCGCCACCACCTAGTTGGGGGGAGTGACAATCTTGGTGGCGCCCCCGGGGCAAAAAATATTTTAGAATATCTACTTCTTGAACCAGTTTGCGTTGATCTCGATGTACTTGTGCCACTCGGCGGGCAGGTCATCCTTTGGAAAGATCGCCTGCACTGGACACTCGTCAACACACAAACCGCAATCGATGCACGTCTCAGGATCTATGTAGAGCTGCTCAACTTTTTGATAGCCATCACCCTTCTTCGTTGGGTGGATGCAATCAACGGGACAGACTTCAATACACGAGGCATCTTTTGTCCCGATACATGGTTCAGCAATGATGTGAGGCATAGTCGAAAAATACTAGCAAACAGCGGGAAAAATTGGTCCAAAACGCACCGGAAGCCGGCACAAGGCCGGCTTCCGGTACAAAACATTCTGTCTGTGCGACTTACCGGCTCTTCTTAGCCTTCTTCGCAGCCTTCTTAGCAGCTTTCTTCTTTGCCATGGTATGGGCATCCTTTAGTTACGCTGTTGCGTCGGAGAGAGTGCTCGCTAGCGTAACGAGGGCGAGCACTCAGGAACAATCAACACTGTTATCGACTGTTCGTGATCGGGACTTGACACCATGATTCCACAATCACCCCCTATCTGTCAAGTCCACCCACTAAAAATTTGTCTCTTCGGGTCATCTGGACGAATGGGACAGCGCATCGAAGAGGCGTCGAAGCAATCAAATGAGAATGCGACGATCACACTTCGACCCACGCGCGATGAGCATGCGATCGATGCATCACAACCCTTCAATGTGATTGTCGATTTCTCATCCGAAGGTGGGACAAAGTCAGCTGCAGCACTCGCGATCGCGTCCAAATGTGCGCTACTTGTTGGCACGACAGGGCTCAGCGCAGCCACACACGCCATCCTGAAGAGCGCATCAATGAATGTCGCGGTGTTGAAGGCCCCCAACACGTCGATTGGCATCATTGTGATGCGTGCGCTCATCGCCGATGCAGCCCGAATGCTCGGAAGCGACTTCAAGATATCAATCACCGAGGTTCATCACACAAAAAAACTCGATCGCCCCTCTGGCACAGCACTTGCGCTCGCCGATGCCGTTGCGCGCGGGCGCGGTGAACCACCCGATCAATCACAGATTCATTCGATTCGCACCGGCGATGTGGTGGGTGATCACGATGTCGTCTTCACCAGCGAAAACGAAGTCGTCACACTGCGCCACCATGCCAAAAACCGCGATCTTTTCGCCGTAGGAGCCATTCGTCTGGCTCATTGGATCGCCAGACAGCCGGTCGGCATGTATGGTCTGGACGATTTGTTCAACGACCGCAAGGAAGCAGCGAAGTGACGAGACAATCAACGAGCGTATTTTCGGTGGCCGGCGGAATGCAGGTTGCGGTTGAGCCAATCGCGGGGGCTACAACCACGTCAATCGTTTGGCAGGTGCCGGTTGGTACGGCGGGCGATCCCATTGATGGGCTTGGTTGCGGCGAGTCGGCGGTGCTTGCAGAGGTCATTTCTCGGGGCGCTGGCAATCTTTCTAGTCGCGAATTCAGCGATTCAATGGATCGCCTCGGAGTGCAACGGTCGACCTCGAGCGCCACCTATTCGATCACCCTGACCGCCGTCTGCCTCGCCGAAGCGCTTGATGGACTGCTCGAACTGCTATCACTGGTTGTTCTTCGTCCCCGCATCGAGCAGGATGCCCTCGATGCGAGTCGCGACCTAGCGTTGCAGTCGTTGGGATCGTTGCAGGATGATCCACAGCACTTCGCGAGTATCAAGATCGGCGAGATCGCGCTGCCAGCACCCTTCAATCGACATGGCTTTGGAACAGAAGCGGGGCTCGCCGCGCTGACAACCGAGAGCCTGCACGCAACCTGGAAGCGTCGCTGCCGTCCAGGTGGCAGCATCCTCGGTATTGCCGGCGCGGTTGATGAGAATCACGTGCGCGCACTCCTCGAGAAACTGCTCGCGCAGTGGAGTGGTGCCGCAACCGAACCAGCTGTGACAGCCGCCGCAATTGGCGGAACAGTTCATGAACAACAATCTTCAGCGCAATCCCACATCTGCATCGCGCTGCCAGCACCGAGGCAGGCCGATCCAGAGAGTCTTGCTCACCGCCTGATGGTGCGAGTTTTGGGCGGCGGCGGTATGTCCAACCGACTCTTTTGTGAGGTTCGCGAGAAGCGCGGGCTTTGCTATTCGGTCGGAGCCAACTATGCCTGTGGGCGTGACCGAGGGTTGCTCTCGATCTACGCGGGAAGTACGCCAGAAAGGGCAGCTGAGACGCTCGCATGCATCCGCAGCGAGTTACTCAGGATGGCAAACGGAATCTCAAACGAAGAATTCAAACGCGCCGTCATCGGACTCAAGAGTGGCATCGTCATGAATGGCGAAAGCACATCGGCGCGAGCAGCGGCGCTTGTTGGAGATCTGTTTCGCATCGGCAGAGTGCGATCCCTACAAGAGATCGTGCAAGAGGTCGAAGCACTGACGCTTGCCCAAGTGAACGACCACGCATCAAGAGTTTTGACACAACCCCACCTCGACAACGCGTCACTCGTGGTCGTGGGTCCATCGGCGCTCTGAGGGTCGTCGCCATCCCCTTCGTATACTCGCACCCATGCTTGAATTCGCTGCATTGAAGGCCGGAACTCGGGTGCGCGTGACGCAACAGATGCCAACACCCACCGGCGCGTGGACAACGACCGTTGAGGGAGTTGTTCAGCGGTGGAGACAAGCCACTACCGGATCATGGTTCGCGCACAGCAAAGACGATCGACTCTGGCTCGATCGTCTCGAAGTGCAGCTTGATGATGGCGAAATCACACTGTTGAACCTCGACCAGTATTCGCTCGTCGAATCGGTCTGAGTAAGTTGGCGCGGCGCCCGCACCGCAAAAACTATTTCGGCGTCGTCGCAGATCGTTGTGGCGCAGCAGCTGGACGCCCACGCGCATCCTTGTCATTGGGAGCATTGGGTGTTCCAGGGACGGGCGGCATAGTTGGCGACGATCCCCGCACGAACGGTGGTGGCTGCAATGGCGCTGGCAGCGGCACGTGCTTCCAAGGTTGTGTCGCGATTGTGAAGTCCTTGGTAGTTGTGCCACGACGAATCGTCAACACGATTGACTCCCCAGCAGTCATCCCCGCCAACCGCTGGCGAATGTCGGCGGGTGAAGCGGGCGACTTTCCATCGATCGCCGTTACGAGATCGAAGTCTTCAACTCCTGCCACGTATCCAGGGCTATTTTCGAGAACAGCAACGACAATCGCGCATTTCGACGCATCGCCAGGGAGGTGCTTTGCGAGCGCCTTTCCAGGCGTTTCGAAGCGCACGCCGATCATGACTGGTGGATGTTCGGTCGGTTGCGGAATAGCGATCGTCTGCAGCACAACGCCAGCACTGCTGATGATCTCGATGGCGCTCTCGGTTCGTCGCAAGTGTTCCTTTGCGACCCGTTGCCCATCGATCGAGACACGAACCTCTTCGCCGACAAACTCAACATCAATCCGCGGGTTGCGAACTGGTGTAGGTGGCACCGGATCGACCGGCGCAGGTTCAACCAGTGCGACGGCCTCAGCGGCCGCCACTGGTTCGACAGACACAGCGGGATCCACCGGTTCTACAGGCTCAACCGCCGCGACAACCTCAGCGACCTCAACAGGAGGCACATCCATCCCAGCGGCACCGACTTCTCCAACCCCTGGGCTCTGATCCGACGCACATCCAACCACTATTACCGAAATGGTTGCCGTGATGAGTGCGACGATGAACGTGATGCGTGGCATCACGCAAGCCTACCCGTACCATTGCGGACAATGTGTATCTGGCGGTACTCTCTCGTCGCGATCGCTTTGGCGTGTTCAAGTTGTGCGCCAACGATTTCAACACTGCTCGATGGTGGGGTGGTTTACCCATATGGGCCCAATACCTTCAACATTCATCCGTTGAGTCGTCTGGCTGGACCATCCACAAGCCAAGTGACAACCGCGTGGCTCTGCATCGAGTTCACCGACACCGATGGCCAAACGACTCGCGCAACTGGCACGCTCTGGGCGCGCATAAAGATTGCTGGTCGTCCAGATGTCGAGCAGTCATTTGACCTCAATAATCTGAGCGTGAACAATGATCTGTGGGATCGTCCCACCCGCATGTACCAACTTCGCTTTCAGATCGATCCGCCGCTGGTTGATACGCAGCGAGCCGCGGTGAGCGCGGATGTGCGCTGGACCCCTGTCAACGCGGGGTCGGTGCAGCGGCAGGGAGTGTTGCGGGTGCCTGAACATCACGCGCAGGGAGCGTCAGCGCCTTGTACTTCTGATCGTATTTCGCTTTGAGATCGCTCTGGTGGCTGCGCAATTCGAGCGCGCGTCCATCAATCCACGCCCGTTGCACATGGGTCGTGACCTCAAGTGGATCACCATCGAGCAGTAGCAACGTGCCACTACTCCCAACAGCAATCGTGCCATAACGCGCGCCGACCCCGGCGAGTTGCGCAGGGACGCGCGTGATGGCAGCAAGCGCCTCTTCGCGCGGCAATCCAAACGCGGCAGCCATCGCCGCATGGTGCACAAGATTGCGATCATTCGAGGGTTCATCGCCAGTGGCGATCGCCACCACGATTCCCTTAGATGCCAAACGCGACGGAAGCGTGTACGCACTGTCGTAAGCGTCGTGATCGAAGCGCGGTAGTCGCAAGACTCCTTGCACGATGACTGGAACATTGTGCGCGAGCAGTAGGTCGGCCACGACTGGCGCTCCATCTCCGCCCACGATGATTGGCTTCATGCCGCGCGCGGTCGACCAGAGCACAGCAGACTCAATCTGGCCACTGCTCGCCGCCTCGATGAACACAGGTCGCGTGCCATCAAGCACGTCGGCTAGTCGCTCAAAGCGCAGGTCGAGCGGCAACGATTTGTCTGCACTGCGCGCCCGCACATAGGCCTGCGCAGAATCAAAAAAGTCATCGAAAGCGCGCAGTGTGGAGCGTCGCTGCTTCTCTTGCTCTTCAGCGCTCTTGCTGGTGAACCAGCGTGGCGCGGGCTCTGTCGCGGGCCAGCGAAGCACTGTGCCAGCATCCTGAACAACCGCGAGTTCTTCGGTCGTCCATCCATCGAGTTGAATCAAGCTCGCTTCACCGCTGACGTTGCCACCCTGCGGCATGACGAGCGCCAATAGCACGCCACCCATGCGAGCCACCGGCAGCAGGTTGCTGTCTGGATTCACTGCGAGCCACGCAGAAGCCTCAGGATGAAACGTGCCGAACTCTGCGCGATCATCGGTCGCGCGCACCTGCAGAGTCTCGACGAGTCCAAGCGTCGTCGCAGGAGAGATGAATCCAGGCGTGACGTGCATACCAGTCGCATCGATGCGCAGGGCATTGGATGGCAGCTCTCCTCCCTGCGCGTTGCGCGGTGTTCCGCTGCCGACGGCAACAATCGTTGCGTGGTCGATGATCACGTATCCATCGAGCAAGGGTGGAGCGCCAGCAACGGCAGTGTGAATGATCGCGTGTTCGATGACGAGCGGAACGCTTTGTGGAATGGCCGGCACGAGTGTGCTTTGCGCTATGACCGAAGTGACAAGAGTGGCGATGAAAGAACTCATTGTGACACCTCATCGCAGCCACACACACCAGCGCGATCTAGTGATCGCAAATCGAGTCCGCGCCTCCAGAGGTCGAGGTAGTAGTCGTCGCGCATATTCATCATTCGCGCCCGCAGGCGGGTCGCCCCGACTGCTGGCGCAACAGTCACCTCTTTGCTCGTGGGCTTATCCGCATCAGCCGTCTTGCCCATCTGCATAGCCGCGACGATCAACTGCTGTCGAAGCGCTTCGCGACCTGCGCGTGCGGCAAGATCTTCGCTTCGGTCGAAGCGCTTCGTGCCTTCGACCCAGGTTTGTTCACAGATGCTGAGTGGACTAAGCGGATCACCCGACCAGACAACAAGATCGGCATCTTTACCAATCTCGATACTGCCCGTGCGCGCGCCAAGACCGAGTTGTCGTGCCGGATTGATCGTGACAAACTCAAGCGCACGCGCGGGCGAGAGACCTCCATACTTCACAGCCTTCGCCGCCTCTGTGTTGAGATGCCGCGCGAGTTCGCTCGAATCTGAATTGAATGACATCAACACTCCCTGGCCTTGCATCATCGCTCCCGCCCAAGGAATCGCATCCATCACTTCTATCTTGTAAGCCCACCAATCACTGAAACACGATCCACCTGCGCCGTGTCGTGCGATTGCGTCGGCGACCTTGTATCCCTCGAGGATGTGCTGAAATGTGCCGATTCGAAAACCAAACTCATCTGCGAGACTAATCAGCATCACAACTTCGTCTTGGCGATAGGAGTGACAGTGAATAATGCGCGTGCTATCGAGAATCTCAGCGAGCGCCTCAAGTTCGATATCAACACGCGGCGCAGCCTCGCGTGAGTGTCGGTCGGTGTGCGCGGCATATTCCTTCTGTCCATCGTGGTACTCCCGTGCAGCGCGAAAGCGATCACGTATGAACGCTTCGACCCCCATGCGCGTCTGCGGATAGCGACCCTTTGGCCGCACCACATTCTCACCGAGCGCGAACTTGATTCCAGGAAGAGCACCAGTGGCGGGCCACTCGGCGAGTGGTGATCCCCACTTTATCTTTACAACGCTGTTCTGACCGCCGATCGGATTGGCGCTTCCATGCAACTGATTTGCGCAGGTCAGTCCACCAGCGAGCTCGCGATACCAACCAACATCATCAGGATCGATGACATCGCCGATGCGAACCTCGGCGGTGCATGCTTGGGTCCACTCATTGACCGAACCGTCGATCCCAGTGTGGCTGTGACAGTCGATGAGTCCAGGCGTAAGGTGACGACCAGCGCACTCGATGACGCGACCATCAACTGGCGCAGCGAGATTCGTGCCGATCTGCGTAATCGTTCCATCACGCACCAGCACATCTGTGCCAGTGCGGATGCCATCGGGTGAACTCGTCCAGACGGTGGCGTTGCGAAAGAGCACATGCTCACGAGTCGGAACTGCCGCAAGGCCAAAGTCACCGACCGGTTGTGTGAGCACAACAGATGGTCGCACTCGCGTCACATCAGGCTTCTTCTTCGCCTCTTCTGCGGCGGCAGCAGCAGCGGTCGCGACGAATCGGCAAGTACCACCACCTGGCGAGAGCGCATCCACCGATAGAGCACCCCGATCGATTCGCAGTGCGCAGCGCGTAGGTCCCGTCAATCCCAACACTGCACCATCCACGACGAATCCGCCGCGCAGTTCATCGAGAGCGACCGATTCGGCAGCAACAGACCTCGGCGAACCATCGGCGTTGATTAGTTCGAATTCGATTGCGCTCTTCTTTGGATTGATCACCATGATGCAAGGTTTCTGATCAGATCGCGCGACTGAAAAGCGCCCAGAGAATTGAAACTCGCTCTCGAGTGGCGCACTGCCGGCTGGCGCGGCGTCATATTCGCGACCGGCGATCCACACCGCTGTGATACGCGAGTCTTTCGCGAAGAGTGGTCCATCAGAAACAGTAAGGTTTGCCATGCGACCCACTGCGATTGTGCCCAGAGTGTCGCTCAATCCAAGCAGGGCAGCCGGAGTGGTCGTGAGCGCCGCGAGCAACTGCGATTCTGTGAGACCTGCGTCGAGCGCCTCACGAACGCGCTGTGGAAAGTCGCTTCTCTGATCGAGTCGGGCCGTGGTCAACGAAGCTGCGGCGCCGGCGGCGATGAGACGACTCAAATTGGATGGCGCCGCCGCCCAGGTGGTGAGTTCGCGCAAGGAGGCACTCTCTGCGAGGCGCGCTGTGGTGAGCTGTGGAGCAACTGGATAGTCGAGTGGAACAATGATCGGCAACTGCAATGCAACGATTTCGTTCAGATGTCGAAACTCAGTGCCGCTTCCGAGCAGCGACGCTTGCAATCCAAACTCGCGGGCGAGCGACCCTCCGCGCAGTGCATCAAGTTCGGTGGCGGCATCAAAGAGCACCCGCTCACGACCTGCGATTGCTGGCGCAAGTGCGTCGAGCGCAGGAGCGGCGGTGGGCGGATCATTGCCAACGGGATGAACATTCCAAACCGCGACAGACTCAGCGCGCCACTTCGCATCATGAAGTGTCTGGCGCATGAGAGCAACAGCTCCCATGATTGAGTTGGGATAGACAACGATTCGATCATCATCGTCGTCATCGCGTGGCGCGTTTCGAGCAGAACGACCGAAGGCGAGAAACTCTCCAGCACTGCCCGGAAGTTTTTGCATGCCGCTTGGCGCGTCGCCAAGCAATTGAACTGAGCCCCGTCCTCGAAATATTCCCGTGTCTGGATAAGCGGCGGCGACGGCAAAGCCAAGTTGACGCAACTCGCCGCGCAATTTGCTCGAGATCTCCGGCAGATCTTCAGTTGAAACCTGCGGAGTCACATACGCATTCCAGTGCGCACCAGCCTGCGTCGAAGCCCGCTGCGATTGTGCGGCAGAATCGAGCAAGAGCGCGGGCTCGATGAATCCAGCCATCACGCGCTTGCCACGTCCACCATGAATGGTCGCACCCGCCGGAATGAGAGTTGTCGCACTTGGACCGACCGCTTCGATCCATCCACCACGCATCAGAATGGTGGCGTCATCGAGTTGCACGCCAGGGGAAACCAAGACTGTTGCGTGTTCGATTGCGTCCCAGCGAACGTCCGAAGGAGCGATCCCATTGATGGGCGGCGACTGAGCGACGGCCGCTGAGCCCCCAACGGCCAGCGCGATCAGCGAGAAGTACGTCTGAACTGTTTGTAAGCGCACCCCAGAAGTGTAGAAGGATTAGCGTGAATAAATCCAGAGCCAGTGCTGATTCAGGCCGCGCAAACCAGCCAAAACGGGTTGGTCAAATCACGCAGACTGCTGTCGCAACTCGTCGACCATTCGATCAATCGCAGCCGAGAGGCGCTCTTCGGTATCGAAGGTGCCATCCGCAATCATCCTCTTGATCTTGGCGATGCGATCTGCGCGCACATCAGGAAGAGAGCGCAGGTACGAAAGGTGCCGCGTATGTTCGTCGCTGTGATCGTCGCCATCGCTGATGCGGGTGCGCACATTCGAACAGGCATCGACAGAGATGGGCGCCGCGGATGGAATCGTGATATTCGTGACTTCAAGCATTGATGCAACTCCTAGGGCCGCTGCTTCAGTTCCATCTTCAGCAAAGGTCCGACGTCGATTGTGACATCCTTGTATTGAGTCCAAACGTGGGCTCAAGGTACCTATCGTCGCATTGAATCCCAAGTCTTCAACAATTCAAATCTGGATCCGCAAGCGAGTTATGATCCCCGCCGATGTTCAGATCGCCCCTACATGTAGTTGCAAGTTTCGCTGGTGCGGTCGCGGTGTTTGTCGCCTTCGCCTGCACGTCGGACCCCCATAATTCAAAGAAAAACAAAGTTTCCAAAGGGAAGGCCGACCCTGAGGCGCTCTTTGCCGACGAAGCTGTCGACGACGCTGCTGGGGCAACTGCCAAAGGAACACCTAAGGCTGGCGCCAAACTTGCCACCACTCCCAAAGCCATCGGACCGGTTGCGAAGAAAAAATCTCCGAACTGGTCAGTTCCCGGATCTCCACCAACTGGCGCCGCACCCCTGCAAGTCGAAACAGAGAGTGACGCTGTGGCGAATGAATCTGAAGCCGGCCAGGTGAGCAAGGTGGCCAACGTGGCCAAGGCAAGCGAGAGCGAATCAACCGATGCCGATCGACGGTGGAGCATCGTGTTGTTGAGTTTCACTGGCGAAGATAACGCGTTGCTCGCAGAAGCGGCGTGCGTGAATGTGCGCGGGCGCTATCCGAATCTCGCAAAATCATTTGTGCGTCAGAGATCGAGTGGATCGGTCGTCGTCATCGGTCGCTTTGCTGGACCAGGCGACCCAGCAGTAAAGCCAATGTTGAATGAGCTGCATTCCATAGTCGACGGCGCAACCCGCCCATTCGCCCGTGCCATGCTCGCGCGACTTGAGACCTCAAAGGAAAGCGCGATGGGAGCGTTCGATCTGCGACGGGCGCGGCAGGCGAATCCAACGGCACGCGCTCTCTACTCAGTAGAGGTCGCGGTGTGGAGCGATTTTGGATCGAACGAGATTTCACTCGAAGACATTCGCAAGAATGCTGAGGCGCACACAAAGAAACTGCGGTCCCAAGGATTCACCGCCTTCTTTCATCACGACGACGATCGTCGCATGAGCATCGTGACGATTGGGTTGTTTGGTCCTGATGCATACAACGCGCAAACGATGCTCCATTCGAGTGAGGTCGATGCGATCAAGAAGAAGTTTCCGAAACTATTGGTGAACGGAGAAGAACTTCGCCGCCCAATCCGCAAGGGATCGCAAGAGACCGTCGCCGATGCCAGTTTGCTCATCGAGGTACCGCGTTGACGCCTTCGAGTGCACCCAAAAGTGCGAAGGCGGTACGCGCACCCCGCGCCGACATTCCACCACAAAATGCTGGTGACTCGTTTGTCTCGGCGTTGGCCAGTTCAGCACTCGATAACGAATTGCTCGGACAAGATCGGGCAGTGCAAACACTCGCAAAAGCGCTGGGATCTGGCCACTTTCCACACGCGTGGATTTTTTACGGACCAGCAGGTACTGGCAAGTGCACCACGGCGATGCGCGTCGCGGGGGTGATTGCCGATCCACTTTCTGAGGATGCGCAGCGATTCGCCTGCGCTCCCAAGCGCGATACACACAGTGCCAAACTGTTGCGGGCCGGAACGCATCCCGACGTGCGAGTCATTCGCGCCGAGCTCGCATCGTCGAGCGCCGACCGTGAACTGCGCGACCGCAAGCAACTCAACATTCCAGTTGGATTGCTGCGAGAACACATGATCGGTGGTCTCGATAGTGGTGGAGGGCGACTCGATGCGCCGGTCTATCGATCGAGCGCTCTTGGCGGTGGGAAGGTGTTCATCATCGATGGAGCCGACGGACTCGAAGCCGATGGTCAGAATGTGCTGCTCAAGACACTCGAAGAACCGCCATTGGGCACGGTCATCATCCTTGTCACGAAGAGTTTGGATCGCCTCTTGCCAACGATTCGCAGTCGCTGTCAATCGGTTGCGTTCTTTCCGTTGGCCCCAGAGTTGATGGGTCGTTGGCTCGACAAGAATCTTGGCGAAGTGTCCGGCGCATCCCGCGCATTCGTTGAGTCGTTCGCTGCCGGATCGCCCGGTGCAGCGGTCACAGCCGTCGAACTTGGATTGCAAGCCTGGCACGCTGAACTCGTCCCGATGATCGACCGACTTGCGCGCGGCAAGTGTCCGCTCGAGATGGCCCAGCGGATGCACGAACTCGCCAGTGAAGTTGCCGAAACAGCAATCAAACGCAACGAGAACGCGAGCAAAGAAGCCGCAAATCGCACCGCAATGGGCTTGCTCTTCGCGGTCATTGGCAGTGAAGTTGGACGGCGCCTGCATGCGAACGCCCGCAACCCGCAAGCGCTGGCATATTGGTCGAAAGTTCCGGCGCTTATCGCGGCTTCTGAGACCAACCTTAGGGCCAACGTCAACCAGAAACTCGCGCTGGCAGACTTCGTCGCGCAGTGGAGCGTGCTCGCGGATGCGACGGCGTGAAAGACGCACTTGAGATCGAACGTGTCTGGCTGCTGCGCGGGTTACCACCCATGCCATCCCACCGCCAGACATTGCAACTCGATCAGGGATACCTCGTG
This sequence comes from Phycisphaerales bacterium, assembly GCA_009691705.1. Classification (GTDB taxonomy): domain Bacteria; phylum Planctomycetota; class Phycisphaerae; order Phycisphaerales; family SM1A02; genus F1-60-MAGs104. The sequence continues at coordinate 52,972 of SIAR01000013.1, forward strand.
GCGGATGATGGCACGGCGCAGGGTCGGGTGCGTCGAACGGTTTTTGCAAGCGGAGTGAACGAGTTTCACTTCAACATCAAGAGTGGGTCGGGGCTCATTCGCCACGAACGCGAGGAGTCAATGAGCGCCGCGGCGTTCGAGCAGGCATGGATGCGAACGGACGGGCGCCGACTTCGCAAGCTGCGCCACCGCGTTTGCGATGGCGATTTGACCTTCGAAATAGACCAGTTTCTCGATTTCGCGCTCGTGCTCGCCGAGGTCGAACTCCCGGCGGCTGACCACCGGGTCTTGCTGCCAACTTGGCTCGATGGATGGGTTTTGCGTGAGGTCACCGACGATGTTCGCTACAGAAACTTCAATCTCGCCGTGCATGGCGCACCTGCGCCGACGGGCGGTTAGTATCAGGATTGGACAATTGCCATGACTACTTTTCACTGCAGAATCGTGACTCCCGCTGACTCCGTGCTTGACACCGAAGTCACGTACGTGAGTTTCCAATCGTTCGACGGTCAACAAGGCGTGATGCGCGGCGCTTCGCCGTTTCTTGCCAAACTTGGCGGCGGAGTCTGCCGCGTCGATACAGAAACAGGCAGCACGCAGTACGTTCTCAACGGCGGGTTTGCGCAGATGAATCACAACACGCTCATCCTCTTGGCGGATGGCGCCGAACTTGCTTCGTCCATCGATCCAGAGAATTCCCAGAAGCAGGTCACAAACGCTGATGCAAAGGTCCACGCCGTAAGCGCCTCACCGCACACACTCGCACAACGCGAAGTGATCGAAAACGAACAATCACTCGCGCGCGCCCGTCTCGCGGCGTCGCGCCGGCGCTAATCATGTCGGCAACGCCATCCGCCGAACTTCAAGAGATTCCCTGCGCCGATCAACCGCTCGCACGCCGCGTCGAAGCACTCTTGTTTGCCGCAGACCGTCCACTCTCAGATGGACGAATTGTCGAGCTGCTCGGATTCGCTGGCAAGAGCAAGGCAGCCGCGCAGATTCGCGATGCGGTCGACGAACTCAATGCGGCATATCTCGCAGCGGGATGCGCCTTCAAGATCGAACAAGTTGCTGGTGGACGACAAGTGCTCACGCTCGCAACATTTGCGACAGTCGTTGCGCGACTGCGAGGGGAGAAGCAGCAGACGCGCCTGACGCAACCCGCAATAGAGACGCTCGCCGTGGTTGCCTATCGGCAACCCATCCAACGTGCAGAGATAGAAGCAATTCGCGGCGTCGCCTGCGGAGAAGTCTTGCGCGGATTGTTGGAGCGCCGACTAGTGCGCATCGTTGGTCGCGCAGAAGAACTTGGACGCCCAATGCTTTATGGAACAACGGGTGAGTTTCTAAAAGTGTTTGGACTCGCCGGACTCGGCGACCTTCCGCAGTCAAAAGAACTGCGCGTCTGAGGCTTGAAACCCGCTTGAATCCCGCATGAAACCCAGCGGTGCGTTCAGCGCCGGCGTCGCGAACCAAACAGCGGAGTCAACGCAAGAATCGCGATCGATGCTGGACCAGGAATGGTTTGGAACGAGAAAGCACTCGTGAAACTCGCCTCGCCACCAGCCGAGATGCGAAGTGAAAAGCGAATCGCTGTTTGCGAACCAATCGAGTTGCTAACCGCGATGTTCGCGAAGTTGAAATTGCCCAAAGAGATGATCTGAAATGGGGCAGCGAAGAAGAGCGCATTCGGAAGTTGGCTGTTGACGGTCGATCCATCAATCAGTGCGCTCCAGAGTGGACCACTGCTCGTCACTTGTCCTAGCGATCCCGAGCCGTTTACGAACTGTCCGCCGATCGATCCACTTGCCAGGGTTTGATTACCAGCCGCAGTGCCGTTCATCGCGGCAGTGAAGACGAAGTCTTGCGCTGCACCGGTGTTGTTGCGGATGACGATGTTGGCGTTCATGAATCCAGTATTGGTTGATGGATTCCAACCCCACACATTGTTCGCCCACGTGACAGAGGCCGTAGATCCTGCGGTCACCCATCCGCCAGAGTTCATCCAGGCGGTTGGCGAGAGGTCTACGGTTGTGTTCGTCTGCGATCCACTGCCGGCCGACGAGCTCACGGAGTAAACGCATCCAGACGAAGTGAATCCGGCGAATGAGGCGCTCGTCAGCAAGGCCGTTGTGCCGGTGAAAATGACAGCGAAGTTCTTGATATTTACCTTCATGTTCAACCCTTTTCCTTCGATGTGAAGCGCGAAAATAGTGACAAAAATCACGTCTCCGTCATGGCCTCGAACGATCCATCCACTAATCCATCCTGAACAAACAACTTATTTTCCTACGCAACGAGTCAGAGGCAATCAGCGCATGCGGCGCCGACCGCTTCTTGTAAAGGCACCCGCGAAGAAGCCGAGCGCCATCACACCAGGTGCTGGCACATTCGCAACAAAGATGCTCGAGAACGACACAGAATCGCCGGCGCTCAGTGTGAACGCGTAGCGAATTCCAATTGTGTTATTGATCGCGGGGCCAGCTATCGCCGTTGGCTGGCCAAATGAACCGCCACTGAATGAGGTCGTGCCATACTGGTTTGAAACCGCGTGGCTCGCGTTACTCATGAGCGACCGCACGAACACATCGTCGGCAAGGGCGGTGTAAACAGCGCCGCCCGCGGTTGATGTGAGAAGCGCCCCACCCGAACCATTACTGTCGGTGAGCGATCCTGAGACTTGCCCCGAGACGAGGCTGCCAGACATAGGCGGGGTGATGCCAAGGGAGAAATCAACGATGTATGACCGCTCAATCAGGCTTTCGTTGGTGATCGAGAGTGATCCGGTGATAAATGGATCGGGGTCAACGAGATAGGCCCAATTCATCGATGTGCCCGTCATTGCCGAACACGATCCCTGAAAGAACCACTCTGTTGGCGAGACGTTGGTCGTTGACCCGAAATCGCCAGCACTCCCGTTAATCGTCGACCCGGCGGAGTGCAACGAGAATCCGAAGGTTGGTGGGATGAGGGTTGCGTGTGCACCTACAGCCGTGACGGCGAGCGACAACGATGCAACGGCAGCAATGGACCTATTTTTCATTCCCTTTTCCTTCTCGAGTTTCCCAACTCGTTTCCCATTTCCGATCGATGCGCAAATAACAATCGCACCGTCGACATTGAACCGCCCAAGTTCACATCGACACTGTCAAAGTACAAGCACCAGCATTAAAAGCAAAAGAAGCCCCAGATTTTTTGCATTCAACCTCTCATGCGCGGCTTGAGCATGGAATGGCGCCCGACTCTCTCTCGATCCAGATGTCGACCGCGTCAACCATTTCCTGAAGAGAAATTGCGGTTCTAATCGCCTCTTTGAGCGGTTTTATCGGTCCCATCGTCTTGCTGTACCAAGCAATTCTCGACCGCATCGTGTGCAGGGCGTGTCGCTCGCTCGACGCGTACTGCTTGAGCAGGTCGAGATGCCTTGCGATCATTTGGCACTTATAGAGGAGGGTCGGCGCGAAGAGGCGCGAGGTATCGGGAGATTCACCCATCCTGATGAGCTCGAGCGCTTGGCGAAAGAGCCACGGTGTGCGCAATGCGCCACGCCCGATCATCACGCCGGCGCATCCAGTCTTCGCCATCATTTCGGTGACGTGGTGTGGCTCGGTGACATCGCCGTTGCCAATCACTGGGATAGATGAAACCGCAGCGACCACTTCGCCGATGCGATCCCAATCTGCCTGGCCCGAAAAGAATTGCACAGTCCAGCGTCCATGCACAGTGATGGCCTGAATGCCAATCGAAGCAAGATCGCGCGCGAGCGTTGGCGCAACGAAATGTTCTCGGTCCCAACCGAGGCGCATCTTTGCGGTGACGGGAACTCGCGCGCCGCTGTGTTTGTGCACCGCATTGACGATGCGCTCTGTCAGTCGCTGGGTCGAGGCGCAGTCGCGCAACAGCAGCGATCCGCCGTGTTTCTTCGCGACTTTGTCGACGGGGCATCCCATATTGATGTCGATGAGCTTTGCTCCGTGATCGATCGCCCAACACGCCGCCTCGGGAAGTGGGTCATCTGAGTTTCCATAGAGTTGCATTCCGCACGGTGTGTCGTGTTCGTTTGTTTCGGCGAGCTCTAGCGTTCGAGGTGATTCATTCAAGATCGCTCGCGAGTTCAGAAGGTCGGTAGACGCGAGTCCAACGCCGCCTTGTTCACGGCAGAGAATGCGAAAAGGAAGGTCGCAGTGACCCGCGATGGGGGCGAGTAGGAGCGGCGAGTCGAGAGTGAGTGGACCGATCTGCAGCATTAGGAGTGACCATTGTGGCGTAGAGTGCGCCCAGTGAAGCAATAAATTCAACCGATTTTCTTCGCCATGTTTGGAGCAGTTCTTGCGCTGACAGGATGCACAAACGAGTTTCTCACGAGTTACATAGGCGAGTGCTTCGAGCCAACCCACGCAGCGATTCTCGTCACGAGCAGACCAACCAACAGCGGACTCATCGGAACATCAAACTTCGTGAGCGCTGGCAGCTTTGGATCGCC
>SIAR01000034.1 GCA_009691705.1 Phycisphaerales bacterium
TTGGTCCCACTGGTGTGATCGTTGGGTAGGCAGATGATGGTGAGATTTGGCATCGCGCCGGCCTTCTCCCATGAGGCAAGTTCCTGCCCGAATACGCGCGCGCGAACCACATCGGGAACGTCAGGGTCCCATCCCGGAGCGGCCGTGCTTAGATATGGACGCAGCGATTCAATCGTCGGAGCGCTCTCGATGATGATCGCACCCGCCCCCGTGCGATAGTCATCGAAACAATCGCGTGCGGTGATCTTGGATTTGCGCAGTGGATCGGCCCAGCGCTTGGTTGTGATCGCGAACTCACCTAACACACGCAGCGACTTTCCGTGGGCGAGTGCGTTGTCCCAAATGAAACCGCTGGGTGCGTAGGCCAACGCGTCCGCGCCGTCGATTTCCATCCCATCGGGATAGCTGCGCGGGAATCCAGCGAATGATCGCTCAACATAGTCCGTGACGATTCCAGTATCTGTCCATTGATGACCATCGGCGCTCAGAATGCCCGAGCAGTATGTGTTGTCGAGAAGAACGAAGTCGCGCACGAGCTTGTGGAGATTCGGCGTGACCTCTGCGCCGAAGACACACAACGACGGATCGCCATTGCCTTCCTTGATGTCGCCGAAAACTTGGTCGTACGTGCGATTCTCTTTGATGATGTAGACGACATGCTTGAAGAGGCTCGGCTCGCCGGCGCGCTGTGGCACTGGGCGTGCGGGTTGATCGGGTCGCGGCGGCAATCTGGCCTCTTCGAGAAGTCCGTGGCGCATGTTGGCGAGCGCGGTGCGCGTCATCGCCGGCAGCTCTTGGGGAGATGGCGTTGGTACGAGCGAGAGCGTTCCGAAATATTGGCGCGAACGAAGTTCGACCTTTTCTCCAGGGGCAAATCGCTTCGTTGATCCGATTCCCTTGATGTTTGCAACGCACAGAGTCGCAGGGCTTGTCGGCGCCACGACGATTGCACCAGGAAACCATCCCACCGGGATGAGTCCGCGCGGTTTCGACTCGCCCGCATCGAAGTCGATCACGGCGACTGCGTTCTGGCTGCCATTGCAGACGAAGAGTGTCTTGCCAGTGGCATCGAAAGCAAGCGCCGTTGGTTGTGCACCAAAGACATCCGCTGGACTCTGCCGGGTCCAGATAGTTTCGACGACTTTGTCGGTGCGCGTGTCGATCACGCTGACTGTGTCACTGCCAGCGTTGGCGACTACGAGTGATGTTTGGTCTGGCGAGACCGCCAGCGCACTTGCGTGCAATCCAACCATGATCTCCGTAGGTGGTGATGCGCCCGCGAGATCGATCACGCTCAGCGATCCTTCACTCGCGATGTGACGCACCGAGTCGACGCGCACCAGCGTGCCGCGACCGGCCGGACCCGTCAGTGATGCGGCGTCGGGTCGCCGTCCACCCCAATTGCTGACGAACGCCTTCGTGCCCACGAGTGCGACATCGAATGGAGCAACGCCGACCTCAAACGTGCGCAGGATGCGGCCGTTGGCGGCTTCGATCTCGAAGAGGTGATTCGACAGATTGCCACAGGCATATAGTTTCGCGCCATCAGGCGAGAGCGCGAGGCCCGCAGGAATCTCCTCTTTGCGGCGCGGCGCATTGGCAAGTGGAAGTGCAATCGTGAAGAGCCCAGCGACTCCATCCTTTGCGGTGACTGAAAAGACCTTGATGCTGCCGTTGACATTCGCGAGATAGATGCGCGTGCCGTCGCGCGAGAAGATGAGTCCGGTGTAACTGAGTTGACCTTCTTTGTCGGGAGCCAGCAATCGCGGCGATGCGGCGTCAGGTGTCGCGGCATTGTTCTTGTCTGACGGTAACTCGACGCGCTGCAGGATTGCTCCCGTGGTCGGACAGATCACAACGAGTTCGTGGGTCTTTCCGGCGGTGACCAGGCGCGTGCCATCTGGACTCAGCGCGAGTGCCTGCGGACGCATTCCAGGAAGTTCAACTTGCACTCCCGACGGAGTGAGCAACTGATTCGCTGGCGTGTAGTAACGACTCTCGCCGACCTTGCCGACGCGCTCGGTGGTAGCGACCCCACCCGCGACATCTTGAGAGTGCGCGAGAGGCTCAACCGAAAAACAGAAGAGCGCCAATTGAACGGCGACGAGATGTGTGAGTCGTTTCACACCGTCCACCTTACGGGCAAACATCGCCGGCCAGAGGGCCAATTCTGCCCGTAACTGGCGATGGGCATGGGCGCGGCGCTTCGCCACCGAGTTTGCCGAAGCATCGCACAAGCCGCTTGCCTCTTTGAGAGTTTGGCGCGTGAAGTCGAGTTGATCCGCTGGGCAGTAGTCTTGCCGATCCCATGCTCGAACACATTTGGCCAACACTGCCGACTCAACTTCGCGACGAACTCATTACCCAGTGCGTCAAGCATCTGAAGAGCGCGCCAGATGAGTCTGACGCCTTCGCGCAGCTCGTTGCAGACATCACCAAGTCGCGCGCGCAGACGATCAAGTCGCAGTGGCGGCTTGCGAATATCTACGGCACGAAACTGGCGATCGCCCGTGAGCCGCAGAAGGCGTCGCCATTCTTTGCACAGGCGTTCATGTCGATGCGCAAAGATGAGGTTGCGGCTCTGTACCACGCGCTTGGCGCTGCCCACAAGGATCTCGCGGTCGAAGAGTCGTCGGCAGTGACTTCGCCGCCGACCCAAGCGCAGTTTGCCAGCGTTCTTACTAATGGACTCGCTGGCCTTGCTCCTGAGATTGCCCAGTGCATGATCGCTGTGATTGCCGATGCGGGCATCGACTCGTGGCAAGGTCCAGCCCGCGCAGCGCTCGAGGCGCACTTGACTGCGCAAACGGCGGCGCAAACGGCGAAACAGCCCACGACACGCGCAACGCCCTGATGCTGCTGGGCGCAACTGGCCTTTCGAAATCACACGGACTTCGCGAACTATTTCGCGGGGTATCGATCAGCGTTGCAGATGGCGACCGCGTGGGGTTCATCGGTCCAAATGGATCTGGAAAGAGCACGATGCTTCGCATGCTCGCTGGTGCAGAGGAACCCGATGCTGGGCTCGTGCGCACCCAGCGTGGGGCGGTGATTGTCTATGTGCCGCAGCGTGATGATTTCGCCGATGGCGCCACGGCCCGTTCAGTCGCAACCGCTGCATCGCTGAGTGCAGCGTCAGTGCATGGCGATACACACGAGGCAGAACTGCTCGGCGGAATGATCCTGGGCAAGTTGGGGTTTGCAGAAGCGCGCATGGACGACTCTGTCGACCTGCTATCTGGGGGATGGAAGAAGCGACTCTCGATCGCCCGTGGCCTATGCGAAGCGGGTGGCACGCCAGACTTGCTGCTGCTCGACGAGCCGACCAATCATCTTGATGTTGAGGGGATCCGTTGGCTCGAGCAGTTTCTCGCGCGTCCATCCAATGACATTCGGGCTGGCGCATGTGTCTTCATCACCCACGATCGCGCATTCTTAGAGCGCGTTGCGACGCGGGTGGTTGAGTTGAGTCGCGCATATCCGCAGGGCACACTCTCTGCCGAGGGCAACTACAGCGAGTTCTTGCGGCGACGAGCCGAATTTCTCGAGTCGCAAGCCCGCGCCGAAAGCGCGCTCGCCAACGAAGTGCGCATCGACAATGTCTGGCTCGGTCGCGGCGCACAGGCCCGGCGCACGAAAGCGAAGGGGCGCATCGAAGACAGCGCAGAACGGCGCGAAGAACTCGACGCCATCAGCGTGCGCAACGCCGCGGCTAGTGCGGGTGGCGCGCGCGTCGACTTCACTGCGAGTGGACGGCGCACCCGCAAACTGGTGACCGCTGAGGGAATCTCAAAGGGCTTCGCCGATGCGAGCGGAATGTCGCGCACACTCTTTCGCGCACTCGATCTTGAACTCGCTCCAGGCGACCGCGTTGGATTGATGGGTCCAAATGGATCGGGCAAGACGACACTGCTGCGAATTCTCTGCGGCGACCTCGCGCCCGACACGGGCAGCGTGCGCTTCGCAGATCCAATGCCGCGCATCGTCGTGTTGCGACAACAGCGGTCAGATATTCCTGAAAGCACGCTCTTGCGCGACGCGATTTGTCCGCTTGGCGATGTCGTCGACTTTCAGGGTGGACAGATGCACATCACTGCGTGGGCGCGCAGGTTTCTTTTTCAGGATGCTCAACTGTTGCAGACGGTCGGCAATCTCTCGGGCGGCGAGCGGGCGCGGGCGCACATCGCACGAATGATGCTCGAGCCTGCGGACATTCTGGTGCTCGACGAGCCGACGAATGATCTTGACATTCCCACCCTCGAAGTGCTTGAACAGTCGGTCGAGTCATTTCCTGGAGCGGTGCTGCTCGTGACACACGATCGCACGATGCTCGCGAGACTCGCCAAGAGCGTGGTGGTGATTGGCGCGCCTGATGCGTCGGTCTCTGTTGTTGCCAGCCTCGATCAAGCGCTCAGCGCGCTCGAACGCGCCGAGCGTGCGACCCAAGAGCGCGACCGCGCGATTGAGCGGGTGGCGCGGGCAGATGCCACGCGTGGTGCCAGTGAGCGGGCGAGTGCCAGCGCCCAGTCGACGAGCGCGCCACCGGCAGCTCGCAAGCGACTCACCTTCAGAGAGCAGCGTGAGTTCGACGGCATCGAAGTCGCCGTGCACGCTGCCGAAGCTGCATCGCAAGTCGCAGAGGCAATGGTGAGCGATCCCGTTGTTGCTGCGGATCACGTCAAGATGGCTGCCGCCTGCAAAGCCCTTGATGTCGCGCATGCGAAGGTTGCAACGCTCTACGCCCGCTGGCAAGAGTTAGAGCACAAGCGCGGCTAGCAGCTATCACGAGCCCCCGCCGAGTTCGGCGCCGCCGTGCGGTACGGTTTGTCGATGCTGGCAACCACGCTCACCGTCAACGACATCCACTCGTCGCTCAACGAGACAACGGTGCGGCAAATCTTGCGGCCATCCACCGTCGCCGAGGTCTGCGACATCGTGCGGTGCTGTGCCGCCGAGCGGCGCTCTCTATCTATCTGTGGATCGCGCCACGCGATGGGCGGGCAGCAGTTTCTCGCCGGCGAAACGCTGATTGACATGCGACTGCTCAATCGCATCGTTGCACTCGATCACGACCGCGGACTCATCACCGCCGAAGCAGGAATCGAGTGGCCAGAGTTGATCGCTGGATACCTCGAGATGCAGCGCGAACGCGAACCATCGCGCGAACCCCGATGGGGAATCGCACAGAAACAAACTGGTGCAGACACGCTCACACTTGGCGGCGCACTATCGGCAAACGCGCACGGTCGCGGACTGACGATGCCGCCGATCGTTCACGATGTCGAGTCGTTCATGCTCGTCACTGCTCGTGGCGAGCTCATCACTTGCAGTCGCACTGACCACGCAGAACTCTTTGCGCTGGCGATCGGCGGATACGGGCTCTTCGGTGTGATCGTCGCTGTGACACTTCGACTCTGCGAACGCCGACCGATGCGACGTGTTGTGCGAGTCATCGACATTGACGATGCGGTCAACGCTGCCCGGCGGCGTATCGACGCGGGATTCATCTATGGCGACTTTCAGTTCGATATCGATCCGAACTCTGCAGGGTTCCTCACCAAGGGCGTCTTCTCGTGCTACGAGCCTGCCCCCGGCGCACGACCGCCGGTTGCGCCGGCGCGCGAACTCGCCGCGCAAGACTGGGAGCAACTGCTTCTCCTCGCACACACTGACAAGGCGCGGGCATTTGCCTTATAAGCGCAGCACTACATCGCCACCGACGGCCAACTCTATTGGTCTGACACCCATCAACTCGGCATCTATCTCGCTGGGTATCACCAACGCATCGACGCAGAGCTTGCCTCCCCCTGCCAATGCAGCGAGATGATCTCTGAGGTGTATGTGCCGACCGATCGCCTCGTTGATTTTCTGCATGATGCCGCGCAGATGCTCGCTGGTCGCGGCGCTGAAGTTATCTACGGCACAATTCGATTGATTCGCAAAGACTCAGAGACGTTCTTGCCTTGGGCGCAGGATGATCAAGTGTGCGTGATTTTCAACTTGCATGTGATGCATACACCCCAAGGACTTGCCCATGCGCGCGAGAGCTTTCGGGAACTCTTCGACCTAGCGCTCGATCGTGGCGGACGCTTCTTCTTGACTTATCACCGTTGGGCGAGGCGCGACCAACTCTTGCGGGGATATCCCCAACTTCCCGCATTCCTTGCGCGCAAGGACTTCTACGATCCCAACCATTTGTTTTCGAGTGATTGGCACCGCTGGGTGAGCGAGATGGTTGGGTAGGGTTGGCGGCGCAGTGCGCCTCTGACTCAACTCTCTCGCCTCACACCTTGACAACACTCGACACGAACCGAAACGCCCGCGCATCGAACAGACCGCGGTCGCTAAGTTTCAACTCGGGTATCACCAGCAGCGCCATGAATGAGAGCGTCATGAATGGCGCGCGCAACTGTGAACCCATTTCGCGGGCGCGGCTGGTTAGCCGCTCGTAGATCGCCGCGACTTCTTCGGCGGGACGGTCGCTCATCAATCCTGCAATTGGCAGTGGTAGAAGTTCGCGGAGGTCGTTGCGCGAAGGGTCGCTCGCATCGTCGATCACAACTGCCAGCCCGCCTCGCGCTGCGAAGACTGCGTTCACGGCGCGCGTGATTGCCGCGCGGCTCGCACCAACCGCGATGACTTGATGCGAATCGTGCGCAACGCTCGTTGCGATCGCCCCAGCGCGAAGTCCGAATCCGCGAATGAAGGCGAGTGCGGGAGGGGCTTCTAGATAACGATTGCACACCGCCAGCAACAGCGTGTCGCTCGCGGGGTCGGGCTCGAGCACCCCTGCTGTCGGCGAGATCGTGGCGAGCACTTCGCTCGTTACAAGTTGTCCATCGTGGGCTGCAATTGCCCGCACCTGCACTGGCGCACTCGCAACTCCAGCTTCCATCACAAAGTCGTTCGCCGCAAAGGTCGCCGCACGAAAGCGATTCGGCGTGGCTGCGGCGCTGTAGGCAACGAGTGCCTCGCCGTTGCGCGCCACGATCTTGCCGGCAACCCAAGTTTCGCGCACCCGAAAGTTGGTGAGGTCATCGACTACTGCGAAGTCCGCCCGGTCGCCAGCGCGCAGTAATCCTGTTGGCAATCTGTAATGCTCGACGGGATGCACACACGCCGCGCGTAGCACGTCGAACAGTTCGAGCCCGTGCGCAACGCAACGAGCGACAACTCGATCGATGTGTCCGCGAAGCAGATCATCTGGATGCGCATCGTCGGTCGAGAACATCACACGCTCTGGCCACTCGCGCACAATGGGCCAGAGTGCTTCGAGATTTCGCGCGGCACTGCCTTCCCGCAGCAAGATGCGCATGCCGAGTCGCGCCTTGTCGCGGGCTTCATCCAGCGTGAAACACTCGTGATCGGTTGAGATTCCTGCCGCCACGTAGCGCGCTGCATCGTCGCCGCGCAGCCCGGGGGCATGACCGTCGACTGGCTTTCCCGCCCGTTTCGCAGCGGCAATCTTGGCGACCACCTCGCCATCTCCCGCGAGCACGCCCGGCCAATTCATCATCTCGGCGAGGTATCCCAACCGCGGATCTTCGAGCATTCGCGCAACCGTCGCCGCATCGAGTGCGCCTCCAGATGTCTCGAATGCGGTTGCTGGCACACAACTCGGCACACCAAACGCGATCGTCATGCAGGCCTGCGCCGCCTCTTCGAGCATGTACGCGACGCCCTGTTCACCGAGCACGTTTGCAATCTCATGCGGATCGCTCACCGTTGCGACTGTTCCGTGTCGCACCGCCACGCGCGCAAACTCGCGCGGCGGCAGCATGCTGCTCTCGACATGAACATGCGCGTCGATGAATCCTGGCATGATGAAACCGCTACCGACGGGCGCATCCTGAGCCAGTTCTTCGACGCACACGATGCGCTCGCCATTCACAGTGACCTGCGCCGGATAAATGCGCCGCGCGTGAAGGTCGACGAGTTGATGGCGCAATACTGGCACGGACGGAGGCTATAACGAATCTCAGACTGCGTCGTCACACAGACTGAGACACACGGGTTGATCGCCGAGATCATGAGCGAAGAGCTGACGTGATCGCGGATGCTAGATACGACCCGCTCACTCTTTTGTCTTGAGCTGCGAGTCGTTAGCTTGCAGAAACGCCTGGATCTCTGCAGACATTGCCAGCAGCTTCGTCCACTGTTCTTTGTAAAGCGTCACCGGAAACCGCCCGAGTCCGTAAACAGACTTGGGCGACGACTACGCCCAGTTGCCAAATCTCTTTCGACCCGAAACTGAGATGATGAGTCACTTCGGTTTGATGCTGCTCGCCCAGCTCATGACTTCGTTTGCGCTGGTGTGGATCTACTCGCGCGGCGTCAGTGCAAGCCCATGGCTTGGGCAGGGCCTGCGCTTTGTTTGGGACTGTCGTAGCGTTTCTGACTGTGATCCCGACGTACATGATCTTCTATGTTGTTCAACCAATGCCCGGCGTCATGGTGATCAAGCAGTGCATCTTCGATGGGATTCTCATCGTGCTGCTTAGCCTGATCGCTGCATTCATCTACCGACCAACTGCCGCGCAGCCTCTCACGGGCACCCGCCTGCAAAGTTCGCAAGCACCACTGTGAGATCTGCGGCGTTCACGATGCCATCGTTGTTGGCGTCACCAGCTCCCGCCGCGCCCCAACTTGAAAGCACAACGGCGATGTCTGCCCCGTTGACTTGGTTGTCGCCGTTGGTATCGCCCGTGCACGTTGGCGCTGCACCAAATGCGAAGTCGCCCACGAGCATGTTGTGATCGGTCGCGGCAGAATCTCCCGCTTGTAATCCGAGCGCCGCAAGTTCATTCGCATCGAGCGTGGCGCTGTCGAGCACGAATGAGCCGCGCAGATTCATGCCAGCTGCCGAGTATGTCAACAGATCGAGTCGCCCAGGAGTAAACGATCCTGCGGTCGTTGTCGTGCCGCGCCATGTGGCGACATCTTCGCCGATGAGGTGCGGCGGGATCGCGTCGCGCATGTTGGGGCCGGCTGGGTCAAGCAGCATGGCGAGAGGCGTGATCGATCCAACGAGATTCCAATCTCCAATCACAATTGCAGGCGCTTGGCGGTAGGGCTCGAACGCGGCGCCGAGCGTCCCGGCGCGCAAGTTGTTGAGCGTTGTGATGAGACCAGTCATCTGCGTAATGCGCGTTGCGTCTTCTGAGCTCATGATGTAGCCGCAGCACTTGGGATGAATGCTGAACACGACGACCGCATCTCCCGTGCCAGCCGCAGGAAGATCGATGACCGCCCCCGCAGTCGCTGTGTTAGCCGATGGCAGCGCGAGCAGCGGACTTCGACTCGCGATCACGCAGTCATTGTTCTTGTGCACGTTCCAGTTGGCGCCATCCTCCATTGGATCTGACCCCGTGAGATATGTATCGATCTGCGTGGCGGTCGAGTTGTATTCCTCTTGAAAGCAGTAGATATCTGCGTTCATGCCGTCAATCAGTCGCAAGAGTTTTGTTCGCCGTGTTGAAACTAGAAACCCGGTCAACTCGGTGTTCACGCTGGCAATGCGAAAAGTCGCCCCCGCCGCGCGCGTCGCTGATCGACGCACCGGGGCGATCGCAGGCTGCGACATTGTGTATGGCGCACTCGCCGCGAGCGAGTCACTCGAACTGAAGTTGATGGCGATTGGACTGCCCACGACCACGCCAAACATTGCGAGATCGGCGACGAGTTCAAACTCACTCGCTGCGTGGGTTGGTGCGGTCGTGTAGCCAACTGCATCCCACCCAACCGAGAGTCCAGTGTCGTTGTCGCGCCAGAGCGACTTGTTGCGCAGATCGATGGTCAGGAATCGATTGCCAGCCATCGCGATTTGCACGAGCAACGTTCCGTTCGAAGTCGCGCCCGATTGCAGATTCAGATTCGATGTGATTTCAAATCGCAGAAAGAGTCGCGTGCCGCGATTTGTTGCGTAGACACGTTGCAGGTCGAACGCCCCGCTCGCATCGCCCGCAACATCAGAGGCGATCAGGTTGGTTGACGCCCATTCCCCAAATAGTCCATCGACCCGCGGCTCGTCGGCGCGCGCATGGGTCGCGGCGAGGACGATCGGCAGGGCGGCCACGGTGTAAACGAATATCGAAGACCAACGGGATGCCATCCTCATCAGTATGCCACAAGAAAAGACCACGACCAAATCTCATCGCGTCGAATCGCCCGTGATCGGCTTTCATATAGGGGCGATTCCTACTTAAACTTGTTGGTGTTTGCGAGCGCGATGACCTTTGCCGATGCGCCGGTTCCCTGAAAGACCGCCAAGAAAGGCGCGGTGGTTACTGCCGCACCCCAGTGTCGCGGTGCACCTTTACTTTGCGCCCGCGCAGTGTTGTGCGGCGCAGGGCAGTGATCACCCGTTCGACATCGCCATCGGGCAACTCGACTATCGAGAATGCCTCGCCAACTTCGATATCGCCGATACCGCGCGGGTTCACGTCCGCTTCATTGGCGATGGCGCCAACCAGATCTGCGGGTCGAATTCCCATGCGCGTTCCTGCGGCGATGTAGACGCGCACCATGTCTTGCGAATTGTTGTCGCGACTGCCGCCAGAACCCGCGCCGTTTCTAGGTTGCTCCCATCCACCTGACTGATTGCCTTTGGGGGCGAACTTGCCCTTCTTCTCGAACTTCCCCTGCGGGGCGAACTTGCCCGCCGGCTTGCGGTCAAACTTGCCTTGAAACTGGCGCGGAGCAGAACCGCGCGCCGCAGACTCTTCGCGCGCGTTTGAACTTCCGTACTTGGGACGGGCGAAACTCTCGATCGTTGGAATGTGCGAGTCATCTTCGCCCGAGCTCTCGCCAACACTCGCCTCGTGTGCCATGCGAACTGCCGCGGCCGCGACATCCATCACGTCAAATTCTGCGGCCAGCGTTTCGACAACGACGCGGAATCCATCGTGCCCGCCAGCCTGAATGAGTTCGCGAATCGCACCCTTGGTGAGATCGAGTCGACGCGCCTTCACATCCAGCGGAGTCGGCACCGTCGAGATTGCAATCTTCTGTTTGGTGAGAAACTCAATGTTGCGCAGCAGTCTGTGCTCGCGCGGATCGACGAGTGTGATCGCGACTCCCTCGCGACCGGCCCGCCCTGTGCGCCCGATGCGATGCACATACGACTCGGGGGAGGCTGGCACGTCGAAGTTCACGACATGCGAAAGGTGATCGATATCAATACCGCGCGCCGCAACATCGGTTGCAACTAGCAAATCGAGCATTTCACCGCGGGCCTTCTTCATCACGCGGTCGCGCTCGACCTGCGACATTCCGCCGTGCAGCGACGCAACGCGATACCCGCGACCAACTAGACGATCGGCGAGTTCGTCGACGTCGATGCGTGTGCGACAGAACACCAAGGCGAGTGTGGGCGACTCAAGGTCGAGCACCCGTCCGAGGGCTGCCGTCTTATGAGCGCGCGGCACGATGTACGCAGTTTGCCGCACCTTGGGCATCGATCCCTTGTTGCTCTTGTCGCGCGGAATCAGAATGCGAACTGGATCACTCAAGTGGCGTTCGGCGATCGATGCGATACGCGGCGGCAGAGTCGCCGAGAAGAGACACGTTTGGCGGTCCTTTGGAGTCGCCTCGAGAATGAGTTCGAGATCTTCAGCGAATCCCATGTCGAGCATCTCATCGGCCTCGTCGAGCACTACGGTCTGCAAGGCGCTGAGATCGAGCGTCTCTCTGCGCAAGTGATCGAGCGCACGGCCTGGTGTCGCAACGACAACATGCGCACCGCGGTGCAGCGCGACGATTTGTCGACGAAACTCCTGGCCTCCGTAAATCGGCACGACCGATGTGCCGAGTCCCTTGCTGTACTTGTGAAACGCCTCGGATACCTGCACCGCGAGTTCGCGGGTAGGAACCAAGACCAGCACGTTTGGTTTGTACCCCACAGCTTTCACGCGACCGATGCGCTGCAAGAGTGGCAGCGCAAATGCGGCAGTTTTGCCCGTGCCTGTGGCGGCCTGTCCAAGCAAGTCGCGACCTTCCATCAATGGCGGAATGGCCGCTCGTTGAATCGGGGTGGGCTCTTCGTAGCCAAGCGTTGCGAGTTCAGCGAGTAGTTCCTTGCCAAGACCGAGATCTGCGAACGATCCTTTGCTCTGATCGTCCGACTTCTTTGCTGCGCTCTCGACCGTTGCTGACTTTTCCTTCATCGTCGGAGGTTACCGTTCATTGGCAGGTTGACGGGCTTCCAAGTGTTACTCTTCTCACTCGATTCGCCGACTCAGTTGCTTGCAGTGCTTTTTGTTCGAGGAGAACCCGATGACCACTTCATGCATTCGCACATTCTGGTGACTTTTTCTGCTCGCTGCCATTGCTTGCGCTGCACATGGCGCGGGGGGCGACGTTGTGATTCCCGATGGCTGGTTCTTTGAGGGAGCGAATCGCCCAAAGGCACTGGCGCACTGGAAGGAAAGCCCGCCCCAAACTGCAGCGAATGGCAGCAGTGCGGTTACTAGTGACGCCTGCAAGAATCAGATTGTGGTGATGCAGTTTCTCTCGCCCAAGGGCGCGTCATCAATGAAGCAACTCGCAGAGGTTGCGCTGCTCGCACCTGAATTCGCCGCGCAAGGGGTCGTGATCATGGGTGTCTGCGACGCGCGCGTCGACTGGACCACTGCGCAAGCCGAACTCACCGCGAGCGAGCGATACTGCAGCACCATCCGCAATACGCACACGACCTGCTCTCATCAATCGAAGAACTTCGCGCTGCGCTCGATATTTCCTACTGTCACCACGAACGCTGGAACGCTCTTTGACACAGCGATCGTCGCGGTGCTGCTTGATGTCGTCAATGAAGCGCACTGGGCAGTCAGCCGAAAGCGCGACTGACTCTCGCGCGCTGCGCTTCGTCAGAATGCCAATTGCAACTGAACTCGAGCAACGGTCTGCCCCGTCGCGCTTGAGTTTTCGTCAGAGCGGTAATCGGCGCCTGTGATCGATCCGTTATAGATGCCGTTCTGAAAGAGCAGTGCTCCCACGACATACCCAATGTCTGCCGAAATCTTGAGCTGATTCTTCAACAGGTAGTAGTTCGTGCCAATCGAGTAGATCTGAAAGTGCTGTGCATTGATGGCAGATGCGTTGCCCACGCTTCCCGTCGTCACATTGGTCGTTCCGCCACTGACATTGAGCCACTCCCACCGCGCAACGAGTTCGAGATCGTCACTGATGAAGTACCCCCCTTGAACAACGGCGCCATACGAGTTCACGGTCGCAGCACCAGCTGGTCGTGCATAGAAGCTGTTGCCGAGGAATGCACCGAAGAGGCTCGCGCCGTTGCCACGCCACGC
>SIAR01000035.1 GCA_009691705.1 Phycisphaerales bacterium
AATCGCTGATGAGATTCGCAACCCATGCTTCGGAATTGGTGCGCGCTCGAACCGAAACTGGATCGAGTCCAACCGGAATCGATCCAATGAGAGCAGGCGCGGCATTCGAATTGGAGATATCGAAAACCTCGAGACGATTATCAGCCGTATTCACCACGAGCAGCCGTGCCCCCGAAGGCGTGATCTCGACGGGATGCACATGTGCCGATTCGAAGTTCACGAATGAACTCGACTGCGCCCCGGCGGGGGCGGCAGCGAGAAATGCTGCGGCGGGCAGGGCTCTCAAGGTGTCTCGCAACTTGGCCATCGAACACAGTCTGCCACAGGAATTGCCGTCAGGACGGCGGCCCGCACCATTTGGTCGAGAAAGGCAAAAAAAGAGGCCCCGCTCGGGGAGGCAGGTCCGATGCGGGGCCGATCCAGGGTTGTTCGTGGGACTGACGAGTGGTTCGTCGTCCCTTCATGCCTCCTCAGTCGTTCACTTCAGCGACGGCAAGAACACTATGGGTTTCGCCACACAGGGCTGCAAGCCAAGTCGACAAGAATTGCAATTTTGTTTAGACCGATGGCGGCGAGGAACATCGATTTCAACTCCCTACACTTGCCTTCATGAGTGGCAGCGCATCACGACATCACCTCGCGATTTACCCAGGATCGTTCGATCCCGTGACTTTGGGACACATCGACGTTCTATCGCGAGCGCGGCGACTCTTTGACGAAGTCATCGTTGCGGTGGGACGCAATCCAGACAAGCCAGATTTCTTTCCCGTCGAAGAGCGCGTCTCACTTCTCGAACCACTCATCGACGAGCTCGTCCGCAATGAACCCGATGCTGCGCGGGTGCGCGTCACGACATACTCAGGACTCACCGTCGACTTCGCACGATCGGTTAGCGCATCGGGCATTATTCGCGGCATTCGCAATGTCACCGATCTCGCGTCGGAGTGCCAACTCGCCATCACTAATCGCCAAGTCGCGGGCATCGAAACTGTCTTCGTCGTCACCGGCGAGTCGTTCGCCTTTCTCTCGTCGAGTCTCATCCGCCAGATCGCCGCGTTCGGTGGATCGATGGACAAGTTGCGCCCATTCGTGCCGCCGAATGTCGCGCACGCCATCGGCGAAATGATGAAAGATCCCAATCACTCTCTCGCGCGGCTTGCCCTTGAGTCACAAGCCGACTGACGAGCACGGCACCGAAGAACATATGTTGCAATTTCGAGTCATCTCCATAGGCACGCTCGGCAGTCATCCACTCTGGGGCGAAAAGGGTCTTGTGCGCGAGGCGCATGCGACGACGACCCTCATCGAGGCGGGGGATCGCAAGATCATCGTTGACCCATCGCTGCCACCGAACATCCTGCTGCCACGCCTGCAGTCGCGCACTGGTGTGAAGTGCGAAGAAATCACCGACGTCTTCTTGACGAGCAAGAGTCCTGGCCACTACCGCGGCATCACGCTCTTTCAGAATGCCGAGTGGTGGATGGCCGCCGCAGACCGCGAAGTGCTCGCGGCGGTTGGCGAAGAAGTCGAACGGCTCACCGAAGAAGATGCGCTGCGCGCCGATGACTCCGACGACGATGACCGCGCCACCAAGACGCGCGGCGTGATCGATTTCGTAAAGACATCGCTCGAAGTCGGACGGCGTATGAAAGATGCTCCAGATCATCTCGCCGCTGGTGTCGATCTCTTTCCGTTGCCTGGAGTGACCGCCGGAACGGCTGGACTTCTGCTGGCTATCCCATCATCAACGATTCTGATCACCGGCGATGCGATTGTTACTGAAGAGCATCTCGCGCAGGGGCGGGTGACGACTCCGTGTGAAGACATCGAGCAGGCACAAGAGTCTTTCCGCGAAGCGATCGAGATTGCCGATGTCTTTGTGCTGGGTCGAGACAATGTCGTCTTCAATCCGATGCGTGGATCGTTTGGACGCTTCATGAACCCCAACGCCCGATGAAATGGTGAGTGCCGAATGAACGAAGAACTTTCAGACACGACCAAGCGCGCTGCTCCGGTGACCCTGCGCACACTGCTCAAGATGGTGCGGGGTGGCGAGAAGTTTGCCTGCCTCACCTGTTACGACGCGACGACTGCGCGCTGGTTGCAAGAGGCGGGAATGCACATGCTGCTGGTGGGCGACACTGCGGGTGAGGTCATCCTCGGATTTCCAAACACCATCCACACGCCGCTCGAGTTTCTGATCGCGTTGACCGCAGGGGTGAAGCGCGGTGCGCCTGCGACCCTCGTGATGGCAGATATGCCGTTCATGAGTTACCAAGCCGACGACGCGCAGGCGATTAGAAATGCTGGTCGATTCTTGACAGAAGGGCTCGCCGACCTTGTGAAGCTCGAAGTCGATCGATCCTTCGCCCCGCTTGTTGCCAAGATGAGTCGGGCGGGCATCCCAGTGGTCGCTCATATTGGATCGCGTCCCCAGCACGCAAAGATGCACGGTGGCTATTACGCGGCAGGCAAGAGTGCCGTGACCGCGATCGAACTGCTCGATGACGCGCGCGCGATGGCTGAGGCGGGGGCAACGCTGTTGCTTGTCGAAGCTGCCCCAGCCGAAGTCACCGCTCAAATCGTGCGCGAATCGACCCTGCCCGTGATTGGATGCGGCGCAGGGTCGGCATGTCATGGGCAAGTTGTTGTCCTGCAAGATCTGCTGGGAATGAGCGCGTGGCAACCCGCATTTGCTCTGCCCACAGTACAGATCGGTCGCCAGATCGCAGACGCGGCCCAGCATTGGATGAACCTGGTCGCATCTGGAAACCTCGGCGAGCATTCGTACGTGATGAACAACAGTGAACGCGCCGCCTTTCAGGTCGCTCTCGCGGCGCGCGCGGCGGCAGCGGCGGAACCAAACCGTTCATGAAGATTCAAACGCTTCTGCCTGCGGCAATCGTGGCGATCGCGGCAGTGCTCGTGCTCGTTGTGACCCCGCGCACCGTGCGCAGTCTGAGTCAAGCGCGCGTTGACGCCGAGCGCGTTGCTGCGAAGGGACGATTGAGTGAACGCAATGCACTCGAAGAGGTCAATCAAGCCACGCGAGATGTCGCGAGCATCGTTGAGCCATCAGTTCTCGCTCTGACTGCCAAGGGATCGCAAAGCGCTCGCGGCGGGGCGCCATTTTTCAACACGGGTTCGGCGTGGGTTTATGACGTGTACGGGCACATCGTGACAAACGGACATGTGGTCGATGGTGCCAAGAGCATCGACGTGCAGTTGCACACTGGTCAGATCATCGCAGCGCAACTCGTCGGCATCGACCTCAAGACTGACATCGCAGTGCTTCGCATCGAAGCCGACGATCTCACTCCCGCGCAGCGATCGATCGACATTCCCACGCAGGGCGAGATGGTCTTTGCGTTTGGATCGCCATTTGACTTTCGTTTTTCTATGAGCAGTGGAATCGTCTCGGGCATTGGTCGCAGTGCGGGGCTCGCTGACGTTGACTACGAAAACTTCATCCAAGTCGATGCGGCGATCAATCCTGGAAACTCTGGTGGACCACTCACCGACATTTATGGACGGGTCATCGGCATGAACACCGCAATCGCGACGGGTCGCGGCAGCACGCTTGGGCAAGGGCAATTCGGCGGCATTGGGCTTGCGATCCCGATGGACATCATTGAATTCGTCGTCGGTCAACTCATCGAAACAGGCGAGGTCGAGAAGGGGTTTTCGGGTGTGGCTGTGCAATCGGTCAGTTCGATCTTGGCCCCACAGATGCGCAATCCACTCTTTCGATGCATCGCTGAACATTTCAACGCAGATGGCGCGGTCGTGACGCGGGTGAGTCCTTCTAGTCCGGCCGAGCGCGCGGGACTGCGCATCGGCGATGTCATCACGTCGATCGACGGAGTAAAGACGGGCGACGCAGATAAGGTGCCGTCGATCATTGGCACGCGCCGGCCAGGACAAAAAGTGGTGTTTCAGGTGTGGCGGCCGCTACCCGATCAGGCGCGTGGTGAAGAGCAGCAGATTTCGGTTGAACTCGCCAAGCGTGATCCCCAGGTTGAGTCGGAAGATCTTGCAGATCTCTTGCGCAACTACGGATTCGCGAAGATGGTGACGAGTACGACCGAGGCGTGTGCACTGCTCAATGTTGCGCATCGCCGAGGAGTGCTGGTGCAAGAGGTCACGGCCGACTCGAATCTCGCGGGGCTTGTGCCAGCGGGTGCAATCATCGTCGCCGTTGGCGGTCAGAGTGTGAGCAATGTTGAAGACTTTTATGTGCGCCTGGCGCGCGGGGCCCTTTCGCGCAGAGGAATAGGTCGCGCGAGTGCGGTGCTATCAATCGCACTGCCAACGGGCAAAATTGGCGAGTTTGAGATACCACTTCGATGACCACACGATGACCTCACGGTGAATCCATGACCAAACCACTGCTCGATGTTCAAGAGTTGAAAGTGCACTTTCCAGTGCGTCAAGGAATTCTTCAGCGCATCGTCGATTGGCGACGCGCAGTTGATGGCGTGAGCTTTTCGATCGCTCCAGGAGAGACACTCGGACTGGTCGGCGAGTCAGGTTGCGGCAAGACAACCGTTGGTCGCGCGATCCTGCGATTGATCGATGCCACGAGCGGCAGCGTGACATTCGATGGCGTTGATGTTTTCGCTCAGGGGGCGACGAGTATGCGCAAGTTGCGCCGCCAGATGCAAATCATCTTTCAGGATCCAGGTGGATCGCTCAACCCGCGCATGCGGGTTGGAAACATTATCGGTGAACCGCTCGAAGTGCACGGAATTGTGCCGAAGGATCAGGTTCGCGAGCGGGTGGGCGAATTGCTCGAACGATGTGGATTGTGGCGCGCAGCCGCAGATCGCTATCCACATGAATTCTCAGGTGGACAGAAGCAGCGCATTGGAATTGCCCGCGCGCTTGCCCTTGAACCGCGACTGATCGTCTGCGATGAGCCAACGAGCGCACTTGATGTTTCTATTCAGAGTCAGATTCTGAACTTGCTCTCAGACTTGCAGAGCGAGTTCAAACTCTCCTATCTCTTCATTAGCCACGACATGGCTGTGATTCATCACGCCTGCAAGCGCATCGCGGTGATGTGGAACGGCAAGATTGTCGAACACGGCACGCGTGAAGAAATCATTTACGCGCCGAAGCATCCCTATACGCAGGCGCTGCTGTCTGCCGTGCCCGAAGCTGATCCAATGCGAACGCGCCCGCGACTCAAACTCGATGGGATGCGCATGTGACGCAGCAGTTCCCTGGTTCGAAGCGCACGGCAAAAATCCTCTTCGCGGCCTTCATCGCCACTGCTTTGACCGCTTTCATTTGGGGATACTTCGTCGTGCAAACAGTGCGAGCGCGCGCCAAGCAGACCGATGGAGCATTGCGATCGATCGCGTGGGCCTGTCTCTGCTATGCGCAGCAAGGCGATCACACCTGGCCAGATTCTGAAGAGTCGCTCAGTGCTGTGGCAGGTGATCAGTGGACATGCCAGAGCATCGCCGTCGCTGGTGCAGAGTGGCCCGCGACCCGCGAGGCCGCATTGGCGGGGATGGTCCTGCCCGCAACTGCCGTCGATGCATTCAAGATTGCTGGTCTTGAATTCTCGAAGAATCCGAGCGATCCGCCGCATGTGCACGCGCGTGGAAATCCAAGCGGATTGGGTACTCTCGATATTGTCAACGGTTGGTTGACTAACTATCAGTCCATTCAAATCAAGTGAGTCGCAGTGACAACACACCACACACAACCCGCCGCAGAAACCCACTCGCCAGTGTCAAACGATTGTGTGCGCGTGCTGCCCGACTCGCCGATGGTTGATGTAATGGACGGCGCCGCGCGCATTGAAAAGCGCGTGCTCGACCATGGATTCGTCGCGCTGATCGATTGCATGCCGCGCCTCGCGCCACAGGGCAAGACTGCCGACTTCTCAATCGTTCAGTCGGCGCGCGTTTCATACGGCGAGGGCACCAAGCAAGTCAATGAAGATCGCGGACTCGTGCGCTACCTCTTGCGCCACCACCACACGACGCCATTTGAGATGGTGGAGTTCAAGTTTCACATCGCGATGCCGATCTTTGTGGCGCGGCAGTGGATTCGTCACCGCACGGCGAACGTCAACGAGTACAGCGCGCGCTATTCGATCGTGCCTGATCGCTTCTATCGACCGAGCGTCGAGGCTGTTCGCGCGCAGAGCACGTCGAATCGACAGGGCGGCGATGGACTGGTCGATGCGGGAACCGCCGAAGAGTTCTTGCAATTGCTCGACCGCGCCGAAGGTCTCTATAAGGATTACTTAGGTCTCACTGAAAAGGGTGTCGCCCGCGAAATGGCGCGCGCAGCGCTGCCCGTGTCGGTCTACACCGAGTGGTATTGGAAGTGCGATCTGCACAACTTGTTTCACTTCTTGTCACTGCGAATGGATCCCCACGCGCAGTATGAGATTCGCGTTTTTGCTGAGGCGATGTATGAACTGATGAAGCCGATCGTGCCGATTTCGTGCGAAGCGTTCGAGGATTACCGCCTCGGCGCGATGCACCTCACCCGACTCGAGATTGAAGCGATTCGCGCTGGCAAACCAATCGCGACGACCAACAAGCGCGAGATCGCCGAGTTCGAAGAGAAGTGCGCGCGACTCAAACTGCCCTTGCCGCAGTGACCAACTAGTACCGCGCGGCTTCGGGCACGACGGTGACGAGTCCGAGCAGGGGACTGGTCGCATCACGCTGAATCTGCACGAATACCAGCGGTGTTGGAGTGCGGGTGCGCCAGAATCCCCCGGGCTGCGGGCACTGTCCCCACACATCGCGAAACTTCTCGATCGGTAGTTCGATCTTCGCGCCGGCGAGCAACTGCGGCACATGCTGCACATAGCGGCGGTTCACCCAGATATCGATGTCGATGTAATCGGTCGAGGTCGCGTTGATGATCTGCAAATCGAGCTCTCTTGGAATCGCCTGCATCTGCAAGACATTCGATTGCTCAAGCGCCTCTGGATAGGCGCGTGTTGCCAGAGTTGGGTTGTAGAGGTCTGCGTTACACGCCGTCAGCATCAGCGCCGTGGTGCAAACAAACAAGATTCGGTGGCAAGACATCGCGCGCAAGTGTATGAGCAGTCGCCCAGTTGGGTTCGTTGAGAGTGGTTCGTAGACTTGCTCTGGTCATGAGCGTCGAACTCAATCCCAGCGCCTTGCCCTTGCGGCGACTCTCGCGTGCAACGGCCGAGACCGCCCAGCGCGTGCGCATCGACCCGCGGGTGTCGAAACTCCTGCCACGCTTCGATGCCCCATTCTTTCAAGCGGGACTCGCCGGCTATTCAGATGGAGCGATGCGCATCATCGCGCGCCGGCACGGCTGCCCATTCTGCGTGACTGAAGCACTTCTCGATCGAACGCTTATCAATGGTGGACGGGGAAAGATTCGCGAAGACCCCAATTTGATCGCCACGGAGTGTGGAATGGGCGACATCGACGACAACATCGCTGCGACCGTGGACGACCATCCACTCGCGGGTCAGATCATGGGCACAACGCCGCACGAGATGGCTGCGGCCGCGAACATTCTCGTTGGTATGGGTCATGACGTCGTCGATGTCAATCTCGCCTGTCCAGTGAAAAAGATCAGCGCGAATTATCGCGGGGGGCATTTCTTGGCGCATCCCAAAGATGCGATTGCGATCCTGCGCGCCGTGAAGGACGCAGTGGGGGAGCGCGTGCCATGCACGGTGAAACTCCGTCGCGCATTCGATGACACGCCAGAGATGGCGCGGGCCTTTGAAGAGATTTTCAACGCGGCATATGAGTCGGGATACGCCTGGACCACGGTGCACTGCCGCACTGTCGCGCAAAAGTATCTCGGCGCGGGACGCTGGGAGTTTCTTGAAGAGCTCATGGCGCGTCATCCCGATCGCGTTGTCTTTGGATCGGGCGACATTTGGAATGTGCATGACATCTTTGCGATGATGGATCAGTGCGGGGTGAGTGGTGTGAGTGTGGCGCGGGGATGCATCGGCAATCCGTGGATCTTCAGACAAGCGCGCGAGATGATGGCTGGAAAGCCGCCGACGGCGCCGTCCATCTCAGAACAACGCGCCGCTCTGCTCGAGCACTTTGAACTCGCCATGATTCTCTACAGCGAACGGGCCACGGGACAGCGCATGCGCAAGTTTGGAATCAAGTTCGCGGCGCACCATCCCAGTTTTGCTGAGGTCAAGGCCGATTTCGTGCGGTGTGAAAATGCGCAGCAGTGGCAGGCGGTTCTCGAGAAGCACTATCCGCTGCAGACACCAGCGGGGCAGTGAGCGCAAAAACATTCGCCTCGCCGGGACCAACTGGTTGATCGAAGTTCCCCAGCCGTCCTGTGACGATGAATGGATCGCCGCGCGCAGAGCCGATGGCCACGCGGTATCCATCGTGCACTTCTGCGAGCGGGGTTGGCGCGGTGAGTCGACTCTCGGCGCGCCAGAGCGCCGGGGCGATTCGTTCATAGCAGTAGGCAGCGCCCTGACCTTCGAGCACACCCTCGCCGCCGTTGAGTGTTGTGAGTCCGCACGCTTCAGATGCGCCGACGACCATTCGGCGGCTGGTGAGCGCGAGCGACATCCCGAACGCCTCAGAACGCGCTTGCGTTGACCCACACCAAGGTTGGAGCGACGTCACCGTAGCTGTAGCGCCCCATGAATCGCACGTCCCCGCATTTGTGCACGAGAAGAGATGCACGACTCCGGCGCGCTCTGGAAATGCTTGCGACTCTTGCGGAGTCTCTTGCGGTGCCCCCACAGCGATGAGTTCGTCATTGATCGCAACGCACATTCCGAACAGTCCACCGGATTGTGGGTGCGGCGAGCTGAGTCGCGTGAGATGGCGCCATCCATCGCGATCTCGTCGAAAGAGATCTGCGCAACCGCTTGAAAAGCCCACGCCGAGAAAGTTCGGAGAACCGACGAGTGCGAGGTCTACCCCGTCTTGCCTAGTGTGAAGCGCGACGCTCGTGCCGAATCGAGCGCCGATCATCGCAGTCGCTGGCACAAGTTCAGCTTCGAACTTCCAACCCCGCGGCGTTCGCACGAAGATTTCTGCGCGACCCGCCGCGCCGCCGCGACCAGAGTGCGCGGGCGATCCAACAATAATGCGTTCATTTGCGATGTGGATCGCCGCACCGAAATGTCCTGCGGCAAGTGGTGAGTCTGATGCGAGCGAGGCTTCGAGTATCCACTCTTGTACGGTGTGCGATGTGGTGGGGGACGGGAGGCGCGCGCGCTGCGCATAAACAAACACGCGTCCCATCTGGAAGTTTTCTGGCCACTCACCACCGCCCGCATCGCATGGAGCGCCGATACACAATCGACGACCAAGTGCGTCGAAAGTCACCGCTGCACCAAACGCAGAAGTCCGACTCGCCCGCGGATGCGTGACGACTTGCTCAAACCGAATCGCGCCATCGATCACTCTCCAGAGCGCCGCAGCGCCGCTATCGAATCCGGTGTCCTGGTCGACTCCCGCGCCCACTGCGATCCATCCCAGATCATTTGCTGCAACGGCGCAACCAATGCCGAGCGGCAAGAGTGCCGCGGGAGCGTCGAGTCGCGCGCTGTGCTGCCACGACCTCTCAACATGGACGGGCGCTGCGCCGCAGTTTGCCGCGAGTTCGAGAAGCAAGGCGATCGCGAGCAGTGTCTGTCTCATGTTTGAAGCCTCCGTTGGTCGAACCTAGGTTGCCGCCGATGCCGATCAGCGAAAGATGTCCCTTTTTCTTTCTTGAAGTACAACCCGCTGATGCACCACGAAATTTTCAAGTACTCCCACGGCGACCTCGCCTGCGAGGGACTAATCGCCCGCCTCGCCAACACCATTCAGCCCGCCCCAGTCGTTGTCATCTGCCATGCCTGGGGAGGTCGCGACGCATTCGCGCAGGAGCAGGCTGAGCGCGTGGCGCGCATGGGATATCTCGGATTCGCCGCGGACATCTACGGAAACCACGCCACCGCTACTGAGAGTGCAGCATGCGCCGCGTTGATGAATCCACTCATGCAAGATCGTGCGCTGCTTCGCGAACGATTGCGGGCGACCGTCGCCGCGGCGCAGCGCATTCCAGGAGCCGATGGCAAGCGCATCGTCGTGATGGGATTCTGCTTTGGCGGACTCTGCGCGCTCGATTGCGCGCGCGCTGCTTTCGATGGAGTTGTTGGAGTCGCTTCATTTCACGGGCTCTTCGTTGCGCCAAACATTGCCCCGCAACAACCCATCACCGCGCGCGTGCTCGCCATGCACGGGTATGACGATCCGATGGCGACTCCCGATGCGATGCTCGGACTCGCGAAAGAACTCACCGCTGCGGGGGCACGGTGGGAGATCGACGCATACGGAAAGACGATGCACGCATTCACGAATCCGCAGGCGAATGATCCAGCGTTTGGAACGCAGTTTGATGCGCTGGCGAATGCCCGTTCATTCGCGCGGCTCGAGTCATTTCTGCGCGAATGCTTGGCATGAGTTCCAAGGCATCCATCATTCGATGCCGCCGATAATGGTCATGACCGCGCTCCCCTCCCGGAGCCGTGTTCTGCCAACAGCGCTTTAGTCACTCTATCAGCGCGCGTGAGTAGCAACAGCCGAAGGTTTGGCAGTGATGAGTTGTGCGATGAAAGCGACTGTGATGAAGACTCCCGCGAGCACCTCGAGCATCGCCGCCGCGCGCGCCCAATTCGAACGGGGAGTGATGTCGCCATATCCGAGTGTTGAAATCGTCGTGACAGAAAAGTAGAGCGCATCGTTCCAGAGCAGAATGCGTGGTTCTCCCGTTGAAACTGTCACATATGAGCTTGGATCGACCGCCGAGAGGTGGCGGACAATGCTCGCGAACATAATCGCGGTGAGTAGGTAGATGGCGAGTCCACCGTAGACACGGTCGTCGATCAGCGATGTGCTACGAAACAGTCTGTGGGCGAGTGCCCAGATCGCGTACATGAAGTAAACGACGACGACGTAGGTGGTCGGTCCCTTGGCGATCTCGACCTGGTCGAAGTGATACTGCACCCAGTTCCAGACTGTCATGAAAAGAAAGAGCGCCACGAGCGGAAGAGCGCGTCTCCAGCTGCCAACAGCGGCAACGGCGAATATCGGCACAATGACAACGAGCAGCGGAAATAGTTCATCGGCCAGGCCATGCGCTTGCACGAAGAGTGGATGCAGCGCGATCAATCCGACAAGCGCAACAAGCAAGGGCAGCGTGCGATTCTTGAGCCACTTCCACGGATCGGGTGAAATCAATCTGTGATACACGCTGGCACACTACCGTGAGCGGGCGGTCAGCGCTTCGCAGGAGTGCGCGGCGCGTCTCCACCGCCGAGTGTGAGACGAACCGAGGCCGCAACGAGTTGAGCAACAAATCCAACGGTGATGAACACGCCCAGCACGACTTCGATAATGGTCGCAGTGCGCGCCCACGCCGCACGCGGAACGATGTCGCCGAATCCGAGCGTGGTGATTGTGCTGAACGAGAAATAAAGCGCGTCGTTCCAGTGAAACGGAACGGTGGTGCCGTCGGTCGTTTCGATATATGCGTCTTGGCAAATGAGCGAAATGTGCCGGTGCACCGTGGTGAACATGAGCGCGATCAGCAGATAGATGGCGAGTCCGCCATAGAGTCGATCGTCCTGCAGTGCGGCCTTGCGCAGCAGTTGGTGGGCAAGTGCGACGATGGCGTAGGCGTAGTACGCCATCAGCAGATATGGAATCCCACTGCGGCCGATGGTGCTGGTATCAAAGTCGTAGGCGACCCATCCCCACACCACGATGGCGATCATGATGACGAGCAGAGGCAGCGCTCGCCGCACGCTTCCGATTGTAGCGACACCAATCAAGGGAACCGTGACGATCGCGAGTGGAAAGTAATTGGCTGCGAGATTTCCGTCGACTGTGAAGAGCGGATGCAGCGCGACCAACGCGACGAGCGCCAGAAGCAAGGGCAGCGTGCGATTCTTGAGGAGTCTCCAGGGTGATGACGGCTTGAGCAACCTATGCATGGTCGTGACAGTACTGGCAAACAAGCAATCAGTCGGGGACCGGTCCCCACAGCACAAGAATCGCTCCGAGGTCAACGCCGTTCACGATGCCATCGCCGTTGAAGTCGCCCACCGGCGGATTAGCCACACCCCACATGCTCAACACGATCGAAAGTTCGACGCCGTCGATGGTTCCACTGAGATCCCAGTCGCCGCGCGCCTCTTCGCAGGCATCGGGACGGCCATCCTGATCTTTGTCTGCTGCGCCGTTGACGATGTCGCACGAATCTGGAATCGCGTTGAGGTTGCAGTCGCGCGAAGTGGTTGAGGCGATGTCGCACGAATCTGGAATCGCATTGGCGTTGCAGTCGGGCACTAGCCCAGTCAGAATCTCCCACGCGTCTGGAAGCCCGTTGGTGTTGCAGTCAGTCTTGCACTCATCTGGAACACCATTGGGTTCAACATCGTTGCTGAGTCCAGTTGCGATGTCGCACGAATCTGGAATCGCATTGGCGTTGCAATCTTGCGCGAAACCGGTGGCGAGGTCGCAGGTGTCAGGAACCGCATTGGCGTTGCAATCGAGTGAAGTGCCAGTGGCGATGTCGCACGAATCTGGAATCGCATTAGCGTTGCAATCGAGTGCTGCGCCGCCGGCGATGTCGCATGAATCTGGAATGTCATTGCCGTTGCAGTCGGGCACGAGGTCGTTGGCGAGTTCGTAGGCATCGGGCAACCCGTTGGCGTTGCAGTCACCTTGGCAAGTGTCTGGGATGCCATTGCCGTCGACATCGCTTTCTGTTCCCGCTGCGATTTCGCACGCGTCGAGTCGACTGTCTGCGTCGCAATCGGCCGCGCCACCTGCGATTTCGCAGAGGTCTTGAATGCCATTCAAATTGCAGTCATAGTCTGGACCGCCGTAGCGCACAGAGACATGTGCGTATGGGGTCGGGCACTGCGCCGCATCGACCAGCACAGATCCAATCACCTGCACTGAGATGTTTCCGCCTGTTGCGGCGACGATTGCGTTCCAAGTCGCGGCCGATACGGTGACGGTTTCGACGTCAGGAGTGGCTGGACAGTCGAGACCACCAGCGAGAAACATGAACTGCTGAATCATCACGCCGCCGAGTTTGAGTGAGGCAAACTCATTGTTTGGGTTTCCAAGATCGGCGATGGCAGAGAGTGTCACCACAACAGGTGTCGTTGTGGGTGGACATTTGGCGAGAACACCCTGCGCAGGGGCGGAGTAACTGAATGCCCCCATATTGGTTGTGGCGCGAACGATGATTTGCTCTTGGCAAGAGTCTCCGATGCCGTCGCCGTTGCAATCAAT
>SIAR01000014.1 GCA_009691705.1 Phycisphaerales bacterium
ACCGCGAGGTCCCAGCGACCGTAGCCATCGTCTCCAGTGGGATTCGAGCAGGCGCTCGCACCGCAGGTCAACACGCCATACATCTTGTGGGTGCTGTCGAGATAGATCGCAGAACCAGAGGATCCGCCCTCTGTGATGCCATTGTTCCATGAGAGCGAGCTCCAATTGCTGGTCGGTGAGCCGCAGTTGAACGAGGAGCTGTTCTTCACTCCGAAAGAAATTGCTTGCGCGGTACCACTTGGATGGTGCAGGCCAGTCGATGCGGAGTTTGTCGCAGGGTTGGTGTTTGTCCATCCAGCCCAATAAACCCCAGCAGGAAGTGCGCCGCGCGCCATGAGAAGCGTGCAGTCGCTTGTGCCATACCCAACGGTGAGATCAGCGCCCGATACGGTTGTGCCTGCCGAGTTGCCCCCGGTGCACGTCGAGCGATAAAAGAAGATGAATGCAGCACTATTGGCTTCAGCTGTCGTGCTAATGCAGTGGTCTGCAGTTGAGAGATATGGAGTCTCGTCGGCAGCGGTTGTTGCCATCAACTGTGCCGAGCAGAGGTAACTAGAGCCGCCGCTCGTGAAGGTGAGCTTAGCCAATGCATTCGACTCGTTGAGCCACGCGGCATAGCAGGCGGGGTTGAGCGAACATGTGCCGCCGAGTTGATCGAACATTCCAAAGACGTCGCGGTAGCCGAATGCATCCGCGGCAGATTCAAAGGGCAGCCGTGCCGTGGACTGACCGGCGGGCACAAACCATTCAATGCGAGTGCGGGTCGTTGGACCGCAGATTCCAAAGGCCTCGCCTGTTCCAAAGTCGCCGGTGCCGGTCAACACGCCAGTCATCTTCTCTTCAAGATCAGGATTCACAATCGCAAGTTCTTGACCATCGGCGAGGTTGAGTCCACTGAGATGAAGTCGCGAGCTCATCGCGCCGTCGAGCACGATATCGAGTCGCCACAAATGCCCGCCTTCGACGTCGATCCATTGGCCGTCGGCGAGCGTGAAGTCGAGCACGCGTTCAATCGCAAAGCGGAATGGTTGCGAGGTGTCAGCGTTTGCGTCTTCTTTTATATAGCCCTCCACATCCATCGCATCGAGCGCGATCTGTGACGGCGGAACAAACCAAGTTCCGTAACGTTCACTCAGCGTGGGCTCACTCGGCTTCTCGTTCGCGGGAGCAAGAAGCGGTCCATGCCCATCGGCATCGCCAGCGGCGAGCACGGCCGAACAAAGGGAAGTGGCGAGAATGCACGAGTAGGCTGCGAGCGCGGTATATCTCATAGAAGACTCCGAGTGTGGTTTCGGTCTGGGACCAAGGATCGATGCGCCAGTAAAGTAACCCAGATTTGTGTTGGCTTCGAGTGAAAGTCGACCGTTTTCACAAAAAACTGGCTGTACCGAGGAGTGTGCGGTGGGAATCGGCGACTCGGACGTAGTTAGTTAGGATGCCAGAATGATGATCTTTTATCGCATTGGAGTGTGTGTTGCGGCTGCCCTACTGTGTTTTGGATTCGCACCCGCACAACAGCAGACTCAACTCGCATGGGCAGAGACACTCGACGCAGAGCCAAACGCCGCGATCGTCACAGATGCGGCGATACGCGCGCGACTTGCCGCAACGGGACTTCCTTGGCGAGTGCGCGACAAGTTGAGTGGCATCGAGATGCTTCTTGTTCCTCCGGGTGCGTTCACGGTAGAAGCCAGTCCATCCGGCGCCGATTCAACCGCCTCGCAATCGCCTTCGCGAGAAGTGACGATTGCTGCTGCGTTCTATCTCGGTCGCACCGAAGTCACACAGGATGAGTGGGTGCGTTCAATGCGCGTCAATCCCAGCACGTTTCAGCGCAGCGCGTTTCAAGCGACTGCGGATGAAAAGCGCGAAAAAAATATCAGGGCGTTCATGGATCGCGGATACACCCGGCAAGAGGCCGGTGCGAAAACAGAAGTCGTCGAAGTCGAGGCTGTTGATACAAGTCATTGGCCTGTGGATTCAGTCTCTCCTGCCGATCTTCATACATTTCTTTCCAAGAATGCCTTGCTTCTTCCCACCGAAGCACAGTGGGAGTACGCGTGCCGGGCGACGACGACCAGTGAGCGATATGGAGAACTCGACGCGGTCGCTTGGTGCGGAGAAAATGCGAGCGAGCATCCGCATGTCGTTGCGACGAAGCAAGCTAATGCTTTTGGATTTCACGACACGCTTGGAAACGTCTGGGAGTGGTGTTCCGACAGATTCGCGCCCGCTGCAGACTCGAGCGAGATGCATGCGCTGCGCGGTGGAAACTGGCTCAGCCTTCCAGTTACGTGCCGCGCATCCTCTCGTATTGGCGGCTCAACAGGTCGACCCGCCTACGGCGTGCGCGTCGCTCGAAGCCCATCATGAAGTTGAATTTCATCGTAGACTGCGACGATGAACAGATTCGGTACAACTGTCGTTTCGCTCGCTCTGGGGTGGGCAACTCTCAGTGGATGTTCGGCCACCGTTCATAGCGGCATCGCAAATGGATCATCAAGCGGCTCCCTGGCGTGGGCGCAAGTGCTCGAACGTAATCCGAATCCGGCGGTTGTCACCGATGCGGCACTCTTGGCGCGCATCAAGGCGACTGGGCTTCCGTGGCGCGTGCGCGACATCGCGAGCGGCATCGAAATGTTGCTCGTTCCGCCGGGTCAGTTTGTCATGGGAATGAGCCTTGGCGACATGAGTGCGATGGAAGACGAACGGCCAGCGCATGAAGTCGTACTCACGAAGGCTTTTTATCTCGGTCGCACTGAAGTCACGCAGGATCAATGGACGCATGTGATGGGCTACAACCAGAGTTACTTTCAAGAGGTTCGATTTCATGTCGCGAGTGGTGCTGAGCAAGACGAAAAAGTTGCAGCGCTCGTCGCAGCGGGGTTCACTCTCAATGAAGCAGAACTGAAAGCTGGCCGGAGCGCTCTCATTGAAGTCAATTCTGGACAGTGGCCAGCCGAGTCGCTCACTCCCGTCGAGTTGCTGCCATACCTCTGCAAGACTGAACTTCGCTTGCCAACCGAAGCAGAGTGGGAGTACGCCGCGCGGGC
Organism: Phycisphaerales bacterium; assembly: GCA_009691705.1. Lineage (GTDB taxonomy): Bacteria > Planctomycetota > Phycisphaerae > Phycisphaerales > SM1A02 > F1-60-MAGs104. Next base: position 3,054 of record SIAR01000014.1, read on the forward strand.
GGGTGCTCGTGAACCGCGCGACATCGAACTCGATGCGATCGCGTGGTACTCAGAGAATGCCGAGCAACGCACCCATGCTGTGGGCGAGAAAGCCCCAAATGCATTGGGCTTTTATGACATGATCGGCAATGTGTGGGAGTGGGTCGGTGACTGGTACAGCGCCGACTACTACGCAGCATGTGAGAATGGCGTGACCGATCCAACGGGACCGGCAACGTCCGATTTTCGTGTTGCGCGCGGTGGATCATGGGATCACGTCGCGAAGAATTGCCGCGTTTCATTTCGACAGAATCATTACATTCCAGACCCGCGCATTACCGACTTCGGATTTCGAGTCGCGCGCAATCCATAGACCCGCAACCCACCTCGAGGAGCGCCAGAATGATTTCGAACAAATGCCCGCTACGACTTCAACAAGTCTTGTCAATTTCATATGCAGCGCTTCTCGTCGCCATCACGCTGGGTGCGCAGAGCCCGCCGGCTGCGCAGAGCCCGCCGGCTGCGCCCGTCGCAGCGGCACCAGTGCCCGCACCCGCAGCGCAAGGCCAACCACTTCTTTCGCAACGCATTGCACCTGGCACGCCGAGTGGTGACCGCATGGCCGCAGCAGCATCCCCGATGGGATGGGCTGAAACTCTTGAGCAGAGTCCAGATCCAAAGGTCGTCACCGATGCGACCCTTCGCACGGCAATCGCTGGTACTGGGTTGCCTTGGCGTGTGCGCGACAAAACCACCGGCATCGAGATGCTCCTAGTTCCATCAGGGGAGTTTGTGATGGGTATGAGCATCGGCGACACGTTTGCCAACACCGACGAGAAGCCGGCACATGAAGTCATTCTGACCAAAGCGTTTTATCTCGGCCGCACCGAAGTGACGCAAGAACAGTGGGCACGCCAAATGGGATCGAACCAGAGTTACTTTCAAGACATCAACTTTGAGGTGATTCCACAAGAGGACCGCACCGAGCGGATCGCTGAACTCATGGAGGCTGGCTACACACGCCAGCAGGCCGAGGGCAAACTCGGTGCCGAGATCATGGCGACGGTGGTAACCACGAATTGGCCCATCGAAACGCTCACCTTTGAAGACATTCAACCATTCCTCGCCATGACCAAATTGCGTTTGCCATCCGAAGCAGAATGGGAATACGCCTGCCGCGCTGGATCGCGCGAACCAACCTACGGTCCGCTCAACGAGATCGCTTGGACTTCAGACAACTCAGTTGGGCGCACGCATGCCGTTGGTGAAAAGACCGCCAACGCATTGGGCTTTCATGACATGATTGGCAACGTGTGGGAATGGGTCAGTGATTGGTATGGAGCGGACTACTACCGATCATGTGAAAACGGCGCGACGAATCCGACGGGAGCGGCGCAGAACACCTTTCGCGCGCTTCGCGGAGGTTCATGGGATCACTCCGCGCAGAATTGCCGCGCAACGTTTCGCATGAATCACTGCACGGGCGATCCAAGAATTACTGATTTTGGATTGCGCGTGGCGCGCACGCCATAAGCGGCAAACTGGCGCCCTTAGGGCACTGGGATCACTACATACGGTCGCGATTGAAAGTCCTGCCAGTCGGGGCCGACTTCGCCTAGGTCTGCAATGTTTCCATCTTTCCGCTCGTCAGAGGTTGTGGCCTCGGCAAGCACGAATCGCTTTCCATTGTGTGAGATTGTTCGATCAGTCGAGTGCGGCGTGACGTTGACTCCCAAGATCGCATGCCCTGAACCATCTCGCATGCTCAGCGTCACAATGACCACATCAGCCAGTTTCTTCGATCGAACGAGCGCTGCCATGAGCACGCTCTTCGAGTCACAGTCGCCCCCCTTTAGCAGCGTGATGAGCGGTGTGCGCATGCCGCAACGGTCCTTGCCGTCGGCGAGATCTATAACTGTCTCATACGGGATGCTCTGAATGAAACGAAAAATTGCAGCGACCTTGTCGCGGTCGTTGGCGATGCGGGGTGCATCACTCTCTTTGAGCACACGATCAGTCTCGCGCAGAATGCTGGCGGCGATCGGTTCAACTTTTTTGAGGCATCCATCGATGAGCCACTGATAGTCTGCCTCGAGCACCCCCGACGATCCATCCTTTGATTCAGTGAGTCGCATGCCGTGGTGCGCAAGTTTGGTCTTCTCGAGACGCTGGCAACGCAGCTTCTCTGCCTCACTCGTAAACCCGAATTGAATCGCATCGAGCGGAACTCCAAAGTGCCTCTCGATCGATTGCGCAAGGGCCTCATCGACCGATGCTTCGATCGAGAATCGCCACGGCGCAACTGCTGGATCACGAAACTTCACGTTGTCACGCACCGTGATCGAAGGCGCCGCATCGCGCCAGACAAATGTGCGCTTCACAATCTGCGGCTTCACCTTGGCGGGCGCGTCGGGGGTCTTGAGCCACTGCTCAAACTTCTGGTTGTAGTCATTGGATGACCCTTGTTGGGTCGCTGCAAGCAGCCCAAACGCGATGGCAACACAGGCAACGGTTCTCGAGAGGCGGGGGGTCACTGACTGCAATTCTACTCATCACTCTCTGGGATTTTGCCGAGTCTGGGTTACCTTGCAGGCGTGAAAGTGATCGCGGCGATCTCGCTGGTAGCTGTGTGTGCTCTGCATGCTGCGGCTGCGATCACGCTCGTGGGACCGACAACAATCTCGCTGGCGCCGCTCGTCAATCCAACTCACGCTGCTGTGGCCGATGTTGATGGCAATGGAGTCGTCGACATCATTGTGAGTTGCCGTGACACCACTGGAAAGCTGGCTTTCCTGCGTGGGATCGGCGGGGGAGTCTTCGCAGCACCAGAGATCATCGCGGTCGGTGCGCCAACTGATTGGGTCGAAGTGCACGACCTCACTGGGGATGGCATCCCAGATCTGCTCGCCGCAGTGCGTTCTAATCATGGCCGGCTCGCGTTGCTGCCCGGATTGGGTGGAGGACAATTTGGAACCTCCGTGATGACTCTTGCCCAGCGCAATCCATCAAAGGTTGTGGTGCGTGACCTCGACGGCGATGGAGACCTCGATGCTGCCGTCGTGAACTACGGGTCAAGCACCGTGGAGGTGTGGAAGTGGAGCGCTACCGAACACTTTCAGCGTTCACAAATCGTCGCAACACAACCGTGGGCGACTGCGATTCCCTATCCATTCTGCATAGTTGCAGCCGATTTCGATGGAGATTCAGACATCGATCTTGCAACGGCATCGACTGGCGCAGCAGCGGTTGCGATCATGCGCAACAATGGAGCAGGCTTCTTCGCGCAAGGCGAGTCATGGCATGTTCCGACAGTCGGAAAGGAATTCGTCGCAATCTCAAACATCGTCGAGGCGGACATCGATCTCGATGGTGACATTGACATTCTTTCAAATGGGTTGTTGTTGAACTCTCCCAATGTGACCGTTGTCTGGGTCAACGATGGTCAGGGTCATTTCGCCGAGAAGGTTCTTCGGGCAGGCGGCACGGAGGGTTATTCGTGGACGGTCAACGCCGCAGACATGGATGGGGATGGCGATCGCGATGCGCTCATGGGATCGGCGTTGCCTGGAAAGTTGACGGTTGCCGAGGTCTCTGGATCGACCGGCGGCAACTTTGTGCACGTCACGTCCAAGGCAGCGGGGACGTTTCTGCGCGACATGACGCTTGTCGATATCGACAGCGATGGTGACCGCGACGTTGTTGCCGTCGATATCGCCGCTCACACCGTGATGATCTACCGCAACACCTCTGGAGGCGTCGCCGATGATCCGCCAGTGCCGCCGACGCCGCCACCATCCGATTCGTCGCCGCCCTTGGTGAGTGCAGCGGCGGCATCGCAGTGGCTTGCGCAGTGGCACGATGACGGAGAGTCGTTTGGCAGTGCTGTACCGCCGGCGTGCGGTGCTGGTGCAGGACTATGTGAAGAACCGCACGACACCCCAGGCTGCGTGCGCACACTCTGCTGCCAAGCGGTCTGCGAATTCAATCCGATTTGCTGTGAAGTCACATGGGATCAGAATTGCGTCGATGCCGAAGATGAACTCTGCGATGACTACAACTGCCCCAGCGCGGGCGCTTGCGATGACTTTCACGCTGGTCCAGGATGCGATGATGAATCGTGCTGCTCATTCCTTTGCGAGTTCGACGCGTTCTGTTGCTGGGCGATCTGGGATGAGGTCTGTGCCCGCGAGGCAACGGCACTCTGCGGCGCATCGCCTTGTTCGATTGGTCACGATGCCAGCGCGATCGAGCTCGCAGAGATTTGCTACCAACGCATTGACGAGGGATGCAACAGAGCGGGCACCGCCGCGACCCGCGTCGCATGTGGTCAGACATTCGAGTCGACAATCTCGACAGAGACGACCCGCGATACAGATTGGTTTCGACTCGACGCGCTCACCTGCCGCACCGAGATCACCGTCGCGAGCGAGTTTCCTGCCTTGGCAATCATCGTGCGGGGTGCGTGCGAGGGTCCTCTGCAAGTTAGTGCGACTCTCGAGATTCCACCGTGCACGACACGATCGCTCACACTCGCCGCCGCGAACGACTGGCTTGTCATCGCCGCTGCGAATGCAGACCGGCCATTTCGAAGCGCATTTCCGTGCGATATTGAAAATCCAGACGCGCCGCCCCCCGGTCCCGATGATCCGCCATACGTCCCGAGTTTCTTTGGACTGCACTACCGCGTTTCATTCGCGCCGCAGGTCGTAGTCGGCGACATCAATGGCGATGGAAGGGTCGATGGCGGTGACCTCGCGGCGCTCCTGAGCGGTTGGGGAGGTGGCGGCGCAGCAGATCTCGATGGCAGCGGCGTCGTCGACGGCCTCGATCTTGCCACACTGCTCTCGAATTGGGGGGCGAATTGAAGTGCGCCCCGCTGAACTAGTTAGCGCGAGTCAACCCTCTTTGGCGGTCTGCTCAGCCGCTGCCTGGTAGCAGCGCGTCATTTCGTTGCGCACGGTTTCGTTGCTGACAATCACGCCGCGACTTTTGAGATCGGCGACAACCTTCGCAAGCACATCCGCATCGCCTGGAGTCTTTAGGTCAGATTGAATGATTTCAACTGCGTACGCGGCGATCTCGTCGGCCGACATCTTGGTGCGATCGCCAACCCACTGCGCAAGCAATTTATTGCGCCGTGCCTCAGCGCGAAATCGCTTCGTCTCATCAAAGGCAAACTTATTTTCGAGTGCATCTTCGCGTTGTGAAAAACCTGACATAGTTCGATCTCCTTGAGGCGAGCCATAGTATCGTTCGCGATACGCAATGGAAAACCAACCGGCATTGCACAGACCTTGACGCGGCCCGCGCAGACAACTGCCGCGACATAGCCAGCCGGTTCTGGCATGCCGACGATCGGGTCGATGATGGATTCAGTGCACGCAGTCTTTTCGCCGACTCAGACAGTGGCTGAGGCGACGGCGCAATTGCGCGAACTCATCAAGACCGTGTTCGTGACGTATGGATTGGTCTGCGACCCGCAGGGGCGCTTGGTCGGCGTGATCACAACCCGCGACCTGCTCCTTGCCGAACAGTCGACGCAACTCCGTGGATGACAAGTCTCTTCTATCGCCACCCCTGGTTGCAACTCAACTTGCTCACCGCATTCATCGCGGCTGCGGTCGTCGCATTCTTTCAGGGCACGCTCGATTCACTCGTGATTCTCGCCGTGTTTCTGCCAGTACTCGCCGGACAATCGGGCAACACCGGCTGCCAAGCGCTCGCCGTCGCACTGCGTGGGATGACACTGGGCGAACTCAACCAAGGTCGTGAAAGAACACTCGTCGTCAAAGAAGCACTCTTGGGACTCGCTAACGGTGCGCTGGTAGGCATCACCGCGGGCATCGGCATGTACGTCTTTGCGCGTATGCAACCGCGTCCCGAAGATCCAGCCCAGACCGTGCCTTTCAACTCGCCGCGATCACATTCGTGGCAATGATTTGCAGTTGCATGATCAGCGGGCTCTCTGGGGCATTCATCCCCTTGACACTCAAAAAACTCGGCACAGACCCAGCGACCGCATCAGCATCTTTCTGACGACCGCGACCGACGTTGCAAGCATGGGTATTTTTCTGGGACTCGCAACGATCTTCATTCGCTAAAAGAAAAAGGGCCGAAGCGATTTGCTTCGACCCTTTCGATCAATTGATCCGAATGCGAGTGCGAACTCAGGTGGTCGCGTTGCGCTTGGTGAAGACGCCGATGATCACGAGCAGAGCGATCAGTCCCACGAAGCCGCCACTACCGATCTGGTTGACGAAGCCCATCAGATTGCTGGTAATGCCAGCGAAGAAACCAACATTGTTTGAACCGAAGATGATTTGAACGAGAACGCCAAGTCCGATGAAAAGAAGCATGATGTCCATTAGTTCACGGGCCCAACCTTTGATCCATGTGAATGCCTGCATTTGATAGCTCCTGGGGATTCTGATCACTGGAAACTCTGCACAATGCAGCGCCTCCAGGGTTGTTATCGACCGACCAGATGAAAATCGCCAATTATTGCGGGATTATTCCGTATTCGGTTCGTTGCTCTCGCCGCACTTAGCGGCGGAATCGCCAGTATCTTGCAAAAAACGGCGGTTTAGACGTAATCTCACCTCGCGAGCTGACCGTATGGCCGAACTAATCAACGCTCAAAATTTGTACAAATCTTTCGGCGCGATTCGTGCCGTGAACGGTGTCACCCTGCGCGTGAGCGCGGGAGAAGTAGTTGGTTTTCTAGGCCCCAACGGCGCCGGAAAGACAACCACGATGCGCATGCTCACTGGGTTTCTCGATCCAACAGATGGCGAGATCACGATGGGTGGATTCGTGCTGCGCGACGACCCAATCGGTGCGCGTCGCACTTTCGGTTACTTGCCTGAAGGTGCGCCGGCCTATCCAGACATGACTGTGCGCGCCTATCTCACGTTCATCGCGCGGGCCCGGGCGATTCCCGCGCGCGAGATCGCAGCGCGACTCGATGATGTCGTAAAGCGCGTCCACCTCGGTGGTGTGATCGACCAGGTCATCGAGACACTTTCGAAGGGGTTCAAGCGCCGGGTTGGGATCGCCCAAGCGCTCATCCACGACCCTCCGATTCTCATCATGGATGAACCAACCGATGGACTCGATCCCAATCAGAAGCATGAAGTTCGTGAGCTGATTCGCACCATGGGGTCGACCAAGGCGATCGTGCTCTCCACGCACATTCTTGAAGAGGTTGAAGCGGTCTGCACCCGCGCGGTCGTGATCGCTGCGGGGCGTGTGGTCTTCGACGGCACCCCCGACGAGTTCGAACGCCAAGCGCCTGCAACGGTGACGCGCAATCGCATGGACAGCGCATTTAGAACGATGACATCGCCCGCGAGTGAGGTGGTCTCGTGAGTGCCTGCCGCACCATTTTTGGGCGTGAATTCAGCAGTTATTTCGCAACTCCGCTAGCGGCAGTCTTCTTGGTCGTGTTTCTGTTTCTCGCGGGAATCTTTACTTTTTCGATGGGCACACTCTTCGAGCGCGGGCAGGCAGACTTGCGGCCATTCTTTCAATTCGTGCCTTGGCTCTTTCTCTTTCTCGCGCCGGCGCTCTCGATGCGGTTGTGGGCCGAAGAGCGCCGTCTGGGAACGATCGAGATAATCACCACGCTTCCCATTGGCATCGGCCACGCAGTCACAGGAAAATTTCTAGCGGCGTGGCTCTTCTCGCTGTTCGCACTCGCCCTCACATTTCCAATTTGGATAACTGTCTCGTGGCTTGGGGATCCTGATCAAGGCGCAATCGTCGCGGGCTATCTGGCATCGGCGATGGTTGCGGGCATCTTTCTTGCCATCGGATCACTCGTCTCGGCAATGACGAAGAATCAGGTGATTGCGTTTGTTGTGACAGTCGTGCTTTGTTTTCTCGCTCTGCTGACCGGCTTTCCCGTGGTTCTCGATTTCTTTCGCGGATGGCTTCCAACTGACGCGATCAATCTCATCGCTGGCGTGAGCGTAATGACGCACTTCACGAGTCTGATGCGCGGAGTGATCGAAGTGCGCGACCTCGTCTACTTCGCGACGGCGATCTATGCACTTCTTGCCGCAACCGCGCTCATGATCGACTGGAGAAAGAGCATCTGACATGAAGCGAATCAACCGACGATCGACGGCAATGCTGGGATGCGCGCTCTTGCTCACCGGCTGGTTGGCAGTGAATGCGATTCTCTCGTCAGTCTCTGTGCCAGTGCGCCTCGATCTCACGCAGGGCGCTCTCTACACCCTCTCGCCTGGAACGCGCGCCATGCTGCAGTCGCTCGACGAGCCGGTGCACATTGACTTCTTCTATTCGGCCGATGCCGCCAAAGACATCGCGGTGCTTCGCAACCATGCGATACGGGTGCAAGAGTTTCTCGATGAGATAGCGCGCGTCTCTGATGGGCGGGTCGTGGTGCGGGTGGTCGATCCACTGCCGTTTTCTGAGGCGCAAGATCAAGCGACCGCCGCGGGAATTGCCCCAATTCAAGCCGACGGCTCGGGACGGCAACTCATGCTCGGATTGCTCATCTCAGGGTCGACCGATCGTCGCGAGGGCATTCCCTATCTGAGCCCTTCGGATGAGGCCTACCTCGAGTACGACGTCTCTCGGGCGATTGTCAACGTCTCACGCGCCACACGGGCACGCGTCGCTCTCATCACGAGTCTGCCGATGGACTCGAGTTTCGATCCCAGGTCGCAGCAGATGGCTCCCCCGTGGCAGGTGCTCGCGCAACTTCGCAATCTCTTCGAGGTTGAAGTCGTGGCGGCTGATGCGGCGAAGTTGCCAGAAAAATTTGATGCACTTGTGATCGCGCATCCCAAGGGTCTCGATGAACAACTGCTTCGTGCGATCGATCAATACGCCGTGAATGGTGGCAAAATGTTGATCTTTCTCGATCCATACTGTGAATCAGATGCGCAGGCAGCGGGGGCGATGGGATTCGGTGCGGGTGGGGGAGCGAGCGACTTGGGACCACTCCCAGAGGCGTGGGGAATCGACTGGAAGGGGGGCGAGGTTGTCGCCGATCGCACCTATGCGCAGCGGGTGCGCGCCCGTTCGCAAAGTGGGCTCGCGACCGTCGACTATGTCGCGTGGCTCTTGCTCAACGGCGATGCAATTCTCAAAGATGATCCTGCCTACGGCGCGCTCACCAACATTGTGATGATCTCGGCGGGAAAACTCGCCACCACTGCGGGGGCATCGATCACGATGATTCCGCTCATCGAGAGTTCAACCGATTCGATGCTGATTGATGGATCGAAGCTCGGCGCGTTTGCCGATCCCGCGGCATTGCTGCGCGAGTTTGTGGCAGGAAATCAACGCCACGCCCTCGCAGCTCGATTTGTTGGCGTGGTGAAGAGCGCCTACTTTCAGAGTGACGGTGCGCCCGCCGCTGAACCACCAACCAAACCCGCCACCATCGTGATGATTGCCGATGCCGATCTGCTGCGAAATGAGGCATGGACTCAAGAGGATCGCCTCGGATCCTTGAGTCTCGGCTGGCGTTCGTTCGCTGATAATGGATCACTGCTGCTCAACGCGGTTGAGCAACTCTGCGGCGACAACGCCCTGCTCTCGCTTCGTTCACGCTCATCGAGTCAGCGTCCATTTGATGTCGTACGCGAATTGCAGCGTGCCGCAGAGGATCGCTACCGAGCGCGCGAACAAGAACTGACCGCCATGATCACCGCATCGCAGACCCGCATCAATGAGATTCAGAAGCAGAAGAGTCCTGATCAAATGCTGATTCTCACCGACGAGCAGCAATCGCAGTTGGTCGCACTGCAAGGCGAGATGGGCGAAGCACGCAAAGAACTTCGACAAGTGCAATTCAGTTTGCGCGAAGAAGTCGAAGCCCTTGGCCACCGATTGATGCTGCTCAATGTCGTTGTCTGGCCGATCGTGGTCGCAATCTTGGCCGTTGGATGGGGTCTTCGCCGCACATTCTTCAAACGGAGGGCCGCTCGGTGAACAGCTCAAAGTTGATCCGTGCGCTGGTCGTCGCGGTGCTCGCGCTGATTGTGATGGGTGTGATTATCCAAAGCCGCCGTAACACCACCGCGGTCTCTAATGAACTCGATCAATATCTCAAGACACTTGTAACGCTCGCCCCCAAGATCAGTGCGATCGAAGTGCAGTCGGGAGAGACAGTGCTTCGCATCGAAAAGAACAGCACGGGATGGGTGCTCGCCTCGCGCGAGGGGTTTGCCGCCAACGATGAACCGATCCAAGAACTTGTGCGGGGTCTGATCGCGCTTGAGACGATGCAGAAGATGACAGCCAAGCCCGATCGACATCATGAACTCGGACTCGCGTGGCCCGATGAGTCCAAGGTTGCCCGGCGCATTCGAGTCTTTGTTGATGGCTCGCCCGATGCCAAAGCGGATGTAATCGTCGGCAACGCGGTGCAGTCACCCACGAGCGTCTACCTGCGCAGATTCGGCGACAATCAGGCGTATCGCGCGAAGGGCCGTCTCGCGGCCACCGCCGAGGTCAGTCTCTGGATCGACGGTCCCGTCATCGATATGCAATCGAAAGACATTGGGCGCGTCGAAGTCGATGGATTGACACTCGTGCAGAAAGACTCGCAGTGGAACTTCGTTGCGCCAACGCCAGATGAACCCGATGCCAAGCGCGATGCGCTGAAGTCGACGATTCCATACTTGCTATCAGGATTCCAACCCGACGATGTGCGCGCAGCCCGGGCCGATGACATCACCCTACCGAACCAAGTCGTTGCGATCTTTCATCTCGACGCTGAGCATGCCGTAGAGGCGCGACTTTGGAAGGACGGCGATGGCATCTGGGTGCGGCTCGCACTTGGAGAGTGTGCGCTCACGCCACACGCGTCGCTCGACAAGTACTCTGCGCTCTGGCAAGGATGGGTCTTTCGTTTGCCATCGTGGCGGGCGGGACAATTCGAGCCATTGTTTGCGCCAGCCAGCCCTCTGCCCGCTGCTCCAGCAGTCGATGAACCAGCACCGCTCGTCGCTCCACAAGGATGAATTCACGATGTCAGATACTCCAACGAGTCACAAGAAAACCGCCCCGTCTGCCGCACGCATCTATGAAGGGGATGGCGATCGGCTTGTTGAGGTTCCTGTGGCTGGACCCAAAGTCACGCTGCTTCCATCGGGCGATCCACGCACGTGTAGTGCGACGTCGCGCATTCGCTTGATGTGGGGACAGCATCTCCTCGATGACCTGGTCGACGGTCACTACCGCACGCTGGTATGTGGTGTGAATGACACCGACAACACCCACGGAATACTCAGTGAGATTCTCAAACTTGTTCCGACGAGTCAGTGGACGCTGGCATCTGCCACGAGTTACGCGAAGATGTTTCGCACCGCGGTCAGTGTGCACGCCAAAGAAGATCGCGAGCCGTACATCTTGAAGTTCGATCTTGATCGAATTCTCGTGCTGGCACTCTTGCGACCAACCGGTCGCGATCACTTCAGTCTTGAAGACATCTACCGGGGTTTTCGCACAGTGACGCAGATGCTCAGTGGTCGCGCCGATCGCGCGCCAGTTGCGACGATTTCGTTTCTCGGCGCGAAGAGCAATCGACTGCGCGATCATGATGGAAACGAACCGAGTATCGAGGCGGTTCTCAAGGCGATGTATGAGGGGGGTTATCGCGGTGACTACTACCCACCGGTCTCGGCGTGGGAGATGCCACGCACTGGAGTCTTCGCGCGCTATCCGTTTCCAGCCGGGGTCGATCGCATGCGCGAAGGCAGCAGCTAAAGCGCCGCAATCAGGCAGACGTAACTGGATCGCACAGCGGTCGAAACGCGATCATCACGAGTGCGCCGCGCAGTGCGGTGAAACCACCCAGAGAGAGTCCAAACGCATCTGCGAATGCAGGTTCGAGTGGCGCCCACATCAACAACGCGACGGCGCCAGTTGCAACGGCACACCAGTCGAGGATTTGTGCGCCGCAGAACTGTGCAAGCGTGGTGAGGGCGGCGGCCGCAACGATCGCAATGAGCAATGGATGGATCGCCCCCGGAGCGACGAATCCAATCGCGCCGCAGAGGACCGCGGTTGCGATCCAACCGCCAAGCCACGCATCGCAGTCAGCGCACGCCACCGAGCGTCGGGCTTGTCGACGCCGGGCGATGAATCGAGATGGAAGCGCCACAGATAGTGCGCCGACGATCAGCAAGAGTGCCTCGCCCCACCAGATGCTGGCTTGGGGCCACGGCATTTCGACCATGCCAGAGCGCTTCAACATGAATGAGACCAGCGTGCCAGCCGCAACAGCAAAGAACAGAGAACACGCCACACTCGCGGCGTCAACGACTGAGCCGATGATCGATGCGCTGCTGCTTCGGCGAAGCGCGCGAAGTGCAATCAAGAACGCAATGAGCGATCCAGCTAGTGCGCAACCGCTCAGCCATGCGGGCCAGTGCACCACAGTGAGTCCAAAGAGATCAAACCAGACTTCGGGCACGACTTCTGCCGGTGGACTCTTGGAATTCCACGCTGCGATCTCTGCTGCACTCAGCATTGGTCGGACGCCGCGCGCGAGGGCGCGCACAAGTGCAAGCGCGCTCTCACCCATTTGATTCACTGTGCGCCCGTCAAGATTCACGACCGTGTCATTGTCGGTGTGGTAATTGCGCGGCGATCCAATGAATGCAAGATTGAATCCAGGTCGCCCGCCCCGCAGATACACCGAAAAATCTGTGCCATTTGGCATGCGCCGGTACGCCTCACTCGCCAGGCTCATTGTGTGCGCGGGAATACTGAGTGACGCCAGCAGAGCCGCATGCGCCGGACCATCCAGCCCCGTTTCGAATGCGTAGACGGGTCCATCGCTTCCCCGTGCGTCGAGATTGACCACGGCACCAACCTGACTCCACAGAGGATGATCGGTGGCAAATGCGCGCGCGCCACAAAGACCAACCTCTTCGCCATCGGAAAACAGCACGATCACGTCGCGGTCTGGCGCACCAGCCTTGAGCGCGCGAATGATCTCGAGCGCGCAGGCGACTCCTGCAGCGTTGTCGCCCGCCCCCTCACCAGCTGCAACCGAGTCGTAGTGTGCGCTCAGAAGAACGCCAGGCAGCGCACCATCTGCCGCGGTGCCACGCACGCGCACGAGCAGGTTCATCATCGACACACTCGTGCGATTCCATCCGCGCGCCTGAAATGGTTGCTCAACAACTTCGGCACCGAGGTCTGCAAGCATCGTGCACAAACGCGCGCTTGCCGCCGTGTGCCCAGCCGAACCGACCGCGCGTGCGGCGCCATCTCCAACAAATGTGCCAAGAAACTGCATCGCCCGCGCTCCATCGAATGCGTCGGCGCGGGTCGGTTTAATGATTGCGTCTGGCGCGTGGTTTGAGAGCGTGAGTGCGACGACACCAGCGAGAACTAATAGTGCTGCGACTCGCGTGCGGCAGCGGCTCACGCGCGTGCCTGCACCCCGTGCGCAACTCCCGTGAGTTGCGTGTGGCGCTGCAGATACTTGAGAACAGTCGTCATGAACGCCGCATGAGACCACGTGAGTGGACTCACCGAGAGATGATCGCCCGAATAAGGGTCAAATTGTTCAGCAAGCACACCCGACGGCGATGCGCGGGCGCAGGTCCAGGCCAACAAGTGCTGCGCCTCGGCAAGTTCTTCTTCGCTCTGCGCCTTCTCGATTAGCCACTGCGCATACCAGAGTGTTGAGATGATCCACGGATTTCCGGGAACCCGTCCGGTGTCGTACCGCTCGACTTGGTGATATGGATCGCGCTCGTAGCGGGCCATTCCACCGATCTGTGTGTGCACCCACAGTCGCTGTCGAATTGTCTGCATGTGCGCGACAACTTGCGGATCGGTCGCAGCAAATGCGTCGAATGCAAAGAGTCCGCAGGCACTCGCGTCGACTGTGAAGTCAAGGTCGTAGCCCCCCTCAGGCCGCGGCGTCGCCATCCGCGCGAACATGTTGCGTTCAGGACTCCACATGTGGGCAAGCAGCGCGCTCTTCATGCGGTGGGCGCCATCGCGAAACTCGCTCGCGCGGTCGAGCGCTCCAACTTCGTGCGCGAACTCACTTGCAGCTTTGAGCGCTCCGATCGTCGCCGCAACGGTGAAAAGATGCACGCCGTGTCGTTCTTCCCAGAGATCCCACGATGGCATCGGCAGTCCGTTGGAATCGCGGTAGCGCAACATCCACGTTGCAGGATCAATCACCAGCGGGTTGTAGAGGTCGCGAATGAACTCAACATCGCGAAAGGTGCGAAAGTGTCGGCGTAGCGCCCACACGACCAGCGCGGTCTCATCCTGCTGAATCGGAAGAATGCGCTTTCCATCGAGCACCCAGGGATGCCAACTCGAGGCCATCGTTCCCGTCGGGTGGTATTTGTGCAGGAAGTAGCCAGCACGCTCGATGACGCGCTGTGCGAAACGAAAAAACTCTTGCGAGAGTTCGCTTTGGCCAGCGAGCACAAGCGCATACGAGACAAGCGCACCATCGCGTGGCCACATGTATGAATAGGTGTCACCCGCAAATCGGGTGATGTCATAATCGTTGGCGGCGATGATCGCGCCGTCATGGTCGATCTGCGTGCGAACGATCAACTCGCTTCGGATGAAGAGATCGCGCACCTCCTTTGGAAGGGGGGAGAAATCGAAATCCTCTTTCGTCGCCCACAACCGCCAATACGCTTCGGTGCGCGCCATCATGCGCTGCGGAGTCTTGCTGCGCACCTTGTCGTCGAGCGCCTTTACTGCGCCATAGTCTTTGCCGGCGCAGATCCAGTATGTCACCGATGACGACTGCCCCGGCGCAAGCACGAGTGAAAACCCGATCGTTGAATCGACCGAACCCTGCGCAATCGCGTTGCGCGAGAGCACGCCATCTTCGGCATCGCGCCACGTGCCTTCGGCATCGCGGATGCGCTTCTGCCCAGTAGCCCAGGTGTCGACGCCATACGAACGGGCGCCGCATCCATTGAAAAGAAAATAGGTCGCGTCTTTGTAGTGCACGAGTCCACCCGTCTGTGGGTCGTAGTTCACCGTGTCGCCGATCGCGTTCTCGCCGATCGAAAGATCTTGATGAAAGAAGAGTCGCACATCGCGCTGCTGGTTGTGCAGATCAGTCACAGTCACACTTCGAAAGTAGACCGGACTCCAGTAATCCACTGCGTCGCGGCAGAGCAACTCGACCCCGAGTCGATCGTTGCGAAGTCGAACTTCAGTTACCAGCGAATCTTCAACGTATCGCAGGTCGCGGGTCCATCCTGGTGCTTCGATCCATGCAAACTGCCCATCGGCCCAGACCCCAAAGCGTTGCAGATGACCGCACGTGTGATTTGGCATGCCAACGTGCGGCCAATAGAGATCGCGCACCCGATAGAGATCGTCAAAGGCAACCAGCATTTCTCCGTTGCCGACTGGAAGGTTGCGTGGCATTGTGTGGCGCGTCAGCCCATCGCGCGTGCAAAGACGAGTGAAGTGTTGTGCCCACCGAATCCGAAAGAGTTGTTGATCGCAATCGCAATCGGTTTCTCTTGCGCAGTCTTGGCGACGAAATTCAGATCGAAGTCGTCGCTGGGACAATCGAGATTGACTGTCGGAGGCAGAACTCCATTCTGAAGCGCCAAGATTGTCGCAATACTCTCGATGCCACCGGCCGCACCAAGGGCGTGACCAGTGACCGATTTGGTTGAACTCATCGCGAGTTTATAGGCATGCGCACCGAAGAGACGCTTGACGGCTGCAACTTCAGCGGCATCTCCCAGCGGCGTGCTTGTGCCGTGCGCGTTGATGTATCCAACGCGGTCAGCAGAAACTTCGGCATCGCCTAGCGCATTCACCATCGCGCGGTGCGCGCCGGCGCCGTGCTCTTCGGGGGCGGCGATGTGATAGGCATCGCCCGATGATCCAAAGCCGAGCAATTCTGCATGGATATGTGCGCTGCGGGCTTTGGCGTGCTCGTACTCCTCGAGCACGATGACGGCCGCTCCTTCAGAGAGCACGAATCCATCGCGGTCTTTGTCGAAGGGACGCGAAGCAATGGTTGGGGCCTCGTTGCGCGTCGAGAGCGCTTTCATCGCCGCGAATGCGCCGATGCAAAGTGGGGTGACCGCCGCCTCAGCACCGCCAGCCAACATGACATCTGCGTCGCCGCGTTGAATCAAGTGGAATGCAGTTCCGATCGCGTGCGATCCTGTGGCACATGCCGTCGCTGTTGCAATGTTTGCACCGCGCAGATTGAAGCGAATCGAAACTTGACCAGCGCCAGCGTTTACCATGAGGCGCGGAACAGTGAATGGACCGATCTTGCGGTTTCCAGTGGTGATCATTTGGATGACGCCATTCTCGATCGTGCCGATGCCGCCGATTCCTGAGCCGATGGCAACCCCATGGCGGTAAGGATCACCCGACTGAAAATCGAAGCCAGAGTCGCGTGCGGCTTCGGTTGCAGCGGCGAGCGCGAGCATCGCAAACCGATCGAATCGGCGCATTTCGCGGCCATCGAGAATGGTTGAGAAGTCGTAGCCGCGCACCTCACCAGCGAATCGCACCCCCCAATCTTCGTTCGCATTGAACAGCGTGAT
Organism: Phycisphaerales bacterium; assembly: GCA_009691705.1. GTDB lineage: Bacteria > Planctomycetota > Phycisphaerae > Phycisphaerales > SM1A02 > F1-60-MAGs104. The sequence continues at coordinate 19,589 of SIAR01000014.1, forward strand.
CGAAGCGATACCGGATCGCCCGTTGACCATGCTATCCCATGTCTCAGCAACACTATTGCCCACCGGGGTGAGTGCACCCAAGCCCGTAACGACGACTCTTCGAAGGGTTATTGTCCGCAATGCCATGCCAGCCGCGCGAAATCAGTTTGCAGACTTCGTCGCGTCGCCCTTTGGACCCGCACCGAAGTTGGCTTTTATGTAGTCGATCGCTGATCCGACAGTCTGAATCTTGTCGCTTTGGTCATCTGGAATCGACGTTCCGAATTGGTCTTCGAACTCCATGACGAGTTCGACGATGTCGAGGCTGTCAGCGTTGAGATCATTCATGAAACTCGACTCACGCTTGATTTCGCTCTTATCGACGCCCATCTGTTCAGCAACGATGGCGATTACCTTCTCTTGAATCTCTGCTTCTGTCACGGGTGGCTCCTCAGTTCGGATCGAATGGTTGATATGAGTGAATACTTACGGGGGAAATGTATCGGCGATTGCCGACCATTTGGATGATAACGAGAATGCACTCTCGCGGGCGACTCTGGCGCGATCATCTCGGTCGTGGTGTCGCATCAATGCGTTGGCGATAGTTGGTTATGATCCCTCGCCCTTGAAGGAACCAACGACCGAAAAGCGCGTGGCGATTGTCACTGGTGCGAGCCGAGGAATCGGGCGTGCCATTGCATTGCGTTTGGCCGCTGATGGACGCCACGTGGTGGGCTTTGCACGCAACGTCGAGCACCTCGAGAGTCTGCGCGCCGAAATCATCGCAGCTGGGGGATCGTGTGAAATGACGGCATGCGATGTCGGCGAGGGCGAAAAACTTGCGCTCGAAATTGAAGCGGTCGCTGAGCGCCATGGTCGCCTCGACATCATTGTGAATAATGCGGGGATTACTCGGGACGGTCTGATCTTGCGCATGAGCGACGAAGATTTCGACGATGTGGTGCGCGTGAATCTTCGATCTGCATTCGTCGCTTGCCGCACTGCGGCACGTCCGATGATGCGCGGTCGCTTCGGACGCATCATCAACGTTGGGTCAGTCTCGGGAATCGTCGGAAACGCCGGACAGGCGAATTACTCGGCGGCAAAGGCGGGGCTCATCGGCCTCACGAAATCAATCGCCAAAGAACTCGGTGGCAAGGGGATCACCGCAAACGTGATCGCACCAGGATTCATCGACACTGACATGACGACTGCACTTCCAGCAGCCGTGCGCGAAGGAGTATTGCCAGCGATTCCACTTCGCCGCTTTGGAGTGGGCAACGACATCGCAGCAGCGGTCGCATATCTCAGCTCTGATGAAGCGGGTTACGTCACGGGACATGTCTTGTCCGTTGACGGCGGCTTGGCGATGTAAAAAAACTTATTGCGGTCCGCTTGGCGTTATTGCGGTTCGCTTGGCGTTATTGCGGTTCGCTTGGCGTTATTGCGGTCCGCTTGGCGTTATTGCGGTCCGCTTGGCCCACGCACTGGAGGACCCGGCTTGTTCCGCATCGGCGCACCGCCGCCGCCCGCACCGCCGCCGCCCCCTCCACCCTCAGAGGCAGGAGCAGATGACTCAGGTGCGTCAGCAGCAACGACATCGGCTTGTGGAATCTCTACTTCTTCATCCGGCAGATTCGAGTATTTCTCGAAGAGTCCGTTGACGTACTTCTTCCACGACTCAATCGAGTTTTCGCCAGAGATGTGATCCATTATGTCTGCCGGACCGGGGAACGCCGTAAAAGTCGCTTCATCGCTTTCGAGTGTGGCATCCCAGAGCAGTGGTTGTTCAGAAGTGCCAGCAGTGACGAGACCAAAGGTCGCGAAACCTTCGTCGTCGTCTTCGCACTGCACCTCGATAGATTTGATTTGTGCGGTGGTCGTGCTCCATGCACCGTTCTTGGCGAGAGCGTCGATCACCTTGCGATCGAGTCCGCTCATGTGACCTCCCGCGTAGGCCGAGTCGCCCTTGGCAAAGGCGTTCCAGAAGAGCAAGACAGCGATGCGCTTTTCAGTGGTGTCAGGGGCAAAGTCTTCGGGCAGATTCACCTTGGGATCGATATTCAATTCAGCCATCAACTCGGCAATCGATCGGACGGTCGGCTCTGGTGGCGGCGGAGGTGGAGGAGTTGGCATCGCGCGGGCGATCGGTGCTGGCGGCGCCTCGTCTTCTCCGCATGAGGTCAAACCAACACAGGCAATCGCTGTGGCGATCGCGGTCGAGAGAAAAGCATCACGCATGTGGAACTGCTGCTGTTGGTTCTTGTTTGGTTGGCTGGTCTGGTTTGTCTGGTTTGTCATGACTCATTACCTCGCAACTTCGATCAATTCGACGCATCAGTCCTTTAAGAACACTACCCGGCGCCAACTCGTGCAGCGCAGGGCGTTCGGCGCCGGCGGGAAGTGCCGCAATGAGCGCCGAGATACTCTGCGCCCATCGTACGGGGTGAACGAGCTGTTCGACGAGAAGTTTTTTCAGCAATTGCGGATCATTCGGGCTGTGAGGTCGCGCAGTGACATTGCTCCAGACGTCGCATTGGAGCGGATGGAACTCGATAGATTCGAGCGCCTGCTGGAGCGCTTTCGCGGCGGGAGCCATGAGCGGCGAGTGAAACGCACCCGCCACCTGCAGCTTTGTGGCTCTGCAACCGACGGTGCTGGCGACCTCGAGCGCGCGGTCACACGCGGTGGCATGACCCGAGAGCACGATTTGTCCCGGGGCATTGAAGTTCGCGCAGACGAGCACGTCACCTTGCGCTGCACCATCGCACACCGCTTGCGCTTGGGCCTCATCCGCACCGATAAGTGCGACCATCCCGCCGCGGCTCGCTTCCGCAGCAGCTTGCATCACGCGACCGCGCGTTGCGACGAGTTGCAGTCCATCTTCAAATGAAAACGCACCAGCCAGATGCAGTGCGGTGTATTCACCCAGCGAGAGCCCCGCGCAGGCGTGGATCACTGGTGGATTCGCGCCATGCTGCATCGCATGAAAACTCGCCACCGCACAGGTGTAGAGCGCAGGCTGACTCACATCCGTGCGATTGAGCGTTTCGGCGGGACCATCGAAGCAGATTTTCGACAGGGGTGCGCCCGCGATTGATCCAATGGATGTACCCAATACTTCATCAGCCCGCGCGAAAAGTACTGCGCTCTGGGCGCTCGCGTCAAACCACGCGCGACCCATTCCTATGGCTTGTGCTCCTTGGCCCGGACAGAGAATGACAATCGGAGTGGTCATGCGTCGAGGTTTTTCTAGACCCGCCAAACCCCGCTTGCCCACGTCAATCCACCGCCGAATGCGACCATCACAAATGGACGCTCTTTTTCAATCTTGCCTGCCCGCCAGAGTTGATCGAGGCAGAGTCCAACGCTGCCGGCCGAACTGTTGCCGAAGCGATCGATATTGATGTAAACCTTTTCGTGGGGCAGTCCAAGTTTTTCACGCGCAGACTCGATGATGCGAATGTTGGACTGATGGCAGATCACTTGGCCGACACTCTCGGGGGTGAGCCCAGTCTTGTGCATTGCGTCTTCAATGACATCTCGAAACTTCGTCACGGCAAATCGAAAGACCTCTTTGCCGTTCATGCGCAGATGACCGAGCGCGATTGGATTGTCGATGTCACTTACTGGAACTTCTTGCAGTCGGCGCGGGATGTAGAGCGAGCTCCATCCGCTGCCATCCGATCCCATCGTGCTGTACATGCAGCCAATTCTCGGATCGGGATCGCGCGTCAAGATCGCTGCGCCCGCGGCATCTCCAAAGAGAATCGAGACGGTCCGATCTGAGTAGTCGACGATCGAACTCATGCACTCTGCGCCGACCACACCAATCGAGCGAAACTGCCCCGATTGAATGAGCGCCTGGGCGAGATTGATGCTGTATACAAATCCACAACAGGCGGCCGAGAGATCAAAGGCAGCGGCCGGGACCGCGCCAAGAGCTGCACCAACCCGGGCAGCGACCGATGGACAAGTCATCTCTGCCGTGACGGTTCCAACGATGATGAGATCGAGGTCAGATCCCTTCATTTCAGCCGCGTCGAGCGCGTTCTTGAGCGCATCGCGCGCCATCGTGAAAGTGCCTTCGGTCGAGAGGTCGCAGACTCGACGTTCGTGAATGCCAGTGCGCTGGACGATCCACTCATCATTGGTATCAACGAGTTTCGAGAGATCTTCGTTTGTGAGTCGGCGCTCTGGGACGCACGATCCTGTGCCGCGGATGCGGACGCCGAAGGGCTGCACGCTCTGCGTCATGCGACGAGGTGGGGGGCAGTGGCGAGGCGCTTCACGATCAAATCGTTCACGCCGAGATCGACAAAGTTATGCGCACGGCGAACCGCATTCGTGATCGTGCGCGCAACGCTTGATCCGTGCGAGATGAGGCAGACGCCATTGACGCCCAGCAGCGGCGCGCCACCATGCTCGTGGTAGTCGTACTTCGCGTAGAGACTCTTCACAACTGGCTCGAGGCGCAGAGCGAGGGTTGGATCAATCGCGCCTACTTCTTTAGCAAGCGCCTTGAAGATTCCCGACGAGAGGCCTTCTGCCAACTTCAGCATGACGTTGCCGACGATTCCGTCGGTGATTACGACATCAGCTTCGCCGTTGAAAACTCCGCGCCCTTCGACAAATCCAGTGAAGTTCAGGCCATCGGTGGCGCGAAGCAGGTCGCGGGCATCGCGCACTTCTTGCGTTCCCTTTTGCTCTTCACCGCCGACATTCATGAGTGCAACGCGGGGGTTCTTGATGCCGAGCACCTTCTGCGCGTAGATGTCGCCCATGACTCCGTACTGCGCCAAATGGCTTGCCTTTGGCTCGATGTTTGCACCGACGTCGATCAAGACGATTGGACCGGCAAACGTTGGAACGGTCACTGCGATGCCTGGGCGAATCACGCCATCGAGTCGGCGCATATACAGTTGAGCAGCAGCGACGCATGCGCCCGTGTTGCCAGCAGAGATGATCGCCGCGAGGCAGTTGTCGCGCTTGGGAGACGCCATCCGCGCCATGACCACGATCGAAGAGTCTTTCTTCGCGCGAACAGCATCCACCGGCGGTTCGTCCATCCCGATGACTTCGGTGGTGGCGACGATTTCGATTTGGGAGCGGTCGATTCGCCGTTCGTCGAGTGCTTCGTTGATGATGGCGCCATCGCCGAAAAGCACGAGTTGATCCTCTGGCTTGAGGTGACTCAACGCCAAAAAGCAGCCCTTTAATATCTCAGCGGGGGCGTTGTCGCCGCCCATTACGTCGACGCCAATGCGCATCGGGCTTTATCAGGCGCTGGCCTGGAAACCCTTGAGTTGCAGGCCAGGACGCACGTAACCGCATGACGAGCACGCATGGTGCGGTCGGCGGGTCGCACCGCAGTTTGGGCAGCTGACCGTGTGTGCAGCGCGCAACGCCTGATGGTTGCGTCGGCGGCGGGTTCGTCCGGGTGATGTTCGAAGTACTGGATTCATGTTGTGTGGTCCTCGAGATTGCCCGAAGGGGCAGATTCGGCAGTCTAGCCAAGATCAACAAACTGTCAAGGAATTGGCGGCAGAGTTGCCCCGCAGCCCGTTCGTCTGTATATTTCTCGGCTCGCCTCAGAGCCACATTTATGCCGACTATCAACCAACTCGTTCGAAAGCCCCGCCGCGATCCAGCTACCAAGAGCAAGGTCAATGACCTTGCCGCATGCCCCCAGCGCCGCGGAGTGTGTCTGCAGGTCAAGACCGTCACGCCAAAGAAGCCCAATTCGGCTCTGCGCAAGGTTGCCCGTGTGCGACTTTCAAACGGCCGTGAAGTAACCGCATATATCGGTGGCGAAGGCCACAATCTTCAGGAGCATTCGATCGTTCTCGTGCGCGGCGGAAGAGTGCGAGATCTCCCCGGTGTGCGGTACCACGTTGTGCGTGGCACGCTCGATTGCCTCGGAGTCGAAGGTCGCAAGAAGGGTCGTTCGTGCTACGGCGTCAAGCGCAAGGTTGCGGCCGTCAAGAAGAAGTGATAAGTCTCGTTTCGGTTTCGTTCGTCAGCGCGCTGGGACGTTCCCATCGCAAGGCAGTAATCGCGGTGCACTTCTCAAAGAAGTTCTCCAGTTTGGGTCAACGCAAGTTGCCCGACCTACAGCACCGCGGTGAACTCATCCACGCATCATGCGTGAAAGCCCATTAGGAGTCTGTTATGCCAAAGCAATTCACCGCCAGCGAATCACAACTCAAGCCTGATCCTCGTTATCAGGATCTCGTCGTCTCCAAGTTCACCAACTGCATCATGTACGGAGGCAAGAAGGCCACCGCACAGCGCGTCGTTTACGACGCATTCGACATGGTGCAGAATCGCCTCGACAAAGAGAAGTCAGAGGCGCTGCCAAAGACCGCCATCGAACTGTTCCATCTCGCCCTGAACAATGTGCGCCCATCGGTCGAAGTGCGTTCAAAGCGCGTCGGTGGTGCGAACTATCAGGTGCCAATGCCGCTCAACCGTCGTCGCGCGCAGAGCCTCACCTTCCGCTGGATTCTCGAAGCCATTCGCAGTGAGAAGGGCAAGCCAATTGCACTTCGACTGGCGAAAGAACTCTTCGATGCAGCGAAGAACGAAGGCAAGGCTGTCACGACGCGTGAAAACACGCACCGTATGGCCGACGCGAACAAGGCGTTCGCTCACTTCGCCTGGTAAGCGACTGCTGTGGACGCACCGAACGAGTTCGGTCGATTTCACCGACAGATCATCCTGCCTGGATTTTCAACTGAAGCGCAACAGCGTCTGCGCAATTCACACGCACTCGTGGTGGGTTGCGGTGCGCTCGGTTGCGCCTCGGTCGATGCCCTCGTGCGCGCTGGTGTTGGACGGCTGACCATTGTTGATCGCGACACGGTTGAACCAACGAATCTGCAGAGGCAGTCGCTCTTCACAGATGATGACGCGCGTGCAGGAGTCCCAAAGGCAGAGGCCGCGGCGCGGCGGGCGCGGGCAATCGATCCCAATGTTGCAGTACGGGGATGGGTTGATGACTTTCGCAGTGACAATGCCCTGTCGTACAGCGAAGGCGCGAACATCATCATCGATGGACTCGACAACTTTGAGACGCGCTATCTGCTGAACGATCTCGCGATCACGCGTGAGATTCCATATGTCTACTGCGGTGCGGTGGGGTATGAGGGGATGACCTTCGCAATTCTTCCTGGAGTCGGCCCGTGCTTGCGCTGTCTCTTTCCTGAGCCGCCGAGCGCGGGCAGTGCGCCGACCTGCGACCGGGCGGGAGTCTTTGGACCTGCGGTTGCTGTCGCCGCAGGATTCGCGATGAGTCGGGCCCTGCGCATTCTCGCGGGAGTCTCGCAAGCGCACGACCGCGATTTAATCTCATTCGATCTCGCGCATGGCGCAGTGAGGTCGACCGCGCTCGATGCATCCGCGCGCATTATCGATTGCGTTGCGTGCGCGCAGCGCAAGTTTGAGTATCTCGATGGGTCGCGCGCATCACAGACAACGACCCTGTGTGGTCGCAATGCCGTGCAAGTTTTGCCAGCATCCGCTGCAAGCGTCGACTTGTTTGCGCTCGCCGCGCGGCTCGTGCGGCACGGAGCATTCACCGTCGGAATGGGCAGACTGCGTGGCGAATTGCCCGGGGAACGCACCCACGATGGCGGGTGTTTTGAACTAACAGTGTTTGAGGATGGTCGGGCCATCGTGCGCGGTTCGACTGAGGCGAGTGATGCACGCCGCATCTACTCGAAGTACGTCGGGCTTTGAGTGGGATGCTGTGGGTATCCTCAAGGTATGACCGCCTTGACGAACGCCACCAATGCCACAGCGCAATGTGCGTCAACGACCTATGCAGTGGGCTCATCGATCGCACCCGCCTTGAAAATGAGCCTCGGATATGCGGCGAAATTGCTCGAGTCGATTCCCGCGGAGCAGTTTGCGGTGATGCCCAAGTCAGACTTGAATAGTCCCGCGTTTTGCATAGGACATCTCGCTCTCTACGCCCCGTGGGTCAGCGAACTCGTGGGGCATCCGCAAGCGAATGCGCTTCCCGCCACGTATGAACCACTCTTCAAGAATGGCGCACCATGCGTGGCAACTGCCGGGCACTACCCATCGAAAGATGAACTAGTCAACTACTTCACCACGGGATGGACGACGGTCGCGCTGCTGCTGCCAACCGTTGATGATGCGCACTTCGCCAAGGCGAATCCGGTCGCACAGTTGTCCGAGCGCGTGCCAACGCTCGGAGCCCTCGTCGCTTTCATGTGTCTCGCACACAACGCGATGCACCTTGGACAAGTCAGCGCATGGCGCAGAGTCATGGGCTTGGGATCGGCGATGTGAGTCGCACGGTCACAGCCATCCTCATCACTCTGCTGATGTGTGTGACTGGTGTTGCGTCGTCTGCGAATGGGCAAGGAACGTCGGGGCTGTTTAGCGATCTAATTAGTCTTGTTGAACTCACTGATTTGCTCGAGAGCAACGGTGTTGTGTACCGCGATGGGTACGCCGCAATCGAAACAGCGCATATGAAGTACCTCGCCAAGAGCGCAGAACTTCGCGAGAACAAGATCGCAGCGGTGCAGAAGCGCGTTGAGTCTTTGACCGATACTGGATTGCAACTGCGCGACCCGGTCGAGGCTCAGAAGATCATGGATGCGTGCCGCACGGTGATGACCCAAAGCGAGGAGCATGAAATGACACTCTTCGAGGCGGTGAAGAGTGCGTTGCCGAAAGAGGCGCACAGCGGAGTCGAGCGCTCCCGCGCGACTCGCGAACGAAAGCGATTGCAGCCCCCCGATAGTCTTGGCAGTTTTTCGGATGCTCCTATTGTCGATGTGCCAGTCATTTTGCGCGCCTTGCAATGGAAGGATGTGGCCAATGGAACAGTTCTGCTCGCCGAGTGCGAGGTGGCGCTTGGCGATTACGACGATCGGCAGACGAAACTGCTGCGTAAGGCGCTCGCCAAAGCGCTGGTGGTTCCAGTCGAAATGATGAAGTTGATGGAGAGTGGCGCCTTCAACGAGGAAGAATCGGATGACCCCGCTGACATCGAACAGCGCGCATCTCTAAACGAAGCACTTGTCAAAGTGCTCGCCCCACTGGTCGAGGCCAGGGCTGCGGCGCGCGAAAGTACGACGCGCGCCTTTCGGGTCGTGCGCGCGGTGCTGGCGTTGCGTGATGGGCAGACTGCCCGGGCATTTCGCAAGACCTACCTCGCGCAGGCCTACCCGACGATTTCGCCCACGATCACGAACGATTTTGAGTTGCAGGCGACGACCGCCCTGCGCGTGATGCGACTGAATGCCGATCAGCGGGCAGCGATCCGATCGATCCATCAACAGTGGCAGGTGCAGGACGATCGATTCATCGATGAACATGTTGTCGTGCAGGAGCGGCTTATGGCGCGGCTGAGCGCGACAGTCGGAGCCTTCGACGCGACTTTTTACAGCGGACTCGTCGATGAACAAGCGGCGCTTGAAGCGAAGCAGGCAAAGTGTGCAGAGACGGCGCTGCGGGCGATCGAGTCGGTTGTCGGGGCGGACATGCCAGCACTGTTCGACAAGGTCGGGACCCATGAAGAGAGTGATCTCTTCTTGCCAGTCGAGCAGGTGAATCTGGTAGGCGCGGTTACGGGTCCGCTCGATGTTGTGGCAGATGGTGGCGAATTGGCTCAAGTACAGTGCACTGCTGGGCTGTCGCTTTGGTTCGACAATCGAATGAACGATGATTGGATGGATCGCATCAGCGGTGCAATCGGTGTGGAGCCTGGTCCACGCGCGACGCTCGACTCGCTCAAGGAAGATTATTGGAGAGCGTGGGAGACGCGCATTGCTCCAATGATTGAGGAGATGTCGCGCTCGTTTGTGGTTGAGAGACCCGCAGACGCCGCCGCGTTGCCAGCCGTGAACGTTCTCAACGATGACGCAGACGTCGCCGAGTGGGTCGCCAAGGCGAATGCGACCCAGCGCGAGATGCGCGAGCTTGAAGATCAACTCTTCGCGGATGTGCAGAGTGTCGTGGCGCAACCGAATCAGGCTGCTGTCATCGAAATGTTGCGCGTTGGACGGCGCTGCGGCGAACGGGTGAACCTGCTCGATGCACTCTTTGACAACGTCGAAGGTGGTGAGGAGAACGCAAATGTCATTCTTGCTGCGACCAGAGTGCAACTGTCTCCGGCGGACTGCGCGAAAGTTGCGCAAGCGCTTGCCCCAAAACTTGCTGGATTGCAGGCGAGCGCCGAACGTCTGCGTGCGGTGATGGTTGATTCGTGGCGCATGCGGCGACTCAATGAGGTGGCATGGGCGAACTACGCAAAAGTTTCGGACACTTCGCGCTGGGGTGAGGTGTGGAGAGGGATGCAGGCGCAAGACGAGGCGCTGCGATCGGCTGGTCTTGCGGCAGCGAACGAGAAGGCCGCTCGACAACGTGAGGCGTTCGATGCGGTGATCGCGGTGCTGCCAGAATCTGCTCGAAAGCCCGTGCGCGGCGAGTTTCTGCGCGATGCGTACTTCGGCGCGGTGGGGGCGAATGAGCAGGCGTCTGAGGCGCTGGCGCGGGCGTGCAAGCTCGTCGATCTCACTGAGGCGCAGCGTGGTGCGCTCTCGATCGCGCGAAGCGAGTATGGTGACGAACGCGACGCAGCGGTTGCGCTGATGATCGAGCATATGAAGAGTGATCCAGTGAAGAGAGCACCCAATGGTGAAGGTGCAAACGGCGTGACCGATGGTGCCGAGGCCGATGCAGAGACGCAGCGCGAGGCGATGCGGCAGTGGATGAGCCAGCGCGCGCAAATCGAGCAGATTGAGAGATACGCCTTTGCGCGCGATGCAGCCCGCGACAAGTTGTTGATGCGGTTGAAGAACACACTGAACGAAGAACAGTTGCGCAGAGCAGGGATCAAGTAGAGTCGTTCGTCGCGATGGATCGATCACTCATACTCGCGCTCGATCAAGGAACCAGTAGTTCGCGGGCGGCGATCATTGACCGCAGCACCCGCGTGGTCGGGGTCGCGCAGAGTGAAATCAAACAGATTTTTCCGCAACCCGGATGGGTTGAGCATGACGCTACTGAGATTTGGCAGACACAACTCGACGCGGCGCGACGCGTGCTTCGAGAGAGTGGCGTCTGTGCGACGGATATCGCCGCCATCGGCATTACGAATCAGCGCGAAACCATCGTGGTGTGGGATCGCGCGACGGGAAAGCCGGTCCACAATGCACTGGTCTGGCAGGATCGTCGCACTGCGGGGCAGATGGCGCAACTTCGCGACTCGGGCGTTGAAAATGAAGTAACAACAAAGACGGGATTGCTGCTCGATCCATACTTTAGTGCGTCGAAACTCGCGTGGATTCTCAACAACGTTGATGAAGGGCGGGCGCGCGCTGCGCGCGGCGAACTAGCGGCCGGGACGATTGACTCGTGGTTGATTTGGAATCTCACTGGCGGACGTACGCATGTCACCGATGTGTCCAACGCATCGCGCACGATGTTGATGGATCTGCGAACGCTCGCCTGGGATGAGTGGCTGCTCAAGTTGTTCGATATTCCCCGTGCCATCCTGCCAACGATTGTCGATAGCAGTGGAGTCTGTGGCGAGAGCGTCGAAGCGCTGTTCGGTCGTGCCATTGCGATTGCTGGAGTCGCAGGCGATCAGCAGTGCGCACTCTTCGGTCAATCATGCGTGCGACCTGGGATGGCGAAGACGACCTTTGGCACCGGATGCTTTCTGCTTGCGAACACCGGAACCGAAATCGTTGCGAGCCGTTCGCGGTTGCTCACCACCGTCGCGTGGCGGCTGCCCGGAGCGCCTGCGATCTATGCACTCGAGGGAAGTGTCTTCATGGGCGGCGCATCGGTGCAGTGGTTGCGCGATGGACTCGGCATCATCCCAACTGCCCCCAAAGTGAACGAACTTGCGAGCCGGGTGGTCGACTCTGGGGGTGTGGTGGTTGTTCCCGCCTTCACCGGTCTCGGCGCTCCGCACTGGGATGCATCCGCGCGCGGGGCAATCTTTGGATTGACGCGCGGATCAACCGCCGCGCACATCGCGCGCGCAACGCTGGAAGGGGTGGCGTTGCAAGTTGTCGATGTGATCGAGGCGATGAACGCAGACTTCGCGGCGCGCAGTGAGAGTCACCGAACAGCGATCATGCGCGTCGATGGTGGCGCGTGCGCAAGCGATCTGCTCATGCAACTGCAGGCCGATCTCTTGGGGATCCCCCTCGAGCGACCGGCGATTCTCGAATCAACGGCGCTTGGAGCCGCGTTTTTCGCGGGACTCGCAACGGGCGTCTGGAAGTCGCTCGACGAACTCGAAGCACTGCGGCGCGTTGATCGAGTCTTTGTGCCCGCGATGAGTGTCGCGGCGCGCACTGTCGTTCGCAGGCGTTGGAAAAAGGCAGTGCAAAGGTCATGTGGTTGGGAGGAGAATTCATGAGTGATTTTTCGCGCGATGCGATGTTGGCCCGCGCCGATGGCAAGGCGTTCGATGTGCTGGTCGTTGGCGGTGGGGCCACGGGTCTGGGCGTTGCGGTCGATGCCGCATCGCGGGGCTACTCAACGTGCCTCGTTGAGTCGTACGACTTTGCCAAGGGCACATCAAGCCGCAGCACGAAGTTGGTGCATGGTGGAGTGCGCTACCTCGAGCAACTTGATATCGCGCTGGTGATGGAGGCACTGCATGAGCGAGGACTCATGCACCAAAATGCGCCGCATCTGGTGCACGATCTTGCCTTCTTGGTTCCGCGCTACACGTGGTGGGAGGGTCCGTTTTATGGCGCGGGGTTGAAGTTGTACGACGTGCTCGCGGGAAAGCGCAATCTGGCCCCGAGTCGATTTCTCTCGCTCGATGAAACGATCGCTGCGATTCCAAGCGTTTCCCGGGATGGCCTGCTCGGCAGCGTCGAATATCACGATGGACAGTTCGACGATGCCCGCATGGCGCTCGCGCTCGCCCGCACCGCCGCCGAACTTGGCGCAGTCGTGATCAATCAAGTGCGGGTGAACGCACTGCGCAAAGATGGCAATGGCAGAGTCTGCGGGGTCGACGCGACCGATGTAGAGAGCGGTCGAGCGCTGGCGATGCGGGCGACGGTTGTAGTGAACGCATGCGGCATTTTCTCGGACGAGTTGCGGGTCTTAGATGATGGCACAACCCCGCGCATGATCGAGCCAGCGCAGGGAGTGCATCTCGTGTTCGACCGCGCACTCCAGCCGAGCGATCGCGCGATCATGGTGCCCCACACCGACGATGGACGGGTGCTGTTTGTGATCCCGTGGCATGAGCGCATCGTGGTTGGAACCACTGATACTCCTATGAAACGCGCCGAGATAGAGCCGCGCGCTCTGCCTGATGAGATCGAATTCATCCTTCGAAACGCGGGCAGGTATCTCGAGCGTGAACCAGCCCGCGGCGATGTGCGCGCGATCTATGCGGGGATGCGTCCACTGGTGCATGAGAGTGGTGTGGATTCGCCAACGAAGTCGATCTCGCGATCACACAAAGTGGTCGTGAGTGCGAGTGGACTGGTCTCGATCATGGGCGGCAAGTGGACGACCTATCGCCGCATGGCGCAAGACACGATGTCGCGTGTGATCGATGTCGGGCAACTTGAGCCGCGACCGTGCGTGACTGAATCGCTGCGCGTGCATGGCTGGCTTGCGCGCGACGATGCCGCAACACCGAGCGAGGATTGGATGCGGGTCTACGGATGCGATGCGCCGGCAGTTCGTGCAGTCTGCGGCGAAAAGTCGGGCTGGAACGCTTCGATGCACGCACGTTTGCCCTATGCGCTGGGAGTTGCGGCGTACGCCGTGCGACATGAGATGGCTCGATCGACCGAGGATGTGCTCGCTCGCCGCACGCGGGCACTGCTGCTCGACGCGGCGGCGGCGAGTGAAGTCGCCGAGCAAGTTGCGAAAGTCGTGGCGAATGAACTCGGACGGGATGGCGCGTGGGCAGCGCGTGACGCAGCAGCGTTTCGAGAGCTCGCCAAGGGATATCAACTCACAGACTGACCCGGCGGCACGCGGTATCGTTTCGTGATGAAGTCTCTTTGGAGCGCAACGTTCATTGTGTCTCTCGCGTCGACGGCCCTAGGACAAGCGCCGACGCCACCCACAGCACCGCAGGCAGCTACTCCACCTAGCGCAGCTCGAGTGCAATCGGCACAGTATCCCTGGTTTGTCGTCATGGGAGTGCGATCGTTTCAGGTGCAAATGCGGGTCACGGTGATCGACAAGGTCGTGCTCGTACCAGATGGAGCGACCTACCTCGACGAGGTCAGCAAGTGGACACTGCGCGGCCGCTGGCCCGTGCTCATCGAAGATGATCTGTACACACCACTTTTCGTGCGGGCATTCAAGCCGAGCAAAGTGATCCGCCGTACCTCGATCGGGGCGCTCCCCGCGACCGAAGACGAGCGCCGCGCCGCTGCGCGCACTGCGGTGACACACGCGTGGACGGTTCCAGACAGCGACGCAAAGCCAACGACTCCTGCGGAGGCATTCGCATCGGTGCGATTCGATCCAATGGGAATCGTGTTCACGAACATGAGTGATCCGGCCTGGCCAGCGGCGGTCGCACTTGCTGCTGGTCATGGCCAAGTACTGAATTGGATCGATGGACCATTCGAACTTCCCAGTGCGACGATGACCGCGCAGCAACTGCGAGAGTTGTCGGCGCACGTCGAAGACGTTGCTCGGTCGACAGGATTGCAGTACAGCGCGCTAGGCGATGTGATCGATGCAGTCACGATCTGTCGTTCAATGCCTGGGAAGGTGATTGCTCCCATCACGGCGCAGTGGGCTCCGCCGACTGGGGTAGCAATCAAGCCTGACGAGCCCATCGCTGTCACCGATGCACTCTGCAGAAATGCAGATGGCAGCCGTTGGGCTGTCGCGGCTTGGATCTTTGGAAGTGAATCGCGCAGCGCATACATGGCGATGTGCAGTCTGTTTCTGACGCCGCGTTCGGTGTGGATGATGAACACCTATCAAACCGATGGCGATTGGTCGAGGTACGCAGTCACCGACGCGGCCAAGATGCTCGCCGCCGATGGATTTGAAACGACTGAGTACTCCGGGGTTCAAACCTCTGAGTTCTCGTGGCTCAATCTGCTGATGGGAGGATTCAAACCCGACGTGCTCTACATGAACACGATGGGCAACATGGATTTCTTTCACCTGTGGAACTCGGTGGTGAGCCGCCCTGAGGATGTGCCGATGCTTCAGCACCCGATGGCTTTGCACCTGATTCACTCCTGGAGTCTGACGTCGCCAGAGAGTCGCGATACCGTTGGGGGACGCTGGCTCGACAATGGGGTCTACGCATATACAGGCAGTGTCTACGAGCCATATCTCGCGGCGTTTGTGCCTCCGTCCGTCGTGGCAACGCGCATGTCGAGTTTCGTGCCGTTTCTTGTCGCGAGTCGTTGGTGCGATGGTCCGCTCGATGCGCCCTGGCGAGTGACGACGATTGGCGATCCACTCATGGTAATTAGGAATCCGACGCAACCCACTCCGCTGCGCGATGCAGCGTTCAATGTGAATGCCGCGGGTGGCGAGAGCGATGTCAAAGAGTTGGCGCGTGCTTCGCTAGTGGCAGCGAAGAGTTCCAACGCACCCGCCGATTACGCGCGGGCACTCGTCGATGTCGTGCACGCTGGTGACGATGGACTGGCGGTGCAACTCTGGTCGATCGCCGCAAACAAGTCGCCGGAGGTTGCGGCGGCGTGTGCCCCGATCGCGCTTGGATCACTCTTTCGTCAGCGCGAGAGCGCCGCGTTTCTTGCCGCATATCGATTTGCCGCGAAGCCGAGTTTGATTGATCAGGACATGCTCTGGCATCTGTTTACGCCGCAACTATCCGCGATCAATGACCGCGCAGTGCTGAAGTGGTTCGAAACGCAAGTTCGCACAGTGCGACCAGAAGTCGATCGGGCGCGCCTCGCCCCCGAACTCAAGCGCGTCACTGAGCAGGCGGCGGGTCGGCGGTAGCACCGACCGGTTTCTTCTTACTCGCGGCTTTGCTCTGCTTTGACTCGAGCGCGCGGGCGGCCACTAGGCTTGGCTCGAACACGAATGGCGGCAGCGCCGAGGCATCGTTGGTGCGGGCGAGGTCGATCAATCCGGCGGCAATGATGACGGTTCCACAAAACGTTGGATGCAATTGGTCGTTCTGCAGAAGTGCACCTAGTGTCGCGGGATCCCACACGCGTCCTGCGACTTCGAGAGTTCCGCCAGCCTTGAGGGCGGTGAGCAGCGTGCGCAGCGCCAGCAGTTTCACGGCGGGTCGCGTCGCCACCCAGGCAGTGATGCGCGTGTTGACTGCATCAAGAGTCTCTGGCGCGGGCACCTGATTCTTCGAGAGCATCTTGCCGATCGCACCGCGCATATCAGGAAGATCGCCAATGATCAGCGGTACTCCCGCCGCAAGCACTCGGTCGAGTTGTGAGAGTCCCATCTCGAGATTCGCAACGCGCGCTGCTTCGCTCTGCATGATCTCGCCATCGGCGTTGACTGTTCCGTAGACGTACCAGAACAAAAAATCAACCGCGAGCACCAGCGTCGGCTTTGCCCCCAGCGCGCGGTCGATCTCGCTCTTTCCAACGGTGCCCGGACTCGAGAAGAAGAATCCACTGGCGTAGTGGTGAATGATCGGTCCCGGAGCTGTCGGAACCGATGCGCGCAGCACATCCGAGAGATTCACTCCAGAGGGCACACGGCGCACAGCGCTCTTCGCCGCCGTGAGATCATCCGCGGCAACATCGTCGCGGATGAAGACGCCGAATCCATCTGAGACGCTCGCACCAATGACGGCGATCCTGTCATAGAGATGTCCCGGTGTGACGACGGCGGTAGATGTCGGGTCACTCGCGCGGGCGAGCGACACAGTGGCAATGAGGATGAATCCAATTAGAAAGGCGCGCGTTCTCAGCATGCCCACGATGGTAGGCAGTGCGTCGTGGTTACAAGCCGAGCGCAGTCGCAGTCATCGCACCCATGTCGGCTGGACTCTCGGCGACATGCACACCGCATGCACGCAGCGACTCGATCTTTGACTGGGCAGTGTCCTGCGCGCCTCCGACGATCGCACCGGCGTGTCCCATGCGGCGACCCGCAGGAGCAGTGCGCCCCGCGATGAACGCGATCACAGGTTTCTTTGTGTTGGCCTGCAGCCAACGACCCGCATCAGCCTCAGCGCTTCCGCCGATTTCACCGATCATCACGATCGCGCTCGTTTCGGGATCCGCTGCAAAAAGTTCGAGCACATCGATGAAGTCGAGACCCTTGATGGGATCGCCTCCGATTCCAACGCAAGTCGATTGCCCGATGCCGCGTTCCGAGCACTGCCAGACAGCCTCGTAAGTCAGCGTGCCTGAGCGACTGACAACTCCAACAGCTTTGCGTGAGGGGGCATCGGTGCGGTGCAGGTGGATATAGCCGGGCATGATGCCGATCTTGCAGCCACCTTCGTACTTGTTCTCGCCAATCTTCTTTCCGGGTGTGATCACACCAGGGCAATTAGGACCCACCAACGTCGTGCCGGGATAGTTCTCGAGTTGCGCCCGAACGCGAATCATGTCTTGCACTGGGATGCCTTCGGTGATCGCGCAGATCAGTGAGATGCCAGCGTCTGCCGCCTCGATGATCGCATCGGCTGCGAATGGAGGCGGAACAAAAATCATCGTCGCAGTCGCGCCGGTCGCCCGTACCGCATCCGCGACGGTTTCGAAGATCGGCAGTCCGTTCGAATCGCGCTGACCACCCTTGCCGGGAGTTGTGCCACCGACCATTTGCGTTCCGTAGTCGAGACAGCCCTTGGTGTGAAAGGCACCAGCCGCGCCAGTGATTCCCTGACAAATGACCCGGGTATTGCTATCAATGAGAATCGACATGGGACGCCGAGCATACGCCCGAGTCGGTGGGAATCGTGTGTAATGCCAGAATGAGCTCAACCCCCGTAACAAAAGGACTGACGTATCGAGATGCTGGTGTCAACATCGATGCCGGAGATGAAGTTGTTGATCTCATTCAGCCAGTGCTGAAGCGCACGCACAGTTCGCGCGTGCTCGGGCGACACGGAGCCTTCGCGGGAATGTTTCAATTGGACTTCACAAAGAAAAGTCTCAAACGCAACTACCGCAGACCCGTACTCGTTGCATGCACCGATGGAGTTGGAACGAAGGTTCTGATGGCCGCCGAGCGCCGCGTCTACGACTCAGTCGGGATCGATTGCGTCGCGATGAATGTGAATGACCTTATCGTGCAAGGCGCTGAACCACTCTTCTTTCTTGACTATCTCGGTCTATCGAAGTTGCAACCGGCCGAGACGAGCGCGATGATCGAAGGTGTCGCGCGCGGCTGCGAAATCGCTGGATGCGCGCTTCTAGGTGGCGAATGCGCCGAGATGCCCGACATCTATAAGCCGGGAGATTTCGATATTGCGGGATTCTGTGTCGGGGTTGTCGAGTACGACAACATCATCGATTCGACCCGCGTCAAAAAGGGCGATGTCATCATCGGTCTCGAGAGTTCTGGAGTGCATTCCAACGGCTACACCCTCGTGCGCAGAATTGTGCGCGATGCGGGGCTCGACCTCAATGCCACCTACGCAGAACTCGGCGAGCGCACACTCTGCGAGATCCTGCTCGAACCAACCCGCATCTACGCGAAGTCGATCGTGAAACTCGTCGGTGCGTTCCGCAAGAAAAAGGCGATCAGCGGCATGGCACACATCACCGGTGGCGGACTTCCCGGCAACGTGAGCCGCGCCTTGCCAAAGAAACTTGACGCGGTGATTGAAAAGTCAGCGTGGTCGCCCAATCCGATTTTCCCGTTCTTGCAAAAACATGGCGGCGTCGAAGAGGCAGAGATGTTTCGCGTCTTCAACATGGGTATCGGCTACACGATCATCGCCCGTCCCGAGCAGGCCGACCGCATGATGAAGAGCCTGAAGCGCGCTGGCGAGAAGCCGACGATCATCGGTGCGATTGAAAAGGGAAGCGGCGAAGTTCGACTGAAGTAAGCGTGCTAAATGTTGCGGCGACGATCTTTCTTATCACCTTGAATTCGCTTCGCTTCGAGCCGGCGCTCCCGTGATCCGCGGGTTGGCTTGGTCTTTCGGCGGCGCTTGGGTGGCACCGATGCGCGCAAGACCAGTTCATGCAAACGAGCGATGCACTCATCGTGGTTTGCACGCTGTGATCGGTGCTCTTCGGCCGAGAATCCAATGTCGGCCGTGAGAGATTCGACAGACATCGGATCGTTCGCATCTGCGCCAAAGAGATGTGACTCGGCCATCCGCGCAAGTCGCAGGCGCGCAGCATGGTCGAGCCCGCCGATCGATGAGATCGCGACGCGCAATTGCGCCTTCGATTCGACCTTGTTCACATTCTGCCCGCCCGGGCCGCCAGAGCGCGCGTATGTGAAGCGCAGCGCTGCTGGGTGCACCCACGCGATGGGGCCAAGCGTGATCGCATTGGATGGTCGTGTTGATGGCGGTAGGCTCACGCCGTGTATTTCACCCGCAAATCGTTGCGCCTGCTTGCGGGATCGCTGCTCATCGCCGCGGCGGCGCGGGGTCAAGGCGAAACCGTAGCCAGCGCAGCGCCCGTCGCTGCATCCGTTGCGACACCCATCGATCCAACGCGCGACTCTGATGCGCTGCATTTTGCGCTGCGACCAGCACTTTGGATGGCACGCGTTCGCGGCGATACCAACTTTGGCGGCGGAAACTTTGTCGTCGACGACGGCCTGGGTCTCAACGGATATGAAGCGACATTGAATGGCGCACTCTCTGCGTCTTGGGGGGGTTTCTATGAGGTGATGGTTGATGGATGGTTCTTTTCAACTTCGGCCACGCTTGCCGCCCAAGTGACTGGAACGTTTGGCACCGTCAACATCGCACTGGATGACCAACTCGCCACAGAGTTCGCGGGCGCAAGCGCGGGCGGTGAATTCGACATCACACTCTGGCAGCCATTCGCCGACCGTCAGACGCCATGGAGTGATCCCATTGCGAATCAGAAGAACACGACCGCAACGGGCGGTTACAAGGCAGACTTGCGCTTCAAAGCCATTGGATCGGTGCGCTGGTACAGCGCGTCGCTGAGCGTGAATGACACCACTAGTGCACAGTCTGATTCGTGGGCATTGAGCGCAGTCATGCCCGGCATCGGCGGCGGATTCGATCTCGACTTCGACACGAAGGGACGGCTGCCACTGGTCGAGAGCATCCGCCTCGAAGCGGCCGGCGGAGTTGGCTCAAACTTCACAAACGGGCAAGGATTCACATTCGCGCGGGCGGGATTGAGTTTGATGTTCAGCGCGACCTGCGGCGCAGAATTGGGATACCGCCTCGAAAACTTCACGCTTGACAACAACTCCGCCCACTTCGATGGCGGCGTGCAGGGGCTGTACTTCGGTGCCAACATCAAATTCTGATCACAAACGCAGCAAAGTCACGCTGAAGAATCTGCTCGCGGTCGGCAAGTCAGCGGCGCGCAGTGACAGCGCAGGTCGACTCGCGCGCGCGAAGTTGCGGCACGCTGCGCTGACGCTCTTGCCTGACAAAATCGTCGGTGGTGCGTTGATGAAGCGGCACTTGCAGAGTGAGATCGCACTGCGCAAGGTCGAAGTGCGCATCGGCAATTGGCCAGCGAAGTTTGACGGCGTTCGACTTGGGCACATCAGTGATTTGCACGTCGGCGATCTGATGCCAATTCCGCGCGCGCTCGACGCTGTGCACCTGCTTCGCCGCGAGGCACCCGACTTGATTGCGTGCACGGGTGATGTCGTCGACCTCGATGTCGCGGGGTGTGAGCCGATATTTGCCGCCCTCGGTGCGCTGCGCGCTCCGCTGGGGCGCTATTTCGTGCTGGGAAATCACGACCTGCTCGACAATGCACGGCGCGTGTTGCGACTCGCGCAATCCTCGGGACTCAAGACTTTGCGCGGCGAGATGCTGACTGCGCGTGGCGGACTGCGCATCGCTGGCATCGACTGGTCGCGCACGCTCGAGGGAAACGCGCAGGGACTTCGCGCGATCGTTGAGGATGGATCGATCCCGCATCTCTTGCTCGCCCACAATCCAAAGGCATTTCGCGAGGCGGCGAAATACAACGTGCCTCTGACGCTGGCGGGTCACACTCACGGCGGTCAATTCGCGCTGAATCGCAAGGGTCGTGAGCAACCGCGGGCGGCGACTTCAAGGGCACTGCGTGCGGGTCACTATCACGATGGGGCATCCCATCTCTTTGTGACCACGGGTGCTGGAGGATGGTTTCCGCTGCGCGTGAACTGCCCCGCCGAAGTCGTGGTGATTACTGTGCGCCGCGGTTGACGGCGGCGGCAATCGGCTTCATCACGCGTTTCGTCAGGCGTAGAGCCGACCGAAGCGATTGGTGATGAAGTCATTCCATGAGACATCTTCCATGCGCACGAGTCCGCGCTGCGGCGTCTTGCCCTGTGCGAAGAGATCGACGAGCGCTGTGATGCCTGCCGCGGTCGTGATTTGGATTGCGGTCCAATGATGACCGCCGATCATCTGCGCGAGAACGCGCTTTGCGTAGATGCGTTCAGTGAGTCGCCCGTCGAGCAATCCAGTCGCGCTAACAAACACGACCACCTGATCTTCAGAGGTACTTTGGATCGCCCGCTCGAGAATCGTGCGCAGTTCATCGCGATGTTCGCGCAAACGCAACTCTTGCAAGAGAAACTTCACAAGGTCGCGATGTCCAGGAAAGCGAATTGTCTTGTAGTCGAGATTGCGCACTCGTCCCTGCAAGCTCTCGGCAAGCGTGCCCAGGCCGCCCGAAGTGTTGAAGGCTTCAAACTCAATTCCGTCAATGATGAGCCTTTCAATGTTCTCGAGCGCGGGCAAAGAGACGAGCGCGCCGTCGCGCACCGCTTCGCAGTCCATGATGTACTCGTTGATCACGCCCTCGGTGCTCCAAGTGAGGTTGTAGCCCAATCGATTGGATGGATTGAGCGGCAACGCGCCAACGCGAAGTCGCAACGACTCGATCTGCGTGAATGGAGCGGCGAGATAGTTGCCCGCAATCGTGATGAACCCTGGCGCAAGTCCGCATTGAGGAACGAAGGCGGTCTGCGATCCCTTGGATAGTTCGATGACTTGCTTCGTGACCGCGACATCTTCGGTGAGGTCGAAGTAATGCGCGCCAGCAGCGCCCGCGCAGGTGGCGATCATCGGATTGCAGTGAAAGGGGGCGCATGAGACCACCGCCCACGCACCCTTGACGAATGCCGCAACTTGCGCGGCGTTGGAGAGATCGACGGCCACACCAGTTCCGCCAAAGAGAGCCACCGCAGCGTGGGCCGCATCGGCCTTCAAATCGCCGACCTGCACTTCATAATCGCCGCAGGTGCCAAGCAAGAAACTGACCATGCGTCCAATTTGTCCACCACCAAGAATGACAACCTTTTTCACAATCAATGCTCCTTCAAACAGGGGATTGAGGCCGAGAGGTCACACACACCGCAAGCTAACTTGAAGCGCCACGATCAGGCAGGAATCGTGGCGAGTTCTGTCTGCACTTCGTCCATGAGTCCGCGCACAGTCTCAGCGCCGAAATCAAACGTCAGTCCGGCAGAAGTGAAGAGTTCTGGAAGAGACTTCGAACCGCCGAGCGCGAGCGCGCGCTTGTAGTTCGCCACTGCCGTCTTGGGATCGCGCCGCGACTGTCGCCACAACTGCAACGCGCCTAGTTGGGCGATGCCGTACTCGATGTAGTAGAAGGGCGATCCAAAGAGATGCAATTGTCGGTGC
This sequence comes from Phycisphaerales bacterium, assembly GCA_009691705.1. Taxonomy (GTDB): domain Bacteria; phylum Planctomycetota; class Phycisphaerae; order Phycisphaerales; family SM1A02; genus F1-60-MAGs104. The sequence goes on from SIAR01000014.1 coordinate 42,336, forward strand.
CAGAGTGAGGCGAGCACATCTTCGTGGTCGGTCCAATCAATGTCGCCGCCGAATCTGCGATTGAGATCGATCCAGCACTCGGTTCGCTCGGAGCGCTTGTGGCCAGGGTTCGTGTAGATCCAATGTTGGAATGCATCGATCGTTGCAACCCACGGCAAGAGCGTCGCAAGATTTTCTAAGAGGTCGCGACGCGCGCGCGCGCCATCCTCAGGGGAATAAAACTCGTCGAGCTGCGGAAATGTGAGCAGTTCCATGCTCATCGATGCAACTTCGGCGAATTCAGTAGGGCTACCTCGGTAAGCCAACAGGTCGTCGTGCTTACTCAAGATCGAATGGAATGCGTGACCAGCCTCGTGCACCATCGTCACGAGATCGCGTTGCAATCCTGCGGCGTTCATAAAGATGAACGGCGATCGTGAGTGCTGCCGTTGATACTGGTAGCCGCCGGGCGCCTTGCCCTTGCGTGTCTCGAGGTCGAGGCAGGCACCTCCGCGCATCGAGTCGAACATCACGCCCAGATCGCTGTCGAGGCGGTGGAATGCCCGCGAAGTGCGTTCGACGAGTTCGGTGGTGTCGGCGAATGGGCGCAGCGCAGCGCGGCCGCGCAGATCGACCTTGGTATCCCAGGGTCGCACTGCTGAAACGCCTAGCGCCGCGGCGCGTTCGCGGTGCAACTCGCGCATTAGTGGCACGCAAGTCTCCTCGACGGCCGCGTGAAATCTCTGGCAGTCGGCCGGCCGGTAGTCAAACCGCAACATGCGTTCATGCTGAAAGTCACGAAAGTTCTCGAACCCGGCGTTCAAGGCCATTCGATGTCGAATGCTGATCAGATTGTCGAAGATGCCGTCAATGGCATCGCGGTCGCGTAGTCGGCGCGCGGCGACAGCTTTCCAAGAACCCTCGCGCACCCCTTGGTCTGGAACTTCGAGATAACGCGCCATTTGTGGCATCGTCTGTTCGCGTCCGTCAAAGTTCACAGACATCGCGCCGCAGAGTCGGCTGTATTCCTGATCGCAGGTTGTGGCTTCGGTCTGCAACGGAATATTCTGGGCCCGAAACAACTTCGCATCCTGCCGCAGCGCGCGCAGGTATGTCTCGTAGCGCGCTGAATCAAGTTGCTTGACGAACGCACTCTCCACAATCTTGCGGTCTAGTGCGGCACCAGCCGTGCGCAAGTGCGGCTCAACGTTTTGCACAAACGCGAGGTAGGCCGTGCGACGCACATCGTCGTCGGTATGGCAAGTCATCGCGATGTAGAGATTCGCCTGCGCCTCTTCAGCAATTGCATCGAGCGCGCTGCGATCGAGAATGAGTCTCTCGAGATCTTCGCACGAGGTGAACGCGCGGTCATTCAGTTCGCGGTAGAGCGGTGCGAGCTGATCCCAGTTCGCAGCATCGAGTGATGGGGGGAGTTTCATGGGAAGGGCGATCATAGGATCACCCCGCGCAGGGGGTCACGCCTGTGAAACAGTGGCCACGACAACGGCAGGAATCGCGAGTCGGGCAGTCGCGGTTGCCGCAAGCGCGGTGGCATGCTCCGAATCGCTGCAAACAATAAAAAGGCTCGACCCGCTGCCGCAAACATGCACGGGAAGGTCTGATAGATCGCAGAGTTCTTCGATGTCATCCGCCACGGCGGGGGCGATCAACTTCGCCGCCTCAGTGAGATCGTTGAATGGATCGTGCGGGGCAAGTTTCAGTTTCGCCGCGAGGTCACGCACCCGCCCCTCGCGCAACGCAGCGCGCGGGCTGAGATGGTCGAATGCGCCATAGACCGCACCTGTGGGGCACTGCGCATCTGGAAAGAAAAGCACCGCATCGAGCGCAGGAGTTTCGCGCAGTGATTCGATGCGCTCGCCGAGTCCGCTCACGAGCGCAGAACCGCCCCGAATGAGAAAGGGGATGTCGCTGCCGAGTTCAGCCGAGAGTTGTTCAAGGTCAGTGTGGGTCAGGTTGAGTTCGAAGAGTTCGTTGAGACCGCGCAGCATCGCTGCCGCATCACTCGAGCCACCACCGAGACCGCCTCCAACCGGGATGCGTTTCTCAACCCGGCACTTGACCGCAAGCGCCTTGCCTACGAACTTCTCCAATCGTTCATGCGCGCGGTACACGAGATCTTTCGAGAGATCCCAGTCGAGGGCAGTGCGGCGAAGGGCATCGGCATGCCAAATCGTTGCGAAGAGTGATGTGCGCTCTTGGGGAAGTCGCTCGAGGTGAAGGTCGTCAAAGAGGTTGACGGTCACCATCCAACTCGCCAGTGGATGCATCATCGTCGGCGGCACTGCCGTCGTCGCGCAGGGTGCACCGACCGACAACGCCAGGTTCAACTTTGCAGGGGCGCGCACAACGAGAGAGCGGTCCATGGAAGCCATTGGATCGGAATCATAGAGATGCGAGAAATGCGATTACTTCGCGACCGAATCAGGGAACAGGACCCCACCGCGAGAGAACGGCGGTCAAGTCTCCACCGTCGATCAATCCATTGCCATCGACGTCGCCGATTGGAGGATTCGTCTGTCCCCATCCGGAGAGGATGTAGGAAAGGTCGAGCCCATCGACGAATCCGTTGAGATCAAAGTCGCCATAACCGCGCTCGCACGAGTCAATGCGACCATCAGCGTCGCTGTCAATGGCTCCCGCCGCTATATCGCACGAATCTGGCACGCCATTTCCGTTGCAATCCTTGGCGATACCCGATGCGATGTCTTCAGCATCTGGAATGCCATTCCCGTTGCAGTCCGGCGTGGTCAATCGAAAGATGTAGGCAGATCCGCTGTCTTGCATACCGCTGACATCGTCGCCGTCTGCACCCACGATTGCCGAGTCGCCGAAGATTCCAACAGAGTCGCCAAAGTATTTCTCGCTCTGACCGTCGGCGCAGGTGAATCGTGGCTCTTGAGTCCAAGTGGATGTGCCAGTCTGTACAAAGAGATAGGCGGATCCCAAGTTGGTGTATGAGGTCGAGCCACCCTGCGCGGTACCGTCATCGTTTGGGGCGGTCGCCACCGCTAAGTTGCCTTGCAGCGCGACTGAGCTTCCAAAGAAGTCAGAGGCGATGCCATCGCTCGCCACGACCTTCGCCTCTTGGGTCCATGTTGAAGTTCCAGAGAGTTGAAAGATGTAGGCGGATCCGCGGTCGAGTACTGCGCCGAAGTCGTCGTTGGGGGCTCCGATGATCAAGTGATTACTGAATATGCAACAAGAGAAACCGAAATAGTCGACAACTGCTCCGTCGCTCGCGACCAGCTTTGCTTCTTGCGTCCAGACGCCCGTCCCAGAACGCTTGAATGTGTAGGCCGAACCGCGGTCGGCGATGGCGCTGATGTCATCGCCGGCGGTTCCCACGAGTGCGCGATCGCCGTAGATCGACACTGAAGAACCGAAAAATTCGTTTGCGGCGGCATCGGTACCGGTGACCGCGAGTTTCGCCTCTTGGGCCCAGGTTCCGGCGGTGGCGCGCTTGAACACATAGGCAGACCCTTGTGCGGCATTCGCGCCGATCGTGTCTTGCGGTGCGCTGGCAAGTGCGAGATCTGCAAAGGTACTGGTCGCCACGGTGGTGCTAGTAAGTGCGACCGAGAATCCAACAAGATCACTCGCCCCAGGATCGCTCGCAACCAGTTTGGCAGATTGAGTCCACACCCCAGCTGTACTTCGTTGAAAGATGTACGCCGACCCTTGGTCGACAAAGGTGCCGTCGTCGTTGGGAGCGCCCACCATCGCGGTGTTGCCAAAAATCGCAACCGATGCCCCGAAGAAATCGTTGCCGAGTCCATCCGATGCGGTCAGTTTCGCTTCAAAGACCCAGACTCCGGTGGCATTCAACTTATAGATGTTCGCTGATCCGCGGCTGATCGCGGTGCCAATATCGTCGTTGACGATTCCAACGATCGCAATGTCGGGGGATGCGCCGGCGATGCCCAGCAGATTCGAGACTGCCGATGCGTATCCAAATTGATCAACCGCGAGTCCATCCGTTGCGGTGAGTTTCGCAGTCTGGCTCGGTGGGATTGCCATCGCCGAACTCTGCAGAATGCACGGCGCTGCGCAGAGTGCGATGAGCAGGGGCGAGGTTGAAAAATGACCTGCGGAGAAATGACGAATTATGTTGCCTCGGTGCATCATTATTGAACTCAATGGATACGTGATGATCGCATGTGCGATCCACAATTGGAAAGAGAATTCCAAAAGTTTCAAAAAAAGTCGCGCGATGCCGTGCGCAACCACTTGAAATCACGAGTTACCATCCAAAGCCATGCTCTGGCAGCCTGAGATACCACAGAAGTACCGCGATGCGTGCCCCGCCGAACTCGCCCGCTTGATCGCAGCGCGCCGCTGTGAACTCGGTCAGCGGTTGATGATTCTGGGACATCATTATCAGCAAGATGAGGTGATCCAGCACGCAGATTTTGTTGGGGACAGCCTGAAACTCAGTCAGATTGCGGCAGCAGAAAGCCCAAAGCGTGCCACTGAGTTCATCGTTTTCTGCGGAGTGCATTTCATGGCAGAGACGGCTGACGTGCTCACCGAGCCCGAGGTCAAAGTGATTTTGCCAGATCTGGGGGCAGGATGCTCAATGGCAGACATGGCGGCTTACGAAGACGCAGTGGACGCGTGGAGTTTCATCACGGCGGCGGTGCGTGGCGAGAAGTCGCGGGTGATCCCAGTGACGTACGTCAACTCGAGCGCCGCGATCAAGGCGTTCGTTGGGATGAACGGCGGAGCATGCTGCACGAGTTCGAATGCGAAACAGGTTTTCGATTGGGCGCTCGCGGGAGGCGATCAGCCCAAGGCGCGCGGCGAAAAAATCAAAGTCTTCTTCTTGCCCGATCAGCACCTTGGACGAAACACAGCACACGCACGGGGAATCATCACTGAAATCGATGCGCAGAAGTCAAAGAAGGCGGCGCAAACTGTGGTGTGGGATCCAAAGAAAGAACATGGCGGAGTATCGGCCGAGGTGATCCGTCTGGTCGACGTGATTCTGTGGGCGGGGCACTGCAGTGTGCACAAGCTTTTTCGCGCTGAACATGTCGACGCCATTCGTCAGCGCAAGGATGGCACGAAAGTGCTGGTGCATCCAGAGTGTTGCCAGGAGGTCGTCGACGCATCGGATCTAATTGGATCAACTGAGTTCATCATTCAGACGATCAACGCAGCAAAGAGCGGGTCAGCGTTTGCGGTGGGCACCGAAGTGCACCTCGTGGCGCGACTCGCCCGTGTGGCGGCAGAGCGCGGAGTCTCGGTTGAGATGCTCTCGGGCTGTCAGTGCCTTTGCACAACGATGTATCGAATCGATCAACCCCATCTCGCATGGGTGCTCGATGGGTTGGTCGCTGGCAAGATCGTCAATGAGATTCGCGTGCACGAGAAGGCGCGCGCGGGGGCACGGTTGGCGCTCGAGCGGATGTTGACGAATGTTGCGACAAAACGACTGGCGCTCGTCGACTGATCCCGTCGCAAATGCATGAGCGCATAGACTCGGGTGCTCGAATGAAAGCGCAAGAACCATCCGATTCTGTGCTCAGTGATAGGCGGCGACGCGTGTGGAAACGCAGAGTTGCCATCGGCATGGGCGCGGTGACGCTCGGGTTCGCAGTCGTTGTTGCGCTGCTCCCGATGCTGCTCTCTTCGAAGCTCGGATGCGATCTCGTCGCGCACTTCGCAGCGCCGTATGTGCACGGAAAGGTCGCCATCGCAGACATGGCACTCTCGTGGACGGGTCCGCAAGTGATCCGTGGGCTTTCACTGACTGGGGCGGATGGCGCCTCGATCGTTGTCGATGTCACTGCCGCCAACGGGGTGCTGGCACTCGCGCGCCAATCTGAAGGGCCTCGTATTACCCTCGGTGGTGCGATTACCACGATTTACCGTCCTGATGGATCGCTTTCGGTGGCAGAATTGTTCGTGCCTCGTGGCACTGCTGCGACTGTTCCAGAGCCGCCTGCGACAAAGCCCAGTGCCGCCGCGGCTCATTCGCAATCGCTCGCCAAGACGCTCGAGGGGCTCGTGGTTGAGATCACCGGCCTCACCGTGACCGCCACGAGTTCAGAGTCTGGAAGAGTCGATGCGCTGCGCGATCTCAAGGGCACCTGCGCGGTCGAAAACAGCGGGATTCGTGCCGATTTCGCCGCAACGACCCAGGTAGGAGAGAAGCGTGGTTCGTTCTCGATTCGCGGCGCGCTCGACCATCTCTTGGCTGATGATGGATCGATCAACTTCACAGATGCAGCGATCGACCTCGACTTGCAAGCGACAGAGTTCGCCTTGCCGAGCACCGCAAACGCCTTCGAGGTACCCGCGCTCTCGTTGAAAATCACAGCGCAGAGACTCGCGAGCGAACTCTCGGTCGAGGGCACGACGACGATTCAAGTGCCCACTGGAGAATCGGCAAAGGTCGTGATTGATGTTGTTGCGAAGAGTCCGCTCGAACCAGCTGAGAGTTCTTACAGCGGAACAGTCGCCATCGACGCGCTCCCGACATCAGCGCTCGCCCGTTGGTTGCCTGCTCAAGTGAACGCGCTGCGTGACATCGGAGCCTCCCTCAGCATGAGTGCGTCACTGGCGGGAAGAACTGGCCAGATTGAAATCAAGTCGACTGCGTTGCAACTGCAGGTGCGCGGAGAACTCGATTCAACAGGAAGCCTGCTCACGCTCAGTGCGCTCGAACTGCGCGCAATGATCGATCCCGCGCTCATGCCTGCGGCGGCGCGCGCGGTCGCCCCAACGACGATCGGGCTGACAGCAACGCAGGTCACAGTTCCGCTAGGACTGCGGAAAGATTCCACACGCTGGAAGCAGGTGCGGGGCGAACTCGATCTCACCATTTCACCGATGAATATCACGCTTGCGACGGCAGATGCGCAGCCGCCGATGAAGTGCGCCATCGGCGCGACCCACCTTCGTCTGCAGAGCGGCGATTTCACGAGCGGGGTTGCGGTTTCGCTGACGAGTTCGGTGGACGGAGCGTCTATAGCAGTCGACCAAGTCTTCAGCAGTCTCGTCGGTCCCGATGGATTCGCCCCCAAGTCAGCTGCCGCAAAGGGATCGATCACCCTCGGAGCACTTCCCCTCGCCGATGCGCAGTGGCTCGCACCCGCGACGCGCACTGCGCTTGCCGAGTGCGCTCTCTCGACGCTCGCCGGACGGGTCGACTTCGACGCGACGGCGATTGCCGGCACTGCCTCTGCCGCGCTTCAGTTCAGCGACACTTCTGTTGCAGTGAAGGGCGCGTGGAACGAACAGACACTCTCGACCAATTCATTCACCATTGCGCTGCTCGTCTCGCCAGCACTGGCGCAGAAGTACCTGCCAGAGACGGTGGCGCTCGCATCACCACTGGCGCTCGCGGTGCGCGTCGATCCTCTCACAGTGAAGTGGGATGCCATCAACGCTGGCCACACGCTTCCTGAACAGAGCAAGATTGCCCTGACATCACCGCTGGTCGAGATAGCGCGCGCCCCAGGATTGACCCGCGCAGCGCAACTGCACGATGTCTCAATCGGCGTGACGCTAAAATCGCGCGCAGATGGCACGCTTGGCGGCATTCAGGCGGCGGTGAGCACAAAGATTCTTGATCGCGGTCGGGCAGCCGGTGGGCTCGCCGCGACTTTCGCGATGAACGATTTCGCCGTCGATTCTTGGCAGTCCACGCTCGACCTCACGGTCGAATCTGGCGAGACGCTGGTGCAGATGGTCGATGCCAAAGCAGCATCGGTCATGCTGGCAGGACCGGGCAGAGTGCAAGCATCGCTCAACCGCGCTGGGGCATCCGATGCATTCACCGCGAAGGTCGCGCTACCGCGGTTGACGCTCAATACGAGCGGAAACCGTTCAGCAACTGCGATCGTTCTCGCAGCCACCACCGCAACGTTTGATCTTCCCGCCGCGCTCATCGCCAATAGTGAAGGATCATCGCTCATCGGATCACTCGCAATCGAGAGTCTCCGCTGGACTGGAAATGCTGACGATGCCGCGGTGGTCATGAGTGCAGTGATCGAGCCTGGTTCATTTACCGCGCCGGGTCGCGATCCAATTGCATTCGAGCAGATCAAGGTGCAAGTGAGTAGTCCGCATCTCGCCGAACACGCGATGGGCTCAGTCACTGGCAATTTCGCAGTGGGCAAGGCAGCTCCATCGGCACTCGCGATCACCATTGAAGCCAAAGGGAATTTGCGATCCTTGTTTGGTGCAGCCGATGCACCATTGACACTTCACGACAGCGCAGTGCGCCTGCAAGCCCCTGGACCACTCGTGCTCGCGCTGTGGGATTGGTCAAGTGGCGCAAGCGATGCCGCGTCGGCGCTCACGCGGGTGGGCGAGGTCAAGACGACGCTGGCGATCAAGTCGCTCGCGCTTTCATCTAGTGGAATCGCCTCTGCCGCAGTCGACGCCACGCTCACGCTCGACGCGCTCGATGTTCAGCCCAAGGGAAAGCCACCGGTGTCGATCGGCGCAACATCGGTGAGCGTGCAGTCGCCACGGCTCGCCGACTCGATCGCACTCACAATCGCCAGCGGCGGACCACACGGCGGCACATTCGCGGCAAACGCATCTGGCGTACGCCTGGTGAATTCGGCAGGGGAGTTTGATCCACTCGCGGCGGCGTGGACGGTCCATGCGCAAGCGCGCGGCGTCACAACCGCACTCGTCGACGCAATGGCAGGTCAGGGTGGACAAATGGTGGAGGCGCTCGGTCCAACACTTGATGCAACTGTGGACACGACCCTAGTGACAAACGCGGCAGGAGCGCAAGACACCCGCATCGCCGCGACACTCACGAGTCAGTTTCTCGATGTCGATGCGCCGAGCGTGTTGATTTCGAACGGGAAGGCAATCGTGACCGCTGCGATTCCACTGCGCGTCACCTTCACGATCAATCCCGTGTTGCAGCGACGACTTCTTGAACCACTCAATCCAGTGCTCGCGGACATCCATTCTGCGCCGCCAATCGTGCTGAGCGTTTCGCAGGTTTCTTATCCACTTGATGGCAAGTTGGCCACGCTTGATCTCGACGCGCGCATACAGGTTGGTGATGTTCAGATCGTGCGAAGCAATCAGGTGCTTGGGGTGCTGCTGCTCGCCCAACAATGCAAGTCTGAAACGATTCCCGCCCAGGTTCAGCCGCTCGTCATCACGGTGCGCGCAGGTCAACTGAAGTATGCAGACTTCATCGTTCGCGCTGGAAAATTCGGCGACCAGTGGCAGCAAACGTTGAAACTCTCAGGCGACATCGACCTCACGCACACGCCTCCATACGCAAACGCGATCACCTGTCGATATCCACTTGCATCACTCGCGCGCAGCGTCGGCGGTGCAGCGGGTGGGTTATCAGGAACAATGACCCAACTGAGCGAAGCGATTGCAGCCTTGCCCATCGATCCCGGAGAACTGGTGCAAGCAGACATCACTTTGAGCGGTCCACTTGGAGAAGTCAACGGTAAAAAGGTGCCGCTGGCGAGCAACGTCAAGTTGGTCTTTGACGCCTCATCGCTCGACGCAAAGCACATTGAAAAAGGAATCCGCGACATCGGCGGCACGATTGACAAGATCAAGGGACTATTCGGCAAGTGATACAGGTCGGCAAGTGACACAGGTCGGCAAGTGACGCAGGTCGGCAAGTGACACAGGTCGGCAAGTGACGCTCCCCTGGCGCCAACTCACATCGGTTTTTCGGCGATGGTCTGATCGAAAACTTCGAGCAGCTTCGCCTTGTCAAAGATGAGTTCCGCGCGGGTCAGTCCGGTGAGTTCGTAATGGGGAGTGAGTTCGATCGCGTCGACTGGGCACGCCTCTTCGCACATTCCGCAGTAAATGCAGCGCAATTCGTCAATGTCGAATTGCTTTGGGTATTTTTCGCGGTCAGCCCAGGGGCTTTCTTCAGCGACGATGTGAATGCAATTGGCGGGACACGCCGTCGCGCACATGAAGCACGCCACACAGCGCACGCGTCCATCCTCATCTTTGTTCAGTCGGTGGACTCCGCGAAAAGTCGGGCGAAACTGCCCACCATCTTCGACCGGCCTGTCGTCGCGCTTCTGTTCTGGATACTGCACGACCCACAGGTTCTTCTTGTTGGTGCCGTCGCGCCCGACATTTTCGATGAAGTGACGCAACGTTGTGCCAAGACCCTTGATGATGTTTGGCACAAACAAGTTTTCGCTGAGCGTCAACTTGGTCGGGGTGACATCAACAATTTCATCGTCGCGGATCGTCATGGTGGGTGAGAATCATAGTATGCCCCCGTGTCACCTCTTAATCTGCCCACTGGAACGCCCCGACCCAAGAGCGGACAGACGACCAACGATGAAGCGCAAATGCGCATCGGTTGGAAGATGATGGGGCTTGCTTGGCAATTCGTCACGGAGATGCTCGCCGGGGCCTTTCTAGGTTGGGGGATCGGCCTTTGGTTTGGCAATGACACCTTGGGTGCACTCATCGGAACTGGCGCTGGATTCCTGATCGCCACCTACACACTCATTCGCGGCGCACTCAAACTCAATTCGGCACTCGACGCACTCGAGCGCGCTTCGGGGCGGCAACCTCCCCAACCTCTTGCGGAATGCAAGAATGATCCTGAGAAAGCAAGTGACCGCTGACCCCCCGTCCAATTCGAAGATCGACTTTGGACCTCCACTGGAAGTGCGTTGGGTCGCCGTCATGTTTGCAGTCGTCGCGGGCGGTGGGGCGACCGCAATTTTGTGGGGATTCCTCGCACCACTGTTCGGTTGGGAGGGATGGCCGCTCTCCGTACGCGCGGCACTCGCAGTCCTGCCAGTTTCCCTCTTGGGATGGCTGATTGTCGCACCCTGGAAGCTACGCCCAGCCATCGACTGGATCAGTATTTGGCTTACCGGGACGGTCATTCGTCTGCTGCTGACCCCCATCGCATCACTGGCGATATACTCCCTCGCCCCATGTGACGCTCGTCAGTTTGTTGCGGCGGTGGGAGCGTGCTACTTCGCAGCGGTGTTGAGCGAAGTCGGCATGATCGCATCAGGTTTGAAAAGATCCACAGGCTCATAAGCTTGGTCCTCGCCGATGTCGGCGGCGAGAGACTTGATGACTTCCGACATGAGGTGCGCGTCGAATGTCACTCTTGATTGCCAGAAGTTCAGATCCGTTGGCGCACATTTTGGACAAGCCAGTGATGGACGACCCATACATCATGCTGAGCATGGTCACGCTCGTCGTCGCAGCAATCGTGCTGATCATTCTGCTCTGGCGCGTGGGAAATGCCGTCGCAACTGGCCCAGCCGAAATGGGAAATCGCCGCTATCTCCCCAATGGAAAACTCGCCGCTGTCACTGAAGTGATGGTGCTCTATCTGCGCAACGACCTGCTCGTGCCGGTGATGGGCGAGCGACTCACCAAGCGGTACCTGTCCTACCTCCTCTCGCTATTTTTCTTCATTTTGATGCTGAATATCATCGGATTGATCCCATTCGTCGAGATTCAAGAGGCGACCTACGCACTCATTGGAATGAAGTTTGACATCTCCGCGCAGAGCACTTCCGCCGTGTTCGGGGGAGCAACAACGGCGAGCATTTCGGTGACTGGTGCGCTCGCACTGATCTCGTTTATTGTGATTCAAGCGCAGGCATTCCGCGAACTCGGCATCGGTGGGTGGCTCGAGCATCTCTGCGGCGGTCGCGAGCTCGTGCGTGGGTCAATTTTTCTTTGGTTGGTGATCCCGATCATCTTTGTGGTCGAACTTGGCGGCATTTTCGTCAAACCTGCAGCACTCGCAATTCGGCTCTTCGCCAACATGGTCGCCGGGCACATGCTCTTGCTGACCCTCACGATGTTCGGAGCGACGGCAGCCCAGGCAGGACTGAGTTCATGGGCTGTAGGCGGCATCACGATCGTGAGCGGAATTGGTGCAATCCTCATCACCTTCCTCGAAGTTTTTGTGGCGCTGCTCCAAGCCTTCATCTTTATGTTCTTGACGGCAGTCTTCATCAGCCTGATGGCGCACGAGGAGCACCCAGAGGGGCAAGGAGAAGGCGCTGGTCATGGTGATTCGCACGGTGAAACCCGCGCGCATGCAACGGTCGCCGCACATTAGAAAATTCGCTATATTGCCCAACCCTTGAGGGCGATGTTCGCCCCCAAGATCACTGCCAGATTCACGGAGACTCGATACAAATGAAGCTCGCTCATCTCACTCTCGGTTTAGTTGCCGGACTCGCCTTGACCACAGTCGCATCTGCGCAGGACGCCCACGCGGCGACCGAAGCGCTTGCCAGTGGTCGCGGACTTGGTGCAGGTCTCGCCTGCGGACTCGCCACGGTTGGTGCTGGAATCGGCATCGGTCGCATTGGCGGAAGCGCTGTCGAGTCGATCGCTCGTCAACCAGAGATGGCGCAGAAGATTTTCATCAACATGATTCTCACGGCCGCACTCGTCGAAGGTGTGGCACTCTTCGCAGTTGTTGCTGGATTCTTGAACTTCAAGTGATTCGGCTCTGTGGTGTCTTCGGCGTCCACGCCTCGGCGTGGTGTCGATGAGGAGAATCTCTCATGTTGCTTGCATCATCTGATCCGCTTGCGTTCCAATTCCTGCCGTTCATTACGACAGTGGTGGTGTCTCTCATTGTCTTTGTCGTGCTTGGGACTGTCGTTTGGCCAAAGATCTTCAAGGGTCTCGAAGAGCGCGACGCCAAGATTCTGCACGAGATCGAAATGGCCGAGGCTGCCCGCGCTGCTGCTGCTGCCAAGCAGAAGGAGTTCGAGCACAAG
>SIAR01000036.1 GCA_009691705.1 Phycisphaerales bacterium
CATTAGGCTTCGTCACTTGCGCGTTCATCGCAACTCCCCAGAGCCATCCTGGTTCACTTCCGTCTGGACTCGTGAACTGGTCGAACTGCGCCCAGCCGCCGGAACCCTTCCAGTCAAATCGCGTCGTCAATCCCCAACTTACCGTCTGCGCATCCCAGGGCGAATTGAGAGGCTGCGAGCCGACCACCTGCGCCGGGCCCGCGATGTTGTCTGTGCCGCCGTCATTCACCGAGAAGCGCCAGCGCGCCTCATTCGAGAGGTACTCGAGTTCGATTCCCTGCGTGTATCCCATGCCATAGTGCAGCGACACAAGTGAGCGATCCACTGCCATTTGATACTGCTCAAGAATCAGGAACTCACGACCAAAGGGCGCACGAAACTGACCCATGCGCACCGACCAGTCGTCGGTAAGGTTGACGCGCACCCAGGCATCCAACAATTGAATGCCGCCGGACCCCTGCGAACCGATGAAATTATGTGGATTCGGTGATGCGTTTAGATTACCAATCTCGACGCCGACATCCTGGTTCTGCTGAAAGATCCCTTTGATCATGTATGTGATGTCTGGAGAAATCACATGGCCCTGCGCCCAAAGTTCTACGTTGTGAACATCAAAGCCAGTGCGATTGGCCACTTGGTCGTATTTGATCGGAGCGCCCAGGCCCGCAGGCGCAACGAACGGCGCGCGTTGTGCACTCCACACCCAGCGTGCCTGCACGAGTCCGCCAACTTCGAGCCGAAAACGATTGTCGGGGCTCGCGATGAAAAACCCGTTGTCCCATCCAGCAGTCGCACCGGTCGATTGCAGAGATGTTCGCGTGGCGCTGTCTGACAAGACATCTTGCACAACTGCGCGAATCTCAGCGGCGCGTTCTTCAGTGAGCCATTGATCGCCACTCTGCGCTTTGAGGTCGACGACTTGTGATTGCAAGTCTGCGTTGCGTTTCTCGAGCGTTTCTAGCCGCCGCGCCATATCGTCAATCTGACGGCTCGTCTGATCGGGCGCGGTCGATTGCGCAGTGGCGTTTGAAAGGACGCAGTTCGCGACAAGAACGGATGTGAGAACCATCATTCATCGGCAATAGTAACGAAGTAGTGAAATGGTTGTGGGAAAGAAACGGGATTGAACTCGAATAAAAAAGGGCCGACCCTTGCGGATCGGCCCCTTGCGTCTCTATCAAGTTGACTGGAGATTGCTCCAATCAACAACAAACATCATTCAGGATCCTGTCAACTTAGAAGCTGACCTGAAGCTGCGAGATGATGTTGAACTGATCGCTGGCAGCAGTGTTGTTGTCTGGCCGCCATCCTGCGCCGCCGACAGCAGCGCCCGAGCCAATATCGCTCAGCGACAAACCAAACTGGGTCGTCCACTTGATGTTGGTCGACATATAGGCATTCACACCGATGGTGAGGATGTTGTTCACGTCGACGGCGAGCGTACCGTCGGGACTGGTCGCGCCGTTGGCAACGTTGTACCACTCCCAGCGACCGAAGGCTTCGAGGCTGTCAGTGAAGCGATAGCCACCCTGAAAAACTGCACCGTAGCTGTTGAACTTGGTGGAAGCTCCGACGTTGCTGTAATTCGCACCAACGAGGGCTCCACTGAAGCTCATGCCACCCGACTTGAAGGTTGCGTCAAAAGTCCAGTCAATCGCTCCCGTTGTGTCGTTGTACACGACCGAATTGAGAAGTGCACCTGGCGCGCCGTTGTTGGCCAGGCCACGGTTGTTGTAGTACTGAACCGCTGCACCAAAGAGCAAGCCAGATTCATCGCTCTTTGCCGATGACTCTGTGTCAAACTGACCCCAGCTGCCACTTGCCTTGAACTCGGCACGAGATGCAACGGAGATGCTTGAGTTGCCATCTGTCCAAGTGCTGTTCTGTCCGCGTGGGCTGTTGTTGCATGAACCAGTCGCACGGAACTGATCCGACGAATAGCTCAGCGCAAGACCCTGCACATAACCACCAGAGAAGTAGTAATCAACAACTGAACGCTCAGCAGAGAGCTGCGCGCCATCGTTGCGAAGTGACTCAGCCATGAATGGACTCTTGAACTGACCGACCTTGAGGCCTAATCCGTTGCCGAAATCCTTCGCAACCCAGGCGTCCTGAAGAGCGACCACACCCGCTGTTGGCGTGTATGGATCGATTGCCGAACCGTAGTTCGTGCGAACCATGTAGTTCCAGCTTGGGTCAACGACATTGCCCGAGAATGTCATCTCAGTGCGACGATTCTCGACGCCCCATTCGTTATCTGGATTGCCAGGGGTATTGCCACCGTTGTCTTCCGGCTGATGGTTCCATGTGAAACGAACTTGCTCGAAAACGTTCATCTGAAGCTTGAAGTTGCCATCAGCGCTTGAGATGAAGAATCCATTGTTGTAACCCGAAGTCGCGCCCGAGCCCTGAAGGCTTGTGCGAGTCTCGGAGTCCGCGAGGACATCCTTGACGAGCGACTTGATCTCATTGGCGCGCTCTTCGGTGAGCCACTTGTCGCCGTTCTGGGACTTGAGAGTTGCGAGTTCCGCCTTGATTTGAGCCATTTCGCTCATGGCGTCGTTGTTGCCTTGCGCAGATGCCGCACCGGTGAGGGCGAGACCGCTGGCGAGAATGCCAACATACTTAGTAAGTGTCATGTGTAACTGTGCTCCTGTTTTGAAATTCACCGTTCTTGATACGAGACGCGATTGGTGAACCCTTTTGTGACATCTGAAGCCGGAACCCCCCGCCACGTTGACGAGGGCCGATTCAGATTTTTCAGTATCGACCATTGCGGGGCGAAAACTGAAGGCGGAACTGTAAGGCAGTCGTCAAAACCTGTCTAGTCACGAAGGCGGTTTATAGCCCGCCAATGCCGCACATATCGCTTTTTTTTGCGCCATATGGCGTTTTTGGAGTGGTTATCAGACTAAAAAAAATCAGGAACGCGCTGAAAAACTAGTGTTGATCGCGCTAGAAAGTAACGTCGATAGCCCCACCAACATGCGCTCGGCGTCCGGTGCGCCACCCGTCTTCATGCGGTAGTCGGCGGCGATTGATTCGTGCAAAAGGGCCGCCGCTCGCCGCGGTCCAATCACCCGAGCAGCCCGCAGAATCGGCGCAGTTGAATCGCCCCACAGGCGAAGGTCTCTGGCGATTTGGCTATCAGAAGTGCCATCCATCGAGAGCACTGCCACGGCGTGAATCTTGCGCATGAGGTCGATCGCCGCCCACGCCACCATCACCTCTGGCGCCCGAGAAACACGCAGTAACTCAGTCACTTTTGACGCGGCGCGTGCCGGTTCGCCGCTCAAGATGGCATCCTGAATCTCCCAAGCTTGCTCCTCACGACTCGCCCCCACCAGGTCGATCACTATCGACCGTGTGATGCTCGAGAGCGGCACCGATAACGCGCTGACTGCGAGTTTGGCGAGTTCGGTGTCGAGCCTTGCCAAGTCGCTGCCAACTTGATCGACGAGCAGGGTCGCGGCATCAGAATCGAGCACAATTCTGTGCTCTTTCACCGACCGCCCTATGCACCAGCGCACCGCATCTGCAGCGCCCGGGGATTCGCACTTGAGCACGAGACCGCACTTTGCGGCGAGTTTGTCGAAGTTGCCAGGACGCCAACTCGGCGCTCGCAGCAGCAACGTCGCCTCTGCCATTGGCCCCTCGGCGTAGCGCTCCATCGCGCGACGGCGCTCTTCAGAAGCGAAGAAGGCATCCGCATTGTCGACGACAACCAACTTGTGGGATGCCATCAACCCGTACGAGCGCAACTCATCGAGCACGGTTGCGAGTGTTGCGATGGCGCCATCGAACGAGAACTCATCCACTCTGCCATGCTTCGCCTCAAGTGCGGCGCGCAGTCGACGGGTCCACTCGAGGCGAAGGAATGAGTCCTTTCCATGCAACACGACAATTCGATGGTGCGCGTCTGGTGCGTGCGGGGACACGCGTGCATACTAGATCACCTCGCCGAACTGATTTGTATCCTTCCCCTATCCTCGCCCGCCTTATGCAGATCCCCTCTGATCGTTCCGCTGTCGATCCGCGCAATTCGACGAGTTACCAACGCACTCGCGAGATGACGATCGACGAGTTGCTGCTCGAAAATCGCGTGGTCTTTCTCGTTGGCGAAATCAACCACGCCTCTGCGGCGCGCGTGATGATGCAGATGCTCTACCTCGAGAGCCAGAAGCGCGGGCAAGACATCAACCTGTACATCAATAGTCCCGGCGGAGCGGTGGATGACACCCTCGCGATCTACGACACGATGCAGTTCATCACGAGTGAAGTTGCCACAACCTGCATCGGACGGGCCTACTCGGGCGGTGCTGTGCTGCTGTGCGCCGGACAGGCTGGCAAGCGCACGATTCTGCCGCATGCCAAGGTGATGATTCATCAACCGTACGGCGGCGTGACTGGACAAACCACCGACATTCAGATTCAAGCCGAGCAGATTCTCAAGTCGAAGCGCTTGTTGAACGAGATCATCGCGCGACACACGAAGCAGACCTTCGAACAAGTTGCAAAGGATGGCGAACGCGATAAGTACTTCGATGCACAACAAGCAAAGGCATACGGCCTCGTTGATGAAGTCGCATCGTTTCCTGACAAGACCAAGAAGTGACCTCGCATGGTGTTGATGGAAGACGAACCTCTGTTGGTGCCTCATGTCATTGACTCGTCGGGCTATTCCGAGCGCGAGTTTGACATTGTTTCGCGGTTGCTTGCTGATCGCATCGTGCTCTGCTCTGGAGAAGTCGAGTTGGAGATGGCGAATGCGATCGTTGCGCAACTTCTCTTTCTTGCCAACGACAACTCCACTGCTCCAATCAGCATGTACATCAACGGTCAGGGCGGCAGTGTGAGCGATGGCCTGGCGATCATCGACACGATGCGCATCATCCCGTGCCAGGTCGCCACGTACATCGTGGGTTCAGCGCCGAGCATGATGAGCGTGATCGCGTGCTGCGGCACGAAGGGGCAAAGGTTCGCGATGCCACATGCCTGGAACCTGATGCATCAAGGGCGTTACTTCGATGAGATCGAAGGACAAGCGACCGATCTCGAAATCGAAGCGCGTCGCATGCTTCGTCTCGAAGAACAATGCAACGATCTCTATGCCGCTGCGACCGGCAAGAGCGCCCAACAAATTGGTCTCGATTGCGATCGCGACCTCTGGCTGAACGCATCCGAGATGTTGACCTACGGGCTGATTGATCGGATCATTGATCGATTTCCAACTCCCACCCTCTCCAAGGACTGACTTATGAGCATCATTCCAATCGTGATTGAAAAAACAGGTCGGGGCGAGCGCGCGTACGACATCTACTCGCGCCTTCTCAATGACCGCATCATTTTTCTCGGCGGACAGGTCTCCGATGGGATGGCAAACCTCATCGTCGCACAACTTCTCTTTCTTGCCAATGAAGATTCGAAGAGTGAGATCTCGATCTATGTGAATAGCCCGGGAGGCAGCGTGACAGCGGGACTTGGAATCGTTGACACGATTCGATTCCTGCCCTGCCCGGTTGCGACCTACATCATCGGACAAGCTGCGAGCATGGGCAGCGTGATCGCTTGCTGCGGTTCGAAAGGACGGCGGTTCGCCCTTCCAAACGCAGAAAACCTGATGCATCAACCGCTGCTTGGCGGTGTGCTCGAAGGACAAGCGACCGATCTCGAAATCGAAGCACGACACATTCTTCGACTTCGAGATCAGCTCTACAACATCTACGCCGTCCAGACTGGCCAGACCAAGGACAAGATCGCAGAGGATTGCGATCGAAACAACTGGCTCACTTCACCTGAGATGCTGAAGTACGGATTGATCGACGGCGTGCTCGAGAAACTGCAACAGAAAAAAGGCTGAGCACGAGCGCGCCTGGTGCGGGAACGCTCTGAGGCGCGGTCGATGACCCGAAAGTCCAGCCATCGCTAGCTCCGTTGAAGAGCAGGCGATCGTCTGCGCCAAATGCTGCTTGCTCCCAAGCCCCAGAATCGCGCAGCCAGAAGTGCCAATAGTTTTCGATCGGCCAAAGATCGCCTGTGCCGTAATCGGTGTCTCCGTCGATTGTGACGCCAGTCAAGAACGTGCCGAACGAGTAGGTGTCGAAGGTGATGGATAGCGCACTGAGTGCGAGGTCGATGTCGAGCAGCGCATCCCAACTCGTGTATCCCGCTGCGTCCCACGCAACGTTGAAGAGGTAGCCGTCGCCATCCTCTTGATCGATCTGAACAGCGGCCGTGTTTGCGCCCGTGCCGACGGAGTACGCGGCAACGATCGCGGCGTGTGAGGCCGAAGTGACAGAGAGAACGAGCGCAGAAGCGCCCACAGTAAATCGCGAAATGGACATGGAATTCCTTGTGTTGCGGAGCACCTGATTCGCGCAGGGTCCAAAGGGAGGGAACCGACAACAAGACGCACGAAGGCGATTTGAGTTGGTCGACCCGGCTTACGCGGTGTGGGACAAGCCCAGCACTGCGCTTACGGTGACGCGATCACTGCGGAATCACACCGCATTCCTCCAACTCGTATCGCACTGGTAAATAACGACCAGCAGGGCGAGCATAGCAAGTGAGCGTTGGTGCGCGACTTGGTGGCTCGCTTGGTGTGCCGTTAGTATCACCTTCGATGGGCGAGACAACAACATCGGCAACAATCGAGCAACACGCGGCGCGTTTTCAGAGTGACTTTGCGAAGGTGCGCAAGGAGATTCAGAAGGCAGTCGTTGGACACAAAGATGTTGTGGATGGCGTGCTGGTTGCGCTTTTTGCGAATGGACATGCGCTGCTGGAAGGTGTGCCAGGGCTGGGTAAGACCTTGCTCGTGCGTTCACTTTCGCAAGCACTCTCGCTCGACTTCAATCGCATTCAGTTCACTCCAGACTTGATGCCGGCTGATGTCACTGGCACAACTATTGTGGTTGAACGCGATGGAGGGCGGGATTTTCAGTTTCGCAAGGGACCAGTCTTTACGCAGATCCTGCTCGCAGACGAAATCAATCGCGCAACGCCAAAGACGCAGTCGTCGTTGCTCGAGGCGATGCAAGAACGAAGCGTGACCGTCGGCGGAACCACCCACATTCTCGACAAGCCGTTCTTGGTGATGGCGACGCAGAATCCAATTGAGCAAGAGGGAACCTATCCACTGCCCGAAGCGCAGCTCGATCGGTTTTTCTTCAAGCTTGAGGTCGGGTATTCGACGCGTGAAGAACTCGCTGAGATTTTGAATAGAACCACGGCGGGCGAGACGCCCGCGATCGAACGGGTGCTGGACGCGGCGGCGATCCTCTCGCATCAGAAACTGGTGCGGCACGTCAAGATCGCTGCCCACGTGCAGGATTACGCGGTGCGCCTCGTGCTCTCGACCCATCCGCATGGACCGTTTGCGACGCCGATGACCAACCGATATCTGCGCTTTGGCGCGAGCCCACGGGCGGCCCAGACGCTTGCGCTTGGGGCCAAGGTGTATGCGCTGCTTGCAGGACGGGGTCACGTCAACGTCGAGGACATTCAGAAATGCGCACTGCCTGGGCTTCGCCACCGCATGTTGATCAATTTCGAGGGGGAAGCTGAGGGGATCAACCCTGATTCGATCGTCAAAAACGCGATCGAGACTCTAACCGCAGATGCGCGCGTGCCAGCCTGAGGTGCGGCGCTAAGGGGTTTTCTTTTTTCGGCAATCGACTTGCTTTCTGCCCGCCATATCGGACTGTGTGGGTAGGAGGCAACATGGGTACATCTGACACACGACCTGATTCGAAGCCCGAGACGATCCGAACGACCGACTGGGCTTCAAAGTTGCGACTTGGTCCGCGCGAGGGAGTGATCGATGACGGGGGTTGCGCTGATCTTGATGCTTCGCACGATGACCGCGCTGGTGCGACTTGTGCGCCGCTGCGTCTCGATCGCTCGACTCGCGCTGGCGTGACGACCATTGGCACTGAAGTCTTAGATGTTGTGCGGTCGATGCTGCCCCGTGTTGATAGCGCAGGAATCCGCATTCGTGTCGAGATTGACCCGAATTCTGCGGGATTGGCGGCCGGACCGGTGGGAACAATTCTCTACGGGATGCTGCGCCGGGCGATCGATTCGTATGCGCTGGCGAGCGCGGATGGTGAGAATTGTGCCGACGCGGCCGAGATTGCGCTCTGCGTGCGGGTTGATGGTGCACTGATTCGAATGCATGTCTTGGATGGCACCGAGCACCGACACGTTCCGAGTGCGGATGCCGCGGTTGGACTTTCGGCGGCGACTGCAGAATCATTGGGTGGTAGGCTTGAAATCTGCAACGTGCCCTTCGGTCCAGGAACTCTTCTCTCAGCGACCATCCCAGCCTTCCGCCTTGCCTATAACAACGAAGACGCAGCTTGAACTCGCCCATCCAAAGAGACGTAACACAATGACAATGATGAACTCCACGATTCCGGCGACTCTCGCACTGCGATCACTCTTGATGGTTGGTCTGTTGGTGCCATCCACACTCTTGATCGCTGAACGCGCCGCACAAGCACAACGCGGAGTCGACGCGCGCGTTCGCGTGCCACCGGCAGTTGGTGCAGCTGGAGGCGTTGGCGCCGCGGCGGTAGACGAACCCGCCGGATGGCAAGTTGCCGCCGACATTCTTCGCGCCTCACCAACTGTCATCCAAGACGGCTATGGCAGCGCAGCTGCCATGAACGAAGCTGGAACAGTGCTCGTCATCGGAGCCTCAGACACAACTGTTGCAGATGCTGCGGCAGTTGGGTCGGTGCACATCTATCGATACGACGAGGCGCTTGGCTGGATGCACGTTCAGAAACTCAATTGTCCTCCGACGATTATCGCTGGAGCAGCAACTCCTGCAGGCCTTTCGCTCTTTGGATGGTCGGTCGCGGTTAGTGGCAACACGATCGTCGTTGGCGCACCAGCCGTTTCGACTGGTGCCGTCGCGATCGCAGGCAAGGCGTATGTCTTTCAGCTGAACCAGGTCGACAACCTCTGGGGAGACATCACCCTTGAAGCGCGCGTCGCAAACAGAATTCTGGGGCCGAGCGATCCAGAGATGATTGGATTCTTCGGTGGCGCAGTGGCAATTGATGTCGTTGCAGAAGGCGATACGCGAATCGCTGTTGGCTCTCCCTTTCGCGGTGCCGCGAACCAGGGCGGCGTCTACATCTTTGAGGGATCGGGCAACACTTTTCCACAGAAGCAGTTCTTGATTCCCTCAGCTGTCGTGGGGCAGGACAACTTTGGAACGAAGCTCGCTCTCGAAGGAAACGTCTTGGTTGTTGGATCGCAGGTTGCAGACATCGAAGACCGATTGAACTGCGGATCGGCGCACGTCTATCGCCGCGCCGCCAAGAGTGGAACTTGGTCGACGACTCCAGAAGCAGTGCTCTTCGCGGCCAACGGCGAACGCGATGATGGCTTTGGTAGTGCTGTTGCGGTGCAAGGCGACACCATTGCAATTGGAGCGCCTGGTGTTGACCGCGATGCAAAGGGCGTCACGACTCTCAACAACGGATCTGTCTACATGTACCGATTCGCTGCGGGAAACTGGGTGTCAGACGGCGAAGAACTCTTCGCCCGCGAGCCGAATGGTGGCAACGTCTTTGGATTCTCACTTGCGCTTGCAAACGCCGGTACGAAAGTGCTCGTCGGGTGTCCTGGTTACGAGACAACTCTCGTCAACGCTGGGGCGGGTTTCGATTTCGTTCGCCTCGCCGGTGTGTGGACTCTTCAACCCTCTGATCTTTGGTCGACCTCTGCGATCACATCGCAATCGATCGGTGAACAAACAACTGTGAGCTCAAACGGAGTTCGGGCGGCGTTGGGCAGTCGCAATCCGGCAGGACTCATCGCGACGCGCATGTACGCGTGGGATTACAGCAGCGAAGTGTTGCCCGATGTGCTCCCACTCGGCACGCCTCCGACCGCGCAAGCGCCAGGCGCTGATGGATTTGCTCCCGGCACGATAACAACGACGACACCTCCGGG
The DNA here is from genome assembly GCA_009691705.1 of Phycisphaerales bacterium. Taxonomy (GTDB): domain Bacteria; phylum Planctomycetota; class Phycisphaerae; order Phycisphaerales; family SM1A02; genus F1-60-MAGs104. Next base: position 9,970 of record SIAR01000036.1, read on the forward strand.
TGGCGTGACGCCACCCACCGGACTCGGTTCTGGCGGCCTCGGAAATATGCCTGTGATTCCAGCGACTCCGGTTACTCGCCCTTGGGGATTAGTGCGAGCGTCGGTGCTATCTATCGACCGCTCCGCCGCGCGTATTGGCATCATCATGACTGATGGACTGCACGACTCTGGGTTGGCGTCCTACGAGTTTCTTGGCTCGTACGACCCATCATTTGAAGTGCTTGGAGTCGGCGACGTGAACGGCGACGGATCGGGCGATGTGCTCTTTCGCGATCCTGCCACGCGCAAGGTGAAGGCGTGGATTCGACTCGGAAACCGCATCACAGAAACTGTGACTGTCGGAACAACCGCGGTGGGAGATCGTTTCATCGGCATCGGCGATTGGTCGGTCACAGGATTTGATGCCCCTGCTTTCTTGCACGCGAACGGCACCGACGCAGTCTTCTGGGTGGTCGCATCTGGCGCGCTCACCGACCGCATCGATTGGACGATGCCAGCTGGCGAATGGACATTCTTCACCAGCGATGTGACTGGCGATGGCAGTCCTGATTTGATCGCACGCGACACTGCAGCAGGAACACTCGTGCGAGTCGATCCCGAGCCCAACATTGATGCGGGCGCGGTCATCGTCGCCATGGCGGACCACGGAAGTGATCATCGCCTCGTCGCAGCGCAAGATTTTGACGGCGACGGCACCAACGATTTGCTGTGGGAAGACGCTGAGAGCGAGAAGGAATTTTGGTTCATGCGATCGGATGGCACGGTTCGCTACGAGTTGCCTTGGCCTTGCAGTCTCCAGGGGTGGGCGATCAACATGGCCGCAGACTTCGACAACAACGGAACGGCTGACTTGATGTTCTCCAAGGGCGGTACGGAAGTGCTCGTCATGCGACTCGAATGGGAGGCCTTGAGTGGTCAGCGCGGAAACATGCGTGGGCGTTTCTCGCGCGTGCTCGAACGGCTGCCTGGCGGTTACACCGTGCTGGGCGTCGCCGAAGAACCGCTGAGTAACTTGGGTAGATGATTTTTGGGTCGATGATTTTTGCATCGATGATCATCGAGCGAGCGCTCGTTGGACTACCAATTTGGGTTCTTAGTGCTGTTCTCTCGTGGATACTCATTCACTGCGTATGCATCCTTGCTCGACGGCGTGGACTCGTTGCCGCCGTTCGCGCCGACCGATGGCACGCGCTGCCGACACCGATCTTTGGCGGAGTTGGAATCGTCGTTGCGTTTCTGCTCGCCTTTGCCGTGACCCGCGGGGCGCTCGATGAGTTTCGAGATGCGACAAGTGCTGACGGCTCACTTGTCATCGCGTTGATCGTCGGAGCGGTTAGTGCTGCTGCGGTTGGCTTGTGGGACGACCTTGCGCACTTTCGTCCCAGCACGAAACTCGCCGCACAGTGTGCGTGCGCGAGTCTCTTCTTGTGGATCGCGGGAGGGGTCGAGATCACTGCGAGTGCGCCAGTCGATGGAGTGATCGCACTGATCTGGATCGTGACTGTCATGAACGCGGTGAACATGCTCGACAACATGGATGGTGTTGCGGGCACGGCGGTGATGATTGGATTGATCGGCGTTGCGGCGGTGAGTGTGGCCACCGGTTCGTGGCCGTACATCGCGCTGATCGCCGTGATTTGTGCGGGATGCGTTGCGGGATTCTTGGGCCACAATCTGCCGCGCGCGCGCGTGTTCATGGGCGATGCTGGATCGCTCTTTCTGGGTTTCATGCTCGCGGCGCTTGTGCTGCTTTGCGCCAAGAGTGTGGCACTGCCCGTTGGGTTGCTCATCGCCCTGGGCTGCGTCTTTGTGCCGCTGCTCGACATGAGCGTCGTTTCGCTCTCGCGTATTCGAAGGGGGCAGAGTCCGATGCAGGGCGGTCGTGATCACACGACACATCGACTCGTAACGTTGGGTGTTTCAGAACGAGGAGCCGTGTGGATCGTTGCGGGGGTTGCTGTTGTAGGAGCCGCCGGGGCGGTCGCGGCGACGCTTGTGGCGTCGTTGGTTGCGGTTGTTGTCGCGATGAGTGCCCTGTTCGTGTTGCTTGTGGCGGCTTTGCTTCGTATCTGCATTCGAATGGACGGCGCCGCCCACATGCGCGCCGCGGCATTCACGCCTTTCGTAAAAGTGGTGATCGATGTCGTGACGATCGCAGCGGTGTTGAATGCGGGGTACTTGGTGCGGTGGGACTTCGCGATTCCGCCGGAGCTTGCGAATTCAGTGGCGTGGTCGCTGCCTGTAGCGCTGGCGTGTTGCGTTGCAACGAATGCCCTGCGCGGGATGTATGAAAGTTCGTGGCGTTGGAACGGTGCGAGCGCTCGAGCGGCGCTGGTGAATGCTCTCATCGGCGCGGTGCTTGCGGTGGTGGTGATCGCCGCGGCGTGGAGTCCTGAGCGGCTCTTTTCACGCGCCGCGATGGGGATCTTTCTCGTGGGGTATCCACTTGTTGTGGTGGTTGTGAGGGGAGCAGTTGGATGGGTGGTGCGGTAGCCGCGAACGCACGGTGGTGAGTGGTGACCAGCGATCACTACTCCCCTACTATTGCCATTAACTATGGCACTGCGATCACTGGTTACTGGCGGCGCTGGGTTCATTGGCAGTCATCTCTGCGAGGCACTGATCGCGCGCGGCGATGAAGTCGTTGCCTTTGACGACCTGTCGACTGGGGTGGCGAGCAATCTGAACGCACTGGCCGGAAATGCGCGATTTCACCTGCAGATCGGGGATGTCTTGGATGCGAGTGCGGTTGCAAAGGCAGTGCGTGGCAGCGAGCGGGTCTACCACCTCGCTGCTGCGGTCGGCGTGAAGTTGGTGATGGAGCAGCCGATTGCGACGATCCTCACCAACACGCGTGGCACCGAGAACGTGCTCGCCGCCTGCGCTGAGCATTCGACGCGCGTGTTGATCACGAGCAGTTCGGAGGTCTATGGCAAGATGGGCTCTGGGCAGACGCGTCCACTCGCCGAGGGAGATGATTGGCGACTCGGTGCGACCGCGACGCGCCGTTGGTCATATGCCTGCACGAAGGCGATCGATGAGTTTCTCGCGCTGGCGTATCACGATCAGCGCGCGCTACCCGTTGTGATCGTGCGGCTCTTCAACACTGTTGGACCGCGGCAGCGCGCAAATTATGGAATGGTGATTCC